>NZ_JCAJZQ010000002.1:0-910822 GCF_059510335.1 Nocardia sp. PLKS1-43 | reverse complement strand
GCTGGGAGTCGCCCGCGAAGCGATAGGTTCAGCAACACCAACCCCCAAGGTTTTCGGCGCGGGCTCGTCGTTCAGCCCTCGAAGCGCATGGCCGAAGGCCGAGTCTCGAGGGCTGAACGACGAGCCTTACAGCGCCGGAAACCCGCCGCAGCGAAGCGGAGGCCAAAAATCCAGCAGCGAAGCGGAGGCTAATTAGATACTGCTTTACGTGCGGCGGACAGGAAGGGGTTGATCAGGCCGCGCAGGGCGAGTTCGGTGATGCGGTCGGGGACGGGGAGTTTGGGCTCGGAATCCATGCGGTAGGAGACCAGGGTGCCGCCGGGGGCGTCGGCGAAGGTGATGATGCCGACGTGGCTGCGCACCGGTGCGCCGGCGACGATTTTGTATTCCATGCGTTCGCCGGGAACCAACAGGGTGGTCTCCTCGGTGACGCCCACGCCGCCGCGGCCGACGAGGAATTGCGCGCCGACGCCGGTGCGCTCGGTGTCGCCGGGCTTCTTCAGCGTGAATCGGACGGGCAGGTAGCCGTTGAGGCTGTCGCGTTCGCTGAAGAGTTTGTAGACGACGTCGCGGGGAGCGGAAATCACCGTATCGATGGTGGTGCTGGCCATGGGCGGAATCTCCTTGCGATTCTGGTCGGGCGCGGCGGTGCGGCGAATTTTCTGTGACAAGTAGTCTCAGCAATACGTCGCGGGGACAGCATATCGGTACCGGATCTCTTCGGCGTGCGAAGTGTCATTGGCGTCGCGGTTGTGATTGTGATAGTGCATGCGGCGCGCCTCCACCAATGGTTGAGACTTTACGGTCAGTATCGGTTGCCATGAAGATGCTGGCGCTGTTGTCGAAGAACAACGAAACGCTGCCGGGGCGCACGGGGCTGGCGCGCGTCGACCGCAACACCCGGCGTCTGCTCAAACGAGTGGGACCGGGCGACGTCGTGGTGCTCGACGAGATGGACCTTGATCGGCTCACCGCCGACCGGCTCGTCGAGGCGGGAGTGGCGGCCGTGGTCAACGCCTCGCCGTCGATCTCCGGACGCTATCCGAATCTCGGGCCGGAGGTGCTGGTCGCCAATGGAATCGCATTGCTGGACGCGGTATCCAACGATGTGTTCGCCCGGATCAAGGACGGTGCGAAGGTCCGCATCGATGGTGGCGTGGTTTACGCCGACCGGCTCACCAAGAAGGAGCCCGAGGTGCTGGTCGAGGGTATCGAGCTCACCGAATCCAGCATCGCCGAGCGGATGATCGCCGCGCGCACCGGGCTGGCCGATCATCTGGAAGCGTTCTCGGGCAATACGATCGAATTCATCCGCACCGAGAGTGCGCTGCTGATCGATGGTTTCGGCGTTCCGGAGCTGGATCTGGACATGCGCAACCGGCATGTCGTGGTGGTGGCCGACGGACCGGACCATCGTGACGATCTGCGCTCGCTCAAACCTTTCATCAAGGAGTACGCGCCGATTCTCGTCGGGGTGGGGCGCGGTGCGGACACGTTGGCGCGCTGTGGTTACCGGCCCGATCTGATCGTCGGCGATCCGGAGGAGATCACCGCCACCACACTCAAATCCGGCGCCGAGGTGATCCTGCCCGCAGACACCGACGGTCACGCGAAGGGATTGGACCGCATCCAGGATCTGGGCGTCGGTGCGACGACGTTCCCGTCCTCGGGATCGGCCCCGGACCTGGCGTTGCTGCTGGCCGACCACCACGGGGCGGCGTTGATCGTCACCTGCGGCGCGGCGGCCTCGCTGGACGACTTCTTCGATCGCAGCCGCCGCGAATCCAATCCGGCGACCTTCCTGACCCGGCTCAAAACCGGCCCGAAACTGATGGATGCCAAGGCCGTGGCCACGCTCTACAGCCATCGCACCTCGGGATGGGCTGTGGCGCTGGTGGTTCTGGCCGCGTTGGTCGCGCTGATCGTCGCGATGCTTGCCTTGCATCTGGGCGGGGAGGTGCTGGACTGGGCCGCGTCGGTGTGGCGGCAGGCCCGCGGCGTCGCGCACGACCTATCGAACTCGCTACATCGGCAACACTGAAGGGGTACAGGTGATTTCGCTACGCCAGCACGCCGTCTCGATCGCGGGGATCTTCCTCGCGCTCGCGATCGGGGTGGTGTTCGGTTCGCATTCGGGGATTCTGACCGCGCTACGCCCGGACCACGGGTTGCAGACGAAAGTCGACACGCTGACCGCGCAGCACGACCGGCTCAGCGGTGAGCTCGCCGCCTCCGATGCCTTCCTGGCCGGGGCGCAGGGGCGTCTGCTCGGCGGCACTCTCGGCGGGCACAGCGTGTTGTTGTTCACCACGCCCGACGCCGACCGCGGTGACGTGGAGTCGGTCGGCAAGGCGTTGCGGGCCGCGGGCGCGACGGTGACCGGCACGATCGCGCTCACGAATCCGTTCGTCGACTCCGGTCAGGGGGATCGGCTGCGCACCGCGGTGACCAATATGATTCCCGCCGGTGCGCAGTTGCAGACCGCGTCGGTCGATCAGGGCAGCCTCGCCGGTGACCTGCTCGGGCTGGCCTTGCTCGGGGATCCCGCCGACGGGCATCAGCGGGCCACTCCGCAGGAGCGTACCTTGATCCTGAACACCCTGCGTAGCGGCGGTTTCCTCACCTTCGGTGACGTGCAGCCGGCCCAGTTGGCCGTCGTGGTGACCGGCGACGGCGCACAGGCCGGGCAGGACGATCAGGGCTCGATCATCGCGAAGTTCGCGGGCGGGTTGCGGGGACGCGGTGCCGGAACCGTGCTCGCGGGCCGGGCCGGGTCCGCCGACGGTGCGGGCCCGATCGCGGTCGTGCGCTCGGACGGCCGGCTGGCCGGTTCGGTGACGACCGTCGACAACGTGGACCACGAAATAGGCCGGGTCACAACGGCTCTGGGATTGAGTGAACAGCTGAAGGGGCTCACCGGGCGGTACGGAACCGGGGCCAGGGCCAGTTCGCTGACCGTCGCGGCGCTGCCGTAACCGGGCCGCCGGCCGGTGCTCTGATCACATCGCGGCGTCACGGGCACATTCACAGCAGTGATTCGCACCCGGCGCCCGGATGCTGCTCCGAGGAATTCGCGGCGGTGTGACACCCCGCCGAATCGCCGGTCAGCCACTGTTCGGCTACTGTGCGTCGCATTCGATTCACGGGCCGTTTTCGTGTTAACGTGAAGACCCGTGGGTCAATCACGGATTCCGTCGCGAACGGCTACCAAACACATCTTCGTCAGCGGTGGCGTCGCCTCCTCCTTGGGTAAGGGCCTGACGGCTTCCAGCCTCGGCCAGCTGCTCACCTCGCGCGGCCTGCGGGTGACGATGCAGAAGCTCGATCCGTATCTCAACGTCGATCCCGGCACCATGAACCCGTTCCAGCACGGCGAGGTGTTCGTGACCGAGGACGGCGCCGAGACCGACCTGGACGTCGGCCACTACGAGCGGTTCCTGGACCGCGACCTGACGCAAGACGCGAATGTCACTACGGGACAAGTGTATTCGTCGGTCATCGCCAAGGAGCGGCGTGGCGAGTATCTGGGCGACACCGTTCAGGTGATCCCGCACATCACCGACGAGATCAAATCCCGCATCCTGGCGATGAGCGCCCCGGATCGCGAGGGCAACACCCCCGACGTGGTGATCACCGAGATCGGCGGCACCGTCGGCGATATCGAATCCCAGCCGTTCCTCGAGGCGGCCCGGCAGATCCGGCACGAGGTGGGCCGGGACAACTGCTTCTTCCTGCACGTCACGCTGGTGCCCTATCTGGCGCCCTCGGGCGAGCTCAAGACCAAGCCGACCCAGCATTCGGTGGCCGCCCTGCGCAATATCGGCATCCAGCCCGACGCGCTGGTGCTGCGCTGTGATCGCGAGGTACCGCAGGGGCTGAAGAACAAGATCGCGCTGATGTGCGACGTCGAGGTCGAGGCGTGCATCTCGACCCCGGACGCGCCCTCGATCTACGACATTCCGCGGGTGCTGCACCGCGAGGGGCTCGACGCCTATGTGGTGCGCCGGCTCGGCCTGCCGTTCCGCGATGTGGACTGGACGGTGTGGGGCGATCTGCTCGAGCGGGTGCACAACCCGCGCGAGCAGGTGACCGTCGCGCTGGTCGGCAAATATGTCGATCTGCCCGACGCCTATCTGTCGGTCACCGAGGCCCTGCGGGCGGGCGGATTCGCGCGTAAGGCGAAGGTGAACATCCGCTGGGTGCAGTCCGACGAGTGCGAGTCTCCCAGCGGTGCGCAGACGTTCCTGGGTGATGTGGACGCGGTGCTCATCCCCGGCGGATTCGGCATTCGCGGGATCGAGGGCAAGGTCGGCGCGATCCGCTACGCGCGCACTCGCGGCATTCCGCTGCTCGGACTGTGCCTGGGCCTGCAGTGCATGGTCATCGAGTCCGCGCGCGCGGTCGGGTTGGACGATGCCAATTCCGCGGAATTCGAGCCGGAGACCTCCCATCCGGTGATCTCCACGATGGCCGATCAGGAGCAGGCGGTCGCCGGTGAGGCCGATCTGGGCGGCACCATGCGACTGGGCGCGTATCCCGCGATTCTGGAGCCGGGGTCGGTCGTGGCGCAGGCGTACGGGCAGAACGAGGTCTCCGAGCGGCACCGGCACCGCTACGAGGTGAACAACGCCTACCGCGCCAAGATCGCCGAGAGCGGACTGCGTTTCAGCGGCACCTCCCCGGACGGGCATCTGGTCGAATTCGTCGAGCTGCCCGCCGACAAGCATCCGTTCTTCGTGGCCACCCAGGCTCATCCCGAGCTCAAGAGCCGCCCGACCCGCCCGCATCCGCTGTTCGCCGCGCTGATCACGGCGGCGCTGAAATACAAAGCGGCCGAACGGCTTCCGGTCGACATCGAGGGCGATATGGAACTCGGCGAAGCGCGGAGCGTGTCCCGGTGAGCGAGTCCGCGCCGAGCGCGTCGTCGCAGGAGCCCGAGGCCGCGGACCGCCACGATTTCCGGACGGTGTCCAGTCGCATCGTGTATTCGGGAGCGATTCTGGCGTTGCGGCTCGATCAGGTCGAGATGCCGGGCGGGCGGGTCGCCGAACGTGAGGTGATCGAGCATCACGGCGCCGTCGCGGTCGCCGCGCTGGACGAGAACGGCGATCTGGTGCTGATCGATCAGTACCGGCATCCGATCGGCCGCCGCCTGCTCGAACTGCCCGCGGGTCTGCTGGACAAGCCGGGCGAGGATCCGCTCACCGCGGCGCGGCGGGAGTTGGCGGAGGAGACCGGGCTGGCCGCGCGAACCTGGTCGGTGCTGGTCGACGTCGCGCTGTCGCCCGGGTTCACCGATGAGTCGCTGCGGGTGTATCTGGCCACCGACCTGTACCGGACCGATCGGCCCGAACCGGAGTTGGAGGAGGCGGATCTGCGACTCGTGCGGATGTCGGTCGAGAAGGCCGTGCGCGCCGCGCTGGCCGGTGAGATCGTCAACGCGACCGCTGTGGCGGGCGTGCTGGCGCTGTCCACCGCCCGCGCGTCGGGAATCGAGTTGCGTCCCGCCGATGCGCCCTGGCCCGGTATGCCGACCCGGTTCCTCGATCGCAAGTCCGCCGCGGACAACACCTGACCGATCGCGGGCGGGCGCGTTTCGCGCGGCCGATGTCGGACCTTGCTGCGATGATGTGGGCGTGTTGCAGCGGGAGATCGATGCCTATCTCGACCATCTGACGGTCGAGCGCGGGGCCGCGCGCAACACGCTCAACGCCTACCGGCGCGACCTGGGACGATACCGGGAATTCCTGGATCACAGGGGGATTGCGGGCCTGGCCGAGGTGACCGAGAGCGATATCGGCGATTTCACCGTCTCGCTGCGGGCGGGCGCGCACGGGTATCCGCCGCTGGCCGCCAGCTCCGCTGCGCGGGGACTGGTGGCGGTGCGCGGACTGCATCGTTTCGCCGCGGCCGAGGGCATCACCGCCGGGGATGTCGCGCATGCCGTCAAACCGCCGACCCCGGCTCGGCGGCTGCCCAAAGCCCTTCCCTACGAACAGGTTTCGCGGCTTCTGGAGGCGTCGGGAGGTTCCGGCGCGGCCGACGGCGGCCCGCGCGGACTGCGCGACCGGGCGTTGCTCGAACTGCTGTACTCGACCGGCGCGCGGATCTCCGAGGCGATCGATCTGGACGTGGACGATATCGACACCGCCAACCGCTCGGTCGTGCTGCGCGGCAAGGGCGGTAAACAACGTATCGTCCCGATCGGACGCCCCGCCCTGCAGGCCCTGGATGCCTACCTGGTGCGCGGGCGTCCCGCACTCGCGATGCGCGGCACCGGGAATCCCGCCCTGTTCTGTAATGCCCGCGGCGGCAGGCTTTCCCGCCAGAGCGCCTGGCAGGTGCTCCAGGACGCCGCCGAACGCGCGGGCATCGGCGCCGCGGTCTCCCCGCACACCTTGCGCCACTCCTTCGCCACCCACCTGCTCGACGGCGGCGCGGACGTACGTGTCGTGCAGGAATTGCTGGGCCACGCGTCGGTCACCACCACCCAGATCTACACCCTGGTCACCGTCAACACCCTCCACGAAGTCTGGGCCACGGCCCACCCCCGCGCCCGATAACCGCGACGAACTCCGTACTCGCCGTGGATGTTTCGCACTCGGTCGTGGGCGCGGAATCGCCACACCGGTCCGCGCCCGGCCGAAGCGCTCGTCTGGTCGCGCCCTGGCGGCCGGTCACGCGAGAACGGTGATTCTCGGTCTCGGTGGATGCGCCCGGCCGGTCCGGTGGTGAGCGGATTCGCTGCTGTTTGCGCGGCCGGCGCCGGGGTAGGCGATCGATCACCGGGCCGTTGCCGGCGGCCCCGGGCGCACTGGAAGGAGAGAGCCGTCATGAGTGCTACCGACAAGATCAAGAACAAGACCGAACAACTGAGCGGCAAGGCCAAGGAGAAGGCCGGCCAGGTGACGGGCAATGCCGAGCGCGAGCAAAAGGGCCGGGACGACCAGGCCAAAGCCCACCTGAAGGATGCGGGGGAGAAGGTCAAGGACGTCTTCAAGGACTGACCGCGAGCCACGGGGCCGGGGGTGTGGGTTCGGACTGTGCACCCGGCCCCGGCGCCCCGGTAGCCGGAGCCGGATTCGTCGGCATACAAGCCCGGCGAATCGTAGGTAGCGGCATCGCGTGCCTGGTCCGCGGCGGCCCCCAGCCATCCGGCCGACGGCCCGCCCAGCGGAATAGCTGGGTATACGCTGGTGTATGGCCATTGGCAATATGGCCTACCTCATACATCGGGGTGTTATCGCTCGACCCCCGCGGCAGTGCCGACGCGGCAGTAGTCGAGCAAGCAAGGAGTGAGCCATGAAAGGTGGCACGAGAATTGCGATAGGGGTGGGCGTCGGTTACCTGCTGGGGCGCACGCGCAAGATGCGCTTCGCGTTGTCGCTGGCAGGGGCGGCGATGGCGAGACGATCCACGGGAACGCCTGCCGAACTGTTGGAGCGCGGGACCGAGCTGCTCAAATCGTCGTCGGCGCTGACCGAACTCACCGATACGGTTCGCGGCGAGTTGATGGATGCGGCGCGGTCGGCCGCGGTGACCGCCGCGAGCAACCGCATCGATGCGCTGAGCGAGCGGCTGCAACAGGGCGCTACGTCCGTCTCGGACACGGATCGACACCGGGCGCGCGACACCGATTCGGACGAACCGGAAACCGGTGACGGGCACCGCCGCGAGGCCGAGGCAGCGAGCGCCGGCGGGCACGGTGATTCTCCGGACGAAGATGAATACGGAGCAGACCGAGACGACCAGGAGCGAACCGGTTCTCGGCGTGCCACTGGATCACGATCGGGCGGGCCGGTAACCGCACGCACGCGCAGGGCCGGCTCGCGGACCTCGAACCGTGGGGCAGGTTCGGCGGATCGCACGCCGGTCTCCTCCTCTGCTCGACGCCGTGCCGGTGCCGACGCCGGCGACGCGCCGGTGCGTCGCACGAGGAGGTGAATCGATGTCGAAAGCGTTGAGCGACACCGCAACTGGAGTCGGCAAGGCGGCCTCCGAGGCGGTTGGCCGGATCGCGGAAGCCACGACCCGGGCCGGTACGGCGGCCGGGGATACGGCGGGCGCCCCGACCGGTGTCCTGCAGCAATCCGTGCAGAACCTCGCGGGGACGCTGGCCGAACGTGCGGTAGCCGGTTTGTCGAACCGGGCAATGAGAACCGCCGATCGGCTGCAGGAGTACGCCGCCGACGGCGGCGGGAACCTGCTGGCGGCGGTGACCGGCGTGGAGAAGCTGGCGGGCGGCGCCTCGCCGTTGCGCGCAGTGATGAGCGCGGGTGCCGACAAGCTCGGGCGATCGTTCCGGGAGACGTTCGGAGGTGTTGTCGAGGGAGTCAAGGAATCGCTCACCGGAGGGAAGGGCAAGGGCGGCACACAGAAGCTGAAGCTGACCAATATCGTCGAGCACATCGACGTCGGCGTGCCGATCGATCTGGCCTACGACCAGTGGACCCAGTTCGCGGACTTCCCGAAATTCACGAAGAAACTCGAGCAGGTCGAGCAGATCTCCGACGAAAAGCTCAGCTGGACCGGAAAAGTGTTCTGGTCGAGGCGGACCTGGGAGTCCACGATCATCGAGCAGGTGCCCTTCGAGCGGATCGTGTGGCGTTCCAAGGGGGCCAAAGGCTATATCGACGGTGCGGTCAGCTTCCACGAGATCACACCGGACCTCACCCGCATCCTTGTGGTGCTCGCGTACCACCCACAAGGAGTATTCGAGAAGACCGCGAACCTGTGGCGCGCGGCGGGCCGGCGATGCCGGTTGGAGCTCAAGCACTTTCAGCGGCATGTCATGCAGGAGACCGTGCTGCACAGCGATGACATCGTGGGCTGGCACGGCGAAATCCGCGACAGTGAGGTCGTGCAGGACGACGAGAGCGCACGGCGCGAGGAGCAAGCAGATATCGAAGGCCGGCATGCCGAGGATGACGAGCGCGCCGACGACGAAGCCGACGACCGAGAAATGGACGAGGCCGAGGAAAACGAGATCGACGAGCAGGACGCGGATCAGCGTGATGCCGACGAGGAGGAGGCCGAACCGGAGCCGCCTCGCCGCCGAACAGCCGCCCGCAACAGCCCGGCGCCCCGCCGGTCGCGTGTTACCCAAGGAGCAAGCAGATGACGATCGAACCCGCAGGAGGCGGCGGCGGTGGCGGAACCGGCACGATGGCCCGGCCGAACTCGTCCAGCCTGGCCGATGTAATCGACACCATTCTCGACAAGGGCCTGGTCATCGACGCGTTCGCCCGTGTGTCGCTGGTCGGCATCGAATTGGTGACCATCGACGCGCGTGTCGTGGTGGCCAGCGTGGATACCTATCTGCGTTTCGCCGACGCGGTCAACCGGCTCGAGCTCGGCAGTGAGCCCAAGGGCCTGAGCGATCTCGTCGGCGACACCACCCAAGGCTTGGCGAAGAACAAGACGAAGGGCGCACTCGACGCGGCGAGTGAGAAGGTCGCGGACTTCCTCGGTGACGTGCAGGAGAAGCGCCAGACAGTACACCGGCCATCCAGGCGTGAGGAGAAGTGATGGCTCCGCAATCACCCACAGGTGTCTACGTCTACGGCATCGTGCCCGCCGACGTCGAGCCCGAGCCGCACATCACCGGAGTCGGCGATCCACCGGGTGAGATCGAGGTGGTGCGGCACGGCGAGATCGCCGCGCTGGTCAGCCCGCTGGTGTCGGATCGGGCACTGGGCACGCCCCAGGACCTCACCGCCCACGAGAAACTGCTGGACGGATCGGCCGCCGTGACCCCGGTGCTGCCGCTGCGCTTCGGCGCGGTCATGACCGACACGGCGGCGGTGGAGGACGAACTACTCGCGGCGCACGAGGAAGAATTCCACGCGGCGCTGGTAGAACTCGAGGGCCGGGCGCAGTTCGTGATCAAGGGGCGTTACGTCGAAGACGCGATCCTGCGGGAATTGCTCGATGAGAATGCCGAGGCCGCCCGGCTGCGGGACGAGATCCGCGGCAAACCGGAGGATGCCACCCGCAACGAGCGAATCGCGCTCGGCGAGTTGATCAATCAGTCGATCGAGGCCAAGCGAGCCGAGGACTCCGCGAAGGTGGTGTCCGAGGTGGAGCAACTCGACGCGATGGTCAACCAGCGCCAACCGACTCACGAGGAGGATGCCGTCCACGTCGCGGTGCTGGTCGAGTCGGCCCGGCAGAACGAGTTGGAGGAGGCGTTGCAACGGCTCATGGCCGAGTGGGACGGCCGGGTGGAGTTGCAGTTGCTCGGGCCGATGGCGGCCTACGACTTCATCGCCAAGCCGGCTCCCGAGGAGTGAGTTATGGGTCTGCTCTCCTCGATATTGTCCTTGCCGCTCGCGCCGGTCACCGTGCCGGTTCGCGGCGTGATCTGGATCGGCGAAGTGATCCAGGACCAGGTCGAACAGCAGCTCCATGATCCCGTGATACTGCGGCGCGAGCTCGAGGAGATCGAGCGCGCCGCGGCGGCGGGTGAATTGTCCGCGCAGGAGGCCGAACAAGCCCAGCAGGCGGTCCTGGAACGCATGATGGGCTCCCGGGGAGGCGGGCGATAGAACCGAAGGAGTGATCGAGGTGGCTCGCAACACCGTTTCCGACGATTCCGGCAAGGCTCGTTCGGCGTCGGCGGAAGAGCCGGCCCTGACCGCCGAGCAAGCCGCCGTGCTGGCGATCGAACGTCTCGTGCAGCTGACGTCGAAGGACGTCCAGGGAGTCACGAGCGTGGAACCCATGGAGGACGGCTGGCTCGTGGAGGTCGAGGCACTCGAAGACCGTCGTATCCCCTCATCGGCGGACATCCTGGCGCTCTACGAGGTGGAGATCGATTTCGACGGAAGTCTGCTGGCCTACCGGAGAAGCAAACGCTACAGCCGCGGCAGCACCGACATCGGCTCGAGGGAACGACGATGACGGTGAACGGAGGCGGTTCGTACGCGCCGCAACCCTACGGGGGCGGGCACCAATCCACGAACCTGGCCGACATTCTGGAACGGGTCCTGGACAAGGGCTTGGTGATCGCCGGTGACATCCAAGTGAATCTCCTGGACATCGAGCTGCTCACCATCAAACTGCGGTTGGTGATCGCGTCCCTGGAAACGGCCAAGGCGGTGGGCATCGATTGGTGGGAGAGCGACCCCTGGCTCAACAGCAAGGCTCGCGCGGTGGAGCGGCAAGGCCCGGATCTCGAGCTCGAGAATCGCCGGCTCCGGGAGCGGATCGCCCAGCTGGAGGCGGTGGACGAGCGCCGGCAACCGCTCGAGCGCGGCCGCGAGTCGACGGAAGAGCAACGGTGACCGGAGGTTTCGCGGTCTGGCTGTACGTCGTGGCGGATCGGCGCGACGGGTACGCGGATACGGCCGGCCTGACGGGAGTCGCGGGCGAACCGGTGCGCACGATCGTGTCGGGTGACCTGGCCGCCGTGGTCGGTTCGGTGCCGCTGGATGTCTTCGGGGAGCAACCGTTGCGCAGGAACTTCGAGGATCTGGACTGGCTGGAGGCGACCGCGCGGGCACACGACGCGGTGGTTTCGGCCATGGTGGGCCGGGGACCGGTCGTGCCGCTGCGGCTGGCGACCGTCTTCCACGACGACAACCGGGTACGCGAATTGCTGCACGAGCGGCGGGCGGATTTCGCCGCCGCGCTCGAACTGGTGAGCGCGCGTACCGAGTGGGGCGTACGAGCCTATGGCGATCGTGCCGCCCTCACCGCCGCCGTTGCCGAGGCCGCGGCGGCCGAAGGCGGCACGTCCGGGCCCGGCGCCGCGTACCTGGCTCGCCGCCGGGCGCAATTGTCCGCGCAGGAGACCGTCGAGCGGGACGCGGCCGAGCGTGCCGAGCGGATCCATGCGTGTTTGGTACGCCATGCGGCGGCAGGACGGTGTCAGCCGCTGACCGACCCGGCCGTGAGCGGCCGCCGGGACTGGATGGTGCTCAACGGAACCTATCTCGTCGACGACGACCGCACCGAGGACTTCACCGCGACCGTCACGAAGCTCGAAGCCGAGTTTCCGGGCATCCGGCTCGAACTCACCGGCCCCTGGCCGCCGTATTCGTTCGCGGGTATCCAACGAGGGGCGACATGATTCGCGCCGATCGCACCCCCGACACCGAGCGCCGTATCGCGCTGGTGGATCTTCTGGACAGGGTGCTGGCCGGTGGGGTGGTCATTTCCGGCGATGTCAAACTCGCCATTGCCGACGTCGATCTGGTCCAGATCTCGTTGCGGGCCCTCATCTCCTCGATCAGCACCCTCTACCCGCCGATCGGATCACCGCCGAGCGAGGCGCCGGAATTCGGCGATGACTGAATTCGGCGGCATCCCACCGCGGATCGACAGCGATCCGGAATCCGTCGAGCGCGGGCTCGTCACCCTCGTGCTCACCCTGGTGGAGCTGCTGCGGCAATTGATGGAACGGCAGGCGCTGCGCCGCGTCGACGCGGGTGATCTCACCGACGATCAGATCGAGCGCATCGGAACCACACTCATGCTTCTGGAACAACGCATGGGCGAACTGCGCGATCATTTCGGACTCACACCGGAAGACCTCAACATCGATCTGGGTCCGCTCGGTCCGCTACTCCCACCAGCGGCGGATGATCGCCCTGTCGAGTGACAGCGCAATCCGGCTCCCGGCCCGCCGCTGTTCGCCCGGAAAAGCCTGTCCGGCAATTGTTTTCGCGAGTATACGAGCGACCGGCGGGGTTGCGATGCCACGCGTCGCCCGCCCGAAACGCGGGGACCGCGGGTATTCGACGGCCCGGACGGACGGTCCCGACAACCGATTTCGCAAGAGCCATGAACGCGGATAACTCACCGGGTACTCCGCACGTGCCGGTCACAGGCGCGCGCCCTCCTTGTCCCCGACGACACGCTGAAGCCCCGGAGAGGCGGTCCCGCCAACTGATTTCGTAAGAACATCGGTGCTCACGGGGACGCCCGAAAGGCGCTCGGCTCTGAACCGCCGTGCCGAAGCTCGAGTCCTCGAGCACCCGACAACACGCTGAAGTCCCGGAGAGGCGGAACAGCGGTGTTGTGCTACGAAGCGGTAGCGTCTATGGCAGTGCTTAACGCGGCACCCCCTGATGAAGATCGGCCCCGCAGCGCTGGGCGGGGCAATGCAGGACTTGTAAGGAGCAGCGGATATGACGACAGCCGGTGCGGGCGAACCGCATAGGAGAGCTGCGACAGACCCGCTTTCATCCAACCGATCAGGATCGCGGATAGAGCATGCGGCCCGAACATTATGGGAGGCGAAAGATATCGTGGCGGACGGCACGGAAGTGGGACCGACCGGACGCCCGTTGCGCGACATACCGGAACCGCCGCCGGTGTCCCGCCACGGAGACGCGCTGGTTATCGCGATGTGTAACCAGAAGGGTGGCGTCGGCAAGACCACCTCGACCATCAATCTCGGCGCCGCGCTGGCCGAGTACGGTCGCAGGGTGCTGCTGGTGGACCTGGATCCGCAGGGGGCGCTGTCCGCGGGCCTCGGCGTCGCGCACCACGATCTCGATCTCACCGTGCACAACCTGCTCGTCGGCGGCCGGGCCGGGGTCGACGATGTGCTGATGTCCACCAAGGTCGAGGGGATGGACCTGCTGCCCAGCAACATCGATCTGTCCGCCGCGGAGATCCAGCTGGTCAACGAGGTCGGCCGGGAGCAGACCCTGGGTCGTGCGCTGGCGCCGTTGAGCGATCGGTACGACTATGTCCTGATCGATTGTCAGCCGTCGCTGGGCCTGCTCACCGTCAACGCGCTGGCCTGCGCCGATGGTGTGGTCATTCCGATGGAATGCGAATACTTCTCGCTGCGTGGACTGGCCCTGCTCACCGACACCGTGGACAAGGTGCGGGACCGGCTGAACCAGCGATTGAGCCTGTACGGCATCGTAGTCACCATGTTCGATGCGCGGTTGCTGCATTCGCGGCAGGTAATGGCCCGGGTGGTGGAGGTCTTCGGGGATCTGGTGTACGACACGGTGATCAATCGGACCGTGCGGTTCCCGGACGCGAGTGTCGCGGGTGAGCCGATCACCACATGGGCGCCGAAATCCGGTGGCGCGGAGGCGTATCGGGCGATGGCACGGGAAGTCATCCACCGGTCGGGCCGGTGACCGCGGAACCGCCCACTGTTACGGATCCACCCGCTCTCCCCGACGAGGCCACTCCGAGTCCCGAAGATGCCGGGGCCACCGGCAATCCGGACAGAACGAACGTTTTCCACCTGCGCCTGACCAATTTCGAGGGCCCCTTCGATCTGCTTCTGCAGTTGATCAGCCAGCGGCGGCTCGATGTCACCGAGGTCGCGCTGCACAAGGTGACCGATGAATTCATCGCGTACACCAAGGCGTTGACCTCCACGCTGAATCAAGACCGGACCCTGCGCGCGGACAAGATTCTGGACCTGACCACCGAATTCCTCGTCGTGGCCGCCACTCTGCTGGATCTGAAGGCCGCGCGCCTGCTGCCCTCGGGTGAGGTCACCGACGCCGACGATCTGGAACTGCTCGAGGCGCGCGACCTGCTGTTCGCGCGACTGCTGCAGTATCGGGCGTTCAAGCAGGTCGCCGAGTTGCTGGGGGAGCTGGAAGCCGCCGCGCTGCGGCGTTATCCGCGGGCGGTGTCGCTCGAGGATCGCTACCTGCAACTTCTGCCGGAGGTTACGCTGGGGGTCGACGCCGCCGGTTTCGCCGATATCGCCGCGGCGGCGTTCCGGCCACGTCCGGCGCCGAAGGTGGGTCTGGACCATCTGCACGCCCACGCGATCTCGGTCGCCGAGCAGGCCGCGATGGTGCTGGAGATGTTGCGGGCACGCGGAGCGGGCAATTGGACGACGTTCCACGAGATTTGCGCGGACTGCGAGGTACCGGTGCAGATCGTCGCGAGATTTCTGGCGCTGTTGGAGCTGTACCGGGGCAAGACGATCGAGTTCGACCAACCCGATCCGCTGGGCCCCTTGGCGGTCAGCTGGACCGGTGATGCGGACGATGCGCAAACAGCACAGACGGTGACTATCGAAGAGGATTACGGGTGACGGTGACAGCGGGTACCGATGCGTCCGACGGCGTCGATCGGGTGAGCGACGGCGAGGCGGCCGAGGAGCAGTTCGGCGCGCAGTCGCTCGGTGAGGACGAATTCCGCTCGGCGCTCGAGGCTATGCTGCTGGTCGTCGACGCACCGGCATCGGCCGAACTGCTCGCCTCGGCCCTCGGCGACAGTGAGAAACGCGTCACGCAGGCGCTGCGGGAGATGTCCGCCGAACTGACCGCCAGGGGCAGCGGTATGGATCTGCGATATGCCGGTGACGGCTGGCGTTACTACACCCGGACCGAATACGCGCCGTATGTCGAACGCATGTTGCTGGACGGTGCGCGGTCCAAACTGACGCGGGCCGCTTTGGAAACTCTGGCTGTCATCGCCTATCGTCAACCGGTTACGCGAGCACGGGTCAGCGCCGTGCGCGGGGTGAATGTCGATGGTGTGATTCGCACGCTGGTCGCCCGCGGGCTCATCGCCGAGTCCGGGGCCGATCCCGACACCAACGGCACCCTGTACGTCACCACCGAGCTGTTTCTGGAACGGATCGGGCTCGCGTCGCTGGCGGACCTCCCGCCGTTGGCGCCCCTGCTGCCGGGCGTCGACCTGATCGATGAGATCAACGAGAGCCTGGACACCGATCCCCGGTACACCAGGCTGAAGAAACCCGCCGAGTCGGATATCGACCTCGGCGCCGAGGATTGACAGGACACAGTGGACACACCCGCTCGCCGAGATGGCACACCGGACCGTAATCGCAACAGGCACGGCCGCGCGGAACGCGCAGCCGACCGTGGGGGATATTCCCGGGGGGATCGTTCGGACCGCGGCGGATACTCGCCGGACCGCGGCACCGGCCGCGGGGGCTATTCGCAGGATCGGGGCGCCGGCCGCGGCGGCTACTCGCAGGACCGTGGCAGCGGTCGCGGGGGTTATTCGGACGATCGCGGTACTGACCGTGGGGGTTATTCGCGGGATCGCGGCAGCGGTCGCGGGGGTTATTCGGACGATCGGGGCGCCGGTCGTGGCGGCTATTCGGACGATCGCGGTACCGGTCGTGGGGGTTATTCGCAGGACCGTGGCGCCGGTCGTGGCGGCTACTCGTCGGATCGTGGGGCCGGTCGCGGCGGCTATTCGGCAGAGCGCTCCGGGCGGGGCGGTTATGCGCAGGACCGGGGGAGTCGCGGGGATTATCCGCAGGATCGCGGCCGGGGCGGCCATTCGCAGGATCGCGGCTCCGGGCGGGGTGGCTATTCCGACGAACGTGGGACCGGTCGCGGTTATGCGCCGGACCGGGGTGGACGGGGCGGCAACTCCCAGGATCGCGGACGCGCCGGCTCCGCACAGGGGCGTCCGGCCGCGGGTCGTGGGCCCACGCCCCACCGCAAGCCGAAGCCCACACCGCAGCGCAAGCAGCCCACCGTGCTCAGCTTCGCCAAACCGGCTCGGCACCAGCACGTCGAGGGTGAAGAAGAGCAGCAGGGCCCGAAGCGGCTGCCGTGGGGTGAGGGGGAGCGGCTGCAGAAGGTGCTCGCCAAGGCGGGCGTCGCCTCCCGCCGGGTCGCGGAGGAGCTGATCGAGCAGGGCCGCATCGAGGTCGACGGGGTCGTCGTGCGCGAACAGGGTTTGCGCATCGATCCCGACACGGCCGTGGTCCGGGTCGACGGCGTGCGGATCGTGGTGCGCGACGAACAGGTCTATCTGGCGCTGAACAAGCCCAAGGGTTTCCAGTCCACCATGTCCGACGAATTCAACCGGCCGTGCGTCGGCGATATCGTCGCCGAACGGGTCATGGCCGGACAGCGGCTGTTCCACGTCGGGCGGCTCGACGCCGATACCGAGGGTCTGCTGCTGCTCACCAACGACGGCGACCTGGCCCACCGCTTGATGCACCCGTCCTTCCAGGTGTCCAAGACGTACCTGGCGACCGTGGACGGCGAGGTGCAGCGCGAGGTCGGCAAGCGCCTGCGCAAGGGCGTCGAACTCGACGACGGCCCGGCCACGGTCGACGACTTCCAGGTGCTGGAGGTCGGCGAAGGCCGATCGCTGGTGAAAGTTGTTCTGCACGAGGGCCGCAAGCACATCGTGCGTCGGCTGCTGGCCGCGGTCGGGCATCCGGTGACCGCGCTGGTGCGAACACGGATCGGCCCGGTCGCGCTCGGCGACCAACGTCCCGGCACGCTGCGGGTGCTCGGACGCGACGAAATCGGCAAGCTCTACGAGGCGGTGGACCTGTGAACGGTGTGAAGATGTCGATCGAGATTCCCGAACGCATGTCGGATTCGGGTTCGCTGGTCATCGCGATGGACGGGCCCTCCGGGACCGGCAAATCCAGCGTGTCCCGGCTGCTGGCCACCCGGCTGGGCGCTCGGTATCTCGACACCGGCGCGATGTACCGGGTCGCGACGCTGCACGCCCTGCGCAGCGAGGTCGATCTGGACGATCCCGCCGCGATCGCGGTGGCGGTGAAGGACCTGCCGCTGCGGATCGGCACCGATCCGAGTCGTGAGGTCATCGAGCTCGACGGTGCGGACGTGTCGGGCGAGATTCGCGGCGACGCTGTCACCAAGGCGGTCTCCGCGGTGTCGGCGGTGAGCGAGGTCCGTGAGCAGCTGGTCGCCCTGCAGCGTGAGATCGCCTCCGGCGCAGGGCGAATCGTGGTCGAGGGCCGCGATATCGGCACCGTCGTGCTGCCCGGCGCCGATGCCAAGATCTATCTGACGGCCTCGGCCCCGGCCCGCGCGTACCGGCGCAATCAGCAGAACATCGAAGAGGGTCGCGGCGACGACTACGAGGCCGTGCTCGCCGATGTGCAGCGCCGGGACACCCTTGACTCCACCCGTGCGGTGTCCCCGCTGCGCCCGGCCTCGGACGCGATCATCGTGGACACCAGCGAGCTGACCCGCGAGCAGGTCATCGACGAGTTGTTCCAGGTTGTGGCGCAACACCTTTCCGCGGGAGGAGGGCGATGACCTTCCCGGACTCCGGTGCCGTCGGCTACGCCGCCGATGGGGTGTGGAACGACGAAAACGATTGGCAGATAGCCGATCTCGAGGGTGACGTCGAGGGGCACGAGTATGTGCCGATGCCGACCGTGGCCGTCGTCGGTCGTCCGAACGTCGGCAAATCGACTCTGGTGAACCGCATTCTGGGGCGTCGCGAGGCCGTCGTGGAGGACGTCCCGGGTGTCACCCGCGACCGCGTCTCCTACGAGGCGTCGTGGGCCGGCCGGCGATTCCTGGTGCAGGACACCGGCGGCTGGGAGCCCGATGCCAAGGGGCTGCAGCAGTCGGTGGCGCGGCAGGCCGAACTGGCCATGCGGACCGCCGACGCGATCCTGCTGGTGGTCGACGTGACCACCGGCGCGACCGCCACCGACGAGGCGGCGGTGCGGGTGCTGCGCCGGTCGAAGACGCCCGTCGTGCTGGTCGTGAACAAGGTCGACGGGGAGAAACTCGAGGCGGAGGCCGCCTCGCTGTGGTCGCTGGGACTCGGTGAACCGCATATGGTCAGCGCCGCGCACGGTCGCGGCACCGGTGATCTGCTGGACGTCGTGCTCGAGGTGTTGCCCGAGACGCCGCGCGAGGACGTCGCCGCGCCCGGTTCCGGGCCGCGCCGGGTGGCGCTGGTCGGCAAACCGAATGTGGGCAAGTCCAGTCTGCTGAACAAGCTGGCCGGTGACGAGCGTTCGGTGGTGCACGACGTGGCGGGCACGACCGTGGATCCGGTCGATTCGCTGGTCGAATTGGGCGGTAAGCCTTGGCGTTTCGTCGATACCGCCGGGCTGCGCCGCAAAGTGGCCAATGCCAGCGGTACCGAGTTCTACGCCTCGCTGCGCACGAAATCGGCGATCGAGGCCGCCGAGGTCGCGGTCATGCTGATCGACGCCTCGCAGCCGATCACCGAGCAGGACCTGCGGGTGATCAGCATGGTCGCGGACGCCGGCCGGGCATTGGTGCTGGCCTACAACAAGTGGGATCTGGTGGACGAGGACCGCCGCGAACAGCTCGAGCGTGAGATCGACCGGGAAATGGTGCAGGTGCCGTGGGCGCAGCGGGTCAATATCTCCGCGCATACCGGCCGCGCGGTGCAGAAACTCGTTCCCGCCATGGAAACCGCGCTCGAGTCCTGGGACAAGCGCATCCCTACGGGGCGTTTGAACACCTGGCTCAAGGAGGTCGTCGCGGCCACCCCGCCGCCGATGCGGGGCGGCCGGCTGCCGCGCGTGCTGTTCGTTACCCAGGCGACCACGCGACCTCCGACGTTCGTGCTGTTCACCACCGGATTCCTGGAGGCCGGGTACCGCCGGTTCCTGGAGCGCAGGCTGCGCGAGGAATTCGGTTTCGACGGCTCGCCCGTGCGGATCTCGGTTCGCGTGCGCGAGAAGCGCGACCGCAGGAAGAAGTAGATCGCCTCCGGTGGGCCGAATCCCGGCCCACCGGAGTGGTCACTTATCAGTCTGGAACATGCTCATACTCACCTATGCGCATTGGAACATGTGCATAAGGAATTTTCGGCTCCCGTGATCCGACCGATCGCGCGACGGTACAAGAACGCCCGGATGAGGGGGAGGGGACGGGGATGGCCGGTTTCCCGGACAGCGCGGGTAGCCGCGGGGTACCTTCAAACCGCTTGTTGCACAGTCGAATAAGGGATTCATATGTGGAGTATTGCGGTCCTTGCCGTGCTCAGCGCGGTGGCCATCGGTTTCGCGTTCGTGAAGTCGTTCCCGGAGAAGTGAATACGCCGGGGCAGCACTGGCCCGGTCACGTGTGCGGGAGCTGTTCGACTGGGTGGCAGCGGTTCTCGCGATGACCGCCGCACGGCCGGGAAACGGTCAGAGGCTGAAGGCGATCGAGCGCAGAATGATCGCCGCGATGAACACCAGCGTGAACGCCAGGTCGATCGACATGCCGCCGGCCCGGATCGGCGGCAGTACGCGCCGCACCGGCGCGATCACGGGTTCGGTGCAGGAGTGGGCGATCCGGCGTCCCTTCACCAGCCATTCCGCACTGGGTGAGGTGCTGAGCATCTGGATCCAGTCCAGCACCATGCGCGCGAGCAGCACGAGGATGAACAGCGTCAGCACATACCCGATGAGGGCTCCGATGAGGGCCATGACGAACTCCTTCGTGGTCGCGGGCCTGCTTACCGGTCAACGCCCGGTATCGGCCGAAAGTGTCCGCTTTGCGCTGTTCTCAGATGACTATCAGACTCGCACGTTCGTGTGGTCGTGTCGAGAATGCCCGTTCGGCAGCGCGATCCTAGGCAACCAGGGTGAGCGGCATGCGTGCGGTCAGGGGCTTGCGCTCGAGTTCCGCGCGCAGGTCCTCGATCGGCAGGGAATGGGCCGCGAAGGCGCGACGCAGCCGCAGCACGCCCCGCAGATCCTTGCGCGCGGTGTCGATGATGTCGACGCGGCTGTCCGGATCGTCGACCCAGTCGACCGGGACCTCGTGGATGCGCAGGCCGCACCGCTGCGCCAGCACCAGCAGTTCGGTGTCGAAGAACCATTCACCGTCCTGCACCACCGGTAGCAGCACCTGCGCGATCTGCGACCGCATCGCCTTGAAGCCGCACTGGGCGTCGGAGAACCGCGCGCGCAGAGCGGCTTTGAGGATCAGGTTGTAGCTGCGGGAGATGAATTCGCGCTTCGGGCCGCGCACGACCCGCGAGGCGGGGTCCAGGCGGGTGCCGATCGCGATGTCCGAATGGCCCGAGACCAGCGGGGCCACCAGCGGCAGCAGCCCGTTCAGATCGGTGGACAGGTCGACGTCCATATAGGCGACCACGGCCGCGTCGGAGGCCAGCCAGGCCGCGCGCAGGGCCCGGCCCCGGCCCTTGCGGTCCAGGTGAATGACCCGGACGTTGTCGAAATCCGCGGCCAGTGCGTTGGCCACCGCGAGGGTTCCGTCGGTGCTCGCGTTGTCGGCGATCGTGATGCGCGCCGAGAACGGGAAACCCTCGAGGTGGGACATCAGCCGCCGGACGCAGTCGCTCAGGCCGCGTTCCTCGTTGTAGACCGGGATCACGATGTCCAGCGTCGGAACGCGCGGGGCTGCGCCGTTCCGATCGGTGGTATGCGATGCAATCGTCATTTCGCTCATGTGCACCACAGTCGTCGGCCCCGCTGGAGCCGGGCTTGGTCGCCGCTGTGAGATCACTGTGCGCCGAGGGCGTCGCTCACGGGCCGATGAGCAACTCGAGCAGACGCTGGCTCTCGTACAGAAGCATGAACAACGCGTAGTAAATCGGGACCACCCGAGCATTGTGCCCGTTGACGGTGCATATCGTGCAGCGAACCCGGGATCGGGTCCGGCGAGGCAGAATGCTGGTGACTTCAGGAGGTTCGCAGTGGAAACCATCGTGTCCGTGACGGGCGGCAAGATTCGCGGGGTCACCCGGAACGGCATCGCCACCTTTCTGGGGATCCCCTACGCGGCGGCGCCGGTCGGGCCCGCGCGATTCGAACTGCCCGCCCGGGTGCCGGACTGGGCCGGTGTGCGCGATGCGCTCGAATACGGCGCGACCTGCGCGCAATCGCCATATCCCGCACCGATTCACGCGCTGCTGGGCAGTGACGGCATTCCCGGCGACGAGTACCTGAACGTGAACGTCTGGACTCCCGATGCGGGCGGGTCCGGGCTGCCGGTGCTGGTGTGGATCCATGGCGGGGCGTTCGTGCGCGGATCCAACGCACGCGCGATCTACGACGGCGGATCCTTCGCCCGCGACGGTGTGGTGACGGTATCGATCAACTATCGCCTGGGCGTCTCCGGTTTCGCCGCGATACCGGACGCACCGTTGAATCGCGGCCTGCACGATCAGGTGTTCGCGCTGCGGTGGGTGCGGGAGAACATCGCGGCATTCGGCGGAGATCCCGGCAACGTCACCGTCTTCGGGGAATCCGCGGGCGGGATGAGTATCGCCGCGCTGATCGCCTCGCCGCTGACCGAAGGACTGTTCCGGCGTGCGATCATCCAGAGCGGCAACGGGATCGGAATCGCCCGTGCCGAGGACGCCCGCCGGGTAGCCGAGGTGCTGGCGGACAAGGCCGGTGTCGCGCCGACCGCGGCGGCGTTCGGCGAGCTGGGGCCGGACCGGTTGCGGGCCGCACAGGACGCGATGGCGTTGGAGCTGATGCAGGATCCGGATCCGGCGCGATGGGGCGAGACCGTGATCAGCCACGGATTGGGCGTGATGAGCCTGTTCCCGGTGATCGATGGCGAGTTGATCGAGGATCTGTCCAGCACCGTCCTTGCCGCGCGACCGGAACGAGCGGTGCCGCTGCTGATCGGATGCACCGCGGAGGAGTTCCGCTTCTTCACCGTGCCCGCCGGGCTGGCCGCGGCCATTACCGACCGGACGCTGCCGATGGTGCTGCGGCGTTACGGTCTGGACCCCGCGCTGGCCCGGGTCTACGCGGCCAACCGGCCCGATGGTTCGGCTGCGGACGTGTTCAACGCGATCGTCACCGATATGGCTTTTCGGGAGGATTCGGTGCGGATCGCCGAAGCCGTCGCGGCGGCCGGTGCACCGGCGTACATGTACGAATTCGGTTGGCGTTCGGGCATCGACGGTCTGGGCGCCTGCCATGTGCTAGAGGTGCCGTTCGTCTTCGACCGCCTGGACGCCGCGGTGAGTCTGACCGGACCGAACCCGCCGCAGGCCCTGGCCGATCGGGTGCATCGGGCGTGGGCGGATTTCGCGACGCACGGTGATCCCGGCTGGGCGCGGTTCGATGCCGGTCATCGCGCGGTGCAGATCTTCGACCACCCCGATTCGCCGGTGCGGGTGGATCCGCGCGCCGATGAGCTCGCGGCGGTGCGGGCCTGGCGCGAGGTCCAACCGAGCTGACGAAACCCGCTGCCGGGGAACGCATTCGGCACACGAACGCGGTTCGGCCGAGATCGCCGGTAAGGTGGGCGCCTCGACAGTGTGAAAGGAATGCGGTGCGTACACCTTTGCGGATGGTTGTTCTCGGTCTGGCCCTCGCGGCCGGCGGTGCGAATGCGGTGGCGGTGGCGGATGCCATCCCCACCGCCTCGCCGGTCGACGAGCCGGTCATCGTCGGAACCGACGGAAACGGGCAGAGCCGGACCCTGTCCGTCGGGCAGGAGTTGGCGGTGGCCTTGCCGGACAATCCGTCCTCGGGCTATGTCTGGCAGCTGAGCCCGATCGATCAGGGGGTACTGCATCAGGAGGGCACGCCGCAGTTCCGTTCGAACAACCCCATGCCGGGTGCGGCGGGTACGAGTGTGTGGACCTTCACCGCCGCGGGGCGCGGCCACACCACGCTGCGCCTGATCTCGGTGCGGGCGGGCTCGGCTCCCGCGCAGACGTTCACCGAGAACATCACGGTCGGCTAGTCTTCCGCTGCTGAATTCCGTTGTGTGATAATGGGATTCGATGGCAACGAGACAGGCCCGATGTCATCGGGCCGTGCCGGGTGTCGATGGGTGAACACCCGGCACGGTCGCGGGGGAGCGGCGCGAGCGATCAGGTGACGGTCCGCCTGCCAGGGGAACGCCTCGCGGTCCAGCAGGCAGGCAACCACGATCATTTTGCCGGCGAATTCTCCCGTCGGCAGATGTCCGGACGCCGCGCTGGTGAACAGC
Source organism: Nocardia sp. PLKS1-43 (assembly GCF_059510335.1). Classification (NCBI taxonomy): domain Bacteria; kingdom Bacillati; phylum Actinomycetota; class Actinomycetes; order Mycobacteriales; family Nocardiaceae; genus Nocardia; species Nocardia sp. PLKS1-43. The sequence continues at coordinate 887,177 of NZ_JCAJZQ010000002.1, read as the reverse complement.
GGGCCGAGCAGCAGATCCCGCTGCGGCGGAACCTGATTGCCGTCCCGGTCGCGGAACTGGTCCCACACCGTGTAGGTGGCGTCGGGGATCTGGTGCCGGTGGCAGGTCTGGGCGGCCGGCAAGCTGCTGTTGTCGATCTCGACGGTGTCGCCCGGAGCGAGACGTCGCACCCTCGGTGCATTCGGCGCCGCCGATGATCCGGTATCTTCCGCCACTGCCGCCGTAGGCGTATCCGTAGGGCGATGCGCGCCGTAGATCCGGGCGGCGACCGCGCGGGAGTGTTGTGCGGCAGCCGCATTGGCGCGGCAAGCGGTGATGGTGGGGTCGATCGTGCCGCCTACCGCGGGCCGTCCGCTGCCGTTGGTCTCCACGAAGTACGCGCCGCTGGAGAAGGTGAACCCGATCTTGTCCTCGCGCCCCGTCGCGTACTGGGCGAGGTGCTCGCTGTCGGGAACCGGCGTGATGTGCTGAAGAACCGTCCGCGGTAGCTGTCGGCCGGAGGGAAGTACAGCGAGAAGCGGGTTTCGGTACCGGTGAATCCGCCGCGGAACGTACCCCGGAACCGCTGCGCGGCGTGGCGCGATCGCACGTGCCGTCCTGGATCTGGTTCTGGAGAAGGGGCACGGCGGCGTGACCACCGCCGAGACCGCCGCTCGGGCGGACATCAGCGAGGCGACGGTCCGCTACCGCATCCCGACCCGGGATCATCTGCCGGTGGCGGCGTTGCGGCGTGCGGGACAGCGGCTTCGGCCGCTGTCCGGGGAGGATCACCCCGGGCCGCGCGCCGGGTGCGGGGATGCGAGGCTGGGGGCATGCGTGTTGCGGTGGCCAACAGGGGCGAGATCGCGGTCCGGATCGTGCGGACCGCCCGGGAGTGCGGATATTCGACGCTGGTGTTGCACACCGCCGAGGAATCGGCCGGACTGCCCGTGCGCCTGGCCGGCGAGGCGGTCGCGCTGCCCGGCAGTGGCGCCGCGGCCTACCTGGACATCGACGCGGTGGTATCGGCCGCCGGGCGCGGCGGAGCCGGGACGCTGGTTCATCCCGGCTACGGATTCCTCAGTGAGAGTGCCGATTTCGCGGCCGCGTGCGCGGCGGCCGGACTCGTCTTCGTAGGGCCCTCACCCGATGTGTTGCGGATATTCGGGGACAAGGTCGCCGCTCGGGCGGCGGCGGAGGCGACCGGAACCGCGGTGCTGCCCGCCACCTCGGGCGAGGACGGGCTCGACGCGATCGCCGCGTTGCTGGCCGAACATCCGGACGGGGTGATGGTCAAGGCGGCCGCGGGCGGCGGTGGTCGCGGGATGCGTTCGGTGCGCGAGCCCGGCGAGCTGGCCGAGGCGTACGAACGGTGCCGGGCCGAGGCGCTGGCCGGATTCGGCGACGACGCCGTCTACGCCGAAGCCCTGGTGACCGGCGCGCGGCATGTCGAGGTGCAGATCGTTGCCGACGGGCAGCGCGCGGTCGCGCTCGGTGACCGGGACTGCAGTGTGCAGCGACGTCGGCAGAAACTGCTCGAGCTGGCGCCCGCGCCGAATCTGCCCGCGGCGCTGCGGGAACGGTTGCATCGCGATGCGGTCGCGATCGCCGAATCGGTGCAATGCCGCGGGGTGATCACGGTCGAATTCCTGGTTCGTGGCACGCAGGCGTGGTTCCTCGAGGTGAATCCGCGTCTGCAGGTGGAACATACGGTCACCGAGGAGGTGAGCGGGGTCGATCTGGTCGCGGTCGGGTTCCGGCTCGCGCTCGGGGAGCGGTTGGCCGATTTGGACCTGCCCGAGGCCACACCGCGCGGATTCGCGGTGCAGGCCCGGGTGAATGCCGAAATCGTCTGCGCGAGCGGTGATCTGCTGCCGAGTACCGGAACCCTGACCCAGTTCGGCGCGCCCACCGGTGCGGGAGTGCGGGTGGACACCGCCGCGTGTCCGGGGATGCGGCAGAGCGCGCTGTTCGATTCGCTGCTGGCCAAGGTCATCACACGGGGCTCGTCGTATCCGACCGCGCTGCAACGGTGTTCGGACGCGCTCGCCGAGACGACCATCACCGGCGTGGACACCAATCTCGCGGTATTGCGCGCCGCACTGGACGAACTGCCTCGCGACGAATCGGTGGACACCGGCTGGTTCGAGCGCGAACTCGGCCGATTGCTATCCCGCGCAGCCGATTACACGCCCCAGCCCGAGGTGCGTGGCGCCGTGTCGAGTCCGTTGCAGGCCGTGCTGGAGGAGAACGAACAGGCGCTGCGCAGCCCGATGGGCGCGACCGTGGTCAGCCTGGCCGCACCCGGCTCGGTGCTGCCCGCCGGTGCGGAAGTGGCCGTGCTCGAGGCGATGAAGATGCAGCACGTGGTGCGCGCGGACACCTCGCTGCGGGTGCTGCGGCAGCTGGTCGCGCCCGGTGATGTCGTCGACCCGCACGCGGTGCTGGTGAGCTGGACCGAGGCCGACCACGACGGTGCGGATGTCGCGGCCGCGGTGGTGGACCTCGATGCCGAGCGGGCCGATCTGGCCGAGGTGCGGGCCCGGCACGAGAACACCCGCGACGCGCGACGTTCGGCGGCGGTCGCCAAACGGCACGACCTCGGCCGGCGCACCGCACGGGAGAACATCGCCGATCTGGTCGATGCGGACAGCTTCGTGGAGTACGGGGCGCTCACCGTTGCCGCGCAACGGGCTCGGCGCAGTGCCGAGGACCTCATCGCCAACACTCCGGCCGACGGCCTCGTCGCCGGGGTCGCCACCGTCGGCGCGGGCCGGTTCGGGGTGGATCGGGCGCGGGTGGTGGTGATGTCGTACGACTACACGGTGCTGGCGGGCACCCAGGGCGTGCGCAATCACGCCAAGACCGACCGCATGCTGCATCTCGCGTACGAGCAGCGGCTACCGGTGGTGTTCTTCACCGAGGGCGGGGGCGGGCGGCCCGGCGACACCGACCACGGCGGCATCTCGATGCTGGACGTCACCACCTTCCGCGTGATGGGCGAGCTGTCCGGGAAGGTGCCGCTGATCGGTATCGTCTCCGGTCGCTGTTTCGCCGGAAACGCCGCGCTGCTGGGGATGTGCGATGTCGTGATCGCCACTCCCGACGCCAATATCGGTATGGGCGGGCCCGCCATGATCGAGGGCGGCGGACTCGGGGTCTACGCGCCGGAGGACATCGGGCCGATCGAGGTGCAGCGTCGCAACGGAGTGGTCCATCTCGCCGCCGCCGACGAGGCCGAGGCGGTCGATATGGCCCGCCGGTATCTGTCGTACTTCCAAGGGGCCGTGGATGATTGGCAGGCTCCCGAGGCAGGTTCGGCGCGGCATGTGGTGCCGGAGAATCGGCTGCGCGCCTTCGAGATCCGTTCCGTGATCGAGGCCGTCGCGGATTGCGGATCGGCACTCGAATTGCGTCGCGACTGGGGCGTGGGCGTGGTCACCGCACTGGCTCGTTTCGAGGGACGCCCCTTCGGCCTGATCGCCAACGACTGCCACCATCTCGGCGGCGCGATCGACGCACCGGCCGCCGACAAGCTCGGCGCCTTCCTGCGGCTGTGCCAGGCCCACGGCCTGCCGATCGTATCCCTATGTGACACACCGGGTTTCATGGTCGGGCCCGAGGCGGAGAAGGAGGCCACCGTCACCCGGTTCAGCCGGCTGTTCATCGATGCCGCCGCGCTCACCGTCCCCTTCGGCACCGTCATCGTGCGCAAGGGGTACGGCCTGGGGGCGCAGGCCATGGCCGCGGGCTCTTTTCGGGCTCCGCGTTTCGTGATCGCCTGGCCCACGGGCGAAATCGGCGGCATGGGACTGGAAGGGGCGGTCCGCCTGGGCTTCGCCAAGGAACTGGCCGCCATCGAGGACCCCGCGGCCCGGCAGACCGCCTTCGACAATCTCGTGGCCGCCGCGTACGAGAGCGGTAAAGCCCTCACCGCGGCCACGGTCGGCGAATTGGACGACGTCATCGATCCGGCCGACACTCGCCGCTGGATCGCCACCCTGCGCTGAGCCGACCGCACTCGGGATGCGGTGACGCCGGGCCGTCCGGACTGCGACTTCGGCCTTCCCGCCGGACGGCCGCCGCCGGCGGGAAGACCGAAAGATCCTGGGCGCGGTCGTTTCGGGGTTTTCCGAGGCTCGGCAAGCGGCTACCATCGTTACCTACTGAGTACTTAGTAGGTAACGGAGGATGTGCGATGAGCGGGACGGCGGTCGCGAGCGGCGGGCGTGTGCGGCGGGCGGACCGGCGGGCGCAGATCCTGGCCGAGGCGATTCGGATCATCGGGCAGCGCGGGTATTACGGGTTCAGCGTTCAGGAGCTCGCCGACAGGTGCGGGCTCACCGTCGCGGGGGTGCTGCATCATGTCGGGACCAAGGAGGGCTTGCTGATCGCGTTGTTGCAGGAGCGGGATCGGCGCGATACCGAGGCTGTGCTCGAGCAGCTCGGGCGGGAGTTCGGGCGGACGCCGACCGTCACCGACGCCCGGCGGGCGCTGCGTACCGTGGTGGCGCGCAACGTGTCTCAGCCGGAGATCGTGCGGCTGCACACGATGTTGCGCAGCGAATCGCTGTATCGCGAACATCCGGCCCACGAGTACTTCCGGGATCGCGAGACGCGGGTACTGGATGCCTTCACGCGGCTGGTCGAGGGGCTCGAGCTGCCGGACGACCCGCGTTCGGTGGCGCGCCATCTCATCGCCACGATGACCGGACTGGAAGAACAGTGGCTGCGTTGCCCCGACGATATGGATCTGGTCGCCGAGTGGGATCGAGCCGCGGCGCGGATCCTCTGCGCCCGATGACTTTCGCTCGTAGCTATCCCGCGATCGCATCGAGAAGGAGAACGTATGCGATTCAACGACTTTCGTCCCGGCAGACCCCGGCACGCCGCCGCTCGCACGGGCCTGCGGCGGCCGTGGCTGATCGCGCTGCTGCTGTTGGCGTTGGCGGTGGCGGCCGTGCCGCCGAGCGCATCGGCGGATTCTCCGCGTCCGCCCGCTCGGGCGGGTAAGTGGCTGGCCGACGAGCAGGGCCGGGTCATCTCGGTGCACGGGGTGAATCTGGTCCGCAAGACCGCGCCCTACTATCCGGCCGACTTCGGTGCGGCGGACGCCGCGCTGCTGGCGAGCGAGGGATTCGACGCCGCGCGAATCGGTTTCATCTGGGAAGCGGTGGAACCGCGGCCGGGGGTATACGACGACGCCTACATCCGCCGGATCGTCGCGCTGAACGATCTGCTCGCCGCGCACGGAATCCGCACACTCGTCGACTTCCATCAGGACGGCTGGAGCCGCTCGGCGGGGATCGCCCAACTCGGGAACAGCGGCGGTGACGGCGCCCCGCAGTGGGCCACCCTCGGTGCGGACCCGCGCAACGCCCAGGACGACTTCCAGGCGTTCTGGAACGACAAGCCCGCGGCCGACGGAGTCGGCATCCAAACGCATTTCATCCACGCGTGGCAGCACGTGATCCGGATGCTGAACGCGGGGCCGGGCCGGGCGAACATCGTGGGACTGGACCCGTTCAACGAGCCGTATGCGGGCAGCGGGTATTCCTGCCAGCCGTTCATCGCCTCGTGTCCGGCGTTCGAAGGGGGAGCGCTGGCGCAGTTCTACGGTCGGGTGATCACCGCGCTGCGTGGTTCCGGCGACACACACGTGATCTTCCCCGAATCCGATCCGAACACCGATGGCAGCACCGCGCTCACGGCGCCGGTGGATTCGGCTGTGGGCCATAACTTTCACGTCTACTGCTTCCCGGTGCTGGGCGCGGGGATCGTCGGCGTACCCACGCCGCCGGGCTTCGACGTGGTCTGCCCGCCGCAGGAGAATCAGGCCGTAGCCGTGAACGCCGACCGTGCCGACGAGCCGGGATTCCTGTCCGAATTCGGCGCCAGCGATGTGAACACCGACAACGCCCGGCTGGTCGACCTGGCCGATGAGCACTTCTGGTCGTGGACCTACTGGGCCTACTACGTCTACCACCCACAGGATCCGGCGAACTCCGACACCCAGGGCCTTCTGGTCGACGAGCGCAAACCCGCCTCCCCGGCCAACGCCAAGCAGGCCAAACTCGACGCACTGGCCGTGCCGTGGGCACGCGCGATCGCGGGCACACCGTCGAAGTATCACTTCGACCGCGCCACTTCGGCCATGACGCTGAGCTATTCGACCGCCGCCGCTGCCGGGACACATCTCGCCTCCGGTACTCCGACGGAGATCTTCGTGCCCGCTCGCCACTACCCGCACGGCTACGACGTCCGGGTGGACGGCGGGACCGTGGTCTCCGCGCCCGATGCCCGGGTGGTGAAGATCGCTGCCACTTCCGGTGCGGCCCACGATGTTTCGGTGACGATCACGCGCCGCTGAAGACGCGCCGCTGAAGACCCGCCGCCGCCCGCACATCCGATGATGTCGCCGCCGCAGATCGTTTCGGCCGGTTCGCGGTACCGGGATGGACCTCTCGGCGGCTGTGGAGACCGAAACACCTTGGGCCGCAGCGGATCAGACCATGGTCAGCAGTGTGCGAACGGCTTCGGCCACCGCGGCCGGATCCTCCTGGATGGGGGTGTGGCCGGTATCCAGCAGGCGGAATCGGGCGTTCGGCAGGGCGGCGGCGAGGTCGCGGCCGTGTCCGGGGTCGCGGGCTCGGTCGTGGCGTCCGTGTAACACCATGGCGGGCTGGGAGATTCGGGCCAGATCGGCGGTCAGGTCGAGGTCCCGCTGGCTGGTCAGGACGTCGAGCACCGCGTGCCGATCGACGGCCGCGGCCCAGGTCAGCAGTTCGGCGCGCAGGCGCGGATCGGGCGGGGTGTGGAACGAGCGGTCCAGGACCGCTGCGCGCAGTTCCTCGCCCCATCCGTTCCGGAGGCGGTCGAGGATGGCGTCGACGTCGCCGTGGCCGCGCATCTGTGCGCCGGTGTCGGCCAGCACCAGCCCGCGCACCACCGACGGATGGGTCAGCGCGAGGTGCAGTGTGATCGCTCCGCCCGTGGAGTGGCCGCACACCAGCACCGGCTCGGCATACGTGCGCTCGATGTGGCGGGCCACTCGTGCGGAGATCGACGGAATATCCCACGGACCGGTCTCGGTCAGCCAGGAGTACGGAGCCACGCGCGGCCGACCGGCCAATTCTTCGGTCAGCGATTCGAATATCGCGGGTGAGCACAGTGTCCCGGGCAGTGCCACCATCGTGACCGTCTCGCTCATGGCCGCAAGTCTACGATCTCGGGTCGCGCGATCGTTCCCGTGCGTCGTCGCTGTACGGAAAAGTTCAGTGGCCCGGTATGTTTCGACCGCACGGGTCAGGGCAGACGCAGTGGCGGGCAGGCGGGGAAGGTCACCGGGAGATCGGCGAGGGTGCGGTGCAGCGGTCCCGGACGCCAGGTCAGTGCGTCGTACGCAACCGCGAGCCGGATATCGGGCAGGAAGTCGAGCAACTGCTCGATCGCGGCCTCGGCGATCGGTAGGCGATATGCCGTGCCGGACAGCTGGGCGCGCCTACGCCCCAGGCCAGGTGCGAGCGGCGCCGGTATCTCCGGCGGCGCCGCGATCTGGCTGTTGTCCGTTGTGCCGATGGCGGATTCGTCGCCGGATCGATTCACGATCGCCCGGCTTGCCGGATCGTGGTAGACAGGGTGCGGTGCGCACGTCCCGGCGCAGTGCTGCGGCCCCGTGCGACGATCGGCCATCGCGCGAGCGAAAGCTGCTGGGGTGGAACATAATTCGTGTGAGTTCCGGCCCGGTTCCGAACACCGGCGCTGCGGCCGGTCGGTTCGGATCGGCTCGATCGCAACCGTTGCCTGCTGGTTGCTCGCCTTCGATCATGTAGTGCGGACGCGCCGGTGGCCGACACCGCGTGTGGATTCGACGGTTAGGATTCGAGCAAGTGGCACGTGAACTTCATCTGGCGGGCTTTCTGATCGCCTCCAACGTGACCCATTCACATGCCGCGTGGCGGCATCCCGGATCGACGACGGACTATTTCGGGCCGGACTACTATCGCCGGGTTGCGCAGACGCTCGAACGCGGGAAGTTCGATTTCCTGTTCTTCGCGGATCTGCTCGCCACACCGGTGCGTTTCGGCAACGACATCCGGGTCCCCATCGAGCGCGGAACGCAGGCCGCGGCCACGATCGATCCCTCGCTCGTGGCCGCGAGCCTGGCGAACGTCACCGAGAGACTCGGCCTGGCGATCACCAAGTCCACCACCTATTTCCATCCCTACGAGGTCGCCCGGATCTTCGGCACGCTGGATCATCTGTCCCGTGGCCGGGCCGGGTGGAATGTGGTGACGTCGCTGAATCAGGCCGAGGCGCACAATTTCGGCGTCCAGGAGCACCTCGGTCACGACGAGCGATACGAGCGCGCCCAGGAGTTCCTGGAGGTCGCCTTCAAGCTGTGGGGCAGCTGGGAGCGCGATGCGCTGGTGCGGGACAAGGCATCCGGGCGTTTCGCCGATCCGGACAAGGTGCACACCGTCGACCACGAGGGGCAGTGGTTCGCCACCCGCGGCCCGCTCACGGTGCCGCATTCGCCGCAGAGCCGGCCGGTGATCATCCAAGCCGGATCCTCGCCCACCGGCAGGGATTTCGCCGCCCGCTGGGCCGAGGCGATCTTCGAGATCGACCCGACGCCGGAGGGGCGCAAGGCCTATTACGAGGACATCAAAACCCGGGCGTCCGACGCCGGGCGTAATCCCGACGACGTGAAGATCTTCCCGTCCTTCGTACCGTTCATCGGGGAGACCGAGGCGATCGCGAAGGAGAAGCAGGCCTATCACAACGAGCTGGCCGATCCGATCTCCGGACTCATCACGTTGTCGGTGCACACCGACCACGACTTCTCGCAATACGACCTCGACGCGCCCATCGAGGAGGTCACCGTCCCCGGAACCCAGGGGCTGTTCGAGGTCGCGCACCGGCTCAGCGTCGAGGACAGCCTCACGCTGCGCGACGTCGGCAAGCTCTACGCGCAGGGCGTGCTGCTTCCGCAGTTCGTCGGAACGCCGGAGCAGATCGCCGACCGCATCGAGGAGAGTTTCCACGGCGGCGAGGCCGACGGGTTCATCCTCTCGGCCGCCCAGTCCCCCGGAACGTTCGACGAGTTCGTCGACCTGGTGGTCCCGGAACTCCAGCGCCGCGGCCTGTTCCGCACCGAGTACACCGGAACCACCCTGCGCGACCACCTCGGCCTGGGCCGGGCTTCCCTGACCCCGGCCCCGCGCGCCGCCACCGTCGCCTGAGCAACCGGCCGCGTCCGGCCGGCCGTCGCCCCGGCCGCCGTGCCGCGAGGCGCCCGGCCACCCGCGGCCGGTCCGTTCTATCCGGTGAGGAACGCGGCGGTTTCCGGGTCGGCGGGGAGGAAGGTTTCCAGCGCCAGTTCCGAGACGGTGATATCGGTGGGGGTGTTGAAGGTGGCGATGATGGAAATGAAAGCCAATGTGCGGCCGTCGTTTTCCAGCAGCAGCGGCAGGGCGGGTGCGGCGGAGGCCGGGGCCAGTTCCTCGCCGCAGTTCGGCGGCGGGGGATAGGACTCGACCTCGTCGTAGAGTGCGCGCAGCGGAGTGGAGCGGGTCAGGGCCAGTTGGCGCTGCATCTGGTGCAGCAGATGGCCGCGCCACTGCGCGTAATTGCGGATGCGCGGGGCCATGCCCGCGGGATGCAGGGTCAGGCGCATCGCGTTGGGGCTTTCCAGCAGTTCCGGGGCGACGCCCGAAAGCAGCAGTCCGACACCGTTGTTCGATGCCACCACATCGTAACCGCCGTCCACGATCAGGGCCGGGAACGGTTCGTGCGCGGTGACCAGACGCTCCAGATTGCTGCGCAGCTCGCGCAATTGCGGATCCTCCAGGGAGTGCTCCGGGAAATGCGGTGCGTACCCCGCCGCGATCAGCAATGTATTGCGTTCGCGCACAGGGACATCCAGGTGATCGGCCAGGCGCAACACCATTTCGCGACTCGGGCGCGAGCGCCCGGTCTCGATGAAACTGATGTGCCGGGCCGAGGAGTCGGCCGCCAGCGCGAGATCCAGCTGGCTCAACCGTCTGCGGTTGCGCCACTCGCGCAGTAGTGGGCCGACTCTCGGCGGGGCGGTGGTCATGGTGTGACCGTACCGCGCGGCAAGACTCATTCGATCACGCCGGGACGCGATCGAGGAAGCCGAGCACGCTGCTGATTCGCCCGTCGGTGTCCAGCACGACGACATCCGAACCGGCCACCGGCGCGCTGCCGTCGGGAGCGACCAGTTCCCAGCTGAACCGCGCGGTGTCGTGATGACCGTCCACGTCGCCGAGCGGGCGGAAGACGAAGCCCGGAAACTGTTCGTGCACACCGGCGATGGCCGCCGCCAACTGCTCGTGCCCGCGGACCTCGGTCAGCGGATCGGTGTACGCTCCGTCCTCGACCCACGCCTTCGCCACCGCGTCGGCCAGTTCCGCGCCGGTAGCATTCCACGCCGCGAAATACCGCTGGACCGCATCGTCATAGGTGCTCATATCGAATTCTCCTTCTCCGAGATCGTGAACCGAACGAACACAACCCTGCCGGAGAAGGCGACGACGTGCGATTACGCGGGAGGTAATGCGCGCTTCACATTCGGAACCACTTGCGAACCACCAGCGCGAACAACACCGACATCGACACCGTGCCCGCCCGCGCTTCGATCGCGAACAGCGGTCCGCGAAACTCGAGTTCGGCGGCGATCAGGGCGGCCAGCACCGAGCCGGGGTCTGTCCGGCCCGATTCGTCGACGGGCGGTCGAAGCGCCGCGTGATACGAAATGGATCGGCCACCAGCGGGAGTTCAGGCGCTCATCTGTGCGGGGTGGCAGTCCGCGTTGCAGTCGCGTACCGCCCCATGCTCGCCCGGCTACGGCCGAGCACACCATGCGATGCGGTAACTGGTGTCGTGAACGTGCTGGACAGCTCGGTTGCCGTGCACGAGAAGCCGGAGCCGATCGCGATGCGGCGATGTGGCCGGCCGGTCGAATCATGATCTCTCGCACAAAGATACGTACATCCGACGCTAAACTGGGCCGAGCGGTGCGGGGCCGGGACAGGCTCGTTATCGTATAGCTTGTTGCGTCGGGGCGAGGAAGCGGATGGATACTGCGGACGACCGGGAACCGGTCTATCGGCGGGCATCCATCGGGGATCTGAGTGCCATCGCGGCGCTCGAGGCCGAAATTTTCGAAGAAGAGCAACCCTACGGGCAACTCATGCTGCGCCAACTGTTCGAGTTGCACGGCGGCCAATGGCTGGTGGCCGAACTCGGCGGTGTGCTGATCGGCTATGCGCTGGCGCTCGTCAAAGACAACCGCTCGCTGTTGTTCACCTATGCGGTGCACAGACCGCTGCGGAATCGCGGCTTCGGCCGCGCCCTGCTGCACGGCTCCATGCGGTGCTGTTCCGAGGCGGGTGCGCTGGAGATGGAATTGACCGTTCGGCCGGACAATCAGCCCGCGTTGAATATCTTCAAGGCGGCGAATTTTCAATCCGTGGCATACGACGAGCAATATTTCGGGCCCGGGCAACCTCGTCGGATCATGAAGCGCCGGCTCGGGCCCGGGTAAACTCGTCCCATGGGGGAGGACTCGACATTCATCACCTCGGTATCCGATCGGATCGACCGTCGCGCCGCGGATTACGCGCGCAAGATGGTGAAGCGGGAAAAAACTCAACCCGACCTACTGGACTGGCTTACTCGGTTCACCGACACCGTGCGCAAAAACCTCTCCGCGCATATTGTTCAGCTACCTTCCGGCCAATCGGGCGACCTGTTGTTCGAGGATATGTACACGACCGCATTGCGGCCGGTGCCCGACGAGCAGGAGATCGCGGCGTTGGCCAAGCGGCTGGCCGCTCTGGTGGCGGCCGAGGCCGAATTCCGCGGTCCGGTGCGACTGGGCGAACCGCAGAGCGCGCACCTCGCGAAGATCTACGAGGGTCTGGGGGACCTGTTCGCCGGATTCCCGCTGGTCGCCGCGCTGGCATATCAGCGGGCCAGGACGTTGTACCGGATGACCGAGGACGTCGAGGGCCAGGATCGGTCCGGTCTCGCGCTGGCCAGGGCTCGCACCCGTGCCGCGCACGGGTGGCGGCGGGTTGTCGGTCTGTTCTCGGATGTGCTGTGCGGCTACGGATATCGGCCGTTCTGGTTGCTGGGCTGGGTGCTGGCGCAACTGGCGGTGTTCACCATCGTCGGTATCGCATCGGTGGGAGCTTCCGTCGGAGACACGGTCTACATGTGCGTCACATCGTTCCTGAACCCGATCGGACCGGGAGATCTTGTGCCACTGCACGATTCCGCGCGATGGCTGTTCGCGATCGAGCCGTGGGCCGGAACGGTGTCGATGTCGGTGTTCTTCGCGCTGTTGGTGCGGAAGTGGTTCCGCATGTGAGGTGCTGTCGGCTCGGCGGACGTGGTCGCCGGAGGGGCGCCGAAGGCCTTGTGCGCCAAGCCGGTCCGAATTGACCGCAATAGGTGGATGATGGAGGATGTCCCGAGCGGGTAGGCGAACGCTGTTGTCCGCCCACGGACATCCTGCGACACCGAGTAAGTTTGCTGTGATTCGGATCGCCACCCATGATAATTTCGCCTCATATCGCCGCAGTGGGCCTCGATCGGATCGACCCGCCGCTGGGGCGCGTCCACGTTGAGCAGTGAAGGGGACTGCGGTCGATGAGAATCCAGCCACGGCGGCAGATCTTGAACGTGTGGAGTTCGCTGCTGGCGGCCTGCTACCGGGACGGAGAGTGGAACTGGGGTGGGTTGGCCGGTTCCAATTCCATCAGTGATGCCGAGCAGTTGTTGTGCATTCTGTACCCGGCGACCCAGATCGAGAGCTTCGCGTTACACGACCCCGACCGCATGGCCGACGACGTTCAGGCGGCGTTGAGTCCGCTGGGACGGCGTATCGGCATCCGGATCGTCCAGGTGATGGACGAATACCTCCGCAAGTACGAGCAGGACGGGCAGCCGATCTTCTCGGCCGACTCCTACCTGCGACACCCGGCAGACGCCCCGCCCGCCGCCGAGCAGCGAGCGCTCGACGTCGTCGACTCGTACTCGATGTCGCTGACACTCTGCCTGGCCGGATTGCAGTTCCTCGGATCGCTCAGAACGGCGAGTAGCAGGCGGACCGAGAAACGGCTGGAAGAGATGCTCGAGCCGGTCGAGGGCCGGCTGAACCGACGCCTGACCGCGGCCATGGTCGGACTGGTGCGCAGTTTCGTGGTCCGGTCGGTGGACCCGGTCACCGATGACGGCCAGGCGATGCTCAGCATGTTCAACCAGACCGAATCGGAACCCGATGCGGTGGTCGCCGGTGTGGCTCGCAGGCTCGAGCGGGTGCGCAGCCGGCTGCGCCGAGATGTCACGCTCACCAAAACCCCCGACAGCGACCTCGAGGACGAAGGTCTGCTGATCGAATGCGGCTGGAGCTGGGGTGTGGTGCGCGATGCGCAGAAAATCGACTTCGTCGACATACCGCTGGCCTCCGCGCCGGGATATGCGGCGGGGCGGCCGTATTTGTACTTCACCATTGTGGCGCTGGACGGTATCAACGACCTGACCCAGCCGCGCACGCGGGAACTCGACCTGCTCGACGCCGAGCAGCGCCGGCTCGCCGACGCGCTGCAGTTGCGCTGGGATCTGGCGCAGCGGTACTGGTCGGCTATGGCCCGTTACGGGACCGGCCGCTGGCCGTTGGAGGACATTCCGTGGCGCACAGCCGACGGCGAGGAGTCGGACTATTTCAGTCTCTGCATGTCCGCGCTGTTGATCCAGGACCTCGTCGCGCGGGTGGCAAGCGATGACGATCTCACAAGGGCCACACCGATTTTCGACGAGCTGGCGCGTAGAGGCCGGATCACCAGCCGGCTGACCGTCAACGATCCCGCACGGGCGCTGCACGTCCCGGGAGTGTCGCTGAGGCTCCAGGGCAGCGAGACCGTCGGTGACGGTCCGCGGCTGTCCTGGGTGGTATCGGACTACGCGCCGATGCTGTTGAAGCGGACCCTGCAGGCCGCGCAGCTCTCCGACACGCTCGCCACCCGCGATCAGTTGATGGAGCTGGCGCAGACGGCCATGGATCATCTGGAGAGAAGGGCCTTCCAGAACGGCCCTGCCAAGGGCCTGTGGGACGATGCGGATCGGTATTTCTCGGCAGAGTCGCGGCGAAATGGATCGGCCGAGTTCTCGCCCGAGGCGGCTCATGTGTCGTGGTATTTCACCGAGCGTATCATCGAATGCCTGGTTGCCGCGGAAAAGGCGTACCGGGATCCACCGTTGCGCTCGCCGACCTCGGCGACTCGCTCGCTGGACCTGCTCAATGAAGCGGACCATTTGCTCAACCAGAGATTCCTGGAACTCAGCGAAAAAGATCACACGCCGAATCGGTGGACGTTGGAGAACATAGAGAAGAAGCTGCTGCGTGCCAGGGCGCTGGTGGATGAGCGGCCGGGAACCGCGCACAGCTTGTGTGCCGACGCTCTGCGAGAATTGGATGAACTCGATTTCGCCACCCTCGACGCGATGAGGGGTGAGTGAATTGAGTGATCGCGATCCGATACTCGTCTTCTCCACCTCGGACAAAGGTGGCACCGGGCGCTCGGTGACGAGTTGCAATATAGCGTATCGACTCAGCATCCAGGGATATAACGTCGCCTATCTCGATTTCGACTTCGGATCTCCCACCGCCGGTGCGTTGTTCGAGATAGATCGGATGGATCGCGGCACGACCGAGGGCAACGGTCTGCACAAGTATTTGACCGGAAAGAAGTCCATCCCGGCCCAGTACGATATTCGTTCGGAGACCAAACGTGCGGATCTGCGGGCACCGCGTCACCCGTACCGGCTCACCCTGTTTCCGGGGGACCGTGGCGGCGGGGAGTTCGGAGCGTCCGCCGACGTGGTGAAAAGGTGCGTCGAGATGCTGGTGATCTGCAAACAGGATTTCGACGTCACATTCATCGATCTGAGTGCCGGTCGGTCGGCGGCTCTGGAAATCGTGCTCAGTGCCATGGCCGCGAAGCCGCTGCGCGACGCGGTGGCGCGGTGGCTCGTTTTCCACCGCTGGACGCGCCAGCACATCCTGGCCGCGAACGGTCTGGTGCACGGGCCGAACGGCCTGCTGGAGAGCAGCGCGAAACTCGGCCACGACACCGGGCGGCTGCTGGACTCGATGCGGTATGTGCGCACCGCGGTGCCCTCGACCAGTGAGGCGCAGCCCGGCGTCACGGGCAGCGGGGCCCAGTGGGCATGGCTGCGCAAGCAGAACGAGGCTCTGGAGGATCTCGCCCAGGCAAATCTGATGGGCAGCACGAGCGTCACCCTCGGCAAAACTCCGGTGGAACCGGTGCTGCAATGGCGGGAACAAGTGATCCTGGATGCCGACGTCGAGGCGAAGATCGCCAACAAGGAAACCGTGAAGGCCTTTGCCGACCTGGCGGACGAACTCGTCGACGACGAAACCTGGGCGGCAGAGGGGGAATTTTGACCATGGAATTCGGAACCGAGTACCGCGAGGCCACCGAGCAGCCCAGGATCGCCAATGTGGAATTGTCGCACGTCTCGATCGAGACCGGACATTTCTATATGAAGGATCTGACCAACGGGACCGAGCCGATTCGATCGCAGTTCTTGCGCGTGAAGAAGCTTGTGGATCTCTATACCGCGGCCGCCAAGGCCGAGTTCGGCGACTCCGCGCGGTTGAGCACATGTTTCCTGATCGACGACTATTTCAGCTCGAAAACCGATCCGACGGAAGTTCTGAAAAAAATCCTCGGGGTCGCCGAGGAATGTGGGTTGGTCATCGACTACCTCGCTCGGGAGGCAGGCTGCTGGGAATCGCCACAATACGTCGACAATCAGCGAACCGGACATAATATCGAGCTGGCCGAGATGGTCAGATCGTGGATCGTGGCCGAACCGGTACCCGCGACCACGGGAGGACGCCCGCCGGATGTGGAGTCCGGCTGGCTGTGTAATGGCCGGCGTTCCTCGGAATATGATTCGAAACAGGCGATGCAGCTGACCGAGTATCGGCCTCCGGAGGAACTCGGACGCAGAGTGCATTCGATATTCCTGGACGTCGAGATGTGGAGCGAGCGCATCGCCCAGGACGGCTCGCGGCGCACACACTGGTCATGCCCCTACCTCGCGTCGATCTGGCAATTGCTGAGGTTGGGCTTGGTGCGCTACGACGGCGGCGCCGCCGTACAGCCGCAGCCGCGCGGTGCCGGCTGGCCCGGAGGCTGGTGGGAGATGCCCGCGGTGGTGCAGCTGAATCCGAAAGCGGCGCCATTTGCCGCCTATCAGACACTGTCCATACTGCCGCAGAGCTATCTGAAGATCGAACATGCGGTCCGGACGATTCTCGACCACGTGCACGTCGACGAGGAACTCATGGTTCAGATCATCGAGCGCGGTGCGCGCGAGGGCGTCGAGATTCCTCGCGAGATCACCAGGCGTCTGCAGCATGTTTTCATCAATGAGGTCTCCGCGAGGCCTGCTGATGGGGCGTGATATGGCCGATGCCGAGGTGCGCCCGGACGAGCCCCCTCTCGCGATGTTCGGGGAGGTCCAGACCTGTCTGCTGCCGTCCAGGCAGGTACTGGACACCGCGGCGAGCGTCGAACTGCTGAGCGCGATGAAACTCGGCAGTGCGGTGACCTCACGGGAACGTCCTGTGCCCCTGGTGATCTCGCCGAATCGGCTGGAAGGGGTCGACTGCAACCTGGCCCAAGGCCGCCCGGACCGGACCGAAGGTAAGCGTGTGCACGTGATCGGCACCGTGGCCTCGCGGACCGTGGTTGTCGGTGGACGGGTCATGCAGGGCTCGTCGCAGACCATGGTGGTACGCGCGCAGGGATCCGACCGGCAGCCGTGGGCACATTATCTGAGCAAGCCGGGCACCGTCGAGGCGCTGAGTGCGTCCGCGTCCAGCGGGTCGCTGGTCGAGGGCTATCTGCGCCCGTCCGCGGAGGATCTGCTGGATCTGACCTCGATCTGTGGTCGGATGTCGAATCTGACCCGCGTGGATCCCCGTCTCGATCACCGTATTCCGTTTCGCCACGCGGGTACCACGCGTTTGCGCTGGGCGGTGGAGGTGGGCGAACCGGCGGAGCACGCGCTGCCATTCTCGTTCCGGCTCGAGGACGACACCCTGCGCTCGGTGCGAATCGTGCTCCCGCGCAAGCACATCGCCGAGGCGCAACGTTTCTGTGAAGATCTCGCGACCCACGACTGGTTGCTGACCGCCATCGGGCGGGTAGCCGGACGCTTCGGTGCGTTCGAGACCCGGCCCGATACGGTCCTGGACGAATTGTCTCCGGTGCTGGACGAATTGGTGCCGCTGTGGATGCCGGGTGCGCACGCGTCGCCGCGATTGCGGCCGATCTGGGAGGGTCTCGAGTCCGATCCGGGTTTCACCCGGCAGTGGACCGCACGGGTGGGTCAGCTGCGTGATCGGATGACGACCACGACGCTGAAAGTGTTGCAGCACTCCAAGGCTCATCAAGCTGGGCTGTAGTACGCACGTGTTCCCGTCGTAGCGGTGATCGCCGGGTGGAGTGTGGTTAGAGTGGTGATACGCCGTGGCAGTGCGGTCGTCGGTATGGGGAGGCAAAGTGATGGCAGAGTTGCTGTTGACCGTCACGATCGATCCGCGCGAAATGCGGCAACTGGATCAGCGGGTCGAGGAATTGGAAAAGGATCTGCGCAGCGTCCGGGGAGTGGCGGTCCGCCGAGTTCGCGCAGCCGATGTCCCGGGTGCGAAGTCCGCTGTGGGCTTGGCCATTGGTTCCCTGGTGGTTTCCGGTGCGCTCGGCGGCGCGATGACTTCGGCGATTCGCGATGTGCTGATCCAGTTCTTCGAACGGCGCCGGGCGACTTCGGTGACGCTGCGCAACGGCGATCGGGAAGTCACCATCGAACGGCCCTCCGACGGGCAGGTCGACACGATCGTCGCGCAGTTGTCGGACCTATTGAGCGATGGCTGATCTGCAAGGTCGCCGGGTAGCGTTGTTCATTGCCAACGACACCTTCTATTCGCGGTCGCTGTCCCGGCTCTACGCACCGGTCTCGGACGCGCGAGCGCTGCGAAACCTGTTGCACGAACCGGATATCGGCGGATTCCAGCCCGCGGAGATACTGGTCAACGAATCGAAGATGGAAATCGAGCGCGGCATCGAGCGGATGTTCCGCGGCGCGGGCCCGGAAGATCTGCTGCTGCTGTACTACTCCGGACACGGCATTCGTACCAGCCAGAATCTCTATCTCGCGGCCAGCAATACGGATGCGAATCTACCTGGCAGTTCCGGGATTTCGTCGTCGTTCATCAAGGAGATGATTCGCGAGTCGAACGCCGCTTCCAAGATCATTCTGCTGGACTGCTGCTACAGCGGCGCGTTTCTCGGCGGCGACGCGCTCAAGGCCGGGGACGATCTCGGTGACGGTGTCGGTGAGCATCTGGTCACGGGCGAGGGGCTCTGCGTGCTCACCGCGTGCACCGGCGTCCAGATCGCCGAGGACGGCAACCGTTCGGGCGCAGAGGATTCCGTACCGATGTCGACCTTCACCGCGGCGATCGTCAACGGCATCCTGACCGGCCTGGCGGGCAACGGGTCGGGGCAGATCAGCACGCACAGTCTGTGGACCTACGTCAAGGACGAGGTCCGCCGCCGCACCGACCGCCAGACCCCCGGTAACTACGGTCTGCTGAACGACGAGGTGTACATCGCGCAGACACGGCGTGGACCGGGTGCCGCAAACGGCGGCGACCGGGTTCTGCTCGGCAGTCTGTTAGGACGGCTCGAGCAGGTGCAGGATTCCGGAATGCGTGCGGAAAGCTGGTGGGGGACAAGCAAGTTGTGCGTCCCGATCGGCCGGCAGCGTCGGCCGGACGGCGCACCCGGCGATATCGTCCAGCTCGAATTCGCCGCTCCGGATCACGGATTGCTGATCGTCGGGCGCGCCGGTTCGGGCAAGAGCACGCTGTTGCGCACGCTCGTGGCGGCCCTGGCGCTGACCCATTCGACGGACGAGGTGCGCATCCACGTCCTGGATTCCAGTAACCGACTGGGGTCGATGGGAGATCTGCCGCATGTCGCCGGCGTCGTCGGTGACGACGAGAGCGAGTCCGTGCAAGCCATGCTGACCGGCGTGATCGAGGAGATCCTGAACCGGAAGAAGCTGTATCGCAACCATCGCATCGACTCCCCGGCCAGATTGCGCGCGGCTCGCGCCGAGAAACTGCCGGAGGGCCCGGTGCCCGATCTGTTCCTGATTCTGGATCGCTGGAAAGATTTCGCACTGCTGCCGGACGTCGAGGAGAAGGTCAGGCGCATCGCCGAGACCGGACCCGAATACGCCGTGCACGTGGTCGCCACCTTCCGGGCCTGGGACGAGGTTCCGGATTGGGCGGCCAGGCTGCTCACCGTGCAGATCGAACTTCGGCTGCACCGGTCCGGTGAATCGCGGGCCGCCGCGGACCGAGCGGTCCGTCTCCCGGACGGCGCCGGCTGGGCGCTGCACGGTGAGCAGCCGTTCCGGATCGCGTTGCCCGATATCCGCGAACCCGCCGCGGACCCGGCCGAGGCGGACGATGCCGGGGACGGTGCGGCCGAACTCGTCGAACTGTTCCGGGACCGCGGCGCCGTCGCGCGGACCGGTCAGATCACGGCGGGCCAGGAACTGGACGTGAGATTCGAGGACCTGTTCGAGATCGCAGATGTGTCCGCGCCGGACACCGATCGCTGGTGGCGAGCGGGCCCGCCTCGCCGGCGACTTCAGGTGCCCATCGGCATCGTCGGCCCGGGCGAACCCATCGTGTTGGACCTCGAGCAGAGCGCCGACGGCGGCACCGGCCCACACGGACTGGTCGCCGGTGCTACCGGCGCCGGGAAATCGGAGTTGCTACGGACCATCGTGCTGGGTCTGGCGTTGCGGCACGGCCCGGATCGGGTGAACTTCCTGCTCGTCGGGGTCGAAGATCGCGCGACCTTCGAGCCGCTGGCCGGCCTGCCGCACGTCGCCGGTCATGTACGCGTGAAACGGGACCTCTATCTGCTGCAGCGGCTGCAGGCGGTGCTCGAGGGCGAGATCCTCGAGCGGCAGCGACACATCGGTGAGGAGTGCCCTTACCGAACCATCGATGAGTACGAAGCCGCCCGCGCGGCCGGGGTGTCGCTGCCGGTGCTACCGGCGCTGGTCGTCGTCATCGAGGAGTTCATGGATCTGGTGGCGGGCATGTCGAAGTTCGCCGAGGTACTCGTGCGGATCGGGCGGCTGGGCCGATCGCTCGGGGTGCATCTGCTGTTGGGCACGCAGCGTCCGGACGAGTGGCAGTTGCGTGATCTGGACAGTTACCTGTCGTATCGAATCGTGCTGCGCACCTTCTCGTTCGCGCAATCGAATCTGCTGCTGAAGACCGCCGCCGCGTATCACCTGCCGCGCATCCCCGGCTACGGATACCTGCGCACCGCGGCAGGAATCACGTCCCGGTTCCGGGCAGCGTTCGTCTCTGGTCCCGGGCCGGTCGGAGCCGCCGACCCTGTCGATCGGCCGATGGTCGAACTGCTGGCGAACGCGCTCACCGGGCGCGCCCCGCAGGCGCGGCAGTTGTGGACCGATCCGCTGACCGACTCGCCGACGGTCGGGACACTGCTGGCGCGCTGGGACGGTGCGTCCGGTGCGGGCCTGCCGGAAGCGTTGCGCCTGCCGCTCGGGCTCGTCGACATCCCGGAGCGGCACCGGCTGGATGTCATGGTCGTCGATCTGGACGGTGGTTCCGGGCATCTGGCGATCGTCGGTGGTCCGCGATCGGGGAAGTCGACCGTTCTGCGCACATTGATCGTGGCCGCCGCGGAGCTGTGTACTCCCGAGCAGGTGCAGTTCTACTGTCTGGATTTCGGCGGCGCGCTGGCCGAGCTGGCCGAGTTGCCGCACGTCGGCACCGTCGCCGGGCGCCGGAACGTGGATGGGATTCGCCGTGCCGTCTTCGATGTGGCGGCTCTGCTGGAGCGCAGAGAGCGTCTGTTCGATGACGAGATGATCGACTCGCTGTGCGAATTCCGCTCCCGCAGGCGGGATTCGGCGGCCACGAACTCCGATGTCGCAGCGGTGGACCGAGTTTCGGCCGATGCGTACGGCGATGTCTTCCTCATCGTCGACGGCCTCGATGTGGTCCACCAGGATCATCCGGCGCTCGAGCGGATCATCTCCACCCTGGCCGCGACCGGAGCGCGGTATGGGATTCACGTCGTGGTGACCCTGCCGCCGTGGTCCCAGTTCGCCCTGCCGGACACCATCGGCACCCGGATCGAGTTGCGGCTGGGTGACCCGGCCGACTCCCGGCTGGACCGGGGCGCCGCCGGAGAGGTTCCGCCGAACCGTCCCGGCAGGGGGTTGTCACCCGACAAACGGCATCTACTGATCGCGCTGCCCCGAGTGGATACCGACACCGGTGCACAGCGGCCGCAGGACGGCCTGGCCGCGACGGTCCGGCGGATCCGCACCGGATACGGTGCGCGGCAGGCCCCGCGAGTGCTGCCGTTGCCGCGCATGATATCCCGCGACCAGGTCCGTCGGGCGGCCCGCGACGCCGGCCTGACGCAGGACGAGACGCATCTGGCCATCGGCATCGGGGAGCGCGAATTATCGCCGGTGATAATGGATTTCCAGGATAATCCGCATCTGATGGCATTCGCCGACGCCGGTTTCGGCAAGACCGTTCTGTTGCGTACCGTGCTGCTCGGTCTGCTCGAGAACGCGACGCCGGGCCAGGTCCGCATCCTGCTGGTCGACTCTCGGCGTGCGCTGGTGCGTTCGGTGGACGAGGGTTCGGCGATCGTCGCGGCGCCCTCGGCCGCGGTACTGCGCGAGGAGGTCGAGCGCCTGTGCGTTCGCCTCGCCGACCGGATCGAGGGCATCGAAACCGCCGGGCGGCGGGCACGTGGCAGTGCGGCGGGCGCTGAACTCTACGTACTCGTCGACGATTACGACACGGTCGTCGCGGACGGCGAGGACCCGTTGTCGCCACTCGAGCAGTTCGTGCCGATGGCGGGTGAGATCGGCTTTCATCTGATCGTCACCCGGCGCGCGACCGGCTTGGACAAGGCACTGAAGACCGGACTGCTGGGTTGCCTGAGCAAGCTCTCCGCGCCCATGCTGATGCTGCGAACACCGGCCGAGGAGAGCGTTGCTCTCACCGGCGACGTGAGTGCCGATGCGCTGGCCGCGGGGCGGGCCATCCTGCTCACCCGATCGCGGGAGCCGGAGCAGATTCAGATCCCGTACTCGGCATGAATCCGCCGTCGATCAGCGGAACCTGTTGCGATGCACAGCGTTTCGCCCGGCCCCGGGCGGCTCAGGCCGGCTGGTCCAGATGGACGTTCACGGTGACCGTGCCCTTCTCGTCCCGAGTGGTGACCGCATGTCCGGTGCGGTCACCGTCGCGCAGGTGCACGGTGATGGGGCCGCCCTCGCCGAGGAAGTTGCGCCACCAGGTCTTCTTGTCGGGCATCGCGACGCCGATCTCGATGTCGTCTCCGGTGCGGCGGTAGGCGATGGGGGTGCGGAAGGTTTTGCCCGAGCGGCGGCCGACGTAGCTGATCTCGGCCATGCTGCCGCTCATCCGCTCACCCAGCACGGGCAACCGCATCAGGGCGACCATTCCATTGTTGAATGCCCGGATCAGCCCTTTGACCAGGCCGTTCGAAGCAGGGCTGGTGGAACTCATCGCTTATCCTCCCGATCTACGGATGACCGATAGCCACAGTAGCCTCCCGCGCGCGGTCGGCTCTTCCCGGTGTTGCGATCACGTGGAGGGAAATGATGGTCGCCGGGCGGTGGGGCGACGATCGTCGAAGTATGAGCCGCTTCGCAGTGGGGATCGAACTCGACGGTGCGGGATATCATCCCGCCGCGTGGCGCAGATCGCGGGGCGAGCCCGCCGAGTTGCTGTCCGCGCGGACACTGCAGGCGCGGGTGAGCGCCGCGGAGAACGCCGGATTCACCCTGGCCACCTTCGAGGATTCGATCCTGCCGCCCGAAACCGGTCCGGCCGGGCGGATCGATGCGCCGACCCGGGCTTGTTTCGTCGCGGCGACGACCAGCACGCTCGGGCTGGTTCCGGCCGTGGCAACCACGTACGCCGAGCCCTTCCACACCGCGTCCGCGCTTGCGACACTGGACTATTCGTCCCGAGGCCGGGCCGGGTGGCTGGCCACCGTCGATCCCGGCGCGGCGGCGACCTGGGGACGCGAACCACGCACCAGCGGACCCGAGGTGCGGCGCGAACAGCGTGATTCGATCGAGGTCGCCCGTCGTCTCTGGGATTCCTGGGAGGACGATGCGGTGATCCGGGACTGGGGCAGCGGGCGGTTCCTGGACCGGAATAGGTTGCACTACATCGACTTCGAGGGGGAAACGTTCTCGGTGAAGGGGCCCGCGATCGTGCCGCGGCCGCCGCAGGGACAGGTCGTCGTGTTCGCCGACCGCACGACGGTGCTCGCCGACGGGGCGACTGCCGGAGTGGGCCGGGTGCACGGTCCCGGGTGGAACGAACCCGGCTCGGGTGCAGCCTCTTTCGGAGGCGCGGATGTCGTCCTGGTGACCGGGCCCGACGAAGGGGCGGCCGTCTCGACCGCCGAACAGGCAGCCGGGGACGCGCTGGTGTTCATCGATCTCGAAGTCGCCCTGGACACTCCGAGCCACAGCGCCGCCACCCGGTTGGCCGAACTCGAATCCCACGCCACCCGCGAACCCCATGGCCGCCTGCGATTCTCGGGCCCGCCGGGCGATCTGGTGAGCCTGCTGACGCGATTGTCCCGGCACGTCGACGGCGTCCGCCTGCACCCCGCGGTGATCGACGAAGATCTGCCGATTCTGTCCCGTGCGGTACTTCCGGTGTTGTTCCGCACCGGAATCGCGCACCGACCCGTCCCCGGTGCGACGCTGCGGGCCAATCTCGGCCTGGCGCGACCGGCCAACCGATACGCCGAGGAGCAGCTGTGAGCCAGGATCGGTTCCCGGACCGGAAGATTCATTTCGGCATCTTCTTCCAGGGGGTCAACCACACGACGATCTGGTCCGATCCGCGCAGCGGCTCCCAGATCGACTTCGAGACCTTCCGTCGGATGGCGACGACCGCCGAACGGGGACTCTTCGACGCCTTCTTCCTCGGCGAGGGCCTGCGGTTGCGCGAACAGGACGGCAAGATCCTGGATCTGGATATCGCCGGCCGCCCCGATGCGATCACCCAGCTGGCCGCGTTGGCCGGAATCACCCGCCACATCGGTCTGGTGGCGACCCAGAACATCACCTACAACGAGCCCGCCGACCTCGCGCGCAAGCTGGCCGGGCTGGATCTGCTGTCGGGCGGGCGGGCCGGTTGGAATGCGGTCACCACGGACAACGCGTGGACGGGGGAGAATTTCCGGCGCGGCGGATTCGCCGACCATGCCGTGCGCTACGAGCGGGCGGGTGAATTCCTCACTCTCGCACGGCGAATCTGGGATTCGTGGTCCGAGGACGCCATCGCCTCCTCGATCCACAGTCCCGCGTGGCTGAACCCCGGTGCGGTACGTCCCGTGCAAGCCGGCACCGACCATTTCCGGGTATCGATCACCCCGACCCTGCCGCGCAGCCCCCAGGAACATCCGGTCATCTTCCAGGCCGGTGATTCACCGGCCGGACGGGATTTCGCCGCCGCGCACGCCGAGGTCATCTTCTCCAGGCACGGAACCGATTTCGACGAGGCCTCGGCTTTCGCCGCGGACATCCGGGCCCGGCTGCGCGCCGCCGGGCGGCCGCAGGACGATATCAAGATCCTGCCCGGAACCCAGATCGTGCTGGCGGAGAAGGAATCCGAGGTTCCGGACAAGGTGCGCTGGGTGCTGGAGAATCAGATCACCGGTCCCACCGCGCTGTCGCTGGTGGGTCAGGTGTGGGGTCTGGATCTGTCCGATCGCGATCCGGACGGCTCATTGCCCGCGGAAGATCCCGCGCCCTTACCGATTTCGGGAACGCGCGGCGCTCAACGCGACGGCCAGAACCGGATCGAGATCGCCCGCGCGTGGCGCGAACTGGCCGAGGCGAAGAACCTCAGTCTGCGTCAGGTCGCGATCGAAACATCACACCGGTCCGGATTCGCGGGCACCCCCGGCCAGGTCGCCGACGAACTCACCCGCTGGGTCCGCCAGGGCGCCAGTGACGGTTTCAACATCTCTCCGTATCTGGTGCCGACCGGTCTGGACGAAATCGTCGACTGGTTGATTCCCGAACTGCAGGAACGCAATTCGTACCGGACCGAATACACCGGCAGCACCCTGCGGGAACACCTCGGATTACGTCCGCCGCTGACCCGGCGCGGGTGACGTCCCCGCTCGATCCGCCGATGCAGGCGCGGTCGCACTACATCGGTCGCAAGGGCATCGCGGAGGAGATCGAACTCTTCGCGCCGGACCGTCCGGCGGTGGCCGCGGCCATGGTCGAGGGCTATCACGCGGGCCCGGCCGAGGCAGGCCTCGACAACATCCTGGATCTGGATTCGACCAGCCGCAGGCTGCTCGGCCGGATCCGGACCGACCCGCGACGGGATCAGTCGCCCCCGGTGCAGGCCGGCACCACACGCCTGCGCTGGACCGCGGTGGTCGGTGGTTCGGCCGGTCCCGATGTGCGGCTGCACCTGGACGACGAGACCGTCCGCTCGGTGCGCGTGACCGTGCGCGAGGAAGCCGAACTCGATGCGGTGCAACGCTTCTGTGAGGATCTCGCCGCCCACGACTGGCTGCTCACCGTGGTCGCCGACGCACTGGATCAGGCCGGCCGGTTCGAATCGGTGAGCGCGGACCGGCTCGGTATCCTCGAACCCCTGGTGCGGCATTTCAGCGGACTCCGGATGCCCGGGGCGCACACCCCGAAAGAGCTGTGCACGCTGTGGCGGGAACTGCAGGCCGACCCGGGATTCACGCGACAGTGGACCACATTGCACGATCGGCTCCGGGACGAGATCTCCGTTGCCACCTTGCACGCGGTGCGGCACAAGGACGCCGGCTGGTGAGCGTGGCCACGGATACGGTCAGCCCGGCCGCTTGCCGAGACTGCGGGCACGCTCGATCGCGTTGTCGACCATGGCCAACGTCGGGCGCACGGATTCCAGCAGTGCCGCGCCCGCCGGGGTGAGACTGACCGATCGTGTCGTCCGGTCGAACAGGCGTACTCCCACATCGCGTTCGAGCTGCTGGATGATCCGGCTCAGTGCTTGCTGTGAGATGTACAGGCCGCGAGCGGCCGCCGAGTAGTTCAACTTCTCGGCGACGGCCACGAAATATCGCAGATGTTTCAGCTCCACACCCATATCGAATCCGTGTAACGCGCGGTGGGTTTCCGCTATTTCCGCGAGGTGCGCCGTGCCGCGGGCCGAGCGCGACCGGGCCGGCGGTACCGGCTGAATTCGCCTGTGACGGCGAACAATCGGTCGACCCGGGCGATGATGAGATCTGTGCGTACGGCTGCGCGTGGCGGCGGTTGGGCTTAAAATATTTGGTGCGCAAGGGGTTTGTCGAAGCGGTCGCGGGGAACATGCTCGCGGCATATGGAACCGCACGACCGCTGTCGACGTGTTCGGCAGGTCCCTAGGCGTGATCGAACTCGTGGTTGAACACACCGTCGTGGAAGGCGTCGAGTTCATCTTGATCGAAGACGAGTTCGACTTCGGTGTGTGCCGCATCCGACGACGTTGTCATGATGCGAAAGACGTACATGCCGTCGGTGCGCCGGGTGACGTCGAGCGGTGAGCGGCCGCTGTCCCCGGCGCGCACGGCGGCCTGGTAGCTGTCGAACTGGGCATCGGTGAGCAGGAGCAGTTCACTGGTCGGCAGCGTCGTCGCCGGGGTGGTGGCGGCGGTGCCGCGCTTGTCGTCCCAGACGGCCGTCCAACCCTGCTTGCGGGCGACGCGGACGCAGTTCTGATTGGGGGAGCTGCGTGCGGCCTTGCGGAATTCACCCACGGTGAAGGTAGGTAGCAGCGTCATCGGTGTCCCTTTCTACGGAGTAAAAACGCAGACACGCGGGACGACGAGATCCCGCGTGTCCACCGGTTACATCTAACCCTTGTAACCAACCGCGGCGAAATTACACGGGCGTGCCGGATCCTGCGGATCGACCGGCTGCTCGGGCCGCCAGTCGGCGGCATACACGATGCCGGGTTCGACCAGCTCCAGGCCCTCGTAGAAAGCCTCGAACTCCGTGCGGCTGCGCATCGTCGCCGGATCGGAGGTCTCGCGATACAGCTCGGTGAGCGCGGCCATGCGGGCGATGAGTTCCTCGGGCGCCTCGGTCATGGACGCATGGCTCATGCCCACATAGCTGCCCGACGGCAGCGCCTCCCGCAGCCGGGCCATCAACTCCGTGGGCCGGTCGCTGTCGGGAACGAACGGCCACACGCTGACGATGAGCAGACCGATCGGTTCGTCGAAATCGATGAGCCGGCGGGTATCGGGATGATTCAGGATGACGTCGGGCAGTCGCAGATCGGCCTCGACGATCGCGGTGCGGTCGAGTGCCTGCTGCTCGGTCAGCAGTTCATGGGCGCGGTTGACCGCCTCCAGGTCGTTGTCGACGTAGACCACGCGGCTCGCGGGGTCCAGCACCCCGGCCACTTCGTGTGTATTCCCGACGGTGGGCAGGCCGGAGCCGATGTCGAGAAACTGCCGGATTCCCTGCGCCATCATGAATCTCGTGGCGCGCTGGAGGAATTCCCGGTTGTGGTGGGCCATCACGTCCAGGTAGGGGATGGCCTGGAACACCCGCTCTCCGAACACCTTGTCCACGTCGAACACGGCCTCGCCGGACAGGTAGTAGTGGTACATGCGCGCCGCCGAGGGGCGGGACGCATCGATCTCCCGTGATTCGAAGTCCTCGGAGCTCATCGGCCCGCCTCCCCCGACGCGCCCGCGGTCACCCGGACCACGGGGCGGACGTGTATGCGCATATGTTCTCTCTCCTCGTTGGGTCGTCGAATCATGTTGAGTCGTCGAATTGTTCGCCGACAGGTTTGTCCGGCGAACTCGTAGTGGTGGATCGGCGCTTATCGGTTGTTGAACGTTTTGCGACGGAACGATCGCGCGACATGCTCGATGAACTGGCGTGAATCCTCGGCGCTGAGCGCCGCTGCGGACAGTCGCGCCCACACCGCCTCGCGGGCGGTGACCGCCGGTTTGTCGTCGATGTAGCGGATATCGCCCTGGGATTCGACGATCGCCATGTCCAGATCGCCGGCCGCGCCGGGGGAGGGCACCCGGATCAGGGTGAACCTGTCCTCGGCGCCCGCGCCGCGGGTGGTGACCGTGAAGGGCAGCACCTGGATCAGGATGTTGGCCCGTTTCGACAGTGCCAGAAGGTGTTCGAGCTGCTCGACCATGACCGAACGTCCGCCGTATTCGCGACGCAGGCACGATTCGGACAGGATCGCGTGGAACTCCGGCGGACGCTGCGCCAGCAGGATCTCCTGACGCGCCAGCCGGGCCTGCACCGATTCCTCCACGGTGACCGTGTCGGGGTCCGGATCGATGGTGTCCTCGGGCTCGTGCAGGGCGCGAATGTACGACTCGCACTGCAGGAGTCCGGGCATGATCTCCGCCTCGGCGACCCGCAGCTGACCGGCGTGGGCTTCCAGATCGACCAGCAGGCGCAGATCCTCGACGTAGGCGCGGCGGTAGCCGGTGTTCCAGAAGCCGCGTCGATGATTGTCGCGGCGAAGCTCTTTCAGCGATTCCAGATAGCTCTCGTCGGTGAAGCCGAGCTCGGTGGCCAGTCGTTCCAGATCGCCCACCGTGATCGAGCCGGTGCCGACGATCAGCATGGCGATGCGGCTCTGGCTGGTCTCGATGATCTTCGCGGCCTCGCTCTGGCTGACCCCCGCGGTGCTGAGCATGTGCTCGATCTCGCGGCCCAGCAGCAGTTTTCGGGCCGTGCGTAATCGTGTACCCATGGCGCATCGGCGCACCGGCGGAGCGCCTGAAACTCCTTCCGCGGCAACCACTTCCGAGGCCGATCGCAATCTTGCTGTAGCCCTCGCGTGATAATCACGCTAACATCTATCACGTTCAGATTATCATGTTTTCGGTATCACGGATGGTCTTGCCGGCCACCGGGTTACGCCTCGGCGGAGGGGGAGTCGGATGACGACGACCACGCAAATGCGTTCGGCACCTTGTCAATTCGGTGATGGTCGGGTATGCGGCGATCTCCCGGGTGAGCTGACCGATCTCCTCGCACGCCGAATCCTCGGTGTCGAACACGCGCCCTCGTGCGCTCGATGGCTGGACGCCGTGGCGTACCTCTCCGCAGATCTGGACGACGACTGATATGGATATCTCACTGTGGCCGGCCGGATGGCCGCACGAGGCTCCCGAGGCCCCGTTGACCGTCAGCGAGGCGCATCTGACGATGCAGCGGCATCGTGGCTGCCTGCGCGAGGAATGTCCGCGTAAGGGCGCCGCGTACCGCACACTCGTCGAGGCCGGACGGATCCGGCCCGACTCCGCGCGCGAACGCTGAGATTTCCTCCGGCGCCCGCCTTTTCGAGGTGGGCGCCGGACGGCCGGTCAGCTCCCGTAGGTGCGGGCCACCAGGGCCGAACGCAAATACCACAGGCCGCTGGCCTGGGTGGGGTCGAAGCCGGTGAGCTGGCCGATCCGCTTGAGGCGGTAGTCGACGGTGTTGGTGTGCACGTGCAGCAGTCGTGCGGTGCGCTGGCGGTTGAGGTTGTGCGCGATATGGGTCTGCAGAGTGTCGAGCAGTTCGGCGTGCTCGTCCAGCGGATCCAGCAGCGAGCCGAGGTATTCGCGGCCCGGCCCCGGCCGGGTCAGCTGGTACTCCAAGGCCAGATCGTCGAAGCGGTACAGCCCCGGCACCGATTGCAGCCGCTGCACCATATCCAGCAGCTGGTGCGCCTGGTCCGCGGCGGTGGGGATCTCCGCGGCGGCGGTGTTGACGACCGCGGCGGTCACCGGGACCCGCGCGGCGTGCGAGAGGCGGCCGACGAGCTTGTCCAGGCCGTCGTCGTCGAACTGCTCGGCCGGGATCAGCAGGGTGCCGCCGTCCACCGACAGCAGTGACAGCAGGGATTCCCCACAGCGCAGCGCCAATTCGGCCTGCACGCGCCGAAGTTTGCGCCGCGCCACCACTTTCGAGTCCAGCATCGGGCTGGCCTCCTCGGGGTGCGGCGGAATCGCCACGGCGATAACGCGATACCGCTCGGCGATCTCGATCCCGCATTCCCGGGCCATCGTCGAGGTGGGATGTCCGCCCAGCAGCGCCGAGGTCAGGGTGTGCACCGCGGTGTGATGCTCGCTCACCACCGCCTTGAGTTCGCGGACGTAGGCCACCGAGACCGCTGTGGTCATGGTGTCGAGCATCTCCACCACGCGCTTGGCCCCGTCGACGAGGTTCTCGTAGTCGGCGGTGTTCAGCGTGAGCATGGGCTCGTCGCCGGGGGCGGCGCCGAGCGACTGATGCCGCACCGCCGCGCCGGTGACCAGGTCCAGGCCGATCTTGAAGCCTTCGTGGATGGCGTGGTGGATGGTGTTGATGGGTACGCCCTCGCGCGCCCACTGACCGGCGGCGTCCTCGAGCCGCTCGGTCTTGGCGCGCACGTCCTTGCCGTCCAGCATGCTGACGGCCAGCTCCAGACAGGTGCGCGTGATGGTGGTGACGTCGCCGTAGATGGCGTCGCCGGGGAGTGTCCCGCACGGCGCGACGTTTTCCACGAAGTGGCCCACCATCTGTCGCGATAGCGCCCAGACGTCTTTGAGCGGTAGCGACATCGGTCGCCCCGACATGGTCAGGCCCGGCCGGTCCGGAGTGGTGACAGACATTGGCGAACTCCCTTCCACCCCCCGTTACTGCCCTGCCATGTCACCGTAATTGTCCTGAGATCCCGCAGGGCCCTTTTCCTGCACCATCGTGATGTTTGGGAACGTGGTACCGGACGTTCATAGTGATCGATCACAGTACCGGCCGGAAATCGGGGGCGGGCGGCCTCGACCGGGGAATTCGGCCATGCGCCACCGCCACTCGCGGTGACCTACACCGCATTCTCCGTGCGCGCGGAACTCGAACGGATAACCCGGTCGTTGCCTCCACGGTGCCACGCCGGTGTGGCGATGGTGCCGCACTCTTTCCGGACTCTTTCCGGGTATTTGGTGAGGCGGCGGTATGAACGATCACATCCGCGGGGCGGCCGGGCGATGCCTGGCCACCGTGCTGCGGTTCGCGGCGGTGGTCCTGGCGTTCGCGGCCGTGCCGGTTCTGGCGCCGGTATCCGCCGGCGCGGTGCGGGCGCCGACGTCCTCGGATGGCTCGCACATCGACCACACGGTGCGCCTCGACGCCCGGCGGGCCACGGTCCACGTGTACTCCGCGGCGATGAATCGGGTGATCGCCCTGGACGTCATCCGCGCGGCCGACACCAGCGTCCCGCGGCCCACGCTGTATCTGCTCGACGGCGCCGAGGACGGAATCGGCTGGGACGGCGCGGAGACGTCGTGGGAGACCAAGACCGATCTGATCCCGTTCACGGCGGACAAGAACGTCAACGTCGTCACGGTGCTCGACGGCCGGTACTCCTACTACACCGACTGGCAGACCGCCGATCCCGTGCTGGGACGCAACGAGTGGACCACGTTCCTGACCCGTGAGCTGCCGCCGATCATCGATGCCGCGTACGACACCTCGGGGCGCAATGCCATTGCGGGCGTGTCGATGTCGGCCACCTCGTCCCTGGCCTTGGCCGAGGCCGCGCCCGGGTTGTACCGGGCGGTGGGGTCGTTCAGCGGGTGCGCGCAGACCAGCACCGACCCGGGACGCCGCTATGTACAGGCCGTGGTCGCATCGGGCGGCGGCAACCCGTGGAACATGTGGGGCCCCGATGGTTCGCCCGGCTGGCCGGCCAACGATCCGTCGACCGATGCGAACCTGAGCCGGTTGCGCGCGCCGGACCTGTATTTCAGCGCGGGCACGGGTGGCCCCGACGCTGCGGGGGCGACTCCGCCCGCGGGCGGCATGCTGGAATCGGTGGTGGCGGACTGCACGCGCCGATTGCAGGCATCGACCACTCGGCTGGGCATACCGGCAACCTTTCGGTACGTGCCCGGCGGTCAGCACTCCTGGCCTTATTGGCAGCAGTCCCTGCATGCCGCCTGGCCCGGATTCGCGCGCGCACTGGGCATCTGACCGGCCGGATATCTCGGTCCCGCGGACGATTCGGCCCATCCGGCGCGCCGCCCGTACCGAATACCTGATCAGATGCCCAGCGGGTCCGGCAGGCCGTGCCGATCCGCGTCCGCGCCACAACCGGCGCATATCACCTCGCGAGACAGAAAGGACTCCGGCAATGATTCCGCATTTCCTCGATCAGCTCGGCTCCATGATCTCCACCTTCCTCGCTCGGTTGCTGCTGCCCTGAAACCCGCTCGGCCGGAGTGGGAGTGTGTGCCCACGGCACGGGAGTCGATCCGGTGGAATACCGTGTAACGCCGTCGAATTCGAGCTATCGGCCAGCACCCTCGGGTTCGTCGCATCGTCTCGGCCGATCCGAAAAGCAGGTCCCGCCCGGCATTCATCGCGCCCGGCGCCGGAATGTCCTGTCGCAGACCGGCTTATAGCGGGCCCGTGAACCCCGTCCCGGCCGTCATGTCCACGCTGTGCAACACCCAGCGATTCGGCCCCGCGGCTTTGGCCCGATACAGCCCCGCGTCAGCGGCATCGAGAAGTTTCTCCGCGTCCGCTCCGGATACCGGTGTCACCACCGCCCCGATACAGGCCGAAATGGTCAGTCGATGTTCGTCGACCGGTACCGGTTCTTCCAGTGCGCTCGAGAGCGCTTCCGCGACCGAGGTGATCCGCGCCGCGTCGCACGGCGGCGGAAGCAGGACGACGAATTCGTCCCCGCCGACCCGGGCCAGCATCGCATCGCCGATGCGCTCGGCCATTCGCGTCGACACGGCGGTGAGCAGCCGGTCGCCGACGCTGTGGCCGTAGGTGTCGTTGACGGTCTTGAACCCGTCCAGGTCGATGAAGCCCAGGCCGATCCGGTCGTCCGGATCGGCCTGGGCGATGATCTGCGACAACGTTTCCACCAGTTGCCGCCGATTGGACAATCCGGTCAGCGGATCGTGCCGCGCCTGGCGGTGCAATTCGGCCTGCAGGGCACGGCGCTGGGTGGTGTCCTCGCCGACCACCAGCAGGTAGGCCGCGCGTCCGGCGACCGCCGGCACCAGCGTGACCGCCCAGGACACCCACCCGACGGTTGCGTCGGCGCGCAGGTACCGCACCTCCAGGCGCACCGTGCCCGACCCGGCGACCAAGAGTTCGTCGAAGATACGCGATCGCACCTGGTCGTGATCGTCGGGATGGATCAGATCCCATACCGGTAGTCCGCGCAGTTCGGGCAGGGGCCGGCCCAACATGGTGGCCAGTGCCGGATTGGCGTCCAAGACCCGGCCGCCGGTATCGCCGATGGCTATGGCGATCGCGGCATTGTCGAATACGACGCGGAACCTGGCTTCGGCGGCGATCCGAGCATCGGCCATCGCCGCGTGCAGCATCTCCTGATGCTCGGCGCGCAGGGTGAGCAATTCGTCGGTGTAGCCGCGCGCCATCTCGCCGAGTGCGGGAATCAATCGCGCCTCGTACGGGGCGATCAGTGCGGTGAGTTCGCTCAATACTCGCGCCGAACGGGCCAGCACCTGCGGATCGGTCAAATTCGCGCGAACCAGTGCGGCGCCGGCCGCGCCGGCCGCTTCGGCATCGAAGGATTCTCGGGTGAGCGCGACGATCATCCGATCGAGCAGATCGCGCAGCAGCCGTTCGAGTTGGCGGTGGGACATCGGCACGAAGCCGGTGTCGACGACCGCCACACACCACCTGCGGGCGAGATCCGCGATGCGGTGATCTCGTGTCAAACCCACCCCCGCTCGATCCGACGCTGTGACTTGCGGGAACGGCGTAGTGCCGAACCGGAATCCCAGGCTACCGGAAACCGTCGAGCCCCGGCGGTCGCGCGACCACCGGGGCTCGGGAGAAACGACGAGGAGAGGACCGACTACTTGTTGGCTTTGTGATAAGCCGCGACGATCTCGGAGGAAATTCGGCCGCGAGCCGACACGTTGTAGCCGTGTTTCTTGGCCCATTCCCGGATGGCGACGGTTTGCTCGCGATCCGCGGCCGACTTCGAGCGCGAGGTGCTGCCCGCCTTCAGACGGCCGACCTTGCGTGCCTTATCCGTCCATGGCTCGAGTGAGCCCCGCAGCTTGCCGGCATTCAACGTGGACAGATCGATTTCGTAGGCCACACCATCGATCGAGAACTGTACGGTCTCATCCGCTTTGGACTTCCCGTCGTAATCGTCGATGAGTGTGACGGTGACCTTCTTGGCCATCACTGAGCCCTTTCGCACGGACACGGATCAACTCGGATTGCATATACCGTACCGCATTACCGGGGAATGCAGCGAATCCGGCGCTATTCGGCGCGTTTCCGGTACCGGAATGTGGCTAAAGGTATTGAACAATCCGCACTGCTGGAATTGTCCGGGCTGCGAGCATTCGGATATGTGAATCCTGTGACCGCTCACGATGGTAACGCCCCGGGGCGATGTGTATGCCCAATGTTCGCCGCTGTTCCAAGATGAACCAGTGATGGTGGTATGGATGGGTGCGGGATATTTGCCGAATGCGGTTTTGGAGGTGTTCGGGAGGTTCCGGCGGTTCAGTGTTCGAGCAATCGCTGCAACAGCGGGATTGCGGCCAGCAGCGCGTCCTGATCCGCGCGCGTCAGTTCGGTCGCCATCGCCTGGGCCAGCCAGTCCTCTTTCGCACTGCGTGCGGCGGCGAGTTGCTGTCCGGCCGTATCGGTGATCGACAGCAGCACCTGACGCTGGTCGGTCGGGTGCGGACTCCGGGACACCAGGCCGCGTTCCTCGAGTGCGGCCAGGGTTACCCGCATCGATTGCGGGCGAACGTTTTCCGCGCGAGCCAGGGCGGCCACGGTCGCCGGGCCGTCGCGGTGCAGCCGGCTCAGCACCACTCCCTGCGACGGCGTGACCTCCATGCCCGAGTGGGCCGCCCGCAGCCTGCGCAGGATGCGACTGAGGGCGACCCGCAGCTCGGCGGCCGACTCGGCCAGTTCGCTCGCCGATCGGGCATCGGTCGGCGCGGTGTCGTCCTGCGTTTCCCCGGTCACGAATCCAGTATGGAATACGGACCGCGAGCGCTGACGGGCCCGCTACCCGCCGATCTGCTGGACGACCTTCGCCGCGACCAGGACGACCGCGACGGCCAGATAGCCGCGCAGGGCGATCATGCCCGCCATGCGCGACGGGGAGAAGTTCGGGCGTTCGAGTTCGTCCAGTGCGGGGGTGCGCCAGGCGTAGCGATCGGCCGCCACGATCGATCTGCGCTCCTGCCGGGACAGCGGCGTAGCGTCCAGCTCCTCGACCTGATCGGGGTCCAGGCCGCCGAGTTCCGCGGCGGTTCGTTCGGCGCCGCGCCGTTCGCCTCGGTGCCGGGTGACCGCGAGCACGACTCCGCCGAGTAGTCCGACCGCCGCGCCGGCGCCGAAGCCGAGCTCGAGGCTCGCCGTGGACAGGTTCGGGAAGAAGGTCGCCGCGGTCAGGGCCAGCGACAGCAGTACCAGCGCCCACACGATGACGCCCGCGACGATGTTCTGCCGGGTGGTGTTCACCCACGGCCCGAGCACGGCCTTGTCGTTGCACAGCAGAACCAGGAACACGGTGGCGGATGGCAGCAGCACGCCGGCCAGGGCCTGCACGCCCTGGGTCAGCAGGCCCAGCACGTGGTCGGGGCTGAACGCCACCGCCGCAGCAGTGGCCAGCAACAGCGCGTATCCGGCGTAGAAGGCCGGCGCCTCGCTCATCTTCCAGTGCAGCGAGTGCCGCTTGCCGAGGGTGTCGCCCAGCGTGTACGTGGTCGCCAGGCCGACGGCGTTCGCGCCGATCAGTGACGCGTCCAGCAGCAGGATCGCGAACATCGCGCCGGCCGTCGTGCCCAGGTGTGCCGACAGTCCGTGCGCGACGGTCCCGGCATCGGAGAACGCGCCCCTGCCCGCCGGGCCCAGGCCGAAGGCGGCGGCGGCCATGATCGCGACCGCGCCGATCATCACCACGACGATCCCCACCCACAGGTCCACCCGCTCGTACCGGATCCAGCGTGGGGTGATCCGCTTGTCGACGATGTTGGACTGCTGGAAGAACAGCTGCCAGGGCGCGACGGTGGTGCCGACGATGGCGACGATGGTCAGCAGGAGGGTCGAGTTCAACCCGCCGGGGAACGACGGGATCAGCCCATGCGCCGTGGCCGATACGTTCGGGTGCACCATGAACGCCAGCGGGAACATCACGACGTTGATCGCGATCAGGGCGAACAGGAACCGTTCCCAGCGCCGGAACGAGCCGCCCGCGACGACCGCGAACAGCAGGACCGCGGCCACCGGCACCGAGACTCGCTTCGGCAACCCGAAGTAGCCGAGAGCCATCGAGACGCCGATGAATTCGGTGACGATGGTCAGGGCGTTGACCACGAACAGGTCACCCACGCTGAACGCGCCCCAGAACCTGCCGAACCGCGCGAAGATCAGCCGTGCGTGGCCGACCCCGGCGACCGCGCCGAGCCGCACGACCATCTCCTGGTTGACGTACAGCACCGGAACGAGCAGCACCAGCGTCCACATCAGGGCCATACCGTAGTTCTGCCCGGCCTGTGCGTAGGTGGCCACGCCTCCGGCGTCGTTGTCGCCGACCATCACGATGAGACCGGGACCTATGACGGCGAGCAGCATCCGAAACCGCTGCCACCGGCTGCGTCCCTCGACGGTGTCGTGCCGGCCGATGGTGCCCAGCGCGCCGACGATATCGCCGACGTGCGCACTGTCCAGCACCGCGGTGGTGGCATCGGCCGGAACCGGTGCGGTGGTGGTGGCGCGGCGGGGCGCGCCGTTGGAGAAGAAGGCCATGGCCGTTCCCTCGATTCCTGAAATCATTTGCTGTGCCGGGCATTTCGTGGCCCGCGACAGCTGTGGCGGAGCGTGGGCGGATTTCGTGGGTGGCTAGGAGAGATGCCCGGCGTGGCCGCCGAGGGATGCGGTGACCACCGCCGGCGGGACGTGCGCGAGGTGCAGGTTGTGCCGCTCCTGCGGCGTGAGGTCGTAACGCGCGCGGATGCGCCGAACCGACTCGCCGAGAGCGCCCCGCAGGGCGGCGCGGTGGGGGAAGGCCATGCGGATCATGGTGTGCTCCTTGCGAAAAGCCAACCGCCGCAACTGGATCCAGGCATGTCCGAACGCGCGGAGACCCCATCGGCAGACCCTCGGGGAAGGATCCGCGAGGATGTCGATGGTTGATTTCCGTGTCGGTCAGGCCGCGAGGAAGGTGCAGCAAGTTGGGAACGAAACGGGTTTTCGAACCGGACTCGGATACGGACTATCGCCGGATTTCATCTCGTCCCTCACCTCCTTGCTGCCAGGACGCACGTGCGCGTCGTCGTTCGTTCATCGGCACCACGACGATCGAAAAGGGGGAGGCTCCGCTCGGAACGACTGGAGCCTGCACCCCTCTCGTCAGAGCTTCGGCACTGTACGACGTATCCCGGCCGGGAAGCCACTTCGGATCACCCCTTAATCCGGGAAGATCTGTCCTAACCCTGGGCGTCTCTCGACGTCGTCGGATCAGTGGCCTGTGTTCGTACAGGAGCCTCGCCTAGCGAGGTGCTGACCCGGAAATGTTCGGCCCTCCGACCCGAGAAGTCAAGTCGGCGATGCTGTGACAGGGCAATCCGGAGGTTCTTGCATACATAGTGATGTGTGCATACTATCGCAGGTGGAAGATCGTCTACGCCGGAAGGAGACCGGTATGGGGTCAGCGCACGCCGGGCATGCGCACGACCACGCGCATGCGCACGTGCAGGCGAATTCCGAGAGTGATCGGCGCTGGCTCGCCGGTGCGCTGGCGGTGATCGCGGCGTTCATGCTCGCCGAGGTGATCGTCGGAATTGCCGCGGGTTCGCTGGCGCTGCTCTCGGATGCGGCGCACATGTTGACCGACGCCGCGTCGATCGCGCTGGCGTTCTGGGCGATCCGGCTGGCCGCGCGGCCGGCCGCGGGACGGATGACGTTCGGCTGGAAACGAGTCGAGATCCTCTCGGCCCAGGCCAACGGGATCACTCTGCTGCTGCTGTCGGTGTGGCTGGCCTATGAGGCCGTCCGCCGCCTGCTGCATCCGCCGGAGGTGACCGGCGGGCTCGTGCTGGGTACCGCGCTCGTCGGGGTCGTGGTGAATCTACTTGCGACATGGATGATTTCGCGTGCCAACCGGACCAGTCTCAACGTCGAGGGCGCCTATCAGCACATCCTGACCGATCTGTTCGCCTTCATCGCGACCGCGGTGGCCGGTGTGGTCATCCTGCTGACCGGATTCGTCCGGGCCGACGCGATCGCGACGCTGGTGGTGGTCGTGCTGATGCTGCGCGCCGGTGTCGCACTGGTGCGTGCCTCGAGCCGGATCTTCCTCGAGGCCGCTCCCGCCGATCTCGATCCGACCGAGATCGGGCGGGCGATGGCGGCCCGCGAGGGTGTGGTCGAGGTGCACGATCTGCACATCTGGGAGATAACCGCGGGTTCGCCGGCGCTGTCGGCGCATGTCCTCGTCGAGTCCGGCCGGGACTGTCACGCCGTGCGCGAGGGGCTGGCGCACTGGCTGGACGAGGAGCACCACATCGCGCACGCCACCCTGCAGGTCGAGCACGCCTCGCCCGAACTGCTCGCACTCGGTGCGCCGCCCGCGCCGCAGTGCGCCGATACCCACGGGCAGGCGCATCCGAGCCCGAAGACGATGCGCCGCTGATCGGTTCGGCGCGCGCGCCGAACCGACGCGTCGGACGGTGGTTCGGTCATTGCGGATTCGGCACCCGGCCGGCCGGCGACGCTACGCTGCCCTCGTCGAAGAGGTGATCCGCACGGGAGCATACTGGCTGCCGTGGGATGGATCGAGACGCCGCTGACCATGCAGTCCGCCTTCGAATCCTGGCGCTGGGATACCTCGACGGTGGTGGTGACCGCCGCGCTGGGTGCCGGATATTGGGCGGCCCGCACGCGTGCGGGCCGCCGCGGCACGGTGATCCCCGGTGGCCGGCCGGCGGCGTTCATCCTGATGGGACTCGGGCTCTGGCTGCTGAGCGGGATCAGCATGGTCGGGGTCTATTCCGACACGCTGATGTGGGTGCGGGCGCTGCAGACGCTCCTGCTGTTGTACGTGGTGCCGTTCGGGTTGGCCAGCGGCAGGCCGTTCACGGTGTTGCGGGAGGCTTTGGGGCCGCAGGGGCGGGCCCGGCTCGACCGGATACTGGAATCGACCCTCGCGCGCGCGGTGACCTTTCCGCTGGCGCCGTCGCTGGCGATGCTGGCCGCGCCGTGGCTGCTGTTCCTGAGTCCCTGGTACGAGATCGTGCTGCGACACGGCGTTGCGGACGCGTTCACCCGGATCGCGTTGGTGGCCGTCGGATTCGTGTACTTCTACTCGCGGCTGCAGACCGACCCGGTGCCGCACCGCTATTCGCAGGGGCTGTCCCTGTTGATCACGGTCTTCGAATCACTCGCCGACGGCATCCTCGGCATCGTCCTGTGGTGGGGACCACTGGTGGCGCTCGGCTACTACACCGAGGTCGGGCGGACCTGGGGGCCGGATCTGCGAATGGATCAGACCATCGCCGCGGGCATCATCTGGGTACTCGGCGATGTGCTCGGTCTGCCGTATCTCCTGGCGCTGATGCGGGCATGGGCCTCGGACGAACGGCGCAAGGCCGCGGAGGTGGATGCCGAACTCGATGCGGCGGCGGCCACCGTCGAGACCGCGCCGCCCGCCCGGCGGCCGAAAATCGGCCGGTCCGGCCCGGACACCACTGTCGCCGCCGGATCGGATGCGGTGCAGAGCGGGTTGTGGTGGGAGAACGATCCGCAGTTGCGGCAGCGCTTCGGCCGCTGAAACGCGTACCTGCCGTGCCACCGAAGCGGCACGGCAGGCGGGTGCCGAACTCAGATCTTGCGGATGACGGTGACGACCTTGCCCAGGATCTGCGCGTCGTTACCCGGAATGGGCTCGAAATGCGGGTTGTGCGGCATCAGCCAGACGTCCTTGCCGGTGCGCTTGAACGTCTTGACGGTGGCCTCGCCCTCGATCATCGCCGCGACGATATCGCCGTTGTCCGCGACGTTCTGCTGGCGCACCACGACCCAGTCGCCGTCGCAGATCGCCGCGTCGACCATCGACTCACCGACGACCTTCAGCAGGAACAGCGAACCCTCGCCGACCAGTTCGCGGGGGAGCGGGAACACGTCCTCCACCGCCTGCTCGGCCAGGATCGGCCCACCGGCGGCGATCCGGCCCAGCACCGGGACGTAGGTGGGGGTGGGCTGATCGCCGGATTCGGCGTCGCTCGGCACCGCGTGCAGGGTGGTCACGCCGGTGACCGCGCGCACCGCGGTCTCGTCCAGCCCGCGCACGTCCACCGCGCGCGGCCGGTTGGGGTCGCGCCGCAGATAGCCCTTGCGCTCCAGGGCGCGAAGTTGATGGGCGACCGAAGAGGTCGAGGTGAGACCGACGGCATCACCGATCTCCCGGATGCTCGGCGGATAGCCGCGCTCGGTGACCGAGGTGCGGATGACCTCGAGTACCTTGCGCTGCCGGGCGGTGAGATCCGTTCCGGCGCCGGATGTTTCGACGCCGTCGTCGACGCCGGCCGGACCGGCCGAGTCGTCGCGGCCCTCGGCTGTGTGCTCGTTCACGACCGCACCTCGCCGATGCTGGGTCGCGCGTGCGCGGTGTCCGTGGTTGCCTCGCTGCGCTCACTCACGGTCGTGGTCCTCCCGTTCATGGGTGTGCTTCGTCCTCCTCGGGTCGTGCGCCGACACTGCGCCACCGCGCCGGCCTGATCCGCTCCTACCGGCCCACGCCGGATCGCGTGCTCCGAATGTAGTCCGGTCTCGGCCAGGTTTCAAACATCTGTTCGACGCATGTCGCGGATGGTGGTGACTTTGTCGGCGGCGCGTGGTAAGAATCGAACATCAGTTCTTCGAACACATGATCGAAAACCGGAAATCGATCCAGCACACCGCCCCCGGAGGTCCGTCCGATGCGCACCACGATCAGCGAAATCGATAACGCCGCAAGTTATTCGGGGTACGGCGCGGCAGCGCCCGCTCGTCGGCCGCGTACGACCGGCGCCCCCCGCCGGGATGTGCGCGCCGGGTGTACCCGCGCCGGGCGCCCGCCCTCGGGGGGCATGCGCTACAACCGGCCCCGGCTTCGATTCGCCGGGACGCCGCATCCGCAGACCCGGGTCCAGCAGGCGCGGATCGGATTCGCGACGCTGGCGCTGGCCGCTCTGCTGAGTGCGCTGGCGGTGGGCGGGCTACTCGGAATCGCCCAGTTGCGCGCGGGGGCGGTGCCGAGTCCGGCGCCGACGACGGTCGTCCAGGTGCGCGAGGGGGAGCCGCTGGCGGAGGTGGCCGCGCGGGTGGCCCCCGGAGTTCCGGTGCGGCAGACGGTCGATCGGATCGTGCAGCTCAATTCGCTGCGGGGCGCGGAGGTCGTCGGCGGCGGGACGCTGATCGTGCCGACATCCGGACGGTAGTGTTCCGTGGGCGGTGGTGGCGGCGACGCCGCATCCGAGGCCTGGCGGGCCGACAGGTATCCTCGACAGTGCTGTGGAGATACAGCATGGCTATGGACTACTGCAGGCATCGACGAAGGAACTCGGATGCATTGCCCATACTGTCGGCACCCGGA
Source organism: Nocardia sp. PLKS1-43 (assembly GCF_059510335.1). Taxonomy (NCBI): domain Bacteria; kingdom Bacillati; phylum Actinomycetota; class Actinomycetes; order Mycobacteriales; family Nocardiaceae; genus Nocardia; species Nocardia sp. PLKS1-43. The sequence continues at coordinate 845,335 of NZ_JCAJZQ010000002.1, read as the reverse complement.
CTCCAGGGTGGTCGACTCGCGTGAGGCCGAGGAAGGCACCGCCATCAGGCGCCGTCGTGCCTGCCCGCAATGTGGGCGACGGTTCACCACCGTCGAGAACGCCATTCTATCGGTGGTCAAGCGCAGCGGTGTCACCGAGCCGTTCAGCCGGGAGAAGGTTATTCGCGGCGTGCGGCGCGCATGTCAGGGCCGCGAGGTCGACGACGACGCACTCAACCTGCTCGCCCAGCAGGTCGAGGATGCGGTGCGCGCCACGGGTTCTCCCGAGGTTCCCAGTCATGAGGTAGGCCTGGCGATCCTGGGCCCGCTACGCGACCTGGACGAGGTCGCCTACCTACGCTTCGCCTCGGTGTACCGATCCTTCAGCTCCGCAGACGATTTCGAACGCGAGATCGAGGATCTGCGCCGCCGCCGTGCCGAACAGGCTCGTGAGGAGCAACCGGTTTCCGCGGGCAAGGACTGATTCCGGCGAGTCGGCCGTGGTGGCAGAACCTGGGGACTGCGCGTCGGATTACTTCTCCAACAACGCTTTCAGGGTTTGCAGGTCGCGCCGCACCCAGTCGCTGTCCGTGTCGAACTGTTCGTCGTCCACACTGGGCAGCCGGAAGAGAGTGAACGTGATCGTCGTGCCGTCGCCGTTGCGGATGGCGCGCAGCGGGATATCCACCACGGAGCCGTCCGGCAGCCGAACCCGGTGATCGGCCACTCCGTACTCGTTGGGCGGACTGAATCGAACGAAAGCCGTACCCTGGGGCGAATCCGCGACCCACTCGCCGGGCTCCGCACCGGCGCTCGGCGAACCCGGTTCGATACCGGACGACAGGCCGGTCGCCCAGCGCGGAAAATTCAGTGGCTCGGCGAGAAAATCCGTGACATCGACGAACGGTCGGTCGATGTCGACGGTGATGGTCCGCACTGGATACGTCACCGGACCACGATACGTGTGTTGTGCCGCCCGCCGATCCGCCGCCGCACGGTCGCGAGTCCGGCGATGGCACTGGCGGCCCACCTCGTGTGCTCGCATTGCACTACAGCGCCTCGGCTCGGTCCGGCGAAGCACCGGTACGTCCCGAGGCCCGGCACTGACACGAGTTGGGGGCCAGCCGACAGTGGCCGGTCCGGGTGAGCGGACTCAGTGTGTGCGGCGTGCGGCGGGGGCCGTGCGGACGGCGGTGATGGCTCGTTCGATTCGCTTGGCCGACACCGGGTATGGGGTGCCGAGTTGCTGGGCGAAGAGGCTGACCCGCAGTTCCTCGATCATCCACCAGATCTCCGTGACGTCGCGGCCCGTGCGGCGCGCTTCGGGGAGCGCGTCGAGGAGCCGCTGATAGGCGGCGTGCACGCGGTCGAGTTCGGCCATGCCCTGGCGATCGCGGGTCGCCGATGCGGGCAATGCCTCCAGACGCAGTGCGGCGGCCTGCAGATAGCGGGGGAGTTCGCGCAGGCGCGCGCTGCCGAATTCGGTCACGAATCCGGCGAAGACCAGGTCGTCCAGCTGATGCCGGACGTCCTCGGCGATCTCGCGATCGGCGGTGCTCGCCAGGGCGCTGCGCACGTGGTGAGCCTGGGTGAGGACCGGAACCACCAGACGCACGATGCGGGACACCTCCGCACCGAACCGGTGGCGGATCCGCTCGACCAACGCCTTGAATTCCTCGGGGCCTCGGACCGGGCCGCCGTTCTCGGCGATCAGCTCGTCCGCGGCGCAGGCCCTGCAATCCTCGACCAACGCATCCAGTGATCCGGACGGATTCTGGCTCAGCGCAAGGCGATCGGCGGGGGAGAGCCCCGCGGTGGCCGCGCGAGCCGACGTGGGCAGCTGATTCAGCAGCAGCACCCGGGTGCCGGTGCGCATGGCTGCCGCCTGTGCCGCGGGCGAGGCCAGCACCCGGACCGCGACACCCGCGCCTTCGGGAACCAGCGCCGGATAGCCGGTGATGGTCTGTCCGCCCACCTCCCGCCGCACCGTCGTCGGCAGGGCGCCGAGCGATTCCGAGGTCCACACCGTGCTCGCCGGGCGTTCCGCCGCGGCGGTGGCCCGCGCGACGGACTTCGAGACCTGATCGGCCAGGCGGGTTTTCAGCGCGGCCAGATCCTTGTCGCGGTCCACGATCGTGCCGTCGGGGGCCGTGGCGGCGAAGGTCATCCGCAGATGGTCCGGTAGCGCGGCGGGATCGAGATCCGCGGGCCGGACGGTCACCGAACCGAGCCGGGACAGCTCCCGGGCCAGCCCGGTGCGCAACGGTTCGGCGCGCGGCGTCAGCTGCGCCAGGGCCGCGCGAGCGAAGTCGGGCGCCGGAACCACGCTGCGGCGCAGGTGTTTCGGCAGAGTCTTGATCCATGCCGCCGCCAGTTCCTCGCGCATCCCCGGCACCAGCCAGTCGAAGCCGACCGCACGGACATGCGCCAACTGGGCGACCGGGATGTGCGCGGTGACGCCGTCGTCGGCCTGTCCGGGTTCGAACTGGTAGGTGAGCGGGAAACTCAGCTCACCCTGTCGCCAGCCGTCCGGATACGCGGCCGGGTCCAGCACGGCCGCATCGTCGTTCACCACGGTCGAGGCGGTGAAGTCCAGCAGATTCGGATCCTTGCGCCGCTGGGTGCGCCACCAGCTGTCGAAATGCCGGACCGATACGATGTCGGCGGGAATCCGCTCGTCGTAGAAATCGAAGAGCACCTGATCGTCGACGAGGATGTCGCGGCGGCGCGCCCGATGCTCCAGATCGGCGACGTCCTCCAGCAATTCGCGGTTGCGCGCGAAGAATTCGTGCCGCGTCTGCCATTCGCCCTGTACCAGAGCGTGCCGGATGAACAACTCGCGCGACAATTCGGGGTCGATGCGGCCGAAATCCACGCGCCGCTGTACCACCAGCGGAATGCCGTACAGCGTCACCCGCTCGTACGCCGCGGCCGCACCCCGTTTGGCGGACCAGTGTGGTTCGGAATACGTGCATTTGACCAGATCTCCGGCCAGCCGCTCGGCCCATTCCGGCTCGATCCGGGCCGCTGTGCGCCCCCACAGCCGCGAGGTCTCCACGAGTTCGGCCGCCATGACCCACCGCGGCGGCTTTTTCGCCAGTGACGACCCCGGGAAGATCATGAACTTGGCATTGCGCGCGCCGAGGAACTCGCGCGTCTCCGCCTCGCGCACCCCGATATGCGACAGCATTCCCGCGAGCAGCGCCTGATGAATCGACGTCACATCCCACGGCAACCCGTCCGGCTGTGGCGCACTCGCGGCCAGTACGTCCGCGCGCCCGGCACGCTGCACGGCGCCCCGTCCGAGTACGGATTCGGCTGCGCCGTGGTCGGATTCGCGTTTACCACCCGACCGGCCGCGCCGGCCGGAGCCATCGGCGTCATTGTTTCGCCGCTCGCGGTCTGCCGGGCCTCCTCGCCGGTTTCGAGTCTCGGCGTCCGGTGATGCCCCTTCGCCGGACGCGGATTTGCCACCGCCGAGACGGGCATCGTTGTCACGTCCGGCCTTGCCGTGACGTTGCGTACGGCGGCCCTTCCGGGTGGGTTCGTCACTCTCGGACGAGGGTTCGTCGTCGCGCGGGTCCCGGCTCGATGCACTGCCGTTCCTGTCACCGGCCGGTCTTTCGGCATCAGCGCGCCGAGATTTGTCCGTGCGCGGTCCGCGGTCGCCGTCGGCTCCGGGATCGTCCGAAGACACGGAGATTCCGTGGCGAACGGGTCCGCTTGTGCCGGAACGGGATCGACGGCCTCCGGATCCATTGCCGGACTCCGGAGCACTGGAATCCCGGGAGCGGCCGGAGGTTCCCGCGCCCCGAAGTTCGCGCCCCCGATCGCCGGATTCGGTTGGACCGCCGTCGGATTCGGCAGGCCGGTCGGCGTCCGGATGCCAGCCGAGGCCACGGGTGATGGTGCGTAGCTGGCCGTGCAGGTCCTGCCATTCCCGGATCCGCAGGTAGTGCAGGAACTCGTCGCGGCACATCCGGCGGAATTGGTTGGCGGACAGTGCCTTTCGCTGCTCCCGTAGATAGTCCCACAGGCGCAGGTAGGACAGGAAATCCGAACCCTCGACCGTGAAGCGCGCGTGCTGCGCGTCGGCGGCCTGCTGATGTTCGACCGGGCGCTCGCGGACATCCTGGATGGACAGCGCGGCCACGATGACGAGCACCTCGGACAGACAGCCGCCGCGCTGTGCCTCGACCAGCATGCGCGCCATCCGCGGATCCACCGGGATCTGCGCCATCTCGCGGCCGATCGGGGTCAGCGCCAGCGCTCTGCCCGGTGTCGCGTCCGCTCGGTCTTGTTCGTCGCGGCGGGTCAGCGCGCCGAGTTCCTCCAGCAGCGCGATACCGTCGCGGATGGCGCGGCTGTCGGGCGGCTCGACGAACGGGAAACTCTCGATATCGCCCAGCCCCAGGGCAGTCATCTGCAGAATGACCGCAGCCAGATTGGTGCGCAGAATCTCGGGTTCGGTGAACTTCGGACGTGACTCGAAGTCGTCCTCGGAGTACAACCGGATCGCGATGCCGTCCGCGACGCGGCCGCACCGGCCCGACCGCTGCCGGGCCGAAGCCTGCGAGATCGGTTCGATCGGCAGCCGCTGTACCTTGGTGCGCAACGAATATCGCGAGATGCGCGCGGTGCCCGGATCGATGACGTAGCGAATGCCCGGCACGGTCAGCGAGGTCTCCGCGACGTTGGTCGCCAGCACCACCCGCCGCCCGGTGTGCGGTTCGAACACCCGATGCTGTTCCGCCGCCGACAACCGCGCGTAGAGCGGCAGAATCTCGGTCCGCGGCAACCGCATATCCCGCAACGTGTCCGCGGCGTCCCGGATCTCGCGTTCCCCGGACAGGAACACCAGGATGTCGCCGTCCCCCTCGGCGAGTAGTTCGCGCACCGCGTCGCCGATGGCATCGGTCGGATCCCGGTCCACGATCTCGGTGTCTTCGTCATCGAGATCCTCGGAGGTGACCGGCATTTCGAGCGTCAGCGGCCGGTACCGCACTTCCACCGGAAACGACCGCCCGGAGACTTCCACGATCGGAGCCGCTGTGAACTCCGGCCCACTCTGCCCTGGCTGTGAGCCCGCCCGCTCGAGTTCGGCGGCTGTGGTCTCGCCGCTGTCCGCCCGTCGATCCGGTCGGCCGGCATTCGGGCGAGACTCTTCGCCCGGCGCGATCCCGAACTGCTCCGATCCGGAGTCGGCCGGCGCCGCGCCCGAACCGTCGGGCGCGTCGTCGTTCCCCCGGAGTTGCGATTCACCGGCGCCGCGGGGCTCGCTCTCCAGCCGATCCGCTTGCCTCGCTGCCGAATCGGACGTCGGCCGTGCGGCGTCCGCATCCGTCGATGCCGCGGCGGCGGTGGAAGCTACGCCGCCCCCGCGGGCCGGAGGTGCCGTAACCCGGTTCTCCGGTGATTCGGCGTCGTGCCGATCGGAGTGCTGTGTCTGCGAGCCGGTGCCGGCAGCCGGTGCGGCGGCGTCCGCGGGCTTCGGGTCGGCGGCTCCCGCGGTAGTACCCGGGCCGCTCGGATCGGAGCCGGTGCGTCCCACGGGTGTCTGCGTGCCGAAGTGCCGGGCGAACAGTTCCGGATCGATGGTCGCCGAGGTGATGACGACCTTCAGGTCCGGGCGTTTGGGCAGCAGCTGTTTCAGGTAGCCGAGCAGGAAATCGATGTTGAGGCTGCGTTCGTGCGCCTCGTCGATGATGATCGTGTCGTAGCGGCGCAGCATGCGGTCACGCTGGATCTCGGCGAGCAGGATGCCGTCGGTCATCAGTTTGACCAGGGTGCGATCGGAGGCCTGATCGGTGAAGCGGACCGTATAGCCGACCACATCGCCGAGTTCGGTGCCCAGTTCCTGGGCGATGCGTTCGGCGACGGTGCGGGCGGCGAGGCGGCGCGGCTGGGTGTGGCCGATCGTGCCGCGAATGCCTCGGCCCAACTCCAGGCAGATCTTCGGAATCTGGGTGGTCTTACCCGAACCGGTCTCACCGGCGATGACGACCACCTGATGCGCCGCGATGGCCGCGGCGATATCGTCCCGGCGCGCGGAAACGGGCAGCTGTTCGGGATAACGGATCTGCGGGACGGCGGCGCGGCGGGCGGCGATACGGGCCTCGGCGGCGGTGATCTCGTTCTCGATGTCGGCGAGGTCCCCGCCACGAGCCTTGTCGAGCCGTCGTCGTAACCGGTGTTCGTCGCGGATCGAGAGTTCGGCCAGGCGGGTACGGAGCTCGCGTGATGTGGCGGCGGTCCTGGTCATTGCATCCTCCAGCCTAGCGAATTCATCCCCCGGCTCCGCCACCGGTTATCGGGCCACGGCGGTCGGGGCGATGATCATGTCCCGCGGCGTTCGCGCCACGCGACGGTGGTCGTACTCGCGGGTAGTCTGGCCTCGCGCGGGTCCGGCGACGACGGGTGCCGGAGGTGTGGACGAAAGGAGCCGGACATGGGATCGCTGTGGCACGGATTCGCCGATATGGGCGCGGTCGAGCGCGACGGCGCGTTCGCGGTGGCGCGCGGCGAAGGGGCCTACATCTGGGATCAGGCCGGTACTCGCTACCTCGACGCCACGGCCGGACTGTGGTTCACCAACGTCGGCCACGGCCGCCGCGAGATCGCCGACGCGGTGGCCGCTCAACTGTCCACCCTGGCGCATTACTCGAATTTCGGTGATATCACCGCGCCGGTCACACAGGACCTGGCCGAACGTCTCGCCGAGCTGGCCCCGGTGGCAGGCAGCAAGATCATGTTCACTTCCGGCGGATCCGATTCGGTCGACACAGCCGCCAAACTGGCGCGTCGGTACTGGCACGAGACGGGCAAGCCGGACAAGACCCTGATCGTCGGCCGGCGTCTGGCCTACCACGGAATGCATTACGCCGGAACGGCTCTGGGCGGTATCGCGCCGAACCGCGCGGGTTACGGCGAACTCGTCCCGGACGCGCGGACCGTGGAATGGGACGACGCCGGGTCGCTGGCCGCACTCGTGGAGGAGGCCGGTGCGGACCGCATCGCCGCGTTCTTCTGTGAGCCGATCATCGGCGCGGGCGGGGTGTATCTGCCGCCGGAGGGCTATCTGGCCGAGGCGCGGCGCATCTGCCGGGAGAACGACATCCTCTTCGTCGCGGACGAGGTCGTCACCGGATTCGGCCGCATCGGCGGCTCCTGGTTCGCCTCGACGCGTTTCGGGCTCGAACCGGATCTGATGACCACGGCCAAGGGCCTGACCTCCGGCTACCTTCCGATGGGCGCGGTCTTCGCCGCGCCCCGGGTGGCCGAGCCGTTCTATTCCGGCGATGTCTGGTTCCGGCACGGCTACACCTACGGCGGCCACGCCGGCGCCGCCGCGGCCGCGATGGCCAATCTCGATATTCTCGAGCGTGAGAACCTGATCGACGCCAGTAAGAATCTGGAAGCGCTACTGCACGAACATTTCTCGCCGTTGGCGGCGCATCCTCGGGTGGCCGAGGTGCGCAGTGGGCTGGGCGCGGTCGCCGCGGTGCAGCTGGCCGATCCGGCCGAAGGGCCCGCGATGGTGAAAGCCCTTCGCGCCCAGGGCGTTTCCGCGCGTGCGGCGGGGCAGGGCGCATTGCAGATCTCGCCGGCCTTCGTCATCACCGAACAGCAGGTCGCGGAGCTGGCGGCGGCCTTCGGGCGCGCCCTGGGCTGAGGCCGCACGGCCGTTGCCGCGCCGGACGCCAAAATGAAAGGGTGCCCCGGCCCGGTACGGGATGCGAGCATGGACGAAGGCGTGCGCGCGTCGCGGGAAGGCGGTGGGGTGTGGGTGGTTTCGTGGCGGAATACTCGGTGCTGCGTTGGGGGATCGTGGCGGGTTTCGTGCTCGCGGCGGTTCTGGTCGCGGGCAGGCTCCCGGTCTTCGCATCCGGTGGCGTGAGCGAGCGCGTGCCGGGTCCGGTCGCCGATCACGAATCCGATGCCGCACATCTGCTGATGTGCCTGGTGATGCTGGCGATGCTGGTCTTCCCGATGGTCGCCGCCCCGGACGCCCTGCGCGGCGTACTGACCGCGATGACGGTGGTGTACGTGGCGGTGCTGGCCGAACGGGTGCGCGCCTGGCGCAACGGCGACTGCCTGCCCGCGCGGGCCGCGACGATCGCATACCACCTGGTGGCGGTCGTGGCGATGTTGTGGTCCATGTCCGGGCACGCGATGCGTATGAGCGGGGATCATCCGCATCCCGGGTCGGCGGCCCCGATGCTCGTACTCGCGGCCGTGTTCGTCCTGGACGCTGTCCTGATGTTCGTTCCGGGGCCGAAATCGCTTCTGCGCCATGCGGTCGGGCATGCGATGACCCCGGCCACCGTGATCCCGCACGTGGTGATGGACCTGGGCACCGCGTTCATGCTCGTCGCCGCGGCGTCGAGCTGACTCACGCGGGACCGACCGGGAACACGCCGATGGCCGCGTACTCGCCGAGTACGCGGCCATCGCGAGATGTGCTGCGACGCTGAAACGCCCGCGGGTATCAGACCCCGGCCGCGGCGAGCGCCTCGGTGGACTGCACCGCCTGCCCGACGCCCGCGACGATCGCCGCCGCGCGCAGCGCCTCGAAGATCACCTCACGCGAGACCCCGGCCTCGCGCAGGGTGTTCTCGTGCGCCTCGAGACAGTGCTGGCAGCCGTTGATCGAGGAGACCGCGAAGGACCACAGCTCGAAATCGGCCTTGTCCACGCCCGGATTGCCGATGATGTTCATCCGCAGTCCGGCACGCAGATCGTCGTACCGGCCCTCCAGGAATCCACGACCCCGGTAGAACACGTTGTTCATGCCCATGATCGAGGCCGCGCCGAGGGCGGCGTTGTACGCCTCCGCCGACAGCGTGTCGGCGGCCTCCTCGGCGATCTCACGCAGCGTGACCGCCGATCGGGTGGCGGCCGCCGAGGCCAGCAGGGTGCCCCAGAGCTGCTGTTCGCTGAGCACGGTCGAGCGCGCGATGGACGACAGGTTGAGCTTGAGGTCCTTGGCGTACTCGGGGAGCGAGTTCTTCAGGTTCTCGACGGTCACAGCCGATAACTCCTTCGGGGTCGGTCAGACGCTGGCGGCGAGCAGCTCACCGGCGTTGATGGTCGGGTCGCCCTTCTTCCAGTTGCACGCGCACAGCTCGTCGGACTGCAGTGCGTCGAGCACGCGCAGCACCTCGTCCACGTTGCGGCCCACCGAACCCGCGGTGACCGAGACGAACTGCACCTCGTTGTTCGGGTCGACGATGAACGTGGCGCGATCGGCGACACCGTCGGCGTTGAGAACGCCGGTGGCAGTGGCCAGTTCACGCTTGATGTCCGAGAGCATCGGGAACGGCAGGGTCTTGAGGTCCTCGTGCTGGGCCCGCCACTGGAAGTGCACGAACTCGTTGTCGACCGAGGCGCCGAGCACCTGGGCGTCACGGTCGGCGAACTCCTCGTTCAGCTTGCCGAACGCGGCGATCTCGGTCGGGCACACGAACGTGAAGTCCTTGGGCCAGAAGAACACCACGCGCCACTTGCCGGCGTGGTCGTCGCTGCTGACCTGGGTGAAGTAGTCGTCGGGCTGCTTCGCGTCGACCTTGGACAGGTCACCGCCGATCACGGCGGTGAGGTTGTACGCGGGGAACTGGTCGCCGATGGTCAGCAGAGCCATGCTGTCTCCTTCTCGTCCTTCGTTGTCGGGATTGCCGTGCGGAAGTATCTACCTTGTGATCTTGCCCGCAGCCAGGCAAAAGGTAAACGTGATCAGTCGCACTACACTGATAGGCGTGACTGATCAGACTTATCAGCCCACCCTGTCACAGCTGCGTGCATTCGTGGCGATCGCCGAGTATCGCCACTTCGGCACGGCGGCCGCGCGATTGAACGTGAGCCAGCCCACGCTATCGCAGTCCTTGGCATCGTTGGAAAACGGCCTGAAACTGCAGTTGATCGAACGCAGTACGCGTCGAGTTCTGGTGACAGCGGCGGGTAAGCGTTTGTTGCCGCAAGCGATGGCGACGCTCGAGGCGGCCGACCGGTTCATCGCCTCCGCGGTCGGCGACGGACTCGGCGGCACGGTGCGTCTGGGCATCATTCCCACTGTCGCGCCCTATGTGCTGCCCGCCGTGCTGCCGGAACTGCGGCGCCGATTCCCGGCGATGGTGCCGCATGTCATCGAGGACCAGACCGCGCGGCTGCTCGACGGACTGCGCAGCGGCATCCTGGACGTGGCGTTGCTCGCGCTGCCGTCCGATACCGGCGGCATGCTCGAAATCCCGCTCTATAGTGAGGAATTCGTTCTGGTGGTGCCCGAGGGGCACGAATTGTCCGGGCGCACCGGCCTTTCGCCCGCGGTACTGGACGAGCTGCCGCTGCTGCTCTTGGACGAGGGGCACTGCCTGCGGGATCAGACCCTGGATCTGTGCCGCGCCCAGGACATCCGGCCGGGGCCGGTGGGGGACACCCGGGCCGCCTCGCTGTCGACGGTCGTGCAGTGTGTCGCAGGAGGTTTGGGCGTCACGTTGATTCCGGAAATGGCCGTGGCGGCCGAAACCTCTCGTGGCACACTGCGCATCGCCCGATTCGCCGCGCCCGCTCCGGGGCGCACGCTCGGGCTGGTTTTCCGCGGATCCACCGCGCGCACCGAGGATTACGAACAGCTCGCCGACGTGATTCGCACGCAGCGGCCGGTGTGATCCTCGCCGACCGGCCTCGGCCCCGAAGTGTTCCGGGACACGAATTCGCGCCGTTGCCAGGTGCCGAGGGGGGATGCGATTGACCGGCGCAGGAGCGTCTGGGACGCTCTCGGCGTGCGGATTCATCATCTCAACTGCGGCAGCATGGCGCTGGGCGCCGTCGATCACTGTCTGCTCGTCGAGACCGGGGCAGGACTGGTTCTGGTGGACACCGGATTCGGTCTCGGTTGCGTGCGTGATCCGGGCACGATGGTGGGCCCGAGTCGTTTCGTGCTCGGTCTCGAACTCGCCGAACACGAGACGGCGTACCGTCAGATTCAGGGCCTCGGCTACGACCCAGCCGATGTCCGACACATCGTGCTCACGCACTTGGATTTCGATCACGCGGGCGGACTCTCGGACTTCCCGGAGGCGACCGTGCACGTGCACGGTCCCGAATTCCGGGCCGCGACCGCGCGCCGGACGTTCTCCGAGCGGACCCGGTACCGGGCGCGGCAGTGGGCGCACGGCCCGCGGTGGATGGTCAACGAAATCGACGGTGGCGAAGAGTGGTTCGGCTTCCGCGCGGTGCGCGATCTGCCCGGTCTGCCGCCGGAAATTCTGGTGGTGCCGTTGCACGGTCACACGCGCGGACATGTCGGCGTCGCGATCGATACCGGCCGGGGGTGGCTGTTGCACGCGGGCGACGCGTTCGGCGTCGGCAGCGAAATCGATCCGGCACAACCGCATACGCCGCTGTTGTGGCGCCTGTACGAACTGGCCGCGGTGGCCGGGATGCCCTACCGCGACAACCGCCGTCGGCTGCTGGAACTGAACCGCGCGCACGGTGCCGATATCACCATTTTCAGTGCTCACGACGGTGAAACGTTCACTCGGCTGGCGTCCGCGACCGTGCGGCCCACGCAATGGCGCGGCGGCGAATCCGGAGCGTGAGTCAGTTCACCACCCCCAATATCATGTTTCCCGAGCCTCGATGAGGCACCATGGGTACATGACACGTAATGCGCCCCAGCTCGATTCCGACGTGCCGGTCGCGCGCCCCGATCACATCGCGCGGATCGTCGCGGCGTTGGCCGCGCTCGATACCCCGGCTCCGCAAATAACTGGCGAACTCGCCGGCGGTACTCGAATCCGCCTCGCGTACCGCGTTCTGCCCGACGGACGGGTCGAACGCGGGCTCGCATGACCGAAGGCGGCGCGCGCGGCCCCGCCGGGCCGCGTCGCGATACCGCCGCGCCCGTGCGCCGGCCGAGTTCCTCGGCCTCGCAGGCGGACACGTTGTTCGCCTATGGCACGTTGCAGTTCGGCCCCGTGCTCGCGGAGCTGCTCGGGCGGGTGCCCGATGCGGAACTGGGCGTGGTCCGCGACCGCCGGGTGGCGGCGTTACCGAAACGTGCCTATCCCGGCCTGGTCGTTGAACCGGGCCGGCTGGCCTCCGGGCTGGTGCTGCAAGGACTCACCGAGGCCGACTGGGAGGTCATCGACGCGTTCGAGGACGAGCAGTACGAGTTGCGCACGGTCCGTGTGATCGGCCTCGAGGAGCCGGTGCCGACCTATGTCTGGACCGATGTCGTCTCCGACCACGACTGGTATCCCGAGCAATTCGCCGCCGACCATCTGCGCGGATACGCCACCCTGTGCGGCCGATGGCGCGCCGAATTCGTCCGCCGGGCCCGCTGAGAGTCGCACCGGCCGAAAAGCATTACGAACATCCTGTACTCGGCGGTGCCGTGTTCGCGATCACATCCGAGGTCGCAAGCTGCATTGTTACTGCGCAGTCAGGGTGCTGCAATCTGTGCAGAATGCTCAACTTTTGCGGTGTAGGTTGTTCATTCCGCGCTGCGGGGACAGTATGGCGGCGTCGAATGCTCAATCTAGGTCGCACCTGATCGGTGCCGGCCGGACGGGTGGAACTGATGACCGAGCTCGCCGATCGCGATCTGATCCCAGCACCGTACGATCTCGCCGACCGCTACCGCGTCGGCGCGGGAACCGTTGTCCTGACCGGGGTTCAGGCGATCGCGCGGCAGTTGGTGGAACAGCACGTCCGGGATCTGCGCGCGGGCAGGCGCGTCGGCACCTTCGTCTCCGGATATCAGGGCTCGCCGCTGGGCGGGGTCGACCGGTTGCTCGGCGGAATGCCCGGAGTATTGTCCGAGCACGACATCCATTTCGTGCCTGGGGTGAACGAGGAGCTCGCGGCCACGTCGGTCTGGGGTTCCCAGGCCGAGCTGCCGGGCGGACATTCCACCCACGACGGTGTGGTCGGGGTCTGGTACGGAAAGGGCCCGGGGCTCGACCGTGCCACGGACGCGCTGCGGCACGCCGCGGTGTACGGCGTCAATCCCCGGGGCGGGGTGCTACTTCTCGTCGGTGACGATCCCGCGGCGAAATCCTCCACGGTGCCCGCGGCTTCCGAGCGGTCCCTGGCCGCGATGAACATTCCGGTGCTGTTCCCGCGCAACGCCGGTGAGATCGTCACCATGGGTCTGCACGGCGTCGCGCTGTCGCGGGCTTCGGGCTGTCCGGTGGCGCTGAAGATCGTCGCCGATGTGGCCGACGGTGCGTGGACGGTCCCGGCGACGATCGGCGACATCGATATCGTCGTCCCGGAGATCTCCTGGGAGGGCGCATCGTTCACGTACCGGCAGCGGCCGATGGGCGCGCCCGCGGACAGCCTGCTCGCCGAGGCCGATCTGCACGGTCCGCGCTGGGCGACCGTCCTGGCCTACAGCACGCTCAACGATCTGGATGTCATCGAGGTGAATCCGCAGAATGCCGAGATCGGCATCGCGGCAACCGGAACCGCGTTCGACGCGATGCGCCAGGCCCTGGCCGATCTCGGCGCGGACGACGCCGCGCTGCGGCGGGCGGGAGTGCGGCTGCTGCGCATCGGAATGCCGTATCCCCTTGCCTCCGAACGGGTCCGCGAATTCGCATCCGGCCTGTCCCGGTTGATCGTGGTGGAGGACAAGACGGCCTTCGTCGAGACGCAGATCCGCGAGATCCTGTACGGCACAGCGGATGCGCCGCAGATTCTCGGCAAACGCGATGCCGAGGGCCGGGTGCTGTTCGCCTCCGACGGTGAACTGACCGCCGGGCGGATCCTGGCCCCGCTGCGGCGTGTGCTGGACGGTCATCTGGATATGAGACGCCCACTGCCGCAGCCACTGTCGCTGTCGGTGCTGCCGACCGGGCGCGCCGCCTACTTCTGCAGCGGCTGCCCGCACAACCGCTCGACCGCCGTGCCCGAAGGTTCCCTGGCCGGAGGCGGAATCGGCTGTCACACCCTGGTGACCATGTCCGGTCGCACCGACAGCAAGGTGGTCGGGCTGACGCAGATGGGCGGGGAGGGCGCGCAGTGGATCGGGCAGGCCCCGTTCACCGATGTGCCGCACCTGTTCCAGAACATCGGCGACGGAACGTATTTCCACTCCGGTCAACTGGCGGTCCAGGCATGTATCGCCGCCGGGGTGAACATCACCTACAAGTTGCTCTACAACGATGTGGTCGCCATGACCGGAGCCCAGAACGCCGAAGGGGCACTGGCGGTTCCCCGTCTGACGCGCAAACTCACCGATGAGGGGGTGCGGCAGATCATCGTGTGCGCCGACGAGCCGGACAAGTACCGCAAGCGCGACCTCGCGCCGGGAACCCTGCTGTGGCACCGGGATCGGCTGGACGAGGCGCAACGGATGCTGCGCGAAATCCCGGGGGTCACGGTGCTGATCTACGACCAGCACTGCGCCGCGGACGCGCGCCGCAAACGCAAGCGCGGCGAGTTGCCGGTGCGGCGTACCCGGGTGGTGATCAACGAGGCGGTCTGCGAGGGCTGCGGCGACTGCGGTGTGCAGAGCAACTGCCTGTCCGTACAGCCGGTCGACACCGAATTCGGCCGCAAGACCCGGATCGATCAGACCTCCTGCAATACCGACTACAGCTGCCTGAAGGGGGACTGCCCGTCCTTCGTCACCGTGGAGACGCCCGAACCCGGAGGCAAGCCGTCGCGGAAAACGCTGCGCCGCAAGCATGTTCATCCCGAACCGCCGAAGCTGCCCGACGTCGGCATGGAATCGCCGAACGCCACCTGGAACGTGCTGTTGGCCGGAATCGGCGGTACCGGCATCGTGACCGTCAATCAGGTTCTGGCCACCGCCGCGATGCGGGCCGGGTATCAGGTCGCGGGCCTGGACCAGATCGGGCTGAGCCAGAAGGCCGGTCCGGTGGTGTCGCACATGCGTTTCGCGGCGACCTCGCTCGAGCCCGCCAACCGGCTCACGCCCGGCTCGGCGGACTGCGTCCTGGCCTTCGACCTGCTCGCCGCGGGTGATCCGAAGAACCTGGCCTACGGGTCGGCGCAGCAGACGATCACGGTGGCCTCGACCAGCCGGACGCCCACCGGTGCGATGGTGTACGACGTGGCGGTGCGGTATCCGGACACCGATGATCTGCTCGCCCGGCTGTCCGCGGTGTCGCGGTCGATGACCGCGTTCGACGCGCTGGCCGCCGCGCAGGCGCTGTTCGGCAGCACGACCGCGGCCAACTTCCTGCTGGTCGGCGCCGCATACCAGGTCGGTGCGCTGCGCCTGCCCGCCGCGGCGATCGAGGAGGCCATCGAGATCAACGGCGTCGCGGTCGCCGCCAACATCGCGGCCTTCCGCTGGGGTCGTGCAGCGGTGGCATGTCCCGATGAATTCGCCGCCGCGACCTCGCCCGGCCCCGGCGGACGTGTCGCGCCCGAGGTCCCGGCGGAGCTGCTGGCCGGTCTGAGCGCGACCGGTGAGACCCGGCGGCTGGTCGAGCACCGCGCGGGTGAGCTGATCGGTTTCGGCGGCGTGCGCGTCGCCCGTGCGTACGTCGCCCTCGTGCAGCGAGTGTGGGAATCCGAGCGCGCGGTCACCGATCGCACCGAATTCAGCGAGCAGGTGGCGCGCGGGCTGTACAAGCTCACCGCCTACAAGGACGAATACGAGGTGGCTCGCCGCCTGACCGATCCGGCCTTCCTCGATGAGGTGACCGCCGCCGTCCCCGGCGGCGCGAAGCTGACCTATCGGCTGCATCCGCCGATCCTGCGAGCCCTGGGCCGGACCGAGAAGATCGGCCTGGGCCCTCGGTCCCACTGGGCCCTGCGCGTGCTGGCCAAGGGAAAACGCTTGCGCGGCACCGCATTCGATCCATTCGGATACGCGCACGTCCGTCGCGTCGAACGGGCCTTGCTCGCGCACTACATCGAGATGATCGACACCCTCCGCACCACCCTGACGACCGGCTACGACCATGCCGTCGAGGCGGCCTCGCTGCCCGAGATGATCCGCGGTTACGAGCAGATCAAGCTCGCCAACGTCGAGATCTATCGTGATCGTTTGCGGGAGTTGGGCATCGAACCGCCCGCCCTGCCGTGAACGGTGGAACTCAGGTCGTGATCGTCGCCCTGTCCGCCCGGCGACGCGGAATCACTGCGGGAACACCGCCCGGCTACGGCCCGCGCACGCAGAACCGGTCGGTTCCGGCGGGTCCCAGCCGGCCCGCCGGATACGGTCGGCGAACGCTCAGAACCCGCGCCGCTCGCGGGGGACCAGCAGGCACAGCAACCCGACGATCAAACCACCGCCCACCGCGTACAGGCCCCAGGTGCCGGAGAACAGGTGGTGGTAGTCGGTCCGGATCTGGTTGTCGAAGGAGCTGTCCAGGCGCCAGGCCAGCACGCCGAGGGCGGCGAGGCCGACCAAGACGCCCAGCCAGCCCAGCAGACGCGAGCCGAACAGTGTCGCCAGCAGGATCACCGCCGCGACGCCGAGCAGGATTATCGCGAGCGACGTCTGCAGGCTGACCGACTGCGCCTGGATCTGATCGAGGCTGCGACCGGCGGGGAACCCGTCGCGCAGTTCGGTGAGCTGCACATGCCGGGCCTCGAGGGTGCCGATGAGCGGCCCGAAGGTTCCCACCGCCACCGCGACGGCGCAAACCAGCAGGAGGAGATGGACGAAAGTGCGCATACTCCACGGTATTGCGAAGCGGGGGATTTCGCCCCCGACTCGCAGAGGTCCAGTCGGTGAATCTCAGCCGACGCCCACGGGTGAACGCAGTGCGTGCGGTTCGATCGCGCCGCGGACCAGGGCTCGCTCGTCGACCGTCTGCGCGCGGTAGGGCAGTCGCGGCAGTGTCGCGGTCATCTTCGCCACCGGATCATCGATCGCCTTCGGCGTGCCGAACAGGAAGGTCCACTCGTGCTCGTCGCTGACGTACGGCACGACCGTGGGGAACAGCGCGTGGAACCGGGCCCAGGAACGCTTGAGCGTCTCGTTGCGCCACATGGTCTGACAACCCGCCTGGACGGCCAGCACCCCACCCTCGGACAGCAGTGCGCGGCATCGCTCCAGGAACTCGTCCTCGTACAGCCGGTTGTGCTGTGCTTCCTCGACTCGCTCGTCGGGCAGATCGATACAGATCAGGTCGTATCGCACACCCGTCGCCTCGGCCTCGGCCAGGAAGTCCCAGCCGTCGGCGAAGTGCATCTTGATCGGGCCGGACTGCGCGACCGCCTCGGCCAGATCCGCCGGGGAATATCCGTAGGGGAGGTGCTCGGCGCACAACTCCACCTCTTGCCGGTCGATATCCACGTGGTCGACGATCGAGGCGCCCGCGGCGACCGACATCTGTGCGGCCACGCCCTCGCCGGAGCCGACGATCAGCACCCGATCCAGCTTCTCGGCCAGCGCGTAACCGGGGACGAGCATGGCCTCGTGGTAGGTCAGCTGGGAGAATTCGGTGGACTGGCGATCGTCGTCGGAGAACAGGCTCACGCCCTGCTCGGTGCGCGCGATCACCATGTGCTGGAACGGGGTCCGGGTGTCGACGATGACGTCGTGCAGATTCCACACCCGGGTCGTCCCGGGGCCGACCGGCTCGTGGATGCGCCGGGCGCCGCGCCCGCGCTGGATCACCTCCGTGTGCACCGACGCGGGGGACAGCTCCTGCCGCAGCAACTCCACCGCCGTGGTGGCGCCCGCACCGATACTTCCGCAGGTGAACACGTCGACGAAGATGTCGCCGGATTCCGGATAGGTGTGGATGGACGCGTGGGATTCGGACAGCAGCGCCAGCACGGTGACCCCCTGCGGGTCGAACTTCTTGTGCACGACGTCGCAGATGGTCACCCCCGCGGCGACCAACGATTTTCGGAGGGCGGCTTCGAGTCGTTCGAGATCGTCGCACAGGGCCGTGTCGACACCACCGAACTCGGCCAGCACGTGCCAGCCGGTGAATTCTGCCGTCATTGCTGAACTCACTCTCGCTCAGCGCCGATGACGTGAACAGTCAAAGGCGGAAAACCGTTGAAGGACACCGACGAATAGCTCGCCGTATAGGCGCCGGCATCGAGGATCCGAACGGGATCGCCGGCTCGCAGCGTGGTCGGGAGAAGTACACGCGTGCGTTGATAGAGTACGTCGTCCCCGTCGCAGGTCGGACCGGCAATCACCGCCTCGTCCGCCGCGTCACCGTCTCGCGAGGTCACGATCCGGTAGGCGATGTACTCGTTCTCGGTCTCGGCCATTCCGTTGTAGCGGCCGATGTCGAGGTATACCCAGCGCCGCCCGTCCGGCGCGATGCGCACATTGACGACCTCGGCGTGGATCACGCCGGCATTGCCCACCAGGGCACGGCCGGGTTCCACGACGACGTCGGTGTGCTCGGGGAGGTGGCGTGCGGCCGTCTCGGCGATCACCGCACCCAGCTCGGACAGCTCCGGCGCCGGATCGGCGTACGAAATCGGCAGTCCGCCACCGATATTCACCGATCGTACCGGAATGTCCTTGACCGCCAGCGCTTCCGTGATCGCGGCGGCCTGTTCGATGCCGATCCGCCAGGCGGACGGGTCGAGCTGTTGTGAACCGACGTGGAAGTAGGGGCCCACGGGTACCAGACCGAGATCACGGGCACGCACCAGCAGCCGCACCGCCTCGCCCGGGGCGCAGCCGAATTTCGTGCCGAACGGCGTCCGCGACTGCGGCGTCGAGGCCAGGAACCGGCATTCCACCTCCGAACCCGGCGCGTATTCGCTGATCCGGGTCAGGTCGTCCTCGGTATCGAAGGCGTAGCGTCGCACACCCGCGGCATAGGCCGCCGCGATATGGGCGGCCTTCTTGATCGGATTGCCGAAGTTCAGCACCGAGGGATCCACGCCGAGCTCGAGGCACTGTTCGATCTCACCGATACTGGCGACATCGAACTCCGCGCCTTCGGCGGCCAGCAGCCGGATGACCTCCGGCATGGGAGAAGCCTTGACCGCGAAGCGAATTCGCACCGGATGACGGTTGCCCAAATCGCCCAGCGCGGATCGTAACGCGCGGAAGTTGTCGCGTACGCGGGAGAGGTCGATGACGAGACAGGGCGTCTCGGGCACGTGTGGACCGAACAATCTGAGCGAACTCTCTTTCTTTCCGGGCAGCCTCCCACGGCGGACAGCGAGCGAGAGCGTATCAGCGGGAGGCGGTAGAAAACGAACTGGATCGAGGTCGTCCTGATCACGTGAGCACGGGTGCGGCAATGAACCGCGCGCAGGCGAAGACGGCAGGTGGGTCAGCGGATTTCGCGACCGGTGCGCACGGTACCGGGTTTTCGGCGCAGCGTGCGGACGGGGGTGGCGGCGTGCTGTGCGGTACTCATCCCGCACTCACCGTGACCTCGTCGAATACCACTTCGCCGGCGGCGTCGGAGGCGGGCAGGTCGACCACGGCGTCGATCGACCAGCCGTGGTCGCCGACCGGGTCGGCGAGCACCTGGCGTACCCGCCACAGACCTGGCCGCTTTTCGATCTGGAACAGTTGCGGACCACGCGCGTCGGGGCCGGTGCCGATCTCGTCGTACTCGGCGAAATACGGCTCCAGTTCGGCTTCCCAGTTCGGGCCGTCGTCGAGATCGTCCAGCGCGGCCCAGCGGCCGAGCGCGGCCAGCTCCACGCGGCGGAACATGGCGTTGCGAACCAGGACCCGGAACGCGCGCTCGTTGGCCGAGATCGGCCGGACCGTTTCCGAACCGAAGGCCAGCTGCTCGGAATCGTTCTCCGCACCCGGATTGGTGAGCTGCTCCCACTCGTCCAACAGGCTCGAATCCACTTGGCGCACAAGCTCACCCAGCCATTCGGTGAGGTCCTCGAGCTCCTCGGTGCGGGCGGATTCGGGCACCGTGCGGCGCAGGGCGCGATACGCGTCGGCCAGGTAGCGCAGTACCACACCCTCCGAGCGTGCCAGCTCGTAGTTGCTCACCAGTTCGGCGAAGGTCAGTGAGCGCTCGATCATCTCGCGGACCACCGACTTCGGCGACGGTGTGAATTCCGACACCCACGGGTGACCGCCGCGGTAGGTCTCGAACGCGGGCTCGATCAACTCGGCCAGGGGTTTGGGCCAGGTGACCTCCTCGAGCAGTTCCATCCGCTCGTCGTATTCGATGCCATCGGCCTTCATCTCCGCGATGGCCTCGCCGCGCGCCTTGTGCTGCTGGGCCATCAGCAGCTGGCGCGGATCCTCGAGGGTGGACTCGATGATGGATACCACGTCGAGGGTGTAGGTGGGCGAGGAATCGTCCAGCAGATCCAGGGCGGCCAGGGCGAACGGCGAAAGCGGCTGATCGAGGGCGAAATCGCGTTGCAGATCGACGGTGAGGCGTGCGCGCCGGCCGAGGGCATCGGGCTCGTCGAGTTGCTGCACAACTCCAGCATCGCGCAGCGCGCGATACAGGCGAATCGCCTTGACGATATGTTTGCGCTGCGCAGGGCGGGGCTCGTGATTGTCCTCGAGCAGATGCCGCATCGCGTCGAAACAGTTCCCGGGCCGGGCGATGACGTTGAGCAGCATCGCGTTGGTGACCTGGAACCGCGACACCATAGGTTCGGGCTGGGCGGCGACCAGCCGGTCGAACGTCTCCTCCGACCAGGACACGAAACCTTCCGGCGGTTTGCGCAACTGCACCCGGCGCTGTTTCTTCGGATCGTCGCCCGCCTTGGCGCGCAGTCGCGCGTTCTCCACCTCGTGTTCGGGGGCTTGGACCACGACGGTGCCCATGGTGTCGTAGCCGGCGCGTCCTGCGCGTCCGGCGATCTGATGGAATTCCCGCGATTTGAGCCGGCGGGTGCGCACGCCGTCGAATTTGGTGAGGCCGGTCAGCAGGACGGTGCGGATCGGCACGTTGATGCCAACGCCGAGAGTGTCGGTGCCGCACACCACTTTCAGCAGGCCCTCCTGGGCGAGCCGTTCCACCAGGCGGCGATATTTCGGCAGCATTCCGGCGTGATGGACGCCGATTCCGTGCCGGATCAAACGGGAGAGCGTCTTGCCGAAGCCGGTCGCGAATCGGAAGCCGCCAAGCGCGTCGGCGATCGCCTCCTTCTCCGCCTTCGAGGCGAAGTTGACGCTTGTGAGCGCCTGGGCCCGTTCCAGAGCGGCGGCCTGGGTGAAGTGCACCACGTACACGGGGGCCTGACTGGTGGTGACCAGATCCTCGAGCGTTTCGGTGATCGGAGTGCGCACATACGAGAACATCAGGGGCACAGGACGTTCCGAGCCGCTGACGATCGCGGTCGGGCGTCCGGTGCGGCGATGCAGGTCGGTCGCGAAGAAGTCGACCTCACCCAGAGTGGCGGACATGAGCAGGAATTGGGCCCGCGGCAGTTCGAGCAGCGGAACCTGCCACGCCCAGCCGCGATCCGGGTCGGCATAGAAGTGGAATTCGTCCATCACGACCTGGCCGACATCGGCGTTCGCGCCTTCGCGCAGGGCCAGATTCGCCAGGATCTCCGCCGTCGCGCAGATGATCGGCGCGTCCGGGTTCACCGCGGCGTCACCGGTGACCATGCCGACCCGGTCGGCGCCGAACACCTCGCACAGGGCGAAGAACTTCTCGCTGACCAGTGCTTTGATCGGCGCGGTGTAATAACTGCGCTGACCGGTGTTCAGGGCGGCGAAGTGCGCGCCGATGGCGACCATCGATTTCCCGGAGCCGGTCGGGGTCGACAGGATCACGTTGGCCCCGGTCATCAACTCCAGCAGCGCTTCCTCCTGCGCTGGATACAACGTCAGACCCTGCTCGGAGGCCCAGCCGGAGAACGACTCGAACAGCCAATCGGGATCCACGTCGGGCACGGCACGGTCGGGGATCAGTTCGGACAGCTGCACTGTGCCTATTCTGCCTCCGTGCCGGTGCGGCATGCGAACGGCCCCCGAAGCGTCCTGGCACACCCGCACAAGGCGGTCGCGCCGTCCGTCAGAGCGGTGTGGCGGACCGGGCCGGACCGCGAACGCCGATCATCGGGTCCGGCACGGAGTCAGCGCAGGTCGTCGTTCCCCGGGGTGTCCGAATCGCCGAATCCGGTCTGCTCGGCCAGGAAACGCTCGAATTCCGCACCGAGCTCCTCTCCGGTCGGCAGATCGGCGTCACTGGCCAGCAGGCTGGACTGACGCTCCTGCGCGGTGACGAAGCTGTCGTACTGCCGCTCGAGCGCCTGCACGACCGTCTCCACCTCGGCATTACCCGCGATGTGCTCGTTCACCTGCTCGCGCACCCGCGCCGCCGCCTCGCCGAGCGCCGCCAGCGGCAGATCCAGCCCGGCATTGTCGGCGACGTTCTCCAGCAGGGTCTGCGCAGCCTCGGGATAGGCCGTCTGGGCCAGATAATGCGGCACGTGGACCGAGAATCCGATCGACTCGTGGCCGTGCTGCGCCATCCGGAACTCCAGCAGTGACGACGCACTGCCCGGTACCTGCAATTCGCCCGGCCAGCGCTGATGCTCACCGATCAGATCGCGGTCGCTGGCATGCGCGGTGACACCGAGCGGGCGGGTGTGCGGGATCGCCATCGGAATGGCGCTCAGGCCGATCGTGCGGCGTACGCCCAGTTGTTCGGCCAGCAGCCGCACCGCGGTCACGAACTTCTCCCAGCGCAGATCCGGTTCCAGGCCGGCCAGCAGCAGGAACGGGGTACCCGCGGTGTCCTTCACGGCCCAGAGGCTCAGCTCGGGCTCGGCGTAGTCGGAGAAGTGGTCGGTCTTGAATGTCATGAGCGGACGGCGCGAGCGGTAGTCGAGCAGCTCGTCCACATCGAAGGAGGCGACCAGTTCCGCCTCGAGACTCTCACGCAGATGGGTGGTCGCCAGGCGGACCGCGTGACCCGCGTCGGTGAAACCTTCCAGACCGTGTACCAGCACCGGACCCGCACCGTCGTCGGCCGACAGCTGCGGAGCGGGAAACTCCAGTTCGTACATTCGCGACTCGTAATCCTCCATCGCTTACTCCTTCCTGGGTGGTCCGCCACAACCGGTCGGCGGCGGGGTGGTGGCGAACCCGGCGCCGCCTGCCGATGTGGTCTTTCGGGACCACCTTCCATTGTCCCTCATACCCATTCGCGGCGACGCCGTCGGTCTCGCTTCGAGCGGCCGTGTTCGGGTGACAACATGTCGGCGGGCCATCTCATTCCGGGATTGTGGGCCGGATCTCGTTTCGGGTGGAGATACCCGGTTCCCACTCCGTCACAATTGCGCACACCCACGGCGTGCCCCCGGCGTGGCGGCGGAAACCGGGTGCGAGCATTGGGCATAGTGTGCCGAGTGAACGTGCCGGAGACTCCGGAGCCGGGGCCGCGCCGATTCGGGCTCGTCGGCGTCGCCGGGTGCGCGGCGCTGGGGCTGCTGCTGACCGCCTGCGGGTCCACCGTGTCCGGACATCCCGCCGCCGAATCCCGCCAGCCGACGGTGACCAGGCATATCGCCGCGGATCTGGGGTCGATGCTGCCGACCGCGGCGCAGTTCCCCGAGACGTATCCGCCTGTGGTGTTGTCCGGTTCGGATGCCATCGGCGCCGATGCCGATCTGCGCGGCATTCCCTCCGGAGCGGCGGTCGATCCACCGCAATGCGCGTCCCGGCCCCCGTCCGATCCGCAGCGCATCGCGGCGGCGGTCGGCACCGACGAGGACACCCGCGCGAGCATCACGGTCGAACTGATTCGTACCACCGACCCGCTCGCGCGCCTGCGTAACCTGTTGCGGCAGTGCGGAACGGTACGTGCCCAGCACGGGCCGATCACCAATACCGTTGTCACCCAATTGGATCCGGCCGCACCGGTGAACGCCGACGATTCGCTCGCCTGGCGTCGCACGGTGAGCGGTCAGCGTGGTGGTCCGGGGTTGACCCGGTCCATCCGCACTCTCGCGGCGCAGCTCGGCGATGTGCGGATCATCGCGACCTATCTCACCTTCGGCGAGGACGCACCCGATATGACGGCGCTGGACCAGGTGTTCACCGCCGCGGTGCAGGACGTCGGCAAGGGATGAGATGAGTCAGGCCATACGTGCCCGGTCGGAACCATAGCAGGCGGGTCCGACAGGAAATGCGCGGCGGCAGTCCGTCCGGGCGTTTGATGCACAGCCTCGCTATTGTCCCCAGGGCTGGTGAAAGGCCAGGTCGTCGAGGTCTTGCGGGGCGAGTCGGGGGGCATGGTCGGACACATGACGACCGCTATCGAACCCACACCGGCCGACGACGAATTCGCCGCGACATCCGCCGGATCGCCCGGCGATACCGATCGGGGCGCGAACGGGGCTCGGCCCGCGCTGCGGGCCGACGATCCGCGCGAGTGCATTGCCGCGGTGCCCGCGCTGCTCGGTTTCGTGCCACACCGATCGCTCGTGGTGTACCTGCTGCGACAGCCGCCGGGCGGGACCGGTCCGGCATCGCTGAGCGCGGTGGCCCGGCACGATCTGGAGCCGCCCGGCCGTGGCGGCTGGGCGCGGCTGGCCACCCATCTGACCACGCTCTGCGTGCGGGAGAACACCGTTGCCGTGCTCGCGTTGATCGTCGACGATCGCGCCGGTGCACCTCATGCGGGTACTCCCGGTGTGCGGTCGGGCCGACATCGCTACCTCATGCGCGCACTCGAACGAGCCCTGGCCGCCGAGCACATCATGTTGGACGAGGTGTGGGCGGTTCGCGAGATCGCCGCCGGGCAGCCGTGGTGGGCCGTCGAGGATCCCGCCGTCACCGGGGTGCAGTCCGATCCGGCCGCTTCACCGATCGCCCTGGCCGAGGCCGTGGACGGATACCGGATCAAGGCCTCGCGGGAAGATCTGGAGGCTCTGGTGGCGCTGGACGCGCAACTGTGCGCGGAAGTCCGGCCGGAGGTGGACCGAGCCGGACTGGTCGCGGGGCAGCGATTCCGCACCGCGATATTCCGCGATGAGCTGGATCGCTACCGACGAACCCTGCTGAACCGGGTACTCGATCGGGTCGCGGTCCTGGCTTCCGACGGTACGGTGGATGCCCGGGCGCTGGCGGAAACGGTTGTCGCACTGCGGGATCCGACCGTCCGGGATGCGGTGTTCGCCCTGGCCGGCGGCCATCGGGCCGAGGCCGCGGCGCGAATGTGGGCGCAGCTGTGTCGCGTCACCACGGGATCGGACCGGGCCGAGGCGGCCACCCTCTTCGGGTACAGCGCCTATACCCGGGGTGATGGCGTCCTCGCCGGCATCGCCCTGCGTGCGGCCCTGGAATCGGATCCGGATCACACCATCGCCCGATTGCTCGACACCGCGCTGGGCACGGGTATGCCGCCGCAGGAGGTTCGCAAACTGGCCTACAGCGGTCGCGCCAAGGCCGCCGAATTGGGCGTCGAGTTCGACCTGCGGGCCGATTGGCTGCGACCGTGAACGCCGGTGTCGAATGCTCGCCGGGCGCGGCGCTATCGGGCGCTGTGTGCGCGGTCGCCCAGCGACTGCAGGAAAGCCCAAGCGTCGGTGACGATCTCGTCGAGATCGTTGTGCTCCGGCTGCCAGCCCAATTCGGCGATGGCCCGCTCACTCGACGCGATCAGAACCGCCGGATCGCCCGCGCGGCGGGCGGCGTCGATCGAGGCGATCTGCCGGCCGGTGACTCGCTCACAGGCCGAGATCACCTGGCGCACGGAGAAACCCGTACCGCTGCCGAGATTGAAGATGCGGTGTTCGCCGGGGCGGGATTGCGCGAGTGCCAGCAGGTGTGCCTGCGCCAGATCCCGGATGTGGATGTAGTCGCGAACCGCGGTGCCGTCGTCGGTCGGGTAGTCGGTGCCGAAGACCGAGATCGACTCCCGATGGCCCAGAGCGGTCTGCAGGACGAGGGGGATGAGATGGGTTTCCACGAGGCGGTTCTCGCCGAGCCCGCCGTAGGCGCCGGCGACGTTGAAGTAGCGCAGACTCGTCGCGGCGAGTCCGTGTGCCACCGCGTAGGAGGTGATGGCGTGGTCGATCGCCAGCTTGGACGCACCGTAGGGGTTGGTCGGCCGGGCCGGGGCGGCCTCGGTGATCGGCACCTGTTCGGGCTCGCCGTACACCGCCGCGGTGGAGGAGAACACCAGCCGCGGGGTATCGGACCGGCGGATCGCGTCGAGCAGGGCGAGTGTCTTGACGACATTGCCGTGCCAGTACTTCTCCGGTTTCTGCACCGACTCACCGACCAACGATTGCGCTGCGAAATGCAGAACCCCGTCGAAGGACTCGGATTCGACGAGTTCCACGCCGACGGTGGCGATATCACCGTCGACGAATTTCGCACCGCTGGGCACGCCCTCGGCATTGCCGGTGGAGAGATCGTCGACCACGACCACGTCGTGACCGTCCTCGATCAGGACCTGGGCGCAGACGCCGCCGACATAGCCCGCGCCTCCGGTGACCAGAAGTTTCATATGTCAGACCAGCCTCACCTGGATGGCGTGCGCCATCTCGTCCGAGAGTTCGAATCCACCGTGACCGGGCACCGAGATGACCACCACACCCGGGCGGGTCTCGACGGTGACGCGGGCATCGGGCACCACGCCCACCTCCCGGAGCTGGCCGATGACCTCCGGATCGGTCTGGATGTGCTCGGACAGACGCCGCACCACAACCGCGACGATCTGACCGGGCGGCAGATCGGAGAGCCGGATCAGCTTCTCCTCCGCGGAACCCGCGTCGAGCACGCCGAGCTCGTCCAGGCCCGGAATCGGATTGCCGTAGGGGGAGGTGGTGGGGTTGTCCAGCACCTCGACCAGCCGGCGCTCGACGTCCTCGCTCATCACATGTTCCCAGCGGCAGGCCTCGGCGTGCACGTTCTGCCAGTCGAGCCCGATGACGTCCACCAGAAGTCGCTCGGCCAAGCGGTGCTTGCGCATCACCGCGACCGCCATGGACCGGCCCTTGTCGGTCAGCTCGAGGTGGCGGTCGCCCGCCACCAGCAGCAGCCCATCGCGTTCCATGCGGGCAACCGTCTGGCTCACCGTCGGTCCGCTCTGCTCGAGGCGTTCGGCGATGCGTGCGCGCAGCGGTGTGACACCCTCCTCCTCGAGGTCGTAAATGGTACGGAGATACATCTCCGTGGTGTCGACCAGATCCTTCACCTGTTACCCCTTCGTCGGCAAAGATTCTACCCACGCGCGGTCGCGGATTGGTGCGCGAGGATATTCGGCTTGTGCTGCGGAAACTCCGGGCTATCCGGGCACGGCCCGGCGCGGACGGAACCCGATGCGCCGCACTGCCTAGCCTTTCTACTGCATGGCAACGACAAAACGGGGCCGTCCCTTCCCGTGTTCGGCTGTGGGTCACGGCACGTCCGCCCGCAGGAAGGGTGCATTAGCGTGAGATTCATGGCAAGCGCACCGGCCGGCGACCCGGCGCTCGTGTGGACCGATCGGTTCCTGGATTACGCCTGGACACCGGAACATCCGATGAAACCCGCTCGACTGCGGTTCACGATGGCGCTCGCGCGGAGTCTCGGCCTGCTGGAGGGCGTCGAGACGCTCGCATCGTCGATCGCGGACGAGACGGACCTGCTGCGGATCCACACCCCCGCCTATCTGGACGCGGTGCGCCATGCGGTGCCGGCCGCGCCGGGCGTCCCGCTGCCGAGCACCGCGCCGTATGGGCTGGGGACACAGGACAATCCGGTGTTCCCGCACATGCACGAGGCGGCGTCGGTGATCGTCGGCGGCACATTGGCCGCGGCCGGCGAGATCGCGGCGGGCCGCACCCGGCGGGCGGTGAGCATCGGCGGCGGCATGCATCACGCGATGGCCGACTCGGCCGCGGGATTCTGCGTCTACAACGATGTGGCCGTTGCCATCTCGTGGCTGCTGGACCACGGTTTCGACCGCATCGCGTACGTCGATGTCGACGTCCACCACGGCGACGGTGTGCAGCGCGCCTTCTATGGGGACAAGCGGGTGCTGACCATCTCGGTCCACCAGCATCCGGCGACTCTGTGGCCCAATACCGGATGGCCCGAGGAGACCGGCGCGGGTGCGGGTGAAGGTTCGGCGATCAATCTCCCGCTGCTCCCGGGGACCCGGGATGCCCAGTGGTTGCGCGGTTTTCACGCCGTCGTGCCCGGCGCGCTGGCCGCCTTCCAGCCGCAGCTGCTGATCAGTCAGTGTGGTGTCGACACCCATCGGGAGGATCCGCTGGCGGATCTGGAGCTGAGCGTCGACGGGCAGAACGCGGCGTTCCGGGCGATGCGCGAGTGGGCCGATCGCTATGCGCAGGGCCGCTGGCTCGCGGTCGGCGGTGGGGGATACGGCCTGGTGCGGGTGGTGCCGCGCGCCTGGACCCATCTCCTGGCCGCGGTGCTGGACCGCGATATAGACCCGGCGACCGAGATTCCCGCGGACTGGCTCGCCCAAGTGCGCGCGTATGCGCCCGCGATCGAACCGCCGCGCACGATGAGTGACGGAACCGCGCCGGACTTTGTCCGCTGGGACGGTCCGGGCGGCGCTCCCGATTCCGGTGACGCGCGCGCCGATCGGGCGCAGCGCGCGGTCGACACCGCCGTACTGGCCACGCGCCGGGCAGCGTTCCCGCTGCTCGGCCTGGATCCGGAGGACCCCCGTGACTGACGCCGAGCACAGCACTCCGGCTCCGCAGCAGCCCCCCGCCTGGCTGGCCGAATTCGGTCCCGACACACCGCGGAACCCGCCACCTCCGCCGCAACACTGGTTCGCCGATGTGCTCGCCTCCGACGGCGGTGTGGTGCGGCTGCGCCCGATCACCCCCGACGACGCCGAGGCGATGGTGGCCTTCCACGGCCGGCTGTCCGATCGCACCCGCTATCTGCGCTACTTCGGCCCGTATCCGCGGATGACGCCCAAGGATCTGTACCGCACCACACATGTGGACTACCACGACCGGGTTGGCCTGGCGATCGAGCTGGGCGAGGTGATCATCGCGGTCGGGCGCTACGAGTTGCTCTCGGACCGGGAGGGTCCCCGTGCGGCGGAGGTGGCCTTCGTGGTCGCCGACGCGCATCAGGGCCGCGGTCTGGGCTCGATCCTGCTCGAACATCTGGCCGGTGCGGCGGCAGAGAACGACATCGAAACCTTCGTCGCGGAGGTTCTGGCCGAGAACAACACGATGGTGACCGTCTTCCGGGACGCGGGATATCAGATGCAGCGCAGCCGGGACGGGTCGGTGCTGCACTTGGAATTCGCCATCGATCCCACCGAAGCGTTGCTGTCGGTGCGTGATTCACGCGAACGGGCCTCCGAGGCCCGCAGTGTCGGCAATCTGCTGCATCCGAAGTCGATCGCGGTCATCGGCGCCACGCCGTCCGCGGGCCGGGTCGGCGGTGCGGTGCTCGCCAATCTGCTGTCCGGGGTGTTCCAGGGGCCGGTATTCCCGGTGAATCCGAACCGCGGCTCGGTGCGCGGAGTGCGGGCCTACAACACTGTTCGCGACATCCCGGACGAGGTGGATCTGGCAGTGGTCGCGGTGCCGGCCGTGGAGATCTCCGCGGTGCTCGACGACTGTATGGCCAAGGGCGTCAAGGGACTTGTCGTGCTGACCGCCGGATTCTCCGAAACCGGTCCGGCGGGCTACGCGGCCGAACGCGACCTGGTGGCCGCGGCCCGGGGGCACGGCATGCGGGTGGTGGGCCCGAGTGCGCTCGGGATCGCCAATACCGATCCCGCGGTCTCGCTGAACGCCACGCTGGCCTCGGTCATGCCAGGGCGCGGCCGGGTCGGATTCTTCTGTCAGTCCGGACCGTTGGGCGCGGCGATCCTCGCCGAGGCCGCCGCGCGGCGGCTCGGGTTGTCCACCTTCGTCTCGGCGGGTAACCGCGCCGATGTGTCGGGTAATGATCTGCTGCAGTACTGGGACACCGACCCGGACACCGATGTGGTGCTGCTGTACCTGGAGACGTTCGGCAATCCACGCAAGTTCTCCCGGATCGCGCGGCGGGTCGCGCGTGCGAAACCCATTGTGGCCGTGAGCAGTGGCCGCAACGCCTCCCGCACCACACCGCCCTCCCAGCTGGAACGCTCGGTGGAGCGGGACCTGTTCGCGCAGGCGGGAATCGTGCAGGTCGACACGATCTCCGAACTTTTCGACTGCGCGATGCTGCTGGCCTATCAACCGCTGCCCGCCGGGCCACGGCTGGCGGTGATCGGCAACAGTGCCGCTCTGGGGTGGCTGGCGGTGGACGCGGCGCGCGGCGCGGAACTCGAGGTGCGCGATCCGGTGGATCTCGGGCCGCAGGCCGGACCGGAGGATTTCCTCGCGGCCGTGGCGACAGCCGTGGCGTCCGCGGAGGTCGACGCCGTGATCGTGATCTTCGCGCCGCCGGTGCCGACCGCGGTGCCCGCCTATGCCGAGGCGATTCGATCCGGCGCCGAATCCGCCATCGCCAAACCGGTGCTGACGACGTTCGTCGCCGATCACGGAATGCCGAATCTGCTCGCCACCCGGGGGACCGGCGGTATGGTCCGCAGCGGGTCCATTCCGTCCTATCCGGACCCCGAACGCGCGGCGCGGGCGCTGGGCCGCGTGCAGCGTTATGCCGAGTGGCGCAACACACCGGTCTCGCTTACCCGGCGACCCGACGGATTGGATATCGAACGGGCGCGAAACCTGGTCCAGCGCTGGATGACCCGTTCGCCCGAGGGAGGCTGGCTCGGCGATCTCGAGGCGGTGGAACTGCTGGACTGCTACGGCATCGGCATTGTCGAGTTCCGTGAGGTTCGCGATGCCGCCTCGGCGGAGGCGGCGGCCGAGGAACTCGGTTATCCGGTCGCGGCCAAGGCGACCGGTGAGTTGTGGCGCAACCGTTCGGATCTCAACGGTGTGCGACTGGATCTGTGGCGGCCCTCGGCTGTGCAGCGTGCCTACGACGACCTGGCCGAGGTGTCGGGCAACGCGGTCGTGCACATTCAACGGATGGCCACCAAGGGAGTCGGCTGTGTGCTGCGTGTCCAGGACGATCCGTCGTTCGGATCGGTGATCAGCTTCGGATTGTCCGGCATGATCATCGATCTGCTGGGTGATCGCGTCTATCGCGCACTCCCGTTGTCGGAGGCCGAATCGATCGCTCTGATCGACGCGCCGCGCGCCGCGCCGCTACTGGACGGCCGGGCCGGGGTGGCCGGCAGAACCATCGGCGAACCGGCGGACAAGGCCGCTCTTTCCGAACTGGCGCAACGCATTTCGGCCCTGTGCGATGACCTGCCGGAGGTGCGTGAGTTGGCGATCGAGCCGATTCTTGCCTCACCGGCGGGCGCCGCGGTCCTGTACGGACGCGTCCGGATCGGACCCGAGCCCAATCACTTCGACATCGGCCCGCGCCGTTTGGGGTGAGCACCGAGGGCCGCGGCCGTCACCCGATCAGGCGGGACAGGTCAGGTCCGCGCTGGTCCGGTGGATCGCCGACGTCGGAGATGCCGACGACGAAGGGGAGGCGAACGAGTTGCGGAAGGTGAAGGCGTAGCCGGTCGGGCCGTGTGCACGCAGGTGAGTGATGCGCTGTTCGGCCTCGGCCACGGTCGGCAGGTGGCCGGCCGGCACCCACCACAGCGCCTGGTACGCCTCGGACATCGTTTCGAACCAGCCGCGGCGCTGACGCATGATCCGCACATGGTCGCTGCGGTAGACGAATTCGGTGAGCGACGTCATCGATGACCACACGCTCATATTGACGATCAGCCGATCGTCGTCGAGCAGCCGGATGGCGGTCGCGTCGCCGTCCTCGGTTTGCAGACGCCAGACGAAACCGGGCGCGGCATCGGCAAGTGCGTTGATCTCGTCCAGCGCGGCGACGAAACCGGACAGCCGGGCGGAGGTGAGTGGTTCGAGGGGGAGGGCGATGTTCACTTGGGCGAGGTGATGGCCGGTCATGAGACGAGCGTAACCCAGAAGTGAGGAGATCTTCTCAGTATGGCGAATGTGTGGTCTGCGGGGCCCGGCAACGCGGCGCCGGTGGAGCGGTGGTCGATACTGGACCCCATGCGCGAAGATCAGATCGAAACTGCCACCGCGCCGCTGCGGGACGATATTCGCTTCCTGGGAGCGATCCTGGGCGAGACGATCAGAGATCACGAAGGCCCCGAGGTCTTCGATCTCATCGAACGGGTCCGGGTCGAGGCGTTCCGGGTTCGCCGATCGGAGGTGGAGCGAAGTGCGGTCGCGGATATGGTGCGCGACACCGATATTCGCACGGCGCTTCCGCTGATCCGGGCGTTCAGCCACTTCCTGTTGCTGGCCAATCTGGCCGAGGATCTGCAACGCGATCGGCGCCGCGCGGTGCATCTGGCGGCCGGGGAGCCGCCGCAGGACTCCAGCCTGGCGGCCACCTACCGCAAACTCGACGCCGCGCGCCCCGACGGCGCACTGGTCGCAGATCTGCTCGACGACGCGGTGATGTCACCGGTCATCACCGCGCATCCGACCGAGACGCGCCGCCGGACCGTGTTCGACGTACAGTCCCGGATCACCGATCTGATGCGCGAGCGCCAGCGCTACGCGCCGGACGAACCGCGGTACGCGCAAGTGGAGACCCGCTTGCGCCGCCAGGTGCTCACCCTGTGGCGGACCGCGCTGATCCGTTTGGCGCGCTTGCGGATTCAGGACGAGATCGAGGTCGGGCTGCGTTACTACGATCTCACGCTGCTCGAGGTGATACCGCGGATCAACGCCGATGTGCGCGCCGCACTGCGGGCTCGCTGGCCGGAATACGAACTGCTGCAACGCCCGATCCTGCGGCCGGGTTCCTGGATCGGCGGCGATCGGGACGGCAATCCGAACGTCATCGGAGAGGTCGTGCGGCGAGCCACCCACCGTGCCGGCGCGGTGGCCTTCGGGCACTATCTGACCGAATTGGTCGGTCTGGAGAAGACGTT
The DNA here is from genome assembly GCF_059510335.1 of Nocardia sp. PLKS1-43. NCBI lineage: Bacteria > Bacillati > Actinomycetota > Actinomycetes > Mycobacteriales > Nocardiaceae > Nocardia > Nocardia sp. PLKS1-43. The sequence continues at coordinate 812,534 of NZ_JCAJZQ010000002.1, read as the reverse complement.
GTCACTGTCGGTCCGCCTGGCTGCGGTGACCGATGATCTGGCCCGTCTGGCCGAGGCGTCGTTCGACGATTCGCCGCAGCGTGCGGACGAGCCGTACCGCCGTGCCGTGCACGGCATCCGCATTCGCCTCACCGCCACCGCGCATCGCGCTCTGGGGGAGATCCCCGCAGGCGGGGTCGACCTCGACGCCGTTGCCGGCGGGGTCGAGCCCTACGCCACCGCCCAGGAGTTACTGGACGATCTGGCCGTGGTGGACGCCTCGCTGCGTGCCTCCGGTGACGGCCTGCTCGCCGACGATCGGCTGGCCGCGTTGCGCGGTGCGGTCGAGACGTTCGGATTCCACCTGCAGGGCCTGGATATGCGGCAGAACTCCGAGGTGCACGAGCAGGTGGTCGCCGAACTGCTGGCCTGGGCCGGAGTTCACGCCGATTACGCGAGCCTGCCCGAGGACCGCCGCGTGGAACTGCTCGCGACCGAACTCGCCACCCGCCGCCCTCTGCTGGGGCCCGGCGCGCGGCTGAGCGATCTGGCCGCAAAGGAACTTGGTGTGCTGCGTGCGGCCAAAGCCGCGCTGGACGATCTGGGCCCGGATACCGTGCCCAACTACGTCATCAGCATGTGCACCTCGGTCAGCGACCTGCTCGAAGCGGCGCTGCTGCTGAAAGAGGCCGGCATCCTCGATCCCGGCGATGCGGAGGTCCCGCCGAGCAGTCCGGCGGGAGTGGTGCCGCTGTTCGAAACCATCGAGGACCTGCGCCAGGGTGCGCAGACTCTGGTCGCGGCGCTGGAAGTGCCCGCGTATCACCGGCTGGTGGCCGCCCGGGGCATGCGGCAGGAGGTCATGCTCGGCTACTCGGATTCCAACAAGGACGGCGGCTATCTGGCCGCGAACTGGGCGTTGTACCGGGCCGAACTGGATCTGGTGGAGGCCGCGCGCAAGACCGGAATCCGGCTGCGGCTGTTCCATGGTCGCGGCGGCACGGTCGGGCGCGGTGGCGGACGCAGTTACGACGCCATCCTCGCGCAGCCGGCCGGGGCGGTGCGCGGTTCGCTGCGGCTCACCGAACAGGGCGAGGTCATCTCCACCAAGTACGCCGAACAGGGCACGGCCTACCGAAATCTGGAAGCGCTGGTCGCGGGCACGCTGGAGTCGACGCTGCTGGATGTGGAGGGTTTGGGCGCGGACGCCGAACCGGCCTACGAACTGTTCGACGAACTGGCCGAGCTGGCCCGGACGGCGTACGCCCGGCTGGTTCACGAGACACCGGGCTTCGTGGAGTACTTCCGTGCCTCGACTCCGATCGCCGAGGTCGGGGATCTCAATCTGGGCAGCCGGCCCGCCTCGCGTAAACCGACCAGCTCGGTCGGTGATCTGCGGGCGATCCCGTGGGTGATGGCGTGGAGCCAGTCGCGGGTGATGCTGCCCGGCTGGTACGGGACCGGTACCGCGATCGAGCAGTGGGCGGGCGAGGATCCGAAGCGAATGGCGGTTCTTGCCGATCTGTACCGGCGTTGGCCGTTCTTCCGGACCGTCATGTCGAACCTCGCTCAGGTGATGGCCAAGGCCGATCTGGACATCGCCGCGCGCTACGCGGAACTGGTCGAGGACGACACGTTGCGCGACACCATTTTCGGCATGATCCGCGAAGAATTCGACCGCACCGTGCGCATGCACGCGGCCGTCACCGGTAGTGACCACCTGCTGGCCGACAACCCGGCTCTGGCCGAATCGATTCGCAACCGCTTCCCGTACCTCGAACCGCTCAACCAGATGCAGGTCGAACTCTTGCGCCGCCGCCGTGCCGGTGACGACTCCGAATTGGTCGAACGTGGCATCTTGCTGACCATGAACGGACTCGCGACCGCGCTGCGGAATTCGGGATAGCCGATCGTCGCGGTCACCGTCGAAATCACGCTCGACCTGCCTGAGGTGCCCGCCGAGAACGTTCGCGCGTGCCCGGACGGTCGGCAGTGTCTGCCGCTCGCCGGAACCGATTGCCGCACTGTGCGGTTCGGGCCGTTCGCGTTTTTCGTGAACGAATCGTCCGAGTGGCTCGCTCGGTGGAAAAATAGGTAGGATTTTCCCTACGGTTGACAGGTAGGTAATAGCCTACCTATGGTGACGGACATGGCTCAGCAGATCGACCGTGCGGACGCGGACCGAATCTTCGCCGCGCTGGCGAGTCCCACGCGGCGGGAGATTTTGGAGATGTTGCTCGACGGCGAGCGGACCGTGCAGGTCATTGCCGAGCGCTTCGAGATGACCCGACCGAGCGTGTCCGAACACCTGCGGGTGCTGCGAGACTGCGGGCTCGTCGGAGAGGACAAGCGCGGGCGTTACCGGTACTACCGCGTCGAGCCCGAACCGCTGCACGAATTGCGGACCTGGCTGAGCCCCTTCGAGCGCTATTGGCGTGCGCGGTTGCGCGCCCTCGGCGATGTGCTCGACACCATGCCCGACGATCCGGATGACACCGAGGAGTGACCGTGAGCGAGACCGCGATAGAACTGGACCACTACTATCCGCACCCGCCCGAGAAGGTGTGGCGGGCGCTCACCACTCCGACGCTGATGGCGCGGTGGATGATGGAACCGGTCGGCTTCGAACCCGTTGCGGGCAATACCTTCGAGATGAAGACCCACCCCATGCCGGGCCAGAATTTCTCCGGCCACATCCGCGGCGAGGTGCTCGAGGTCGCCGCCCCCGAACTGTTGCGCATGACCTGGAACGATGCTCAGGCCGACGCTCCGACCGGCTGGATCATCACCTGGCGGCTGCGCCCGGAAGGCCACGGAACCCGTATCCTGTTCAGCCACACCGGCTTCGACCCGGACAACCCGCTCATGCGGCGCGCCCGCTCCATCATGAGCCCTGGCTGGTCCGGCATGCACGACAAGCTGGAAACCGTGCTGGGCCAAGAGGATTGAACTCCGTTTGCCGCGGTCAGGACCCCGAGACCGGGACGATGTCGGCGACTATGCGGTGGATGGTCCCGTCCGGGATATCGAAGGTTTCGGTGATGCCGACCGTGACCAGGCGCTGCCCGGCCAAACCCGAGTCCAGGTGATAACGCGCGGTCACCACATCGCCCGCGGTGCTCAGCCGGACGTCGTAGATGCGCTGAACGAGCTGGTATTGCGGACCGGTGTCCAGGTCGTGGGTGAGTTGTGCGCCGGAGTAACCGGTCTGGATACCGGCCTCCACGCGAGTGCAATCGGGCGCGAACGGGACATCGGCGGCATCGTGGGAGGTCAGCGCCTCGATATAGGCCATCGCGATGGCCTCGCGCTGGTTGGCGGGTGCGGCGACAGCACTGGGCGTGGCGGCCAGTGCGGCCAGCAGGGGTAGCGCCAGAACTGAAACCTGTTTCCATTGCATGGAGCGATCGTAGGAGATCGCGCCTCGCCGGGACAGCGCAGCCGACCAACGCTCAGCTATCGCGCACCTCAACACCACGCCAGAACGCCACGTAGTCCTTGATGTTCTCGGCCGCGGGCAGTGGGTCGGGGTAGTACCAGGCCGCGTCCGCGTTCTTCGTCCCGTCGACCGCGACCGTGTAGTAGCTGGCCCGGCCCTTCCATCCGCAGATGGTGTGCCTCTCCGACGTCTCGAAGAACCGCCGATCGATCGACTCAGGCGGAAAGTAGTGATTGCCCTCGACGACGATCGTGGCGTCGCTCTCGGCGAGCTGCTGTCCGTTCCAGATGGCTACCGTCATGTAATCCATTGTGCCGCAATCGATCATCCAGGCAACCGAAGAACGGCTACAGCGCCGGCCGGTTCGCGCAGGCCCGGGGAGGGGGAAGGGCGCGCGTCGCCGACCGGCGCTTCGGGTGACCGGATCGGGCCCCGATCACCACGGGGAGCTGGGCCGGATTCCGGACGGCCCAGCGTCTGGGGGATCTAGCTGGCGTAGGCACGCAGTCGGTCGGCCCGCTCGCCCTTGCGGAGCTTGGCCATCACCTCACGCTCTATCTGCCGAACCCGCTCGCGGGACAGGCCGAACAGCTTGCCGATCTGGTCCAGGGTGCGGGGCTGACCGTCGTCGAGGCCGAAGCGCAGGCGGATGACCTGCTGTTCACGCTCGTCCAGGGTGGCCAGCACGCTGCGGACGTCGTTGTGCATGATTCCGGCGATGACGGCGCTCTCGGCGGAGGTGGCCTCGGAATCCTCGATGAAGTCACCGAGGGGAGCCTCTTCGTCGTTGCCGACCGGCATGTCCAGGCTTACCGGATCGCGGCTGTGGTCCAGCAGATCGGCGATCTTCTCGACCGGAATGCCCGATTCGGCGGCCAGTTCCTCGTCGGTGGCCTCGCGGCCGAGCTGCTGATGCAGTTCGCGCTTGATCCGGGCGAGCTTGTTGACCTGCTCGACCAGGTGGACGGGGAGCCGGATGGTGCGGCTCTGATCGGCCATACCGCGGGTGATGGCCTGCCGGATCCACCAGGTGGCGTAGGTGGAGAACTTGAACCCCTTGGCGTAGTCGAACTTCTCCATCGCCCGGATCAGACCCAGATTGCCCTCCTGGATCAGATCCAGCAGCGGCATGCCGCGTCCGGTGTAGCGCTTGGCCAGCGACACGACCAGGCGCAGGTTGGCCTCGAGCAGATGCTGCCGGGCGGCCTGGCCGTCCCGGACCAGAACCGCGAGGTCACGCTTGCGGGTGGCGGCCAACCGCTTACCGGTCTCCAACAGGTGTTGGGCATAGAGGCCCGCCTCGATGCGCTTGGCCAGCTCGACCTCGTCGGCGGCCGTGAGCAGCGCAGTCTTGCCGATGCCGTTCAGGTACACGCGTACCAGGTCGGCTGCGGGGCTCGTGGCGTCGAGGTCCTGATCGCTGGCGCGCAGCCCAGTGGTGGCGGGGCTTGTCATGACTTGCCTCCTGTCGGTGGTGTCTCACTCCGATCAACGGACCCGACAGTGGGAAAGTTCCCCGACACCTCGGCGATAAACCGTGCTGAGCTGCGGCTTTCACCACACCCATCTGAGAAGTTCCTAAGAAGGGCGCAGCGCGGGAACGGCCGCGGGTCGCGTGCTACGCGGGGTGGATCAGACCATGCCGAACCAACCCGGAGACGATCGTGAGTGCGGTGGCACGGAATTCGGCTGTCGCCTCCGTACCGGTGTGACCGACCGCGAGCAGATCGATCAGTTCCTGTAACGGCAGGCCGTCCGCGCGCATTCCCGCGAGCAGGGCGGCGGTGGAGTCGTCCACCTCGTGCTGCCAGCGCGGGCCGTTGCCGCGATGCAGCCGCGCGACGCGCTGCTCCCAGCCGTCCGGCCCGGTCAGGTAGACCCGCTCCAGCGCGGTCGCCGCATCCACGCCGAACCGCGCGGACCAGGCCAGATCCGGATCGGCCGCGACCGCGCGCAGCCAGGCGGAGCGTTCGAAGTAAGCGGTCGCCTCGGCCCCGAGCGGATCGTCGAAACCGTGGGTGAGATCCTCGGCGAGCAGTTCGGTGGGCCCGTCGATCGCCCGCAGATAAACGAACCCGAAGCCGATGCCCTCGACCTCGGCGTCCTCGAAGGCATCCAGCCATGCTCGCGCACGTTCCTGCGCGTCGCGATCGCGCGGATCGAGCCCGGCGTCGCGCAGCCAGGTACCGACGTAGAGAGCGGGGTCGGCGACATCGCGCTGCACGATCCAGGCGTCCACGCCGTGATCGGGCAGCCACGAGGACACCCGGGCGCGCCAGTCCTCGCCGGTGCGATGCACCCAGGAGGCCAGCATGGCCGCGGTGCCGCCCGGGGCGAGCAGCTCGGGCGCCCGGGAGACGACCAGTTCGCTGGCGCCGTCCAGCGCCAGACCCGAATCGCGATAGGTGTGTTCGATGCGGGCCGGCCCGACCACGAACGGGGGATTGGCGACCACCTGATCGAATCGTCGCCCGGCGACCGGCTCGAACCAGGAACCTTGCAGCAGTTCGATATCCAGTCCGTCGAGTGCGGCCGTGGCCTGGGCCAGCCACAGCGCTCGCGCGCTGACGTCGGTGCCGGTCACCGCCCGCGCGTAGCTGGCGGCGTGCACGGCCTGCACCCCGCACCCCGTGCCAAGATCCAGGACCGAGCCGACGGGGTCGGTCGGGGTGGCGCGCAGCAGCGACAGCGAGGCGTGGCCGACGCCCAGGACGTGATCGGCGCTGAGCGTGCGGCGCTGAACCGAGTCGTCCAGATCCGACAGCACCCAGCGAGTTCCACCGCCGAGATCCAGCGGCCGCAGATCGAGCGCGGCCCGCACGATGCCGCCGTCCCGTTCGAGCAGTCCGGCGGCCACCGCCCGGTCCAGATCCAGCGGGGCCAGCGCCGCCGCGACGTCGCGTTCGGGTTCCGGATCACCGAGCAACAGCAGCCGGACCAATGTGCCCAGCTCGCCCGCGTCACGGACCGCCCGGCGCACCGGCACGGGCTCGGACCGGCCCAGGGCGGTGTGCGCGTCGTTGCCGAGCACCTCGAGCAGGGTGTCCGCGTCGTAGCGGGCGCGGGTGAGCGCGGTGCGCAGATCGGGCGCGAGTGCGGCCAGCGGTGAGACGACGGTCGTCGGATTGGGGGACATGACTCGGAACTCTGCCAGGATCACCGCCGATCACCTGCTGGCGGGGGCCGTCACGGGAGCTGCGACAGCCTGCTCGCGCGGACCGGCCGGAATCGCCACGCGGGAGCGAATCGGGCTGCCGAGGACGGCCGCCTCCGCCGGCGAAAACGAGATGACCAGCTGTTTCGTCCTGGGTGACGCACGTCACGGTCGAGCCCCATCACAGACCACGGCCGCCCGGCATCTCATACAGGACCCTCGACGACAGGAGATAGAGATGAAGGTCCTGGTGGTAGGTGCCGGATATGCGGGCACGATCGCGGCGAATCGGCTGGCGCGCAAGATCTCCGAGGCGGAGATCACGGTGATCAATCCCCGGCCGGAATTCGTCGAGCGGGTGCGGCTGCATCAGCAGATCGCGGGTTCGGGAGCCGCCGCGACGCCGCTCACGGCGATGTTGCGCCCGGGCATCGACACCCGGATCGGCACCGTGGAGAAGATCGGTGACGGCACCGTCCGGCTCGACGACGGGGCGAGCATCCCCTTCGACCATCTGTTCCTGGCCATCGGCAGCACCGTCGAACCGCCGGCGGGCGCGGTCGCGGTGGGCACGTGGGAGGGTGCGCGGACCGCGCACACGGAACTGGCCGCATTGACCGGCGGGCAGGCGGTGACCGTCGTCGGCGGCGGTCTCACCGGAATCGAGACCGCCGCCGAGATCGCCGAGGCCCGGCCGGATCTGCGTGTGCGCCTGGTGGGCTCCACGATCGCGGCGAGCCTGTCCGAGGGTGGTCGGCGCCGAGCACGTGCCGGATTGGCACGCCTGGCCGTGGAGGTGGTGGAGGACACCGTCGAGGAGGTCGCCCGGGACGCCGTGCTGCTGCGCTCGGGTGCGCGGCTTCCCACGGATCTGACGCTCTGGGCGATCGTGGCCGCCGTACCGGATCTGGCCGCGCGCAGCGGTCTGACCGTGCGCCGGGACGGCCGCGCGGTCGTGGACGACTATCTTCGAAGCGTGGACGACCCGCGAATCTTCGTGATCGGGGACTGCGCGGCGGTTCCGGGCGCGCGATTGGCATGTGCGACCGCGGAACCGCAGGGCGCACACGCCGCGAATACGCTGGCCCGGTTGGCGGCCGGGCGCGCACCGAGGCCGTACTCCATGGGCTATGCCGGGCAGGGGCTGAGTCTCGGTCGCCGGGACGCGGTGATCCAGCTCGTCCGCCGGGACGATTCGGTCCGCCGGATGTTCCTGGCCGGGCGCGGCGGCGCGGTCGTCAAGGAGACTGTGTGCCGGTGGGCGAAATACGGTGCGAGGACGGCGAATTACGCGTGGTTGCGGGGACCGGGGTGACTTCGCCGCCGGATCCGGACCAGGAGTTCACCGCGCATCGGCCGCTGCTGTTCTCGATCGCCTACGAGATCCTCGGCTCTGTCGGTGACGCCGAGGACGTGCTGCAGGACAGCTATCTGCGTTGGCGCACGGTGGATTTCGCCGAAATCGGCAATCCGCGTGCCTATCTCGCGCAGATCGTCACCCGGCAGGCGATGACGGCGCTGCGGTCGGCCGCGCGGCGCCGGGAGACCTATGTGGGTCCGTGGCTGCCCGAACCGCTGGCCGCGGACGGGCAGGAGGAGACCGAGGGTATCCGGCACGTGCTCACCGGTGAGGCCGTCACCACGGCGATGCTACTGATCCTCGAGACCCTGACCCCGTTGCAGCGCGCGGTCTTCGTGCTGCGGGAGGTGTTCGAATTCGGTTATGCGGAAATCGCTGCCGCGGTCGGCAGATCCGAACCCGCTGTGCGGCAGCTGAATCAGCGTGCTCGCGATCACGTCCGCGCCCGGCGCGAATCGGTGTACGGCGCGATCGCGGTCCCCGCCGACGCGGCCTCGGTCGCCGAGCGGTTCTCGATCGCCGCAGCCACCGGCAACGTGCAATCCCTGATGGATGTCCTCGCACCCGACGTGGTTTTCCTCGCCGACGGCGGTGGCATCGTCAGCGCGGCGCGGAGCCCCGTGCTGGGGCCGGACCGGGTGGCCCGGCTGCTGATCGGGCTGATGTCCAAGGGGCGGCGGATGGGCGAACTGGGCGTCCGCTTCGGGGTCTACAACGCGATGCCGGCCGTGGCGGCCACGATCGACGGCGTGCTGGACCAGGTGACCTGCATCGAGGTGCGCGGCGGTCTCGTCACGGCGGTCTATTGCATCCGTAATCCGGAGAAGCTGCGGATGGTCGTGACCTCGTAGAACGCGGAGAAACTCCGCGAATGGCCGAACCCGGTCCGGCCTCACCGCTGCCCACGTGCTCGCCCGGCACGATCGGGTGACCCTGTGCGAGCGGGACCACGCGAACGATCCGCACGACGCCGATGCGATGGTCACTCGCCGTTGTATCGGCCGCCGAGGTACCGGCGGGGACAGCCGTACCGCGAGCGCGGCTGACATCCCTCGAGACGCCGACTGCTCCGGCCGATTCACATCTCGGCCGGAGCAGTCGGGTGGTTCGATCGATTCAGCCGCGTTCGGGGGTGGGAATCTCCTCGGCCGCGGGAATCTCCGCACGGGCCGGGATTTTCTCGGGACGCCGGCCGAAGAGGGCACGGAAATCCGTGTGTACCATCGGGCGCCCGTTGAGCCAGATACTCCCGGGCACCCGCCGGGTGACCTCGGCCCCGAACAGCGACATCGCCATGACGGTCACGTACACCACCACCGTGCACCACAGCGTGCCGATCGCGTGGGCCATGGGGATGATCCAGGGAGCGATCAGTTGCAGGGCGAACGGATGCAACAGGAAGACCCCGAACGACCGGTCCGCGCCGTAGGACAGCCACCTGGCCCTGGTCGAGCCGGGCCGCTGATTCGCGGTCCCCCAGGTGCCCAGTGTGTACAGGGCGGCGATGACGAGGACGAAGAAGACGATCAGGTGCGGCATGAAGATGTTGCTGGCCTGCCACGGCGGCAATCCGCGATCGGTGGAGCGCAGGAAATCCCATGCCGAGAGAACCGCGGCGACGACCATGCCCAGCACCAGCAGCGGTCCGAACCGCTTCACCGCCCGGTCGACGGCCGCCAGATGCCATGCGGCGACCGCGCCGAGTACCACGTAGAACTGATACGCGAACACCACGGCGTAGATGTGCGTCCAGATCGTGGCGGCGACACCGGTGAACGCCGGGGGATGTGTGGCGAGCCACAGGAAGCCCAGTTGCAGCGCGCCGCTGACCGCCAGCACCCAGCGATGGTAGCCCTCGGTCGCGCGCAGCAGTTTCAGCAGCAGCGGGAACAGCAGGTAGACCTGCATGGTGACCAGCAGGAAGTACATCTGGTACCAGGCTTCACCGGTCGCGATGTCGACGACCAAGCGCCACAACGCATGTGGGATCGGCTCCTGGAAATTCCCCAGGACGATCGCGTAGGCCCAGTAGAACACCGACCAGACCACGTACGGGATGCCGATCAGCATGAAACGCCGACGCCAGAAGGTGCGTGCGGAGAAGGGCTTGCGGGCCGTCTGGTAGACCAGCACGAAGGCGGTCAGGGCGAAGAACGCCAGGCGGGTGAAGTGCAGCAGTGTCTGCGCCGCGTTGGACGTCACGTTGTCCGGAGTGGTCGACCCGCTGGTGACGTGGTCCAACACGACGCAGGCGAAGGTGATGATCCGGAACAGGTCTACCTGATATAGGTACGGCCGCTTGATTTTTCGAGGTTGCGCCGATTCCGGATGAGCTTCCGGACTCGGGCCGGCGATCGTGAGCGTCGCAGTGTTCACGGTGCCGCGATCGTCCTGCGTCATCTGCCTCCTCGTCTCCTGCCGGACCCTGGTTCCGGCTGCGACTCATGGTGTCAGCCGACACTGTGAATCACCTTCACGCAATCTCCGAAGCGCCTGGGCCGAACACGGTGTGGCCCAGTGGACTCCGGTCGCGCCTGCGTCTCGCTGGGCGCCATCGACGACTCGACCGGATACGGCATCCGGGAGATTGTCGGGATTTACCGTCGGTTCCGGCCGGAAGCGTAACAGGTCGATCGGCAATCGGACACGTGTCGCGGTGACGGCGGACACCGTGGTCGTTGCCCGAGGTAACTGTTTTTGCTACCCGAAAACAGGTTTAGACGCAGTTCACCGCGCATGTTCGCGGCGACCGGCCGATGCGACTCGCGCGGCGTGAATTCGGTCGGCGGACGCGAGCGGGATCGGCTCGAACATGGCCGGTTCGTCCCCCGGGAACAGCGCGGTCGGGCCGTAGATCCAGTCGGTGAACGAGTAGTCGTGCACGGCGCGTGCGCGAAGCAGCGTGTTGCGGCGCTCCCGCTGAACTCCGTCGAGGTGCCACAGTTCACCCCAGGCGCGGGCGGTCAGTACGACGCGGCGGCAGTGTTCGGGCCGGACCGCCGCATAGGCCGCGAGCGTGCCGGGCCAGTCGACGGTGTGGTCGGCCCTGCGCAGGCGCTCGGCATGCTCCGCCAGGACCCAGCCGTCCTCGATCGCCATGATCGCGCCCTGGGCCATGTATTGCAGCGGGGGATGGGCCGCGTCGCCGAGCAGGGCGATCCGGCCCTGGACCCAGGTGTCGATCGGGTCGCGGTCGTACATCCGCCACCACTTGTCCCGCCACATGTGCGGCAATCCCTGGCGCACTGCCGCGCAGGTCCCCTCGAATGCGGTGTCGAGCTCGTCCGGCGTGCCCCAGTCGTCGAGTCCGGCGCGCGCCTTGGGGGATTCGAAGACCGCGACCTGGTTGAGCAGATCTCCGCCGCGCAGTCCGTAGTGGACGAAATGACACCGTGGTCCGACGTGCACGACCACCTCGGACAGGTCGACCGGGCGGCCCGCCCGGGCGACCGGCACGGTGCCGCGATAGGCGACGTACGCCGAGGACACCGGCCGATCGTCGAGGAACATCTTGCGGGCGACCGAATGCAGTCCGTCGGCGGCGATGACGACGGCCGCCCGGTGATCCGCGCCGTCCCGCGTGGTGGCGGTGGCTGTCCCGGCGTCCTGGGTGTACGAGACGACCCGCTGCTCGGTGAGCAGTTCCACGCCCGCGTTCCGGCAGGCGTCCAGGAACAGTGCGTGCAGGTCGCTGCGGTGGATGACCAGATACGGGAAGCCATAGCGTCGTTCGAGGTCACGCAGGTCCAGTGCGGTGAGCTCACTGCCGTCGACCGCGTCGCGCATCACCATCCGATCCGGCACGACGCCGCGGGCCTTGGCGGCGTCCAGCAGACCGTAGTCGTCGAGGATGCGCGTGCAGTTGGGTGCGAGCTGAATTCCCGCGCCGACCTCGCCGAATTCGCCGGCCTGCTCCAGAACTCGTATTCGAAGACCGAGCCGGGCCAGCGCGAAGGCGGCGCCGAGGCCGCCGATTCCCCCACCGACGATGACGACGTCGGGCGTGCTCGCGGTGTCCGGGGTGCTCATGCGGTGGTCTCCTTACAACCAGGGGCCGAGGTCGGGGACATCGGCGAGAGAATGGGAACGTCCGGCGAGGTAGGCGGCGACCTCGGGCAGCGGACCGGCGGGGAGCTTGCCGAGACCTCGCTTGGCGCCGATATCCGCCACGAGTGCGGTCAGGAAGTCCCCGGGCAGGTCGGCGAACCGCACGCCGGTGCCGAGATCGACCGTGTGGACGCATACCTCGCGCGCTCGCAGCCACGGAATCTCGGTGGCGGGCACGGCCCGGCCCTGTGCGGTGCGAACCTCGGTCTCCCACTGTTTTTCGGTGAGCGCGGCCATGGCGTCGGTCAGCCGGTGTGCCGACCCGTGCAGTGCGGCGATCAGATCGGTCGCGGAAAGCCTTGCCCCGGACTCGATATCGGCGGCGCGCTGGTCGGGTGAGGAGTACATGGGGTGGGGTTCGCCGGTCGCGGCCCAGGACACGAGGTGGCCGAGGGCATCGGCGTTGGCGGCGACGTGCGCGAGCAGGTGTTTGCGCGTCCAGCCGGGCAGGCCGCACGGCAGCGACATCTGCGATTCGCCCAGTGCGGCGGCCTGTTCGGTGAACCGGGCAGTGCCGGCCGCGACCCAGCGCAGTGCGTCCGCGTGCGTGCGCACCGTCACGACTCCGCGACGATCCGGTTGGTGCACTGCCCCAGTCCGGCGATCCGCGTCACCACGGTCTCGCCGCCGGTGAGATACACCTTGGGATCGCGGGCGTGGCCGACTCCGGCGGGGGTGCCGGTGGCGATCAGGTCGCCCGGGTTCAGCCGGATGACCGTGGAGATGTACCGGACGAGGTGGACCGGGTCGAACAGCAGGGTGCCGGTGTCGTCGCGCTGCATGACCCGGTCGTCGACGAGGGTGGTCACCTCGAGTGCCGGGCGGACCCCGCCGACCTCGTCGGGGGTCACCAGGTAGGGCCCGACCGGGGTGGAGGAGTCCCAGATCTTGCCCTGGGACCATTCGACGGTGCGGAACTGCCAGTCCCGCACGGAGATGTCGTTCATGACGGTGAATCCCGCGATGGCGGTGGCGGCCTCGTCGTCGTTCGCTCGGCGCACCGGCTTGCCGATGACGACCACCAGTTCGACCTCCCAGTCGAGGGCGTCGGTCTCCGCGGGTTTGGCGATCGGGTCGTCCGGCCCGGTGAGGGTGTCCGCGAACTTCGTGAAAAGTGTTGGGTAGCTGGGAAGTTCGCGACCCATCTCGGCGATGTGGTTGGTGTAGTTGTGGCCGACGCAGATCACCTTGGACGGGTCGGGCACCACCGGGGCGAAGTCGGCATCCGCCACCGGCCGGCTCGCGCCGGTGGCCGTGGCGGCGACGGTGGCCCAGTCCTCGCGGGCCAGCAGCGCGCCGAGGTGTTCGTGGCCCAGATCGACCAGCAGGTCGCCGTCGAGGCGGACCGCGCGGGTGCCGCCGTCGACGCGGAGGGTGGCGAGTTTCATCGGGTGATCTCCTGACGGTCGAGCCGGAGCGCCTCGAAAACGGGTGCGTCCGAAAAACGGAACAGATCCAGTGCGCCGGAATCGGAGTCGGTGCGACCGGCCTCCGAGGTGGCGGAGAAGGGTTCCCACGAGGGAACGACGAACAGATCCCCGCGCGTGACCGACCAGCTCGCGTCGCCGACGCGGACCGTGCCGGACCCGTCGAAGACCTGGTAGACCGAGGAGCCGGTTTCGCGGACCGGGGCGGTCTGCGCGCCTCGGGCGATGCGGTGGAACTCCGCGCGCAGCGTCGACAGAACGTCGGAACCGTTGTGCGGGTTGGTGAATCGCACCGCGGCATGACCAGGCTCGACGGTGCCGCCGTAGCCCTGCCGCTCCAGCAGCAACTGATCGCTCAGCGCGGCGTCGGTGTGCTCCCATTTGTAGGCCAGCAGCGGCGAGCCGGGACCGACTCGCCCGACCGACAGCGGCCGCAGGCCCGGATGACCCCAGAGTCGTTCGGAGCGTGAGCGTTCCGGCGTGATCCGCTCGGCCTGGCCGAGCTGTTCGCGGCCGAACTCGAAGAACTGCGATTCGACGAGGTACTGGAACGGGATGTCCAGGCCGTCGATCCAGGCCATCGGCTCGCTGGTCGCGTTGTGGTGCGCGTGCCAGTTCCAGCCCGCCTGCGGCAGGAAATCACCCCGGCGCATCGGGACCGCATCGCCGGCGGGCGTGTCGCCGTTGCCGCCGACCACGGTCCACACGCCCGAGCCCTCGACCACGAAGCGGAACGCGTGCTGGGTGTGCCGGTGTTCGGGGGCGTCCTCGCCGGGCATCAGGTACTGGATCGCGGCCCACAGCGTCGGGGTGGCGAACGGCCGCCCGCCCAGGCCCGGGTTCGCCAGCGCGATCGCCCGGCGCTCACCGCCGCGGCCGACCGGGACGATCGCACCAGCCTGTTCGGCCAGGCGCAGCAGCTTATGCCATCGCCACAAGTGCGGCGCCGCATGTGAATTCGGCCGCGCAGGCATCAGATCGCCGATCTGCGTCCACAGCGGTACGAGCAACTCCTGCTCGAAGCCGCGGTACAACTCCTCGAGGGCGGGAGTCACCTCCGGCTGATTCGGTGCGCTGACCGCCTGTAGCCGGACGGGGGTGTCGGTCGTGCTCATATCTCCACCCTGATCCCGGTAGCATCAGCAGAACATGAAATTCTGCACAACGGAACGGAGTGCGGTGAGCGCGGAACAGAAGACACCACCGGCGTACGTGGTGACCAGCGCTGACCACGCGTTGCGGGCGGCGGTGATGCTCCAGTTGGAGGGCGGGCTGACGGTGAGCCACATCGCCGAGCGCCTGGGCGTCGCGCGTTCCACGGCCCATCGGCTGCTGCAGACGCTCGTCTATCGCGACTTCGCGGTCCAGGACGACCAGCGCGCCTATCACCCCGGGCCGGTTCTGCAACTCGCCACGCACTCGCAGTCCCGGACCTCCCGATTGCGGGCCGCGGCCCTGCCGCACCTGCAACGACTGGTCGACGTCGTGGGAGAGTCGGCGAATCTGACCATCCGCACCGGGGATACGACGCGATTCATCGCGAGCATCGAATGCTCGCAGGCGCTGCGGGTGGGTTCGCGCGAGGGGATGGTGTTCCCGGCCCATCGCACCACCGCCGGTCTGGTGTTGCTCGCCGCGCTCGACCCCGCCGAGGTCGACGACCTGTACGCCGGGCAGCGGTATGTCGAACATCCGGACGAACAGCCCGACCTGCCGAGGCTGCGCGCCCAGCTCGCCCGGGTCCGCCGGGCCGGATTCGCGCTCAACAACGGGCTGTCCGAACGCGGCGTGGTCGCGATCGGCGTACCGGTCCGGGACTCCGAAGGCACCGCGCTGGCAGGTCTGTCGATCTCGATGCCGTCCGTCCGCTACGACCGTGATCGGCTGCCGTCGCTCGTCGCGACGCTGCTCCGGTCGGCTGGGGCCATCGAGGCGGGCGGCGCCCGCGAGGACATGCACTGAATGCATGCAACGGCATGCAAAACATGTGTTTGATCGATGTGAATGCGGTCACTTCAATGGGCTTACCGATTGCCGACCCGAGGTGAACCCATGACCGTCTCAGCCCCGCCCGTCTCCGATCTCGACCTGTTCGACGACGAGGTGCTCATCGATCCGTACCGGTCGTACGCCGCATTGCGCGAGCTCGGGCCGGTCGTGCATCTGCCGGCGAACGAGGTGTACGCGCTCACCCGGTACCGGGTGATCCGCAAGGCCCTGATCGACTGGGAGAGCTTCTCCTCGGCCGGGGCGATCGGCTTCAACCCGATGGTGAACGAGGCGCTGGCCGGAACCTCCCTCGCCTCGGATCCGCCGGATCACACGCGATTGCGGGCCACGCTCACCGCGAATCTGTCGCCGCGGGCGCTGCGCGGGTTGAAGAAGACGATCGACGCCAAGGCGGACGCGCTGGTCGCGGACCTGGCCGCGCGCGGATCGTTCGATGCCGTCGACGCATTGGCTCGTGCGTTCCCCTTGCAGGTCGTCGCCGATCTGATCGGCTTCACCGGCCGCGTCCGCGACAACATGCTGCGCTGGGGGCAGGCCGCGATGCAGGTCATCGGGCCGATGAATTCCCGTACGGCGGAAAGCTTCCCGATCGCGGGCGAGTTGTACGAGTGGTGCTCGACGGTCACCGCCGAGGACCTGTCGCCCGGCTCGGTCGGTCGCGGCATCTTCGAGGCGCAGGAGCGCGGCGCGATCCCGCCCGGCACCGCCGGACACATCATCCACCAGTATCTGGGCGCCGGTGTCGACACCACGATCGCGGCCATCGGCAATATCGTCGCCCTGTTCGCGGCGCACCCGGAGCAGCTCGCCCTGGTCCGCGCGAATCCGGCGCTCGTGCCCGGCGCGTTCAACGAGGCGCTGCGGTACTGGGCGCCGGTCCACGCGTGGGGGCGTCGCGCCACCGAGGACGTGGTGATCGACGACCTCGTGATCCCGGCGGGAGCGAAGGTCGCGATCCTGTTCGGCGCGGGAAACCGGGATCCGCGGCACTACGAGAATCCCGACGCGTTCCTGGTCGAGCGGGCGCCGACCGATCACCTGTCCTTCGGTTACGGTCCGCACGGCTGCGCCGGGCAGGGGCTGGCCCGGCTCGAAGGGCATGCCGTCGTCGAGGCGCTGGCCCGCCACGTCGGACGGCTCGTCGTCGGCGACGAGGTGCGGATCCCGAGCAACATCACCCGCGGCATCGAGCAGTTGCCCGTGCGTGAGGTGCTGCCGGTATGAGGCTCGAGGTGGATCGGACACGCTGCGAGGGACACGGATTGTGTGCGGGTGCAGCACCGGCGCTGCTCGAACTCGACGATGACGGTGAGCTGACCTTCGTCCGCGACGAGGCGCCGGACAGCGATGCGGAACAGGCCCGTGCCGCTGCCCGGGTCTGCCCGGTCGCGGCCCTGCGTCTGGTCTGAACCGGGCCGGGCGCCGCGTAAGGTTCGACGCGATGAGCGAAGCGGAAGCGGACCTCGCGCGGTCCGGGCTGGATCGGCTGGCCTCGGTCAACCTCAACCTGCTGGTGCCACTGCTCGCGGTGCTGGAGGAACGGTCGGTGACCAGGGCGGCCGAGCGTATCGGGCTGACCCAGTCCGCGATGAGTCACGCCGTGGGCCGGATGCGTCGCCTGTTCGACGACGACCTGCTCGTCCGGCAGGGCAGCAGCGGCGCGACGCTGACCCCGCGCGCGCTGGAGCTGATCGCACCGCTGCGGGCGGTGCTGCAACAGACCGCCGACCTGGTCGACTTCCCCGCCTTCGATCCGGCGACCGATCGCCGCGTCATCACCGTCGCGATGACGACCAGTACGGCCTTCGTCCTCGGGCCGCGGCTGGGCGCCCTGGTGGCCGAACGCGCCCCGTACGCGACCCTGCGACTGCGCACGATCGCCGTGCCGACCGAATCCACCTTCACCGAACACGGCGTCGACGTCGTCCTGCTTTCCGAGGGATTCGCCGCACCCCATCCGCGTGAGCGGCTGTACGACGACCGGTGCGTGGTGGTGGCCTCGACGCGCACGTCCCCGGAAGCGAGCGCGCTCGAACTGCTGACCACCGAGCCGCATATCGTCGTGGACAGCGAACGCCGGGTGTTCCCGTACGGGGTGCTCGACGAGCAGGGCGTCAGTTACCGTGTCGGACAGCGGATCTCAGATTTCCTGCTGGTGCCGTACCTGGTCGCGCGGGTGGGCGGTGTGGCGCTGCTGCGCTTCCGGGTCGCGGCCGCGATGGGGACACTGCTCGAGTTGCGGATCGAGGAGTTCCCGTTCCCGATCCCCGGGCTCGGCGTCGATATGGTCTGGAATCCGAATCTCGGTGACCAGCATTTCATCGCGTGGCTGCGCCGACTGCTGTTCGACGCGGCCAGGCCCTGACCGGGAGTCAGTGTCGCCCGATCGAGCCGACCCAACTCTCGGTGAGCACGTCCAGCATCTGCTCGCGCTCGACGCCCCAGTGTCCCGGAGTCCAGTGCCGCGCAACATGATCCAGCGCGGTAATCGCGATGACGCTGCGGAAGTGGCGAGTTCCGGCGGGGAACCGGTCCGCCCGGTCGAGACCGTCCTCGATATCGCCGATGGCCTCGTTCAGCCACTCGTCCAACAGTGCGCGGATCTCCGGATCGACGGCGGCCGCCTCGAAAGCCGTTGTGGTGTAAGGGCGGATCGCATCCCATCGCGCCGAGGTCGCGGTGAGCCAGGTGCGGATCCGCTCGGGTGAGCCGTCCTGCACCACGGCGACCAGCTCGCGTTCGGTCGATCCGTGTTCTGCCGACGGCACTCGGTCGAGTTCGCGATTGAGCCGCTCGGCGATCAGCGCCTTCATCAGATCGACCTTCGAGGGGAAGTACGCGTAGAAGGTCACCCGGGTCGTGCCCGCCGCGGAGGCGATGTCATCGACCGTCGTCGTCGCATATCCCTTGGACACGAACAGTTCCAGCCCGGCATCGAGCAGGAGTTTGCGCGTCATCTCCTTCTGCGCTTCACGAAGCGTCGCCATCTCGCCAGGGTAGAGCACCTCGGTTGGGATCCGTGCTCACCGGTCGTTCTGAATACTCAACGATTGCATGCTTGACACAGCGTTAAGAAATATGACACCTTGCACATTCGAGCGGTGTCCGCTCTCACAACGGGCCGGTGGACGCGGGCAGTCGAGCCGACCGCCCCCGGCCCCATCGAAGGAAAGAAAATCCGCAATGACGCAGATCAGTACCCGTAAGAAGGCCCATACCGCCACGGTGGTCGCCGGCTGCTTCGCCGTACTACTCGCGCAGGTGGCGTACTCGTTGCCCGGCGCGCTCAATGGCACCTTCCAACAGGAGTTCGGGACCACCGGCGCGCAGCTGACCTGGGTCACGGCCGCGTTCGCGATCCCGATGGTCGTGCTCGAACTGACCACCGGTGTGATCGGTGATCTGTTCGGCCGCAAGCGATTACTGCAGGCGGGCGCTGTGCTGACCGTCGCCGGATCGGTGGTGAGCTACTTCGCCGGGGCGGTCCAGGTGCTGTGGATCGGTCAGGTCGTGGCCGGAGTGGGCGCCGCGATCCTCTACCCGATCTCGCTGGCGATGCTGGCCGCGGTGAGCCCATCGCCGCAGGCGCGGGCCAAGGTGATCGCCGTCTGGGCCGGATTTCTGTCGATCGGCGCGGCGATATCGCCGCTGCTGGGTGGCTGGCTCGCGCAGGAGGGGAGTTGGCGGACGTCGTACCTGGTGGTGGTCGTGGCGGCCGTGGTGTCGATCGCACTGACGCACCCGGCCGCCGATTCCGCTGCCCCGCAGGGCCGCAAGCTGGACATTCCCGGTCAGCTCACGCTGGCCCTCGGGCTGGTGGCGATCCTGTTCGCCGCCACCCAGGGCTCCGAGGGCGGCTTCCTCCGGCCGGAGATCATCGGCGCGTTCGTCGCGGGCATCGCGCTGCTGGGCGCGTTCGTCGTCGTCGAGCTGCGGTCCGATGCCCCGCTGCTGCACCTGCACATCTTCGCCAACCGCGCCTACGCCGTCGTCGCGGTAGCCACGGTCGTGGGCATGTTCGCCTTTCTGGCGATCTGCTATTCGATGAGCATCCGGCTCGGCGCGGTCCAGCATCAGAGTGCGCTGAAGGTCGGGGTGTTGTTCCTGTTCATCCAGGGACCGGCCTTCCTGCTGGTTCCGCTGGTATCGCAGCTGATCCGGAACTTCTCCCCGCGCTGGGTACTGACCGCCGGATTCGCCCTGATCGCCGTCAGCGGCTTGTGGAGTGCGAGTTTCGACGTCCACGACATGAACTGGACGCGGTTCATCGCACCGATGCTGGTGCTGGGCGTGGGTTTCGCGCTCACCGTCGGCTCGATCACGGCCGTCGCGATCAACTCGGTTCCGCTGCGGCTGGCCGGAATGGCCAGCGCCACCACGAACCTGTTGCGCGACTTCGGTTTCGCGCTCGGTCCGGTGCTCATCGCCGCATTCGCCGTCAGCCGGGCGAACGGCGAGATGACCGGCGGCCTGAGCCGGGCCCTCGGCGCGTCCGGGCTGCCGCCGTCCTACACCGGCATCGCCGGGGGGATCGCCCACGAGGGCGGCGCGATGGCGATCAACTCCCTGCCGGTCGTGCCGGGTGCGGGCGCGCACCTGCCGCCGCTGCCGATGCCCGCGAGCCTGCATCAGCTGGCGTTCGAATCCCTCGGCAGCGCTTACGGTTTCGCGTTCCTGATCGCCGGACTGTGTGCCGCGGGAGCGGCGGTGCTCACCCTGGTCGGGCTGTTCGGCTCGCACCGTGCGGTCGACGAGCCGTCACCGCCCGACGCGGAGTTCGCGGCTACTCGATGAGTGGTGTATGTAAGCACAATTAAATTTACGCAGCGTTGGTTCGCTTGACATGATGTAAGGTTATATGACACCGTTCACATCAGCGGCGTGACCGCATGACTTTGCCCGGGTTCACCCGGAGGCCGACTGCGCCGGAGGGTGCGGGCAGCACAGCCACTCAGGAGGACGACGCGAGGTATCGCGTCGCATCGAAAGGAAGTAGCCAGTGAAGGACGTGAATGCCGGCGGCGGCGTCGTGAACACCGTCCTGGGACCGATTCCCGCTCGAGACCTCGGTGTCGTGGCGGTGCACGAGGCGCTGCTGTCGGTGGTGCCCGGGGCGCAGTACGCATTCGACGTCTCCATCGACCACGCCGAGATCTTCGAGATCCTGGCGGCGAAACTGCGGGACTTCCGCGACTGCGGCGGCGGGACCATCGTCGATGTCACCGGCATGTTCCACGGCCGCGACGTGCGCTTGTACGAAACCCTCTCGCGCGCCACCGGCGTACATATCGTGGCGTCGACGGGAATGGGGCCGGATGGCATGCTCGGCGGGTATTTCCTTACGCCGCAGACGAATCCGCCGACACCGTGGCCGGCCGAGAAGTTCGCCGACCTGTTCGGCGCGGAGGTCGCCGAGGGGATGGTGGTGCCGCGCGTCGAACGCCGCGGCGCGGCCGGATTGGTGGCCACCGCGGCGACCCGCGCGGGCATGACCGCGACCGACGAGAGCCTGTTCCGCGGTGCGGCCCGCGCCGCGCACGCCAACGGTGTTCCGGTATCGATCCGCTTCGGGGCCGAGGCCGCGCACGATCTCGCGGTCGTCCTGGCCGAGGGGCTCGCGGCCGAACGTGTCGTGGTGGGCGGGCTCGACCGCAAGGACGCGGTCGCCGCGGGAGCGCCGCTCGAGATCGCGCGGCGGGGAGCTTACGTCGCCCTGGCCGAGATCGGCACGCAGAGCGGCGAATACGTCACCGACCAGGAGCGCGCCGCGGTGGTCCGCGAACTCGTGGACGCAGGCTTCGGTGATCGAATCCTGTTGTCCAGCAACGCAATCGGTGTAGCCAAGGGTGGCCCCGGCCGCGACCTGCCGTACGGCCACGTCCTGACGGCGTTCGTTCCCCTGCTCACCGCGCAGGGGTTGTCCGCGCAGGACGTGCGGCAGATCCTCGTGGACAACCCGCGCGAACTGCTGACGGTGCGGTGACGCCGATGTCCATCGAATTCCGAATTTCCCGAAGGTGAGTGTCGTGTCGAGAGTGAACACCGTCCTGGGGCCGATCCCGCCCGAAGCGCTGGGGATCGTGGCCGTACACGAGCACATCGGATACGGCATGCCCGGTTCCGAACTGGACACCAAGTGGTGGAAGACGCCCGAACAGCGGTACGCGGAGACCGTGCCGAAATTGCGCGCGTTCCACGAGTACGGCGGCGGCACCTTCGTCGATGTCACCGGCATCTGCAACGGCCGTGACGTGGACTACTACAAATCGCTGTCCGCGAAGACCGGCGTGCACATCGTGGCCTGCACCGGCTTCGTCGGCGGTGACACCGCCCTGCCGTACTTCGCCGAGGCGAGCGTGGAATATCTGGCCGAGCATTTCGTCCACGAGATCACCGTCGGCATCGGCAACACCGGCAGCCGCGCCGGGGTGATCAAGGTCGGGGTGAGCCGCGGCGGCCGGATGACCGAGCTGGACAAGCGCATCTACCGCGCTGCCGCCCGTGCCGCGCTGAGTACCGGCGTGCCGATCCTGACCCACCTGGCGATCGACGCGGAGAACGCCATCGCGATCTTCCACGAGGAGGGGCTGCCGCTGGGGCGCGTGCTGTTCGGGCACGCCGACGACGGCGTCAACGCCGAGAATACCCGCGACACCTGGATCGCCGAACAGGGCGCCCGGGTCGGCTTCGACACCTTCGGCTACGAGACCGAACTCGAGGATCCGCCGTTCTGGGCCCGCCCGCGCAAGGAGCGTCTGGACCATTTCCTGCGCTTCATCGCGGCACACCTGGACAAGGCACTCGCTTCGGCCGATGCCAATTGCAGTCCGCTGGGCTGGCCCGGAGTCAAGGGACACACCGTGAACTACATCTTCGAGGACCTCATCCCGGACCTGCGCGCGGCCGGTGTCGACGAATCCACCATCACCACGCTGTTCGTCGACAATCCCGCGGACTTCCTGACCATCCGGAACTGAATCGGAAAGACAAGCCCCATGAAGACTTCAGAGCTGCAGGATCTCACCATCGCGATCGTCGGCGGCGGTTACGCCGGTGCGGCGGCCGCCAAGGCGCTCACCCTGCTCGGCGCCGATGTGCACGTCTACGAGCAGGCCACCCGGATCCGGGAGGTCGGCGCCGGTATCGGCCTGCGCCCGCCGACGCTGAACCTGTTCCGGGAGTGGGGGATCTTCGAGGCGATGGCCGCGGTGAGCTCACCCAGCGACTACTTCGAAATCCTCAGCGGCACCGGCGAATCCATCAGGCGCGAGGAGTGGCCCGGCATTCACGACTATGCCGAGGAGACCAGGACCCGGCTGATCCACCGAGGCGATTTCATCGAGACATTCCTGAACGTCCTGCCCGCGGACCGGGTGCATCTGGGGTACCGGATGGAGACGATCACCGACGAGGGCAACCGGGCGCGGCTGCGTTTCGCCAACGGCGAGCAGGTGAGCGCCGATCTGGTGATCGGCGCGGACGGTATCCGCTCGGCGGTCCGCAAACAGCTGTTCAGCGATGCCGATCCGGTGTTCTCCGGTGAACACGCCTACCGCGTCGTGATTTCCGCCGGCGACGCGTACGGCCTGGTCGTGGACGACAACCTGCGGATGTACCTCGACGACAAGGGCACCAAGATCTATCTGCTGCCACTGCGTCATCGCGATCAACTCTCCTACGACATCACCTGCCTGTCCGACGACGATGCGTGGGCGCCGCGGATCACCCGGGAGTTCCTCGACGGGCTGATGGACGGTTTCGACGAGCGCCTGGGCAGGATCACCCACGAACTGGACCTGGATGCGCTGACCTGTCGCGCGGTCTTCGACATCGATCCGGTGGACACCTGGCATTCGGATTCGGTCACGCTGCTCGGCGACGCCGCGCACGCGATGCTGCATCATCAGGGGCAGGGCGCGAACCAGGCCATCCAGGACGCCGGAGGCCTGTCCGACGCACTGCGACAAGCGGATTCGGTCGCCGGTGCACTGGAATTGTTCCAGGACAAGCGAAAACCCGTCACCGACGAACTACAGCGCATCTCCCGGCAGTCGTGGGACGCGAACAAGGTCGAGGACGTCTTCCCGGGGCAGAAGCCCGCGGCCGCCGCGGCGCAGGAGGTGCGGTCGTGACGCTGCATCCCGAGATCGCGAAAACGCTCGCGCGCATGCCCGCCCCGCCCGAGGGCCCGCTCGACCCGGCCGCCATGCGCGCGGGCGAGGAAGCCGAGGTTCCGCCCCCGGCCGAACGCCTGCCACTGCGCCAGGTCCGGGACCTGACCGCGAGCACCCGCGTGGGCGATGTGCCGGTGCGGGTCTACACGCCGGTCGAGGCCGAAACTTACGGGCTACTGGTGTATTTCCACGGCGGCGCGTTCTTCCTGGGCAGCCTCGACACGCACGATCACGTGGCGCGGTCGCTGGCGGCCGCGACGGGTCTGCGGGTGGTGTCCGTCGGGTACCGCCGAGCCCCCGAGGCCGCCTTCCCGGCCGGACTCGAGGACTGTCACGCGGTGGTGCGATGGGCCGCGGACAACGCGGAAAGCCTTGCCTGGGACGGCAATACCCTCGCGATCGCGGGTGACAGCTCCGGCGGCACCTTCGCCGCCGCGGTCGCCGCGATGGCGCACGACGACGGGTTCGGCCGCATCACCCACCAGATTCTGTACTACCCGTCCCTGGACCTGGATTTCGACGTCGACCGCTACGCTTCGCTGCGCGAGAACGCCGAGGGATACGGACTCGGCACCGCCGTGCTGAAACCGTTCAACGCCTTCTACTTCGACAGCGGCGCGGATCCGGCCGATCCGCTGGTCTCGCCGATCAAACGGGCGGATCTGACCGGCCTGCCACCCGCGCTGATCGTCACCGCCGAACACGATCCGATGCGCGACGAGGGCGAACTCTACGGCCACAGGCTGCGCGAAGCCGGGGTGGAAGCCGTGATCAACCGGTATGCGGGCGCGAATCACGGTTTCGTGCAGCACTTCTCGTGGGTTCCCGAGTACCACCGGGTCTTCACCGAGACCGCCGAATTCGTGCGGCGGCACTGAGCCGCGAGGAGAGGGACGACCATGACGCACGAGGTGCCGATCCACCCGCTGTTCTCGCCGTGGGGCCGGTTCGGGCTCTACAGCTTCTTCATCGACGCCCCGGAACCGGCCATCGTCGACACCGGCATCGCCTCCTCGCCCGGCGAGGGGATGGCTCCGGCGCTGGCGAAGCTGGGGCGAAGGATCCAGGACGTTCGCTGGATCCTGTTGACCCACGGGCATATCGACCACATCGGCGGGGCCTTCGACCTGTGGGAGCGCACCGGCCGCCGCGCCGAGGTGGTGATCCACGAGGCCGATGCGCCGATGCTGCGCTCGCGCCGCGCGCATGTGGAGAACTACCTGAGCGTGCGGCAGCAGTATCTGAACGACCCCGCCGGTGAGGCGTCGCAGACCGCCACGGCCGAAGCGGTGATCTCCGGGGAGATGGAACCGACGATGCTGGTGCGGGGTGGTGAAACCCTCTGTCTCGGTGGCGATGTCACCGTCTCGGTGCATTCGGTCCCCGGTCACACCGCCGGCTCGGTCGCCTACGCCGTGAACGGCCGCGAGGCGGTCTTCGCCGGTGACGCGGTGCAGATCCACGGCGCTGCGAACGGATTCCCCGGCTTCGAGGATCCGGACGCCTACCGGGCGAGCCTGCGGTATCTGCGGGACGAGATCCGGCCCCGGCGACTGTATCTCGGTCATCCGTTCCGGCACGCGGACGGGGTGGCCTACGAGGTGGAACTCGACGCCGACCAGGCCCGCGAGGCATTACAGGAGAGCCTGGACATCGAGGGCCGGGTCGGCACTGCCGCGCACGGATGCCTTTGCGCGGGACTGCCTTCGACCGATTCGGCGTACTCACCGTTCGCGCGCGCCGCCGGCGAACTCGGTTATCGCGGGGATCCGGCGCTCGAGCCGTCCCCGTTCTTCACCACGATGCACGGCTACCGCACGCGGTTCGACCGGACCTGCTGACCGACCGGGCACCGCTACCAACCGGACGTTGCGACGGCCGGACGTTCTACAGGACAAGGAATTTCGCATTCATGGCCGATTTCACCACAGTGGACGCGGGCGGGCGGCAGATCGCCGTGCGCACCGATCTCGAAGTGCCGATGCGCGATGGGGTCACCCTCGTCGCCGACGCGTACAGCGATGTCGCGGACATCCCGCGGCCCGCGCTGGTCGCGTTGAGCCCGTACGGAAAGGAGTTGCAGGCGTTGGCGTTGACCATGCCGCCGCAACGCAGGCCCAGTCCCATGTGGGACGGGTGCATCGAGGCCGGTGACATCGCGCGCGTCGTCGGGGAGGGCTACGTCCACGTCATCGGGGACCTGCGCGGGTCGGGCGGTTCGGGCGGCGAGATGATCGGCAACTACAACGCCGGTGGTGTGCCGCTGGGGCAGGACGCGTACGACTTCATCGAGTGGGTCGCCGAACAGCCCTGGTGCAACGGCAAAGTCGGCATGATCGGCATCTCCTACTTCGGATCGATGCAGGTGCTCGCCGCCGCCGAACGTCCGCCGCATCTGGCGGCCATCTTCGTCAGCGGCGGTCACTACGACTTCTACGAGACCACCTACCACGGCGGCATCATGTGGTTCATGCCGCGCGCGGCGCGCGAGGGACGCGGCGGCGACTCCGGCATCGCGCATACGAATGTGAAATCCCGTATGCAGCACATTCATTCGCCCGAGGAGCTGCGAAAGCTGGTCGACGAGCGACTGCGCGATCCGGACGTGGCGGCGTGGCCGAATCTCGTGCACGTGCTGAAGTACCCGAAGAACCGCGAGTTCTGGTTCGACATCGTGATGAACAATCTCGACGGGGACTGGTACTCCGAACGCAATCCGGTCACGCTCGCGCCGAACATCGACATCCCGGTCTACCTGCAGATCGACCAGGGACGCGGCTGGACGCTGGACGGCACGATCGAGGTGTTCGACGCACTGCGCGGGCCCAAGAAACTGGATATCGGCCCGTACCCGCCGATGCAGTCGCGCCCGTTCGTCGAGGAGCACGACAAGATGTTCCGCTGGTACGAGTACTGGCTCAAGGGCATCGATAACGGGATCATGGACGAACCGGCGGTGTCGGTCTTCGTCGAGGGCACCCGCGAGCGGGTGACCGGAAGTCAGTGGCCGCCGGCGGAAGTGGCGTATCGATCACTGTATCTGCGTCCGCGGCACAAACTTTCGCCCGAGCCCGAGCCGATGGGCGCGCAGCATGCCGCCCCGGACGGTTTCTATCAGGCGCCGCTGACGGTCACCGACGAGGTGGAAATCCTGAGCTGGACCACCGCGCCGTTCGAGGAGCCCACCGAGCTGATCGGTACCGGCGCCGCGCACCTTTTCGTCGAAATCGACCAGGACGACACGAATCTCATCCTGCGCCTGTGGGACCTCGCGCCGGACGGCGGCCGTCAGCTGATCACCACCGGTTATCTCAAGGCCTCACATCGTGAGCTCGACGACCGCACCACCGAAGGCAACCCGTACCACCCGCACACGCGCAGCGTGCCGGTCCGGCCGGGCGCGATCGAGGAGTACGTGCTGCGGCTGTACCCCTTCGCGGCGACGCTCCGGCCCGGCCACCGGCTGGTGGCGGAACTGTCCAACGACGAGCCGCCGGCCGACGACCACAATGCGCTGCTGCCGCCGGACGCCTTCCACCTGCCCGTCGGGCGCGCGGTCACGCACAAGATCTACCGTGACGCGGCACATCACTCGCGGCTGGTGCTGCCGTTCACCACCCGAACCGCGCACGAATGACGGAATAAGCCTGACCGCAGCGCTTTTCGGTCCGATCGATTCCCGCCCGGCTCGCCCGCGGTAGCGAGCCGGGCGGCGTCGTCGAAGATCCGCGCAGCGGCCCCTGGACAATGGTCCCCGGTGTGCTCAGGGCTGCGCGGGGGTGAAATAGTCTCCGTGCTCGAGGTCCTCGAGCAGGCCGGGGTGGGTGGGTTCCCAATCGAGCAGCTTGCGGGTGTATTCGCTGGAGACGGGCGCGTCGGCGGCGTACACCGAGGCCATGAACGGGTTGGCGAAATGGGTGGCCGCCTCCTGCGGGGTGAGGGAGCGGGTGGGGATGCCGAGAGCGTCGCTGATCTTCTCGGCGATGCTCCGGAATGTGATCGCCTCCTCGCCGGTCCCGTGCAGGACCGCTCCGGCGGGAGCCTTCTCCACCGCGAGGCGGTAGAGCACGGCGGCGTCCAGCCGGTGGACCGCGGGCCAGCGGTTGCTTCCGTCGCCGATGTACGCGGAGACGCCGGTTTTCCGCGCGGCCGTGATGAGCATGGGGATGAAGCCGTAGTCGCCCGGGCCGTGCACGGTCGGGGCGAGGCGGATCACGCTCGCGCGCACGCCGCGTTCGGCGAATTCGAGACAGGCGTCCTCACCGCGAATGCGAAAGCCCGCGGTCGAATCACGGTCGGGCGCATCGGTTTCCGTGGCCACCCGCCCGCGTGGCATCACGAGGGTGCCCGATGTGGAGATCAGCGGTTTGCCGGAACCCGCCAGCGGCTCACCGAGGGCGCGGATCGCCGCGCAGTCCCGGCGCATCATGGCGTCGGGATCGGAGAAGTCGCCGCCGAAGGCCATGTGCACGACGGCATCGGCCTGCTCGGCACCCGCGCGCAGGCTGTCGAGATCATCGAGCGATCCCGGATGCGCCGTCGCGCCCAGACCTTCCAGCCGCGTGGCCGAGGCGTCCGACCGAGCCAGGCCGGTGACCGCGTGACCGGCGGCGATGAGTTCGGAGACGATGGCGGGGCCGGTGAGTCCGGAACCGCCGGTGACGAAGATGCGCATGAGATCCTCCCGATGAGTGCGCGACCGATAGCGTCAGTCACTGACGCTATCATGTTGCGTCAGTGACTGACACCTCTTGTAGACTGCCGCTGTGCCACGCAGCGGAGAACAAGCGCGCGCTCGCCTCCAGGAGGCGGCGATCACCCTGTACGGCCGCAACGGATACGACGCGACCACCACGGCCGAGATCGCCGCCGCCGCGGGTGTCACCGAACGCACGTTCTTCCGCCATTTCGCGGACAAGCGCGAGGTGCTGTTCGGCGGCGAGAGCGTCATGCGCGAGTCGCTGACCGCCGCGATCGCCGCGGTGCCCGGAACGCCTGCGCCACTGGCGATCCTGTGCGCGGCGTTCCGGACCGTGGTGCCCTATCTGGAGAGCCGGCGGGCCCTGTCCGAGCCGCGATCGCGCATCATCGCCGCGACACCGGCGCTGCGCGAACGGGAACTCGCCAAGGCCGCGAACATGGTCGAGGTCGTTGCCGAGGCACTGGCCGCCCGCGGAATCCCGCGGCGGCGGGCGCGGCTGGCCGCGGAGATCGGCATGGCGACGATCGGGGAGGCGATTCGCCTGTGGCGCAACGACTCCGCCGATGACCTGAACGAGTACATCACCCGCTCGTTCGACGACCTGAAGGCCCTGTGCGCGGATCCGGACGCGTTCGCCGAGCCCGGCGGCCCGCTATAGCGGCAGCAGGTGGTGCTTGCGGGGCCCGTGCCGAAGTGTCTTGTCGCGCAGTAGATTCAGTGCTTTGCGAATTTCCAGGCGGGTGTGCGCGGGTTCGATGACGGCGTCGATGTAGCCGCGTTCGGCGGCGGTCCAGGGGGTCGCGATGGATTCGTTGTAGAAATCGACCATCTGCCGGCGCAGAATCGGGCGTTCCTCGTCCGAGGCGGCCTCGAGCCGACGGCGCTGGATGAGACCGACCGCGGCTTCGGCGCCCATCACCGCGATGCGCGCGGTGGGCCAGGCGAAATTGAGGTCGCCGCCGAGCTGTTTGGAGCCCATCACCGCATAACCGCCCCCGTACGCCTTGCGCACGACGACGGTGACGATCGGCACCGTGGCCTCCACGACCGCGTAGAAGAACCGGCCACCGCGCTTGATCACGCCGATCTTCTCCTCCTCCACGCCCGGCAGAACGCCGGGAGTGTCGACGACGAAGACCAGCGGCAGCCCGAACGCGTCGCACAGCCGGATGAAATGCGCCGCCTTGTCCGAACACCGCGCATCGATCGCGCCGCTGGACACCAGCGGCTGATTGGCCACCACGCCGACGCTGCGGCCGTCCACCCGGGCGAAGCCGGTGATCATATTGCGGGCCGCGGTATCGCCGACCTCCAGGAAATCGCCGTCGTCGAAGATCCGCAGCAGAATGTCGTACATGTCGTAACCGCTGCGATCCGCATCCGGGATGATCGCGTTCAACTCCCGGTCCGAATCGGTGATCTCGGGTTCCAGGGCCGGATTCACCACCGGCGGAGAATCGAAACAACTCGCGGGCATGAAGCTCAAATACCTTCGCGCCCAGTCGAACGCGGCCTGCTCGTCGGCCGCGACATGGTGGATGTTGCCATTGCGGGCCTGGTTGAAAGCGCCGCCGAGTTCCTCGAGAGTGACCTCCTCGCCGGTGGTCTGGCGAATGACGTCCGGACCGGTGACGAACATGTAGGCGGCCTCGGTCGCGATCAGCACATCGGTGTTGATCGGTGAATAGACCGCGCCCGCAGCGCATTTGCCCAGCATCAGCGAGATCTGCGGGACCACGCCGGACAGCCGCTGCTGCCGTCGGCTCATGGACGCGTACCAGGCCAGCGAGGTCACCGCGTCCTGCACCCGGGCGCCGCCGGAGTCGTTGATCGCGATGAACGGGCAGCCGACATCGGCCGCGGAATCCATTGCCAGCGCGACCTTCCGGCCGAACATCTCACCCACCGAGCCGCCGTACACGGTCTGGTCGTGCGAGATGACCACCACCGGGCGCCCCTCGATGCGGGCGCGTCCGGTGACCACGCCGTCGCCGTACAGCGCGTCCGGGGAGCCGGGTTGGCGCATCAGCGCACCGAATTCCAGGAAACTGCCCGGATCCACCAGCATGTCGATGCGCTGACGAGGGCTGGGAATACCCTTCGCCGCGCGTTTGGCGACTCCCACCGCGCCGGCCGGTTCCCGGGCGTCCGCGAGGTTCTGGTGCAGCAGGGCGAGTTTCGCGGCGGTTGTCTCCACAGTGTCCCCTCTCCTGAAACCGGCCGATTGCCGGTTTGTCGCTCGTTCGACCCTAGCCGGAATAGACGCGTTCATAGCGCTGTGTACTGCAATAGACTCTTGGCTGTGTCATCCATCCCAATGCATTCCGGTTCCTCCAGCTATCAGGCGCGCACCGGCCGGACCGTCGAGGAGCGAACTCGCGCGATGATCGTGACCGCGGCCGAGCAGGTGATGCTCGCGCGAATAGCCGCACCCGCGGCCGGTGCCTCGATCGAGCGGCTGACCAACGCCGATGTGTGTGCCGAGGCGCGCGGATACCTGCGGCGCGACGGCAGCGAGGGGCCGATTCCCAAGGCCACCATGTGGAAGCATTTCAAGACCGTCGAAGCGCTCGCCCGCGCGGTCGTGGAGAACATCACCGCGGAGAACCGTCCGGTTCCCGGGCCGATCGCGGAGCTGGCCGCCCGCGGCGGCCGTTCGCAACGGACCGCGCGCGACAGTGTCGACGCCGAACGGCTGGAGGCGCGTTTCTCGGCTCGCCACTTCGATATCGATGGTCTGCGCGAGCAGTTCGCGGAGGCGACGGCGCGGGAGGATCGGCCCGATATGGTGTTCTGGTCCGCCGAACTCGCCGAACGGTATCTGCTACGTCATCGTCGAGGCGATCGCCATCCGGCGACCACGGCCGGTGAATGGGCCAGGCGGGGAATGAGTCTGGTCGATCCGCACTCGCGCCTGGACTGCATGATGGGCATCCGCTGCACCCGCGCGGCCGCCGCCGCCGAGGCCGTACTGTGCCGGAATGCGGAGTACGAGCCCACCGGATTGAGCCGGATCCGGTCGATCAAGGAGACCGAGTCGGCCTTCGCCGAGACGCTGGGCTGGATACTGCATCGCGAACTCGCGCGATTCCGCGCCGATCACGCCCGCGCCCTGTGTGAGGAGGACCCGGAGCGAGAAATGCGCTCGTTGCACACCATCGCGGTCACGCTGGCGCAGATGTGCGCACCCGCGGCGACCATATCCCGTGAGCCGGGCGACACGCTGCGCGCCGGGGAACTCGCCGACATCATCGTCGGGTTGTGCCGAGTGGAGACGGCCTACGCCACGCACCCGGCTCACCGGGGGACGTACACCGCGGTATTCGCAGATCGCATGGGCGCCATTCGAAGTGAGCTGCTCGCCTGCTTCGCCGTGACCACCAGCGAACGTCATCGGCACGAGGGCAACATCCGGGCGCTGTTGCGCCTGGACGCCTTCGCCCGTCGGCTCGACCGCTGCGGCCCGGCCGCCGAACCGGGCGAGATCGCCTCTGCCGTCGAGGATTACGAGCAAGCGTCGATCGATCTGCTGCGCACCACCGAGTACGGCACGATCCGCGATATTCTGGTGGCGCGATACCTCACGGCGAAGGCCCGTGCCCTGAGCCATCGCGAGATCCGTTCCGGCAGTGCGCCCCTCGCGGACAAACGGGCCGGATCCCTGGTGCGTCCGCATCCGGCCACCCTCCTGCAGGGCGCGATCCAGTTCTACAACCACGCCGCGACGGCCGGGAGCTCCCGGGGGTCCACCGGCGTGCTGCGCGCACTCGCCGCCGCGGGCAGCGCCGAGCTGAGCCGGGTGAATCCCGTGCGGCACAAGGCCGATGGCGGGTCCGCATCGGCCGACAGCGAGTTCGACACCATCGCCCAGACGATCAACGATCTGGTGCTGATCACCGTAAGCCGTCGAAACCGGTTCACCGACAGCGAGATCGAGCACCTGCTCGCCATGGTCGACCCGATGTACTACTACATCACCTCCGGCCGCAACTGAACTCGTGCGCCGGACGGTCGGGTGGGCGCGATGCCGGCAACCGCCGCGACGACCGGAACTCTCATTCGCGGGCGAGGGCGCGATCGGTGAGTGCGCCGATCACCGGCCCGAGGGTCCGGGCGTAGCCGACCGTGAGGTGATTGTCGTCGCGGAACACCAGGGTGTTGCCGACGATGACCGGGCAGCGGACGGCGGTGCAGAACATCGGGGTCAGATCGGTGTACTGCCCGCCGCCGGCCGTGGTCGCGGCCTGTTCGGCGGAGACTCCCGGGGCGTTCACCCCGGCCGGGCGCGCGGGGGCGCACGCGGTGGCATCGTCGATGTGCTCGGACAGGCACGCCGGCACCGTGGTGTGCGGATCGGGGATCGGCCCGAGCACGAGTACGGCCGAACCGAGCGTGCGCAGCCGGGCGACCAGGCGGGCCAGGCCGTCGATCCAGGCGCGGTCGTAGGAGACGAAGCCGAAGTCGCCGCCGTAGCGCCGGGACATGTCCACCACGATCAACCGCGGGTGTTCGGTCCGCAGCCGGTCGAGCACCTGGCCGCGCCATTGCTCACATTCGGTGTACTCCCGGCCCAGATAGGGGCTGGTGATGGGCAGGTCCATCAGGGGGCAGGTCACCTTGGCCATCGTCTCCAGCCGCCAGTGCCGCGCCGCGGCGATCGGCTCGAGCGCCGGATTCCACATCGCCGCGTGCGAGTCGCCCACCAGGGCCACCGTGGTGGGCGAGTTCGGATCACCCGAGGCGCACTCGGCCTGGCCCACATCGCGCCACGAACGTACGCAGCCGTTGGAGAAAACGTCGGCCTTGTCGCCGGGCGCATCGTCGAGCGTGGGAGTGAGATTCGAAGGTACGGAACGGATTTCGGCCGAGGCGGCGACCGCGGCCTGCGCCCGGCTCATCAGCTGCCCAACCGCCTCGTCGCGCGGGTCGGCCGCGGGTGCGGCCGGTATCCGAGGTGCGGTGAGAACGAGGGACGGCGCGGCCGTGCCGTGCCCGACCGGGGCGGGGACGAATACGAGCGCACACAGCACCACACCTGTGGTGACCATCGTGCACACGCCGCCGCACGCGAGGCTGCGGACGGCCGAGTTCCGCAACGGCGCGGCGAAGCGGACCGGATTCTCGATGGTCCACTTGGTGAGCATGGCGAGTCCGGCGGCCATCACGATCGCACCGAACGAGCCGACCGTTCCGAGTGGGTGGCCGAGCAGATGTGGCGCCAGCAGCAGCACCGGCCAGTGCCACAGGTACCAGGTGTAGGACAGTGCGCCGATCGCCCGCACCCAATCCTGGGCCAGCAGCCGGCCGACTCCGAAACGTGTTTCGGCGCAACCGGATACGATCATCAGGGCCGCGCCCACCACCGGCGCGAGGGCCGCGCTGCCGGGATACGGTGTCCGGCCGTCGAAGTGGGCACAGGCCAGCACGACCAGAACCAGCCCGATCCAGCCGGCGAGTGCGGCCACCGATCGCGGCAACCGCGACCACGCGGTGACAGCGAGCGCCACCAGACCGCCGATGGCCAATTCCCACGCCCGCGAGGGCAGCGAGAAGAACGCCCACGGCGGCAGCGCGCCGGTCCAGATCAGGGAGATCGTGAACGAGAGCGCGGCGACCACCGCGAGGACGATCAGGTAGGGAAGCGGTGTGTTCGATCCGCCGCGGCGGCGCCGCACGAGCCACGCCGTCGCGATGATGAGCACCGGCCACACCAGATAGAACTGCTCCTCCACGCCGAGTGACCAGAAGTGCTCGAACGGCGAGGGCGGCGTGTCCGCGGCGAGATAGTCGGTGCCGCGCAGCGCCAGCCGGTAGTTCCCGACGTACAGCGCGCCGGCGATTCCGTCGCCGAGGACCTGGCGGGCCCGCAACGGCGGCAGCAGCACCACCGCGGCGATCGCGGTGGCGATCACCACGATGCCGGCCGCGGGGAGCAGCCGGCGAGCACGGGCGCCGTAGAACCGGGCCAATTCGACAGTGCCGGTGGCTGTTACTTCCCGGCACAGAATTCCGGTGATCAGAAAGCCGGATATCACGAAAAAGACGTCCACGCCGACGAATCCGCCGCCGAACCCGGGGATACCCGCATGAAACAGCACGACGGCGACGACGGCAATCGCTCGTAAACCCTCGATATCGGGCCGGAATCCCTGCCGGGGCCGCGATTCATCGTGAACGCGGTCCGCCTGCCGATTTACCAACCCGCTCATGGCCGTGTCCGTCATGCGCAGCATTGTCATCAATCGAGCCGGTCATCGCGTGCCGACGTGCCGGATGCGCCGAAAACAATTTGGCTGCACCTCGTGTGCTGGTCACCGCCGATTCGGTAATCTCAGCGCCGGGCGGTGCGAATAGTGAAATAGGCGAAATAAGCGCCTATCGCCGGATTTGCTCGAAATCTCTTTTCAACCTCCGAGCGTGAATGACCGACATGAACTCCTGTGGCCCTCGGCTAATGTCCGGTGAGTTCGCCGAGCAACTGCCAGGTCCGGCGCTGGTCGTCGGGGCCTGCCAGATCGGTGGCGGTGAGTACGACCTCGGTGGCGCCCGCGTCGAAATAGCGCTGGATTGCGGCGGCGACGGTCTCCTCGTTCCCGATGACGGCCAGATCGGCGGCCCGGGTAGCGCCTTCGAGTTCGATGACCCTGCGGTACGACGGCACCTGTTCGTAGAAGGCGAGCTGCTCGACGGCCTTGGCGCGGGCGCCCTCGATGTCGGAGGTCACCACGCCCGGCACGAAGGCGACGACGCGCGGCGCCGTCCCGGCCGATTCGGTGACCACGGGAACGATGTGGTCGCCGAGCGTCCGCGGCCCGGCCAGGTACGGCAGGATGCCGTCGGCGAGTTCGCCGCTCACGCGCAGTGCCTGCGGGCCCATGGCGGCCACCAGCACCGGAACCCGCGGCTGTGCCCCGATCACCGCGGTGGGCAGAGGCGGGGTGACGGTGAACAGTTCGCCGCGGAAATCCGCGCTCCCGGTGTCGAGGAGTTCGCGCAGCGCGGTGAGGAATTCGCGCAGCCGGGCGATCGGGCGGTCGAACTGCGCGCCGAAAGCGCCTGCGGCAAGGGCTGATCCGAGAGCGAGGCCGAGGTGGTACCGGCCGTTGGTGGCGGCCTGCGCGGTCTGGGCTTGCGCGGAGATCAGCAGCGGATGGCGGCCGATCACCGGAATCGCCGAGGTGCCGACCTGTAGTCCGGGTAGTTCACGGCCCACGATCGCGGCCAGCATCGGCGAGTCGTAGTCCATCCGCTGCCCGAACCACACCGAGCCCACGCCGCGCTCCGCGGCGGCTCGCGCCTGCTGGATGATCTCCTCGACGTAGTTGGTGACGGCCGTGTGCGCGAGTGCGACTCCGAGTCTCATGTGCGGAGTCAACGGTGTTCCCCGCGTCACCTATTCCGCCGCAGCGCATTCGGCTGCGCACCGGCCGGCGGAGACGATGCTCCGCCTCGGGGTCGAACCTCGGCCGGGGTCGGTTTCCGGTCCGGATGATCCTGGCTTCGAGATTCATCGCCAAGGCTTTCGGCGTGCTCGCGGCGGGGCAGGAGGAGGGGAGTCGCGAGCAGCAGGACTCCGGCGACGGCGATGGCGGTGCGCGGGGTGGTGAGCGATGCGAGGACACCGCCGAGGGCGGTGAGGGTCGCGGTGGTGGCGCGCTGGGTGATCGTCCAGGCCGACAGCGCGCGGGCGACGCGGTCGGAGCCCAGCTGTTCGAGGCGGTAGGTGGCCAGCAGCGGCATGAATATCCCCATGCACAGGATCAGCCCCAGCTCGATCACGATGACCAGGACCAGGCCGGGGATGCCCGGCCCGATGAACGCCAGCCCGACCGGCCAGACAGCACGCAGGATGCCGGCGCCGAGCATGACGCGATGTCGGCCGAACCGCTGTGCGAGCGGCCGGGACAGGCGGGCTCCGATCAGACCACCGGCACACGGTATGGCGAAGGCGAGTCCGTACTGCCAGGGCGCGAAACCCAGAGGACCGACCATCAGCACGATCAGGGGCGGTTCGGCGGCGAGGATCAGTCCGGCGGTCAGCGCGCTGTTGGCCAGCAGGAGTCGCAGCCGGGGGTGTTCGAACAGGCAGCGCCAGCCGTCCAGCAGATCCGCCGGTCGCATTCCGGCGGACCGATCGCGGGCCGGCCGCGGTTCGCCGCCGATCGCCCTGATACTCAGCGCGGACAACAGATAGCTCGTCGCATCGATGACGACGGTCACCACGGGGCCCAGCAGCCCCATGGCCGCGCCGCCGAGCGGAGGCCCGATCGTCTGCGCGGTCCAGGTCGTCGATTCGAATCGCGCGTTGGCGACGAGCAGATTCTCCTTCGGGACAAGGCTTTTCAGATATGCGCCGCTCGCGGCCTTGAAGGTGATCTCCGACGCCGCGGTCACCACCGAGACGATGAGCAGTTGCGCGAAGCCGAGCACGCCCAGCGCGAAGGCGAGCGGGATCGTGGCCAGTACCCCGAACCGGACCAGATCCATCGTCATCATCACCGGGCGTTTGCGGCGGAATTCCATCCACGGACCCAGCGGCACCGCGATCAGCGCGCCCACTGTCAGGCCCGCGGCGGACAGCGCCGACACCCGCGCGGGCCCGGCGTGCAGGACACGCACCGCGATCAGCGGCAACGCGCCGAAACCGAGGCCCGATCCGTACGCGCTGACCGCGTATGCCGTCCACAACCAGTTGAATCGGCGTCCCAGCGACTCACCCGTCCCACGCACCCGCGCACCACCTCGTTCGAACAACCCGACGTTGACGTGGTGCATGAAACCAGTTCGCGCACAAGGGAATCAAACAACCGCGAGGCGGCATGACACAACGATCGGTTGTGTGCGCTCACAGGCGCCCGGTGGCCACGAAGACCGCGATCGCCAGGTAGATCACGTTGACCGTCACGACCTTGGCCTCGTCGTGGCGAAGGTGGGTGATGATCGCGCCGATCATCAGCGCCACCCAGCACACCGCGGTCACCGGCACCAGCACTGCGATATCGAGCGCGGCGGGCAGGATCAATCCGGCCGCGGCGAGGATCTCCAGGATTCCCAGGCTCTTGACGAAGCCGGTCGTGGCGTGCCCGGTCCAGCCGCCGCCGGGCGCCTGGGCCAGTTTCTCTCTCGGCACGAAGGTCTTGGTGATCCCGCCGAACAGTGCCACGGTGGCAAGTACTCCGGCGGCGATCCACAGTGCGAGGTTCATGATGTCTCCTTGGTGAATATTTCGCGGGTCCGGCTCGATACCGGCACCGCGCTCGAGTCGCGCATTCGACGTCGGCGGCCCGGGCGATGTGACAGATCGGCCCAGGTGACGACCGTCACTCCCGGTGGCTGTCACAGATCGAGGGGGACCGGCGTCTGGTGGGCGACGCGTATGCGATTCGATTCGATGGCACAGACCGTGCGGGATCGGAGTTCGCCGGACCACGCGATTCGGACCGAGCTGATAGGAGCGTCGATGAGCGGCACTGATTCGCACGATGGGGAGCCCGCGGCGGGACGGGCCGACCCGGCGACCGAAGCCTTTCTCGCCCATCGCAATCTGTTGTTCACCGTGGCCTACGAGATGCTCGGCTCGGCGGCGGACGCCGAGGACGTGTTGCAGGAGACGTGGCTGCGGTGGGTCGGCGTCGAGTTGGAACAGGTTCGCGATCAGCGCGCGTATCTGGTGCGGATCACCACTCGCCAGGCCCTGACCAGGTTGCGCACCATGGGCCGCCGCCGGGAGTCCTATGTTGGGTCCTGGTTGCCCGAACCGCTGCTGACCTCGCCCGATGTCGCCGCGGACGTGGAATTCGCGGAGAGCGTGTCGATGGCGATGCTGCTCGTGCTCGAAACGCTCGCGCCCACCGAGCGGGCGGTGTTCGTACTGCGCGAGGTGTTCGATCTGGCCTACGACGAGATCGCCGAGGCCGTCGGCAAGACCCCGGCCGCGGTGCGGCAGATCGCGCACCGCGCCCGCGCGCACGTCGCGGCCCGGCGGCCCCGCGAGATGGTCTCCCCGGCCCAGACGCGGACCGCGCTCGAGGCGTTCGAGCGGGCGGTCCGGACCGGAGATATGCAGGGCCTGCTGGACATTCTCGCGCCCGATGTGGTGCTGGTCGGCGATGGCGGCGGGCTCCGGCAGACCATATCGCGGCCCATCACGGGGGCCCGGAAGGTGGCCCGGCTGCTGGCCGCGCGCCGAGGCAGGTTCGCCGGCCTGATCGAGGCGGGCCTGCAGCCCGAGCCTGTCGAGGTCAACGGTTACCCGGCATTGATCCTGAAGTTCGACGACGAGATCGACACGGTGCTGGCGGTGCGCATCGACGAGGGACGGATCACCGGGCTCTACGCCGTGCGCAACCCCGAGAAGCTGGCGCGGCTGGAGCATGCGACCGATCTGAGCCGCTGACGTGTCTGCAACATTGCAATGTAATTTGTGGTCTTGTACGGTCGCCTGATGAAGAGTGTCGCGGCAGAGCCGCCGTTCACGAATCGGCCCGGGAGCGTCGTATGACCGGGACCGAGGTCGTCCGCGGCTCGGTGCGCGCGCGGGCGGTGCGCCGGGTGTCCGCGCTGACCGTGCGCCGGCTGGCCGCGCTCGCCCCGGTCGACGCCCGGACGTTGCTGCTGGCGCGTCCGGTGATCGACCAGATGTTGCGCACGGCCGCACCGATATTGCGCGGCACGCAGGTCGAGCGCGTCCGGGGTGGTTCGGTGAACGGTGAACGCGTGCACGGTGAGTGGGTGCGCGGTCCGCGGGTGACCAGGGCCGAGCACGTCATGCTGTACGTCCACGGCGGCGGATTCGTCGCGGGCTCGGCCTCCGCCTATCGCGGCGTGGTTTCGCGGCTGTCCACCGCAACCCGGATGCCGGTTTTCAGCGTCGATTACCGGCTCGCGCCCGAACACCCCTTTCCCGCTGCGGCACAGGATGTTTCGGCGGCCTACCGCCGGCTTCTGGCCCAGGTCGGGTCCGCGGACCGGATCATCGTGGCGGGCGATTCGGCGGGCGGTTTCCTGGCCGCTCAACTGGCCATCGATCTCGCCCGCGCGGGCCAGCCCCCGCCCGCGGCTCTGGTGCTGTTCTCGCCGATGGCGGATCTGAGCCTCGGCTTGGCGATCGGCCACCCGGGCGCTCGCCGCGAGGGCCTGCTTTCGATTCCGGTGTCCCGCAAGGCGATAGCTCACTTCACCAGAACTCCGCTGGCCCTGTGTCCCGAACCGGGCATGCGACTGCCCCCGGCTCTGATCCATACCAGCGACGCCGAATTCTTCGGCGCGGACGCCACCACCCTGGCCCGCCGCTGGTCCGCCACCGGCACCCCGTGCACGCTGCAGAACTGGCCGGACCAGATGCACGTGTTCCAGGCCCTCCCCGCTCTGATCCCGGAATCGCGGCTCGCTTACCGGGCCGCCGCACAGTTCATCCGATCGGTGCTACCGCCACCCGCTCTCGCGGTCTGATCTCGGCCGGAAACCATGCTGCGGCAAGGAGTTACATCCGGCGAGCCGCAATGGGCTGCGCCACTTCGGCCGTCGGCCTCCCGAGCGTGTTGCCCACCGGAACGATGAAGTGGCGAAACATATTTCGGGGACGCCTACCGTTGGGCGTGCGCTGTCGATTCCGGCCGGCCGAACGTGGGATCAGCTGGTGCAGTGTGTCAGGACGCCGTTGATGGCGTCGTGTTCGGCCTTGTCGATGGTCAGGTGGTACTTGGTTTTCGTGGCCACCCATTTGACGGTGTACGCGCAGCTGTCTTTTTCGGGCAGCCAGTGGGCGGGGTCCTGATCGCCCTTCTGCCGGTTGGAGCGCGCGGAGACGACCTGGAGTTGGTCGAGATCGTTGGCGAAGGCCTTGCGTTGGTCCTTGGTCCAGTTGCGGGTGCCGGAGCGGGCGGCCTCGGCGAGCGGGACGACATGGTCCAGGTCGGTTTCACCGGCGTCGTGGATGACCACGCCGTCGTAGGCCGAGACCCAGGTACCCGACACGGCACGGCACTGGGCGTCGGTCTTGACATCGGTGCCCTGGCGCTGCAGGGCGATCTCGCGGGTGTCGCAGCTCTTGCCCTGCCCGGCCCAGTGCGGCCAGTCGTCGCGGTTGTAGGTGTTGCCGGTGTCCTCGGGGGCGACGGTCAACTTGGCCAGCTGCGCCAGTGCCGTGGACGCCTTGCCGGTGGCCGACCCCGAACCGGTGGTCTTGCCGTTGCTGATCCACCACGACACCGCGGCGACCACCAGGACCAGTACCGATACCGCAATCTTCACCCAGCCCGAGGATCGGACCGACTTCGAACCCGCCACTACGCCACTCACAACTTCCGAAACCCGAACCAGCAAAATCAGATCCCCATAATGACGGACCGCGGCGGGTTATGGGTGAGCAACACGAAGGGTCTTGATCACAGCGAGATCTGCGGCCGGACCACGCGAATCGTCAGTGGCGGCAGGGAATTCGTGTCCGGATAGTGCCTCGAACAGCGATTGTGCTGCGGCGCAACACTATTGCGCGGGCACGTGAATCAATATCTCGCCGTGCACGATCGACATCCATCCGTCCTCGGCATCGGCCCACTGCCGCCAAGCGCCGCTGATGCGTCGCAGGTCCGCGGTGTTCGCGAGGCCGGAGTCGACCAGTTGCCGCGCCAGGGCGGATTCGACGATCCGCGCGGCCCACATGCCGCCCCACTCGCCTCGATCCTCGGGCGTGGCATAGCACCAGGTGGACGAGGTCGCCGTGATATCGGTGGCGCCCGCGGCCCGCGCCCAGGACAACATCCGGCGGCCCGCGTCGGGCTCACCGCCGTTGGCGCGCGCGGCCGTGCGGTACAGCCGCAACCACTCGTCGAGTTCGGGAAGTGCCGGCCACCAGACGAATCCGGCGTAATCGGCGTCCCGTGCGGCGACGAGCCCGCCCGGGCGGGCGACCCGCATCATCTCGCCCAGCGCCGCAACGGGATTCGCCACGTGCTGCAGCACCTGGTGTGCGTGCACGACATCGAAAGAACCGTCCGCGAAGGTCAGCTCGTGCACGTCCTGCACGCTGAATTCGATATCGGTGACGCCGCGTGCGGCGGCCAGCTCCCGGGACAGCGCCAGTTCGGCCTCGCCGATCTCGGTGGCCGTGACCCGCCGCACCCGGCCGGCCAGATCGAGCGTGATCGTTCCCGGTCCGGCGCCGATGTCCAACAGCGCGTCGTCCGGATTCAGGTGCGGCAGCAGATAGGCGGCGGAATTGGCCGCGGTGCGCTGCCGGTGCGAGCGCAGCACCGTCTCGTGATGGCCGTGGGTGTACTTGCTCACGGGAATCTCCTGACGAATACGGCGTCGCGCCCACCGAAAACGATTCGATGGGCGCGACGCCGGGCCTGCCGGACGCGAATATCACGTCCGGGGAGCGGATCTCAGTTCGACAGCCGAGCCTCGATCGCCTGGATGATCTGCGGCCGCAGTTCCGCCGGACGCACGATCGCGTCCACCGAACCGACCTCCACCGCGCGCTGAATGCTGTGCACGCGATCGAATTCCGCGGCCACCTCACCGAGCTTCTCGGCCCGGACCGAGGTCCGGGTCTCGTCCAGTTCGGCGGTCAGGGCGGCCCGGTCCGCGCCGGTGGCGTTGCTCGCGCGCGCCTCCAGCTCCCGCACCCGCGGGTCGGTCGCGGTACGGGTGTCGACCTCACCGGCGAACACCACGGCCGCGGCCGGTGCGCCACCGAGCACCGAGGCGAACGAACCCTCCAGCGCCAGCACCGTCATATTCGGGTTGAGCGCCTTGGAGAACACCACGAACGCGCCGCCGTGATAGCGCGAGATCACGCAGAACACGATGGGCCCTTCGAAGTTCACGATCGCCCGGCCGATCTCGGCGCCGTATTCGAGCTGCAGCTTGCGCATCGACTCGGGCGATCCGTCGAAGCCGGACAGGTTCGCCAGCACGACCAGCGGCCGGTTGCCGCTGGCCGCGTTGATCGCCCGCGCGGCCTTCTTGGACGACTGCGGGAACAACGTGCCCGCGGTGTAGGTGTCCGGACCGTCGGTCGGGGTGAAGCCGCGCCGCGGCACGCCGCGCGACTCGATACCCAGCAGGCACACCGGAATTCCGCCGAGGTGCGCGTCCTGCACGACGGCCGTTTCGGCGTCGGCCATTCCCGCCCAGCGCTCGAGCACCGGGTGGTCCTGATCCGACAGCGCCCGCATGACGGTCCGAATATCGAAGGGCTTCTTGCGATCCGGGTTGCTCGCGGTGGAGAAGATCTCACCGACGGTGCTGAAATCGCTGTCCGCCAACACGTGCGGGTATTCGGAGATGTCGCGATCGACCGGGTCGCCGGTCTGTGCTCGCCGGGGCGACTGCTCGCCCGGCGCGATGTAGGTGTGGTCGTAGTGCGACATCAGGATGCCGCGCGCCGCGGCCAGGTTCGGCGCCCAGTACTGCGCCTGGCCGTTGGGGCCCATCACCCGGTCGTAGCCGCCGATGCCGAAGTTGTCCTCGGCGGAGACACCGCCGGAGAAGTCCAGCGCCTGCTTACCGGTCAGCACCATCGTGGAATCCGGTGTCATGACCAGGATTCCGCGGGTGTGCATCAACATGGTGGCCTCGGCGTTCCAGTACGGCTGAGCGCCGACGTTGATGCCGGTGACCACGATGTTGATCTCGCGGCCGGACTGGGTGAACTCGACGATCCGCTTGAGCGCCGCGGCAACCCAGTCCATGTTCTCGGTACCGGAATTCATCGCGATCCGGGCGCCGGAGGACAGCGTGTACCACTCCAGCGGAACGTCGAGCTTTTCCGCCAGATCCAGGGCGGCGATCACCCGGCGGCATTCCGGTTCGGACAGCGCGCCGAGGGATTTGGTCGGATCGCCGAGCAGGACGACGCGGGTCAGTCCCTGCGGATGCCGCTCGGTCGGCGTGCTCACCACACCCGCGACGATCGCCGCGGTGTTGTGGCCGCGCGGCCGGTCGACCGGCACCAGCGCGTGCTGGTCGTCGAGGTCGTACTCGGTGAAATCGCCCAGCAGAGCGGTCAATTCGTACGGGTAGACGGTGTTGCGGCTGCTCGCGCGCAGCACCTTCTGCCGGTACTCGTCGAGCGGTTCGACGGCCTCGTCGGTCCGCTCGCCGACGATCGTCTCGGTGCCGCCGGTGGCGTTGAAGCAGATCCGGATGGCGACCTTGTTCAGCTCACCGGTCTCCTGATCACGCTCGCGGGCGATGATCAGGATCTCCTCCAGACCGGCGCCGACCGTGGTCGGCTCGACGCGCTCGACGATCGTCGCGAACTCCGCGGCGGTCAGATCGATCGGCGGCCAGATGTACATCACAATGCGGTTGGTGTTGAACCGCTTGGCCGAGCGCCGCCGGGACTGCGCGCGGCGGATCGAGTCGAGGCAGGTCGCGATGGTGGCCTCGGCGGTCGGCAGAGCGAGCAGCCGTCCGTCGTGTTCGCGCAGCGGCGTCAGGTCGCGGACCTGGGCGAAGGCCACGAGCCGCTCGTCGGCGGGGTTCTCCTTCGCGACGGCGCGGAACAGGTACACCTCGTCGTCGTCCGAGGACGGCAACCGGGTCAGGTCGAACTTGCGCAGCCGCTTCATCTGCATCCGCTCCGCGATGTACGGATGCAGTCCGCGGATCAGCCGCTCCTCGGTCATACCGGTCGAGGTGGGGCGGAAGGTGAAGTGGTGGTGCATGACCGCGCCGCCGCTGCCGGCGACGGTGGCGGTGATTCGGTGCACCTGGTTCGGCAGCGGGTGCGCGGCCAGAACCTCCTGCAGCGCCGAGGCCATCTCGTCGAAGTCCTCGGGCTGACGCTCCCAGCCGAGGTAGATGTCGGCCTCGATGGACATCGTGCCGGTCGCCAGTTCGGCCAGGCCGCGCAGCACGGTGTCCAGCGCGTCGAAGCTCACCGCGGCCGAGACCAGGCTGGTGCCGCGACGCTCGGCGATCACGAAGTTGCAGTCGCCGACCTGCTGGGTGCGCACATCGCTCAGGCCCTTGTTGCCGTAGTACC
The DNA here is from genome assembly GCF_059510335.1 of Nocardia sp. PLKS1-43. Lineage (NCBI taxonomy): Bacteria > Bacillati > Actinomycetota > Actinomycetes > Mycobacteriales > Nocardiaceae > Nocardia > Nocardia sp. PLKS1-43. Next base: position 768,185 of record NZ_JCAJZQ010000002.1, on the reverse strand, counting down.
GGCGGGTCAGCACCTCGAGCATGACCGAGTTGTCCAGGTTGCCGCGTACCAGGCGCTGACCCAGCAGGCGCACCAGCGGTTCGGTGCTGCGTACCGTCTCGGCGATGCGCTCGGCGCGATCCGGCGAGTCCGGGTGAGCGTCCAAGTGCCGCAGGTGTTTACGAACGTTGGTGTAAACCCGGGCGCGGTTGCGCCGCAGCAGCGGCTGGCCGTACCAGGCGTACACCAGACCGCGGGCGAGGTCGGAGATCACCGGGAACCGCACCTGCGTCGCGGCGACCAGACGCTCGAGCGCCAGGCCGACCGGCTCGCGCAGCACGCGGTCCGGCACCGGCTCGCGCAGCCACTCGCGCAACAGCGTGGTGACGGCCGTGACGGTGTCCGACGGCCGCTGCTGGGCCAGGAAGATCCGGAACACCGCGCCCTCGAGATCGGGGGTGCGGTCCAGGTCGGTGACCCCGTAGTGCGCCAGGGCGCGGGACAGCCGCGCCCGATACGCCTCGGGCAGTCCGGCGCGTTCGACGTCCAGGCTCTGCAGATAGGTGTGGAAGTATTCGCGGGCGCTGTGCACGTGGCCGTGCTCGCCCTCCTCGTCCAAGGACCGGTTGTGGCTCAGTTCGGTGAGGTCGGCGAACATCTGCACGAGTTCGATTTCCTCGGCGAGCGGCCGGTGGTTGTTCGCGATCGAGGCCCGGCGCGCGGCCAGGTAGTCCTCGACCACGCGGCTCTCGTCGTGCGGGTCGACATCGAAGCCCAGCAGCAGACTGCGCAGATCCTGCAGCCCGCGAGCGAGGCGCTCGTCCGGCCGCACCGAATCCGGCTCGCTGGGCAGGTCCAGCTCGACCGCGCCGGTCGAGGCTGCCTCGGGCGCCTCGCCGTCCTCGGCCAGCGGTTCCAGGCGCAGCAGCGGTGCGCCGGTCTCGACCTGGCTGCCGACCGAGACGCCGCACTCCTTGACCCGGGCGCGGAACGGCGCGCGCAGCACCGTCTCCATCTTCATGCTCTCCAGTACGAGCACGGGGGCGCCGGCCTCGACCTCGTCGCCGATCGCCAGCGGCATCGCGACGACCAGCGCGGGCGCGGGGGAGCGGACGACGCCGCCCTCGTCCCGGCTGATCCGGTGGGTGACGCCCTCGACATCGATCAGGCTGGTCGGCCCGTGGGTGCCGGTGATCAGGCGATAGCGGGCGCCGTTGACCACGATATGTCCGGTGTGGCTGTCGAAACGCTCGAGATCGACTGCGGCGGTACGGATCTCGTCACCGACCTCGATCCCGATCCGGAACCGGTGCGCACCGATGCGGGCGACCCGCACGCGGTAGGTGACCCCGCGCAGCTTCAGATCCAGCGGACGGCCGCTCTCGTGCTGCACCTGCGGACGTCCACCCGAGGCGGTGGACAGCAGCCGGTGCTGCTCGACGCGCTCCTCCTCCTCGTAGGCGTCGATGGCGGCGGCGGCCAGCGCGATGGCGGAGTGCCGGTGCGAGACCAGTCGTCCCTCGCCGCGCACGCGGTCGATCCAGCCGGTGTCGGCGCTGGCGTCGATCACCTCGGGCTGGTTCAGCAGATCGAGCACGAAGCTCTTGTTGGTCGCGCCGCCCTCGATGACGACGCGGGTCTGCCCCACCGCGCGACGCAACCGGCCCAGGGCCTCGTCGCGGTTGCGGCCGTAGGCGATGATCTTGGCGATCATCGAGTCGAAGGCGGCCGGAATCGTGTCGCCCTCGCTGACGCCGGTGTCGACCCGGATGCCCGGCCCCGCGGGCAGGTCCAGGCGCGCGATGCGGCCTGGCGCGGGCGCGAAATCGCGGTCGGGGTCCTCGGCGTTGAGCCGGGCCTCGATGGCGTGACCGCGCTCGGCCGGGGGCTCACCCTCGAGCTTGCCGCCGGAGGCGACCAGCAACTGCGCGCGGACCAGGTCGAATCCGGTGGTGGATTCGGTGATCGGGTGCTCGACCTGAAGCCGGGTGTTGACCTCGAGGAAGGCGAACAGCTTCTCGCCGGGGTGGTAGAGGAATTCGACCGTGGCCGCGCCGCGATAGCCGACCGTCACCGCGAGCCGCTCGGCCGAGGCCTTGAGTTCGGCGGCCTGTTCGGCGCTGAGCACCGGCGAGGCCGATTCCTCGATGATCTTCTGGTTGCGCCGCTGCACCGAGCAGTCGCGCACGCCCAGTGCCCACGCGGTGCCCTGACCGTCCGCGATCACCTGGACCTCGACGTGCCGGGCTCCGGTGACCAGGCGCTCCAGGAACACCACGCCGCTACCGAAGGCACGGGCGGCCTCCTGGCTGGTGCGCTCGTAGGCGTCGATCAGATCGGCCTCGTTGGTGATGACGCGGATACCGCGCCCGCCACCGCCCGCGGTCGCCTTGAGCATCAGCGGGTAGCCGATCTCGCCCGCGGCGGCGACGGCCGCGTCGACGGATTCGACCGCGCCGCGGCTCCACGGCGCGACCGGGACACCGACCTCCTCGGCGATCAGCTTGGCGCCGATCTTGTCGCCGAGTTTGCGCATGGCCTCCGCGTCGGGCCCGATGAAGGTGATGCCGATCTGCTCGCACAGTTCCGCGAAGGCAGGGTCCTCGGCGACGAAACCCCAACCGACCCAAGCGGAATCGGCCTTGGTCGCGATCAGGGCGCGCTCGAGCGCCTTGAGGTCCAGGTACGGGCGCGCCGAGGCCGGGCCCAGGTCGTAGGCGATGTCGGCCTCGCGCACGAAGGTCGCGTTCCGGTCGACATCGGTATAGAGGGCAATGGTTTCGATCGCCTGCCCCGTTTCCGCGGCCAGATCTCGAGCGGCGTGGATGAGCCGCATGGCGGCCTCACCTCGGTTCACGATGGCGATGCGGCTGAACACTCGCCGACTCCTTTCACGGCCTTACGACATTTGGTTGTGCGTAGTCTGCACCCTGTTGGTGGATATGTGCACGGCGTATGAGTGTTACTGGCCCGTATCCTCGAACGACGCCCCCGGGGGACGTCCGGACGGGTCGCGAAATGTGGTCTGCGCCCGGATCGCTGTGCCCATCCAGCGCCGTAGATAGCGCCGCAGTTCCTCGCCGCCGCGCGGCGGACTGCCCGGTGCGAGGAAGAACGACTGCATCGTGCGCAGCAGGTACTCCACGAGTTCGGCCAGCGCGGGGTCGTCGTAGCCGTGCTGTTCCCAGTCGACGTCGAAGCGCCGGATCATCGTCATGCCGAAGGCCTGGGCCTCCTCGGAGGTCAGACTCTCGGGCTGCGGATTGGAGTACGTGCTCGACAGCAGGATGCCCAGGTGCGGAGTGGAGCGGACCTCGGACAGCGTGAAGACGACCCCCTCGATCAGCGCCTCGACCGGGTCGTCGATACCCCTGACCCGCCGGGCGAGCCGATCCAGGAAGCCGTCCACCGAGGCGAACGCCGCGGCCCGCATCAGCGCGTCCGAACTCGGGAAGTAGCGGTACACCGTCTGCCGGGTGACGCCGAGCACTTCGGCGACCTCGGCGATGTTGACCTCCGAGCCGGTGCGCCCGATCAATTCCACGGCCGCGGCGACGATGCGCCGGGATGCCTCCTCGTCACTGCTCGGTGGGCTCCCGCCCCATCCGCGTCGTCGTGCCACAGCCCTGCTTTCTCGGCTCGAACCGGTGTCGCGGGGGATCCCCCGATCGAATCGGCCCTCGACGCTACCAGGGAACGCACCCGATTCCGGTGCCGGCGTTCCACGCGAATACAATCATACAAACATACGTCGCTATGTATGATCGTCTTGTCCAGCGGCCTGCGCGGGCAACGGTGCCCCGGACGAACAACGGAGGTAGAGCAGGTGACCGACCTACATGTCCGCAAGATGCGATTCGCATTCGCGGACTACGATGTCCCGTTCCTGTGGAACGAGAAGAATCCGGCCTTCTCGTCCATGGCGAACGCGGTGTCCTTCCTGGCGATCGGCTTCGAGAAGATGATCGTGAACATGATTCGCGAGGCGATGCCGCGAATCACCGATCCCGCGGTGGCCGAGGAGGCCGATGCGTTCGTGCGCCAGGAGGGGCAGCATTCGACCGCGCACCGCCAGCACGTCAACGGCCTGATCCGCCGGTATCCGCGGCTGCGCGAGACACTGGACGAGGTGATCGGCGAATTCGACCTGCTCACCACGAAGACATCGCTGGACTACCGCCTGGCCTACACCGCGGACCTCGAGGCCACCTTCACCCCGGTGTTCAAGTTGATGCTGGACAACGACGCGACCCTGTTCGCGCCCGGCGACGATCGGGTGGCCTCGCTGTTCATCTGGCATTTCGTGGAGGAGGTCGAGCACCGCAGCTCCGCGCTGATCATCTTCGACTCGATCGTGGGCAGCGACGTCTACCGGATGCGGATGGCTCCTTCGATCTTCCGGCACGTGATGAAGGTGATCCGCGTCGCCTGCAAGGGTTTCAACGCCCATGTGCCGCTGGAGGATCGGCAGGTGGACGCGTTGTCGATGTTCGCCATGCACCGGCACCGCCGCCGGTTGGGCCGGTGGATTCCGCCGTTGCGGGTGCCGGATAACGGGACGATGCCGCGCGCGTTCACCGAATTGCCGTTGCGGGAGCAACTGGTCGCGTTGAGCGGAATCGTGCGCAGCCAGATGCCGGGGCACAATCCGGCACACGAGAATCTGCCCGAACTCGCGGATCTGTGGTTCCGGCGTTTCGACGAGGGTTATGACGTAACCCTGTGGTACACAGCCGAATTGACCTCGTCGAAGTAAGGGGAATCATGTCCGATCACTGTTCGCCGACATTCGCCCGGCTGGCGACCGAGATGGGGTTCTCCTGCCGGACCGAGGGCGGGCTCGTCGCATTCCGCAATCCGTTCGGGCTGGAGAACTGGACCCTGCCGGTACTCGAGGTCGTCGTCATTCTGGGCGCGGTGCTGACGTTGGTGCACGCGATCCGGCGGCTGCGCCGCGAGGGCGACCCCACCAACCTGGTGCTCTGGCTGGGCGCGACGGCCTATCTGTTCATCATCGAGCCGCCGCTGTACTTCCCGGCCGCCTTCGGCATCAGCGGACATGTGGACACGATGTTCGCGCACAACGTGTTCACGGTCGACTTCCTGTGGGGGCGGCTGCCGCTGTACATCGTCGCGATCTACCCGTTCATGGCGACGCTGGCCTTCGAAATCGTGCGCATGCTGGGGGTTTTCCGGCGATACGGTGTGCTGGTGGGCGCGATCTGCGTCGGTTTCGTCCATCACGCGTTCTACGAGATCTTCGATCACCTGGGGCCGCAACTGAAGTGGTGGGAGTGGTCCACCGGAAATTCGCTCAACCAGCCGATGTTCGATTCGGTTCCGCTGTCCAGCGTCGTGGTCTTCGCCGCGCTGTGGCCGATGTCTCTGGCCTTTTTCGTACAGTTGTTCGTCGGGCGGCATGTGGACGCCGGACGCGAATTCAATGGCCCGCAACTGGTGTGGCGGACCATCGTGATCGGCATCCTCGGCTCGGCGGGCACCGGGGTGCTGCCGATTCCGGCCACGGTGCTCGGCGCGAACAACATCACCGTGCGCGGCTGGCTCTATGCCGCGGAACTGGTCGTGGTCAGCGTCATCGCGATTCCCGTGCTGGTGCGTCAGTGGGTGCGGCTGCGGCGCGGCGAGGTTCCCGCGCTCTCGGACGATGTCGTGCGGATCTACAGCTGGGTGTACCTGGGTGTCATGGCGGTGTTGTGGCTGACGGCCCTGCCGGATTTCCTGCACGCCTCCCATGGCTGGGCGCGCAATGCCGGTCCGGTGGGCAACATCTGGTACACCCTGGCGTGTTTCGTCATCGCGATCCTCTGCGGCGCCGCGGTATTCGGCGTGCCGCGGGTGCGCGGCGCGGCGCGCGCGGGAGTTTCGCCGGAGGTGGCACCGGCCGCCGGATAGCGCCGGGCGTTTCCGCCGGCGCTGTCCGATTCTCCGGACGGCCGGGCGGATGTCCTCGGGGCCGTGGCCTCGGTTCCGGGGACAGCCGTTCTGCTGGACAACTGTCAAGTGGCAGTTGATATTCCTATGTCACCTCCGATCTGAATCCGGCGCTGGCCGAGGTCGGCGAGGTGTATCGCAACAACAAGATGGACGCGTTCCCCCGCACCCACGCGCAGATCTCGCACTTCTTCCGCGACCTCGAGCTGGTCGAGCCGGGAGTGGTCGTCAGCAGGCTGTGGCCGGCCCCGGCCGAGGCTCGGTGCGAAGTGGGCTGTTCCGAGACCGCGGCCGAAATCGACGCCGAGGTCGCGTTCTTCTGCGGAGTGGCGCGCAAGGCCTGATTCCCCGTGCGCACCCATGCGCTGAGCCGGGCGCGGGCGACCGCCGCGCGCCTGTCGAGGCCCGCGCGGCGGGATTAGAATTCGAACGGACCGAATCCGAACGAGGGGAGGTCCTCATGCGCGTAGTGGATTTCGACCATGTGGTACTGAACGTCTCGGATGTCGAACGCTCACTGCAATTCTATTGCGACACACTCGGTTTGGCACCCGAAAGAGTCGACGAGTGGCGTGCCGGGCAGGTCCCGTTCCCGTCGGCCCGGGTGACCGACCGCACCGTCATCGACCTGCAGAACATGCCGCGCGGCGAGGCGAATGTGGACCACATCTGCTTGGTGGTCGAACCCCTGGACTGGCAGGAAGTCATCGACTCCGGCATATTCACAGTGCTGGAGGGTCCGGTTTCCCGCTGGGGCGCCCGAGGCCGGGCGATCTCGGTCTACGTCGCCGATCCCGACGGCAACACCGTCGAATTACGTTGGTATCCGGAGGATTCCGGCGACTGAGCCGGGGCAGGTTCGGCCCGATCAGAGCACCGGCCGAGGGGCGAGCACGACGCGCCAGCCGTCCGGATCCTCGAATGTCAGCGCACCGATGCCCGCCCAGTACGGGTTTTCCGCCTGCACCGGCTCGTGTCCGGCCGCGGCGAGGCGCTCGACGAGTTCGTACATCGCCGCCTCGCCGCGGAAGTACAGCACCAGCAGGTTGTCCGCCGTCGGCGCCGGGCACGGGCTGCCGTCCACATGGCTGGTGAATTCCAGGTGATAGCCGGTCCCCGGCAGCCCTAGCATCACCCCGTCGTATCCCGCGTGATTCTCGAACCGGTACAGGACCCGCAGGCCGATCACACCGGCATAGAACGCTTCCACCTCGCCCAGTTTGTCGGTGGGCCGGGCCACCCGGACCTGTCCGACGGCCAGCCCCTCCGGCCACCCGGCCGCCTCGGTTCCGCTCATACCGAAACGGTACAAGGGCCTCGCGCGGATGACGCCTACCTCTGGGTGCATGCCACCGGATACGCCGTTCCGGCCGGTGTCCGCCGGATCTTCGACGGCGCAGTGGACGCCGGGCGGGAGGACGCGCTGTTCCGGGAGTGGCGGGATACGGCCGCGGTCCTGCGGATTCCCGAACGGGTCGTCCCGGCCACCCGGGCGCAGTTCCGGGACTACTATCGCAATACGGTCGACGACGTGCTCGAGCGCAACGCCGCCACCGACCTACTGATCGACCTGGACCGCAAGCCCATGCCAGTGCCCCCGAAACTCGTTGTGCCGCAGCAGGTGTGGAATGGATTCGCCATCCCGCTGGCGGCGCTGCCGCGGCTGACCACGGTCGGGGTGCTGCCGCCGCGATTGCGCGAGCGGATCGGCCCGGAGTGGAATTCCGCGCGAGAGCGGAATTTCGACCGCGCCGCGGCCACCGTCCGGGCGCTGGGCCGCGTCCTGCCCGACCGGGTCCGCCCTCCGTTCGCCCATCGCACCGACCTGCTTCCGGGCGACCGAGCGAACGCCGGAACGCGCTGACCGCCGCTGCCCCGTCGACGAAGCCGGGAAGGACACGATATGACCGAGAGCCTGCCCTCGCGCCGAGAGCCGGTACGTGCACGGACGCGCCGCACCGCGCGGCAGGAGACCGACGCCGCGGACACCTTGTTCCTGACCGACGAGATGTCGGCCTGGCTCTCACCTGCCTACGGCGCGGCGAACGTCGTCATGCAACTCGCCCGCGCCGGAATCGCCTACGGCGTGATGGAGAGCCGGGTGGACAGCGGCAATCTGCACAAACATCCGATCAAGCGCGGGCGCACCACCATGACGTACATCGCGGTGGCCGTCGCCGGTAACGCCCGCGATCGCCGGATCTATCGCGAGGCGGTGAACGCCGCGCACGCCCAGGTTCGCTCGACATCGCGAAGCCCGGTGTCCTACAACGCTTTCGATCCGGACCTACAGCTCTGGGTGGCCGCGTGCATGTCCGCGGTGTTCCTGGACACGCGCCGATTGCGCGGCGGGCGAACCTATCACGATCCCGAGGCCGTGCACCGGGCCGCATCGGTATTCGCCACCACATTGCAGGTGCCACCGCAGATGTGGCCCGCCGACCGGGAGGCGTTCGACCGGTACTGGAACGAGCAACTCGAGCGGCTCGAATTCGACGACCGGATGCGCGAATTCCTCATCGGCATAGCGCGACTGGACTTCCTGCCGCGGCCGGTCCAGATCCTGCTCGGTGACTGGGATCTGTTCATGACCCTGGGATATCTGCCGCCGCGGCTGCGCGAGAAGCTGGGTTTCGACTGGACCGCCGCCGAACAGGACCGGTTCGACCGCTGGCAGCGCCGCCTGGCCGTGCTCGACCGGCTCACCCCGCGCGCGGTGGTGCGGCTGGGCATGCGCGCCGCGATCTGGGATATGCGCCTGCGCTACGTCACCGGAGCAACTGTCGTATGAAGAACGTCGCCGCCGGTGAACTCACCGATTTCCTCACCAACGACAGTGCCATCGCCATGTCCCGGATGTTGGTGACGAGCCATCTGCGGGGCCGGCAGACCGCCGGACAGCTACCCGCGGATCTCGATATCGCGATCGTCGGGGAGATGATCGCCCGGTTGATGATGTCGCTGATCGAAACCCCGGCATCGGTCATACCGCTTCCGGACACCGACAAGGCTCGCGAATTCGCCCGCACCTATCTGGTTCCCCTGTTACAGACCTGGCGCTTGGAGACCGGGCCGCGATCGCGCACCGAATAGCGCGTCCCGGTGTGGATCGGCCGCCGGGACCCAGACCGGCCCGCCGGGATCGTCGGCCGAGAGCTCGGCGGCCAGCTGGTCGGCGTGTGCGCGCAGGGATTCGACGCCCGGGCGCTGTTCGTCGGCGCGGGTGATCAGCGACCAGCACCACAGCGGCGCCGGATCGTGGATCGGTCGCGCGCGCAGGCCTGCCGGCAGGGGAGTCGGATGGCGTTTGGGCGAGGCGAGCACCGGCGCGCCGAGCCGTTTGCAGTGCTGATGGAAGGCGGCTCCGGTGATGCCGCCGTCATCGATGCGCAGCAGGCGGCATCCGACCGACTCGGCGAACTCCGTCGCGAACTGATTCCACGCATCCCAGGACGTGAGATCGGAGTCGACCAGCACGGTGAGCTCCTCGGCGGCGACGGAAGTCGTGCCGGCGCGCGTCGTGACGGCGAAAAGCGGTTCGGCCCAGAGCAATCGGTAGTCGAGGCGCTCGTCGCGGCGCGGGGCCCAGGCGACGGCGGCGTCCAGGCCGCCATCGAGTACCCGCCCGATCTGGACATGACTGGGCATCACCCACTCGTCGAGCCGCGGATCCGAACCGGGGGAGGAGAGCAACTTGTCGGGCAGCCAGCTGACATAGCCGAGCCGCAGTGGTCCGGCGGCGCCCGCCAGGCGACGCTCGGCGGCCGCGGCCAGCGACAGGATCTCGCGGGCATCGGACAACAGCATCGTTCCCGCCGAGGTGAGTTCGACGTGGCGTCGATCCCGTTCGAACAGCGTCACCCCAAGACTCGCCTCGAGCGCCTTGATCTGCTGTGACAGCGACGGCGCCGCGATGTAGAGCCGTGCGGCGGCCCGGCCGAAGTGCAGTTCTTCGGCGACGGCGACGAAATAGCGCAGCTGCCGCAGTTCCATCGGTTCAGCGTAAACCGCTCTGTTAGGCCCAGCCTATGAGCGTCAGCACACCGGTCGTGGACCCGCGGGCCGATCCGGCACACGATCGCGGATATGGACTCAGCGCTCGCCCCGGCCCGCCCGGGCACTCTCGCGGAACGGCTCGGCCTGGCCGGGATCTGCCTCGGATTCGGCATGATCACGCTGGACGCGACCATCGTGAATGTCGCTCTGGGACCGATCATCTCGGACCTCAACGGCAGTCTGTCGGCCGCGCAGTGGATCGTCAACGGATATACGGTGGCGTTCGCGGCGCTGTTGTTGACCGCTGGGGCGCTGTCAGACCGCATCGGCGCGCGGGCCGGTTATCTGATCGGGCTCGGCATCTTCGGGCTGGGCAGCGCGGTGTGCTGTGCGGCGAACTCGATGGAGATGCTCGTGGTCGCGCGGATCGCGCAGGGCATCGGCGCGGCCTGGCTGATGCCGTGCTCGCTGGCGCTGATCGCGCACATATTCCCCGACCCACGCGAGCGCGGGCGGGCGCTCTCGGTCTGGGGCGGGGTGTCCGGGATCGGGCTGGCCGGTGGCCCGATCCTCGGCGGCGTCCTCACCGAGGCGCTGGACTGGCGTGCGATCTTCCTGGTGAACGTGCCCGTCGCCGCGGTCACCGCATGGCTGCTGCGCCGCCATGTGGCCGAAACCCGGCGGCATCGCCATCGGCTCGACGGAATCGGCCAGATATTCGCGATCGCCACCCTCGCGTCGCTGACCGGCGGATTCATCCTCGCGGGACAGACCGGATGGCTGTCGGATGTGCCGCTGGTCCTGTTCGGCGTGGGCGCGGCGTCCGCGGTCGCGTTCGGCGTCAGTCAATTTCGCGGGCGGCATCCGATGGTGGACCCGACACTGTTCCGCCGCCGCACCTTTCCGGTGGCGATCACGATCGGCGCGATCTTCAACTTCTGCTTGTACGGCGCGCTGTTCTGCCTCGCGATCGACCTGCACGACAGCCACCACCTCGGCCCGTTCCCGACCGGAATCGCGATGCTGCCGATGACGGTCATCACCGGAGTGACCGCCTTCCTCGCCGCTCGCGTGGTGTCGCGCCTCGGCGAATGGCGCGCGATCACCGCGGGGCTGCTCTGCGCGGCCACCGGCGCACTGCTGGTCGCGATTCTGCCCGCTCACGCACCGGTGTGGGCGCTCGTGCTGTGCACCCTGCCGATCGGCCTGAACTCCCTGGCGATGCCGTCGATGACCGCCGCGGCCCTCGCGGGGGCACCCGCGGACCGGCTCGGCCTGGCTTCGGGAGTGCTGAACACCGCGCGGCAGACGGGCGGGGCGTTCGGCGTCGCGGTTCTCGGCGCGCTGCTGAACGTCGCGGGTGCGTCTTCGCTGGACGTCGCGTTCACCGCGATCCTCGTGGCGTACCTGCTGGGCGTGGCCTTGTCCATCATCGGCTCGCGCGCCGGATGACAGGCGGGCGCAGTGGCGGTTACCGGTCAATCCTAAACATATGTTTGGTACGTCATCGAGATTCTCGATTCGATAGCCGATCGCCTCGCTAGCGTATTCACGCTGCATCTAGCTGAATCATGCAGGGTGAAAGCGGTTTACGGCGACCATCTTCGCCTTCCGGGCTATTGACCGAAGATCCGGCTGCCGATAGTTTGGAACAAAAGTTAGGTTTTATCGATGCGGTCCGGCGACCTGCCGCGGGAGCGCCTCGCCCACATCCGGAACCGGAGGACACCATGAGTTACATCGACAAGTTCCGGTACGACGGCAAGAATGTGCTCGTCGTCGGCGGCGCGACCGGAATGGGCGCTGCGACAGCGCATATCGCGAAAGATCTGGGCGCCCACGTCACCGTGCTGGACAACGCTCCCGTCGGCTACGCCACGGACCGCGTCGTCCCGGCCGATCTGCGGGAGCCCGCTTCGATCGATGCCGCGGTGGATTCGCTGACCGGCCCGATCCACGCCGTCTTCGCGGCGGCGGGCATCGCGGACGGCCCGGATATGATGCGCGCGAACTTCATCGGCCATCGCCACCTGATCGAGCGGTTGCTCGCGGCCGGGCGGTTGCCGCGCGGATCGGCGATCTGCTTCATCTCCTCGGTGGCCGGGATGGGATGGGAGAACAACCTGTCGTTGCTGCGGGAGTTCCTGGACACCCCGGACTACGCGGCCGCGCACGCCTGGGTACAGGCCCGCGAGGACACCGGCGCGATGCACTACGGTTTCGGCAAGCAGGCGATCAACGCCTATGTGGCGACACGGGCATACCCGATGCTGGAGAAGGGAATTCGAATCAACGCCATCTGCCCGGGGCCGACCGACACCCCGCTCGCCCGCGCCAACGCCGACAGCTGGCTCGCCTTCGCGCAGGACTACCGGGACGCCACCGGCGCGCCACTGCACGTCCCCGAGCAGATGGGCAGCGCCATGGTCTTCCTCAACAGCGACGCCGCGAGCGCGGTCAGCGGAATCACCCTCATCGTCGACAGCGGACACGCCATGTCCTCGCTCACCGGCGCATACGCCCCGGGTAAACCCCTGATGGATCTCATCACCGGCCGGATCTCGCTCGGTTAGGCGAGCAGGCCGTGCCCGAAACCCTCGAAGACCCGTATTACGACTCGTACGATTTCGCCATCGACGACGATCCCTATCCGGTGTGGCAGCGGCTGCGCGCGGCCCGATCGGCGCCGCGAGTTCGCCGCGGACCATTCGCTGATCCCCGATGCCGTCGAGGAGGTGCTGCGCTTCGAGCCGCCCTCGCCGGTGCAGGCCCGCTACGTCGCGGCCACGACCGAGTACTACGGGCGGACGGTCCCCGAGGGGTCGGTGCTGCTGCTGCTCAACGCCTCGGCCAACCGCGACGAACGTCGGTACGCCGTGCCCGACCGCTTCGACATCCGCAGGCGGGCAAGTTATTCGAGTTTCGGGTTCGGACTGCACTTCTGCCTCGGCGTGGCGTTGGCGCGGATTCAGGCGCGCGTCGCGCTGGAGGAGGTGCTGCTCCGCTGGCCGGACTGGGAGGTCGATCACGCCGGTGCGGTCCGGGCGCGCACCGCCAGCGTCCGAGGCTGGGCGAAACTGCCGGTCGAGGTATAGCTTCGAGGAAGTCCCGATTCGGTCGGGACTCCCTCGTATTCGACTGCGCGGCAGTCGTTTACGAGGATCGGTACTATTTCGGCTGATTCGGGATGCCCGGGAACAGCTGTGCCGTGGGCCCGGCGGTCACCTGCCCCTGCGTCTTCGTCACCAGGTGCGGTGCGAAGACGGCCCCGTAGAGCGCGGTGCCCAAGACGACGATCCCGAGCACCGACAGCGCCGACGACCACACGCGATTCACCGAAATCCGTTCGGCCAGCAGGTCGATGACGGTGCGTCCCTCGGCATCGGTACGTCCCAGGATGTAGGTGAAGACCATCATCTGCACGCCCATCGCGAGGGCGTCGTACAGCGGGTACTGGTGTTTGCTTCCCTCCCACAGCGCCAATCCGTGAATCACGCGGCCGTAGTAGAAGACTCCGAGCCGCGCCCCGAGAATCGCGTTGAACCCGAATGCCCAGACGAAACCGGCCACGAGCCCGACCACGAGCAGAGTCTGCGGTCGGCGCCAGCCGAACTTCGAGATCAGCCGGCGTCCGAGCCCCACGCCGAGCACGGCGGGCAGGACGAAATAGGCGATATAACCCGGTGGCACCGCCGCGGGCAGTCCGCCCCAGGTCATATTCAGCGGCCACCAGGACGGCATGCGCGGGATCGCGGGCGCGAACTGCGCGTAGACCGCCCAATCGTACGGGGCCTCGATCCAGGAGAACGAGATCGCCGAAATGCACAGCAGCAGTAGCGGATGCAGTCGCCGACCACGATACGAGAGGTAGCCGCCGGCGGCGAGAAATGCCAGGCCCCCGACGTAGGCGAAACCGATGGCGGCCCGCAGCAGGGGTGTCGACTCGATCATCGCTCACGCTCCCGGCGCCGACGGCGGGCTTCCGGGTCGAATCGGCACACCACGCCGAAGATGACGACCACGAGCCCGAACAGTGTGCCCAGCATGATGCCTGCGCCCATGCCCGCACCCCCTTCGAAAGATGCGCTCCGCAGCGCTTTGGATAGCGAGCACTATCCTAAATGAGGACAGCGGGCACTGTCTTATGATTGCGGGAACCGTCCAGCGCCGCGCCGAGGAGCGAACGTCCATGCCCCACAACCCCTCCGGCCGCGGCGGCCCGGCCGATCCGCCGCCCCGCCGACCGCGGGGCGAGCCGCGCCGGCTGCTGCTCGACGCGGCACGCACCCTGTTCGCCCGGCAGGACTACCGCAGCACCACCACTCGTGAGATCGCCGCGGCGGCGGGGGTGAGCGAGCACCTGCTGTTCCGCCATTTCGGTTCGAAGGCGGCACTTTTCCGCGAGGCCGTGGTACTTCCCTTCACCGGCTTCGTCGACGAGTTCGGCCGCACCTGGCAAGCGGTCGTCCCCGAGCAGACCGATGAGCAGGAGCTGGCCCGGCAGTTCGCCGGCCGGCTGTACGACCTGTTCGTCGAGAACCGGGGACTCGTCGTCACCCTGCTGGCATCGGAGAACCTGGGCCCGCGGGAGATCGAGGACACCGGGATCGCCGATATCAGGCAGGCTCTGGATGCGCTCGGCCGGATCAGCGCCGAGGGGATGCGCCTGCGGGGCGTGCGATCCGAACACCCGGCCCTGGCGGCCCATTCGACGGTCGCGATGATCGCCGGGATGGCCGCACTGCGCTCGACCTACTTCGGCTCCGAGCAGCCGCCCCGAGCCGCGATCGTCGAGGAACTCACCCAGGCCATCCTGCATGGCTTCCTGCACCGACATGGCTGACCGGAAGGCCGGGTGCTACGGCCGCTCGCGGTGTCCGAGACCGATCGCCTGGATCGGAAACGGGCCGGTCGGTCAGAGGGCCGCCGGCCGGAGTCGGCGGCGGGCGTCGGCGCAGAGGTGCGGCGGCAGCGGTCCGCGCGCGGTGATCACGACATTGGCGGCGAGGTACTCGATCTTGCCGGTTCCGGCGACCGTGCGGCTCAGATCGGGATGGCTGATGGTGAAGCGCAGGCGAACTCGTGCCGGCTCATCCCGTCGAGCGGCGCGTCGAAATCCGCTGCCTCCCAACGGTCTCGGGCCGACGGACCGGATGCGCTCAACGGTTCCACGGCGAACTCTCGCCGTCCGATGCCGTGCCGCGTACGGTGCCGCCGCGGATGACGGCACCGGCGTCGGCCCGCGCCGCGCGGGTGATCAGCTTTGGCGGGCGAGACTGACGGCCACCTGGACGCGCGATTGCAGACTGAGCTTGTTCAGGATGCTGGACACGTGGGTTTGCACGGTTCGCCTGGAAAGGAACATCCGCGTGGCGATTTCGGAGTTGGATCCGCCCTGGGCGACCAGTTCGGCAACCTTCTGCTCCGTGGGTGTGAGTGCTTGCCAGCCGGTCTTCGGCCGTTTGCGGGGGCCTCGCGAGCCGCGGCGGACGCCGTGTTCGCGCAGTCGTGACTCGGCTCGGGAAATATCCCATTGGGCGTCCATGCCCGAGTAGGAACGCACCGCCGCGTCCAAAGCCGTCCGAGCCGCCGCGGTACGGCCCTGGCGCGCGAGAACGACGGCGAGTTCCTCGCGGGCCTGACCTTCGTAGAGCGGGCGTCCGGCGCCGTGGAACGCCTGGGCCGACTGCTCGAGCAGTTCGGGTTCATCGAGCGACAATCCGCGGCACAGCAACACTGTCCCCCGCCTGCTGAGAGTCGAATAGCGGGCGTCGAGCGTCTCGGCCGCAGTCGTTGTCTCGTCGAGAACCTGGCGGTCGCCGACGGCGACCGCCAAGCGCGCGACATCGGGATAGGCGTAGTACACGGTCGATCCGGCCAGTCCCGACGCCAGCGTCCGGCATGCCTCGGCGAGTACGGCCAGCGCCTCGGCCGGTCGTCCGCGAGATTCCAGCAACAGCGCATCGACCCAGGAATCGAAGTGCAGATATGTCTGGCTGCCGACCCGGTCGTCCGGCCCCGCCCAGTCGAGTTCGGCATCGGAAGTGCTCCGGTGCACCGCGATCAGCGCGGTCATGCTGTTGGTCACCACACCGTGGCCGAAGATATCCGGTAACCCTTGGCGCGCAAGGATTTCCGCCAGCGCATCGTCCCATCGGCCGCTCAGGAAATACAGCCGGGCCCGTGACACCAGATGCAGTCCGCGGTTCTGCAGACCATCGACCACGGCGTGGCCGAGAATGTCCTCGGCTTCGTCGGGCCGGTCGAGTTCGATCAGGGAATGCGCCCGGAGTACGTAGGGGTCGAGCTGATCCAGTCGATTCCCTGAACCCAGGCATGTTTCGTACGCGGCCGCGACCCGCTCGCCGAGGGCGAGGGCCTGGTCCAGGTAGCCCTGGGTGTATCGCAGTCCGCCCAGGGTGGTGCAGCCCATGCCGACGGTCAGCGCGTCGTCGATCTCGTCCCCGATCGATATGGCTTGCGTCGCGGCTCGTTCGGCGGCATCGAATTTTTCGTCGAAGAAATGGAACAGGCTCAGGAACGCGTTGTAGAGGCCCTCTTCCCACCGGGTCAGGCCCGGCTGGGCCAGTACGAAGTCGGCTGCGGTGGCCGCGTCGTCGAGCCGGCCCTGGGCGTAGTAGGCGCGCACGAGCAGCCACCGCAGCGCTTTGTCGTTCGCCGAGCCCGGTGCCGCCTGGGTCCGGCTCCGGAGTATGTCCTTGGCCGTGGTCTCCGCTTCGGCCGCGCGCCCGCTCCACAACAGCGCCCGGACGTGCTGCACCCGAAAGGTTTCCCGGGCCACCAGGTCCGATCCGGAACTGGTGGCGGCACCGGCGAGCAGATTGATGGCCAGCTCGGGCGCGCGAACGGTGAGCGTTTCGGCGGTTTCGGCCAGCCATCGCAAACTGTGGTCGTCCAGGGGAGCCTCGCCGGCCAGCAGATAGTTCGCGACGCGTTCGGCCGCGGCGCCCGCGGTGATCAGGACGCGGGCCGCGCGAAGCTGCAGAGATCTGCGGGTCGATGCGGGCAACTGATCGGCGAACACCTGACGGAGCAGATCATGCCGGAAGACCAGCTCGTCGCCGGATTTGACCAGCAGGCCCGCCTCGGTGGCGATGCTGATGGCGTCCCAGATCTCCATCACCGGCAATTCCAGGACCGCCGAGAGCTCCATCGCCTCGACACTGGTTCCCAGCGCCGCGGCCATCGTCAATACCTGCTGCGCCGTGCGGGGCAGGAAATCCAGTCTGCGCTCGACGGTTTCGGTGAGCGACTCGGGCAGCGCGAACCGCTCCGGCCGCCCCGCGGGGGACGTCACCAGCTCGGTGGTCCCCGCGTCGGCGGCGGTGAGCGCGTCGGCCTGCTGCAGGCCCGTTACCAGCTCGACGACATAGAACGGGTTACCGCCCGCGCCCGCGACGGCAGCGGTCAATGCCGGGCCGGGCACCGCGCCGAGCACGTCTTCGATCAGCGTCGCGACCTCGGCTGCGGTCAGTGGTTCCAGCTGCAGCTCGGTCGCGTCCCAGGCGTGGAACTGCTTGAGCAACGCCGCCAGGCTGTCCCCGCGCGGCAATGGCCGGATCGCCAGGACGATCAGCAACGGGAGTTCGGTGACGACCTCGCCGAGCCTTTCCAGTACCGCCAGACTGTCCGAGTCGGCCCAGTTGGCGTCGTCCAGTATCAGCATCACCGGACTCGCTGTGCACCACTGATCCACCAGAGCCATCAGCGCTTCGACGACGGCGAAGTGCCGGCTGAACGCGCCGTCACCGGGCAGGTCGACGCCGCGAAGCAACGAATGTAGCTGTGCCGCCGAGGGATCGAGCGTGCCGTGGCCGAAACCGAGGCACCAGCCGAGCGCGGCATAGGGCACCTCCCGCTCGATCTCCGTGGCCGTGCCCCGGAGCAACCGTGCCCCGTATGTGGAGGCCGAGCGGCTCACCGCGTTCAGCAATGAGGTCTTGCCGATTCCGGGCTCGCCGCTGATGACCACGATTCCGCCACGCCCCGCCGCGGCTTGTTCGGCAATTGCGGAGATCCTGGCGAATTCGGCCTGCCGTCCCACCAATCGGTTGCTTCCGGTTCGATCTCCTAGCACGCTAGCGATACTGCCATGTCGCCCGATCGAAACTTCCGGCAATACGGAAACAGCCGAATTCGACGCGCGCCCGGGCGGTCCGATCGAACCGGTACCGGCCGTCCCGCCGCGCCCGCGCGGTCGTTATCGGCGACGGCTGTCCGATACCTCGGTCATCGGCGGCGCGATTGCGATCGGGTCGCGAGTGCGGATCCTGCCCCGGAACAGCTCCGGCTGCGGCGGAACAACTTTCGCCGAGCCGGTCCCGGCAGCCGCGCCGGAACACGGGTTGCAATCCGAACTCGGACCAGCGCAATTCCGGTCACGCGGTGAAGTCCGCGTGATAAAATTCGAGACGCAGATACGTGACCCAGGGGGCGTAGCGTCGGCGAATCAGATCCGCTGCCTGCGGATCTCGTGGCGTCACTACGGCGGACGCGGCCGAGGCGCCGATATGGAACCGAAACACGTTCGCTACCAATCTATTCAGGCGAATTCGGCACGGGCGGATTGTCGGACCACCCGAGTAACTTGGCGGTTATCAGCACCCGATCGAAAGTCTCTGGGGCGACGTACCAAAAAGGGGGTGGAGAGCCGTGTCGAACATCGACGAGCGTATCCGGATGGCTGTGGAATGGCTGCGCGGCAGCCAGATACCGCATCTCAGCGGGGGCGCGGGCTGGGGCTGGATACCCGATGTGCCACCCAATCCCCAGAACACGGCCGAGGTCGTCTGCGTGCTGCACCGCGCCGGCTGCGAAATCCCGCGTGCGGCAAAGGTTGCCATGCTGGTTCGGGCAACGGTCGTGCAACGGCCGAACGGCGACGAATGGTACTTCCGTACCCCGATCGACGTCGCGTGGCGCATCCGGGCGCTGCGCTGCCTGGCGATCGAGGAGTCCGATCCCGATCTGGCCGCGGCCGTGCGATCCCTACTGGACCAACAGGATTCGGAAACCGGCGGATGGCGCATATCGGGTTTCCTCGGGCCGGTATCGATCACCGCGACCGCCGCCGCGGTCGAGGCGCTCATCGTTGACGGCGGCTTCGATGGCGAACGGCACCAGGCCATCTCGCGCGGCATCGACTATCTGGTCTCGGCGATGTATCAGGATCCGCGTTCCCTGCCGATCTACGCGGCCGCGCACATCGCCACCGTGCTCGCCCGCCCGGAGATCATCCGGATCGGTGACAAGCGTGCCGAGCGCGCCTGCGCGATGGCGGTCAAACGGCTGCTGACCGGCTTGCGCCGCGGCGAGTGCGAGATCGAGACCGAGATCTTCCGCCGTGACGATCTGGTCGACACCTGGCGCCATCTCACGCTGCATCTGGCGGTCGGCGCGGTGATATCGGCCGACAGCCGCACCATCTTCGATCCCGCGGTGCGCGCGGCGATCGTCGCGCTGCTGGACCTGCAGGAGATGGATGCGCTGGCCATCTACCGGGGCGGCTTCCGCATCTCCGACGAGGGACCGGTCACCTCCTACGCGACCACGCAGGCGCTGGAGGCCCTGTTGCAGGTGCGGCCGGCGATCAACGAGCGGGTGAATCCGGCGAAGGTATACGACGAGATCTGCCGGGTCGACGGCGCCCATCGCACCGACCCGCAGGCGATCGCCTCGGTGCGCGGTCACCGCATGCTGATGAATTCCACTGCGGGAGAAGCGTTGCTGGTGCTCGGCACGGCGGCCGGTACCACGGTCTTCGCGTTGGCGGTAGGCTTCGACACCGTATACGGCACGATCGCCAGCCGGGCACTGGTGGTATGGGGCACGGCGCTCATCGCCTTCGGCGCGTACTGCGGCCTGGCCACGCACTTCCCGCGATTACCGAAGCGGCGGGTGGCCAGCGCGGTGTTCGCCGCGTTCACCGCGCTCGTCCTGCCCGTGGTCACCTACCTGCTGACCTAGCCTATGGGCGCTCCGATCGCTCTGATGATCGCGGTGACCTGCCTGTGGGGTACCTCCAGCGCGCTGCTGGCGGCGCTGGGGGCACCGACCACGGCCGGTCTGGTCGCCCTCGGCGGTGCGGTGCCGCTGCTGGTGTCGGCGCGGTTGCGCGGCCAGCGCCCGTGGGCGACGCTCACCGCGAACCCGGCGTTGTACGTCCAGTTGGGCGTGCTGGAGGCGGCGAATCTGGCGTTGTACGTCGCGGCGCTGCGAATCGGCCCGCTGCCGGTGGTGGTCGCTCTGCACCTGACGGCGCCGGTGCTGATCATCGCCGCGTCGCTGCTGCGCGGACGTCGCGCGCCGACGCTTCCGGTACTGGTCGAGCTGCTGCTGGTCGCGGGGGCGATCTGGCTGGTGGCCGGACGCCACCCGGGCGGCACGGCGGTGGGGGCGGCCGTGCTCGGATGCGGACTGGCGCTCGGCAGTGCGGCGTGCGTCGCGCTGCTGGTCAGTGTGATAGCGCGGCAGCCGGGGCCGAACCACACGATCACCGCCGCGGCACTGCAATTGCTGCTGGGTGGGATCGCGAGCAGTCCGCTGCTCGCGCTGGATCCACCGCCGGCGCGCAATGCGGCCGAGCTGGCAGCGGTCGGCGCACTGCTGCTCGGACCCGGATTCGCCCTCTACTGGCAGGCACTGCGATGGCTGGACGCGGCGACGGCCAGCGTCGTCGGACTCAACGAGGCAGTGGTGGCCACCCTGGTGGGCGCGGTGTGCACACGGACTCTGCCGACCTCCGCGACCGCCGGGGCGGGCGTACTCATCTTGCTCGCAGTCGGGCTGGAGCAACGGTCGGCGACGCGAAGGCGTGTGCGGCCCTGACGAATTCGCTGCAATTGTCCGGATCCTTGTCACCGCGCGCGTCGTCGACGCCGGAGTTGACATCGACCCAGGCCGGTCGCACCGCATCGATGGCCGCGGTGAGGTTGCGCGGGTTCAGGCCCCCGGCCAGCATGACCGGGAATTCCGATGCGGAGAGCAGATCGACGATGTGTGCGCTGATCGACCAGTCGTGCGTGCGCCCGGTTCCGCCGAGCCGGTCCGCGGACCGCGAATCCAGCACGATCCCATCGCAATTCGGCGCCGCGCGCACGGCCGCGCCGATCGCCTCGGGCCCGGTGACGTGGACCGCGCGGATCACCCGCCGGCCGGCCGCGTCCCGCCGGACCGCACGCACGGTGTCCAGCGTAATCAGCCCGTGCAACTGGATGCAGTCCACATCGATCCGGTCCGCAAGGCGCAGGACGTCTTTCGCATCGGTGAGATGGGTGACCAGCACGCGCTCCATCGACGCGGGCACCATCCGCGACAAGCGCCGAGCCTGTTCGACGCCGAGTTCGTCCTCACTGAAGTGCGTGGTGCCCGAAATGAACCCGGCCGCATCCGCATCGGCCGCGACGACGGCCCGGAGATCCGATTCACTCCGGATGCCGCAGATTTTCGCTCGGACATTGATCATCGGCACACGATACTGCCCAGACTGTGCCAATCCGGCGGGCCACGTCGTTATTGGTTGCACACTCAGTATGAACCTTCGGGCTATGCCTGGTGGCCGGGTCGCAGATCGTCGACCATCCGATAACGCAGAGCGGCGACGTCGGTGCCCGGAGGCGAGCCGCTGTCCGGGGCGATCAGCATTCCCGTGTGGTCGCCGTAGTCGTGGCGGTCGATGATGGGGCCGCTGAACCAGCTCGTCGCGGCGGTCAGGATCGGTACGCCGCCGGGGCCCGGCTGCCATTGGCAGTGCGCGAATTTGTCGATCTCCTCGCCGGTCTCGCCGCCGAAAAGCGCGGCCAGCGAGGTCTGCTCCGATGTGAGGAAGTGAACGGCGAGGCGCTGTGCGCGTTCGGCGACACCGAAGGTGTGGTTGGTTTTCGACAGCCCGACCAGAAAGCGCAGTGGCTGAATGCTGATCTGGGTGCTGAATCCGACCAGGCAGCCGCTCAACTCGTCGTCGTCGCGGGTGGTCACCACGAAGACCGGATAGTCCGCCGCCGCGACCACCGCTTCGCAGCTGGTGTCCGCCCCTTCGTTTGCGTCCGACATGAGTTTCCCCAATGGGTTGCTGGTTTCGGCGATCGTTGTCGCGGGCGGAAATCGGCCGCGACCGAGGTATCAGGCGAGGGGCGTGTCGTCCAACGAGGCCGCGAGGTCACCGGGGGTGTCGTAGATGGCAATGGCGCCGGCGTCGCGGAGCTCGTCGTCCCCGAAGCCGCCCGAGCGCACGGCGATCGCGGGCATCCCGGCACTTTTCGCCGCCTCGATATCCCACACCGAGTCACCGACCATCACACTCGACGCGCTCTGCGGCGCGCCCAGCTTCGTCAACGCGACTTGCAGCAGGTCCGGGGCGGGCTTGGATGCTTCGACGTCGGCGCTGCTGGTCCAGGCGTCGGCGATATCGCGCGCCCCGAGCTTGTCCAGGAACGCCTCCACGTGGCGAGACTGGGCGGAGCTTGCCAACACCAGCCGATGACCGCGCTGCTTGATGGCCACCAGCAGTTCGCGGGCGCCGGGCAGCGGGGCCATCTCCTCGAGCAGGGCGTCGGCTTGCCTGCCCTGCTCCTGCCTGGCGCGCTCGCCCACCCGGCGCTCGAGAGTGTCACCGCCCACAGCCGTGACCAGCTGATCGCCGCCCATGCCGATCAGCCGGTGCAGCCGCCATATCGGATAGATGTGGCCCACCGAGCGCAACGCCCGGTACCAGGCGAGGGCATGGTGGTAATTCGAGTCGATGAGTGTGCCATCGATGTCGAGAACGGCGATGGTGGAATCGGTCACGTGGCCGTCAGTCGTCCTGATGCGTGCGCTGGCGCTGTTCGTGCAGATCGGCCGCCGCCCGCTCCTTTTCCGCGCGCGCCTCGTTCTTGGCGGCTTCCTTCTGGGCGTCGGCCTTGTCCTGCTGGGCGCTGCCCTCATCCGCCAGGTTCCGGTCGCCGATCAGCGCCCCGGCGGCCTCCTTCGCCCGGCCCTTGATTCCCTCGACGGCAGCCTCGACACCTTCTTCGACACCGTTGCGTGCGTGATTGGACACAGGAACCCTCCATGAGTCGATCAATATCGGTCGGACAGGGCGATACCCGGCTCCGGCGTCATGAAACGGTCCACCGGAGACTCGACGAGATGCCGGTGATGCCGAGGAGGAGCCGTTCGGCCGGCAACTGTCTCCCTTCGTCTTCTCGTTGCTCAGCGTGGCGCCGGCTGTCGGCACGGTCGATCGTGGCCGGACGGTCTGCTGGGTGCCGCTGGGAGGTGGTGATTCGTCGAGGGCGTCGACACCGTGCTGTTGATCGGTCACTCGGGATACGCAGCCCCGAGCGACTGGTGGACAAGGTCGGCCGACTCCGAGTGGCGCGCAAGCGTGCCGCCGGACCGTCGGACCGGCAGGCGAAGACCGGAGGCCTCCGGCCGAGATCGTCGATATTCACACCGGCTCCGGCGACGCCTACGGGTCGCCCGAAGTGCATGTTATGTTGCGGCGCAGGAGAATTCGCGTCAAGGAACCTCACGCTGGTGATGGTCGGCGAATCCGCGGTGTGCCGGTCGCGCCGTAAAATGCGGTGCGGCAACGGTTGCGCCGAACCTAGGATCATCGATGTGGTCGGGGTAGTGATAATCGTTCTCGCGTTTTTGGCGCCCGCATTGGTTTTGGTGACATTCCGCGCCATCCGTCACGCCGGGCCGACCGCCAGACGGCAACGGTTCGTAGCGGATCTATTGTCGGCCGCGGCGACCGACGACATGGAAGTGCTCAGGGTTTCCATGCACCGGGGAGCGGTCAATTACCCTACCGCACAAGGAGATACCGCGCTGCACTACGCCTATTACACGGGCGAGCAGAACGCGATCGACAACCTGCGTGCGTATGGCGCCGACGAGAACCTGCGAAACAACGAGGGGCTCACGCCGCGAGACATGGCTGACCTCGCGGCGACGGAAGATAAACTGCGACAGGGTGTTCGATGTCTGAACTCCGACGGCGTCTGGCTGGCGCCCGACGACGGATTCCACATCTACCGTCGGCTACGAGACAGTCCGCCCCTGATCTACAACCCGGCGGTGGTGCGGCAGGTGCTCGAGCCCGACCGCCGTCGGGAACTGCTGATACTCGCGATCAAAGTCGGTAAGGCCGGTTCTCAGGAGAAACTGGCCGAAGCGCTCGATGCTTTCGGCGACAAGACCATGGCCGAGGACTACCTCAACGCCGGCTCTCCGTACCTCCAGCAAGCGGCCGAGCGCTGGGCCCGAGTGCACAACTACAAAATCTACCGGGCTCCCGGCGCGGTCAGCATCGTGTGGGGACAGTTCTAGCGCTCGAAAGGGGTTCACCGGTGTCCGGCTACAAGCTGATCGAACAAGGGCGCTCCAGCAGGTCGAGGTGCTCGCGGCGGACGATGACGGATTGCTGGCCAGGCGGGTCGCGCCGAGTTCGGTGTGCCGGCGCGACGAGTCGACTGCGCCGAGCACGCCCGGCTCGACACGCCGCCGGCCGCGCGGTGTGCGCCGCGAGATCGGTTGCGGCACTGAAAGTCCGGTATCGCCGATTGCAGGATGTTGCGAGTCGACTGCCCGGCACTGTTGCCCGCTCCGGCAACGCATGGTGCGGGCTCACCGCGGCGAGTTCCCTGGGATACGTTGTTTCCCAACAGTTTCGAGCCCTCGGACTCCTGGGCGAACATTCGGGTGAGCAGGCGCGTGGAAGAGTGGGTGTGTGTGGCACTTCGGTACACAACTCCGGCCGAACGTGAGCGGTGTGCCCGGGGATCTCTGTGCGGGTGATCACAAATCCTTCCCATCAGCGAGACGCTGCAACCATGGCACCGTGTTCTGGACAACCACGTCGAAGGTCGCCGCCGTCCGACGTCGCGGCGTGATGCGGATTCGTCACTGGATCGTGGCGGTCTGCGCGGTGACCGCTGTGCTCGGCGTGGCTGCGGTACCGACCGCGACCGCCGAACCCGTGAGTTCGGGTCCGCCGATGGGATGGAACTCATGGAACTCCGGAATCCCGTTGACCGAGAACGCTATCCGAACCACAATCGACTCCCTGGTGAGTTCGGGAATGCGGGATGCGGGCTACCGCTATGTGAATCTCGACGCCGGGTGGGCGGCGAACGCTCGCGATGCGGCCGGAAATCTTGTGGCCGACCCGCAGAAATTCCCCAGCGGAATCGCCGCACTGGCGCGATACGCGCACGATCGTGGGATGTTGCTGGGACTGTACTCCAGCCCATACAACGAAACCTGCGGCCAATCACTGCAGAACGCAAGCGCCGGGCACGAGACGCGGGACGCGCGAACATTCGCGGCCTGGGGCGTGGACTTCCTGAAATACGACTGGTGCCGTAACAACGACGACCTGAGGGCTCAGGTACGCGTCTTCACCGCGATGCGAGATGCCTTGCGCGCCACCGGCCGCCACATCGTCTACAGCATCAACCCGAACAGCTCCGCCGGACTGCGCGCAGCGCAGGACTACGACTGGTCCCGCATAGCGGACCTGACTCGCAACGCCCACGATCTGTACCCGTTCTGGCGCAACCGGACTCCAGTCGTCGCAGTGAACGAATTCTCGTCCGAACAATTCTTGGGCATCACCGATCAGCTGGCCGCAGCGACACCAGTCGCGGCGCGCAGCCGTCCCGGCTACTGGAACGATCCCGACATGTTGGTCGTCGGCACCCAGTTGGCCGAATTCCTCGCCACGCACCCAGGTACGGTGCCCAGCGCAGTACTGAAAGCGCTGCCGCTGACTCTGCAACAACGAATCGCCGCCCGCGCGACCGTCAAACAGACGACATCGCTACTGACACTGACTCCGGAACAGATTGCGGCCCTGCGCGATCCGCAGTACAGCCTGACCACCGAGGAACAACGCACGCATTTCTCGCTGTGGGCCATGCTGGCCGCCCCCCTGATCGCAGGCAACGACATCCGTGCCATGACCGAGCAGACCCGCACGATACTCACCAACCGTGAAGTCATCGCCGTCGACCAGGACCCGGCATCGGTACAGGGAACCTTCCTGCCCACCGGCAACCATGTCATGGTCAAACCGCTCTCCGACGGCTCGGTCGCGGTCGCGCTGTACAACCCGGACAACAGCCCTGCTGACATCAGCACCACGACCACCGCAGCCGGATTGCCCAGCGCACAATGCTATAAGGTGCGCGACCTGTGGACCCACACATCAACGACGACAACCCGCGCGATCAGCCATGTCGGCGTCGCACCCCACGGCCTGGTGCTCCTGCGCCTGACTCCGAGATGTGATTGATCCCGAACAGGGACCGGCGAAGGAACCGCCCGACATTCTCCAGCGCCCAGGCGGCTTCCGGCAATGCTCGAGATCGAGGACGAGGACCACGTGCTCATCCGGTCCGTCGAAGTGGCTCCCCCGGTGTTGTGTATCGGGCGGCGGAACGCCACACCATCCCGCGCCTGATCCGCACGGATACCTGAGCGCTGGCTTCGACTCCGAAACGGGCCCGTCAGACAGGCCTGGGTGAGACGAATCAGCAGGTGGGGCGGATAGCTCGGTAGAAGGCGATGGTGCCCATGATGCGGTGACGGAGAGTTGGGAGAGTAGCGACCTCGAAGCCGGCGGCGGTGAGGAGTTCGGGGATGGCGTCGTCGCGGTTGTCGTGGAGGTGGCCGGATTTCATCATCCGCTGCGCCATGAACCCGTGGACGCCGCGTGCCAGGTCACCAGCGAAATCGGCCAGGATCAGGCTGCCGCCCGGACGGAGCACACGCCGGATTTCGGCGGCGGTCGCGGTCTTGGCCTCGGGGTCGAGGTGGTGCCACATCAGTGAGGACAGCACGCGGTCGAAGGAGGCATCGGTGTAGGGCAATGCCTGGGAGTAGCCCTGGTCGAAACGGATCCCGTGGAGTTTCTTCGCCTTTCGCTGTGCGCGTGCCAGTGCCAGCGGGTCGGGATCCATTCCGACCACCTCGACCGTCGGCCAGGTTCTTTTGGCCAGGATCGACAGCTTTCCTGTGCCACAGCCGATTTCGAGGATCCACTGGCCGTCGCCCAACTCGGCATGCGCCACCAGCGCGCCGTGCAACCTTGTGGCGCCGAGAGCGGTGGTCATGACGTCGTAGAACGGCAACAACGCGTCGCGCCCAGCAGCCGGGAGATAGTCGTGCTCACGGCCGGAGCTATCCGTAATAGGAGAATTCTTGGTCATGACAACGATGATGAACGCCGAAACAAACTCGCAATTGATGCAGGCGCGGCAAAACTAGGATTATATTCGGGCATATGCGGGACATCACCACCACCGTGCGCTGGAGCGGCGGGGTGCCGGTGTACCGGTATCGCGCCACGCCCGAGACGCCTCCGGTGTCACTGCTGCGGCTGCGGGGGAGTCCGCATGCCGAACAGGCACATCGCCACATTCACGAGTTTCCGGTGCTTTTCTACGTGGCCGAGACACGGCCCGCCGGTGCGGGCGGAGCGCCGATCGCGGAAGGGGATGTGTATGTGATCGCGGCAGGCGAGATCATCGATCCCGCGGTGCTCGACACGGTCAGCACGTGTTTCGGGGTGTTTTTCGATCCGTCGGCGCTCGGCGGAGACGAGCACGGGCCGTGGTCGTCGTGGCGCGCGCATCCGCTGTTGTTCCCGTTCCTGCACGGCACTCCCGGCGGGCTGCTGCGCCTGTCGATCCCGCCGGGGCGGCGTCCGGTGTGGCTGTCGGCGCTGGCCTCGATCGAGGCGGAGCTGGGCAGCCGTCAGGACGGTTATCGCCAAGCGGTCCTGGCACATCTGACCGTGCTGCTCGTCGACATCGCGCGCCTGGCCGCCGACGTGGTCGACGATCTGCGCCGAGGCAACGAGCCGCTGCTGGCCGCGGTGTTCGAGGTGATCGAACGCCGCTTCGCGGAACCGATCTCCTTGCGCGACATCGGCACCGACGTCGGCCTCACCCCGGGCCACCTCACCACGCTCGTCCGCCGGCGCACAGGCCGCACGGTCCTCGACTGGCTCACCGAACGCCGGATGTCGGCCGCTCGGCGTCTGCTCACCGAAACCACCTTGCCGATCAACGAGATCGCCCGCCGCGTCGGCCTTCCCGACCCCGCCTATTTCGCCCGGGTCTTTCGCCGCTACAACAACCTCACCCCCCGGGCCTGGCGCGACAGCGCCACCGCACGGTGAATTGGATGCCCGGTGGTCGGACTCTCTCCACGATCGTGCAGTACGTCACGGTGTAGCCCGATTGTCGGTGAACGACCCTGTCAGCCAGCGGTTTGCGGTTGATCCGACAATCCCGGGCGCAGGTGTTCGATGTGGTAGGCGGCTTGGTCGAGCAACTGGTGAGGTCCCTCGCCCAGTACGCTCGCCCGTCCGCAGCGGCGCTGATCCGGTGGCAACGCGCCAACCATGCCGTACCACTGACGCATCTCGACCCCAACGAACCGCTCGATGACCTGGAACCGCTGCGCAAGGTCATCGACGGGGCCCGCATCGTCGCCATCGGCGAGAACTCCCCCTTCATCACCGAGTTCGCGTAAATGCGGCAGCGCATCCTGCGCTTCCTGGTCGAGCGCTGCGGCTTCACCGTCCTGGCCTTCGATACGGCTTCAGCGAGGGCTTCCCCCTCGATGCCTGGGCACAGGGAGTGGGCGCCGACGACGAACTGGCGACTCACCTGGCCGGGAGGATCCCGGTCTATACCGCCTGTGCAGGCACCGCTTTCTCCAGGTCGTCGATGGTGCCGGATATGATCGTGCGGACACTCGCATCGATGTGCTCGATCGGCCAGTCCCACCAGGCCAGGGCCAGCAGACGCTCGATGTCGTCCGCGCTGAAGCGGTACCGGATGAGGGCGGCCGGATTGCCGCCGACGATGCCATAGTCCGGGACGTCGGAAGTCACCACCGAGCCGGCGCCGACGATCGCGCCGTGCCCGATCCGTACTCCGGGCATCACCGTGACGCCGTATCCGATCCAGACGTCGTTGCCGACTACGGTGTCACCGCGATTGGGAAGGTCCATGAGCAGATCGACATGCCGCGACCACGCGCCGCCCATGGTCGGGAACGGGAAGGTCGACGGTCCGTCCATACGGTGGTTGGCGCCGTTCATGATGAACCGCACGCCGGTGGCCAAGGCGCAGAACTTGCCGATGATCAGCTTCTCCGGACCGTAGTGGTACAGCACATTGCGGGTTTCGAAGGTGGTGGGATCGTCCGGGTCGTCGTAGTAGGAGTACTCGCCGACCTCGATCAACGGCGAGGCGACCAAGGGTTTCAGCAGTACCACGCGCGGCTGTCCGGGCATCGGATGCAGCACGGTGGGTGCGGTGACCGACGGCTGTTCGGGCATGCGGAATCCGTTCTGTGAGTGAATGATCGAACGTTGTGGTCGATGACCGAATCGAGGCTGGTGCGGGCATCTCGCGATCGGTCGATGATCTGCTGGACGCTCGAGTGCGCGGGGAGTTGCTCGTCCTGAGCTGGATAGCCGACGCCGCCCTCGGCATCCGCGACGATCTCACCATGATCGGGCTGCTCGCATCCGGCGAACAGGCGCGGCAGCGTGCTCTTACCGGACCCGTTCTCCCCGATGATCCCGGTGCGTTCACCCGCGTGAAGCGAGCAGGTGACCGCGCCGAGGACCGTGCGCCCGTTGAAGGACTTGCTGACCGCGAGCGCGATGATCCGAGTGGGCACGAACTACCTCCGAAGTATTCGAAGACGACACGATCAGGGGCGACCGCTGAGCCTGGTGAACACTTCGAATGAGCATTGCTACCCCACTAGTGCGACGAATGTTGCGTTAATATGGTTGCATATGTTGTCCCGCCGAGCAACCGGATAGGTCCCATGACCCGTGCCACAGAGAGCGCCTCGCCCCCGCAGTCGCGCCCCGGCGGCCGCACGGCCCGCATTCGCGCCCAGGTCCTCGCAGCCGTTGAGGCAGAACTGACCGAAAACGGTTACGACGCACTGACCGTCGACTCGGTCGCCGCCCGCGCGGGCGTGCACCGCACCACCGTGTATCGCCGCTGGCGCGATGTAGGCGGCCTGATCGCCGATGTGTTCGCCGCCGCGAGCGATCTGGATTGGCATCCGCCCAGCACCGGTTCACTGTGCGGCGATCTCACGGAATTGAACCGCGAGATCCAGGATTCGTTCACCGAGGAATCGTCGATCGCGATGGCGCTGATCGCGGTATCTTTCCGCTCGGCGGACGCGGCGCGGGCACTGCGGCAACTGTGGGAGGACCGCTACACGCAGTGCGAGATCGTCGTGGAACGTGCGATCGGACGCGGTGAGATCCCCGCCGAAACCAATACGCGCGCACTGCTTGTCGCGGCCACGGCGCCGGTGTATCACCAGTTGGTGCTGTTGCGCACTCCGGCCGACGCCGGTTTCCCGGAGCGTGCGGCCGTGGCGGCCACGCTGGCCGCGCAGGCGGGTGCTTTCTGAAGAGCACCACACAACGTGCCGTTCCTGCCGGGTATCCACCGAGAAAACGGCACGATGCTGACTGGACCACTCAGGCATGCAGCTAGTGCGGAGTTGACATTATTCAACCCGCTACCGGCCGACCAAGGACCACATGCTCGGATGCCTGTCGAGCCCGAGCATCACGTCGGCGTCGTCAACGGTCAGCCCCCGTGGCACCAATCTCTCGAGATGGAACAACTGGACGAAGGTCCGGACGTTGGTGACAGGCATACCGAAGGCGTGAGACTGACGGCTGACCAGCAACTCCGATGTGGGTGGTAGCTGTAGTGGCTATTCACATCGCAATTCCGGCTGATCGGGTCCGATCGTACGATATTGGCAGCGTCGGAGCGGTGCACTCCGGTACGCGGCACTCATGCACTTGCCTTGGGGGCTCGAATTGCGTCGATGGTGCGGGTCCAGCCGTCGGTGCCGTGTCCGTCGTCGATGGCACGGCGGTAGAGCGTTTGCACCGCCCGAGGGAGTGTGGTGTCGATGCCGGCCGACTCGGTGGTGGCGAGGATGTGATCGGCGGTGGCGCCCATCATGATGTTGTTGCTGCCCGCGCCGGGGTGCTCGTCGGCGTCGATTCGAGCGCCGAGAGCCGCGGCGCCGCCGGGGGCGATCATGTCGGGGATCGCGGCGACCAGTTGCATGACCCCAGGCAGGAGCATCTCGGCTGGGATGCCCGCAGAGCCCGCCAGCGCGGTGGCGTGTGCGAATCCGGCGAGCGTGGTCAGAAAGACGTCGAGGTTCGCCTGGTATATCAGCTGGGCAAGGCCCGGGTCATCGCCCAGGAATCGTGGATCTCCGAGGTGGGTGACGGCGTGGCGATGCGCGTCGAAGCCGCGCTGTTCGCCGCTGTAGTAGATGTAGGCGAGGTCGGTACCGACCATCGGGGCGGGCACCATGACGCTGCCGGTGACGAACGACGCGCCGTGTGAAGATGCCCAGTTTGCCGCCTCGCGGGTCTTGTCCGGTGTGTCCGAGCTGAGGTTGGCGAGCGTGCGGCCGGCCAGCGAGGTGCCGACGTCGGCGAGGACGTCCCACATCGCTTGGTAATCGGTCAAGCTGAGGATGACGAGTTCACTGGCCGCCACTGCCTCGGCAGGTGATGCCGCCAGTTGTGCTCCGGCCGCCACAAGGTCGTTGGCGCGGCTCGGCGTGCGGTTCCACACGGTGACCGGGTGCCCGGCTCGCAGCAGGGTCCTGGACATCGCCTGGCCCATCGGGCCGAGGCCGAGCACGGTGACCGGTGCGGCGCTCATCGGCCACGACCGACGGTCGTCTCGGACGCGCGGAAGCTCTCGTAGATCCGCGCGAATCCTTCGGAGCCGTGTCCGGCGGCGATCTGCCGGGTGATCAGAGCCTGAACCGCGGCGATCGTCGCCGGGTTCACGCCCTGCTCGTCGCTGGCGCGCACGATGTAGGACAGATCGGAGAAGTCGAGGCTCTGCTGGCCGGCAAGGGTGTAGTCGCCACCGTCGACGACCTGCGCCAAGCCGATGAAACCGCCGGTCATGGCACTGATGAACGGCGCCGCGCGAGCAGCGAAGTCAGTCGCGGTCATACCTTCGGAACCGACCATCGCGGCGCCGTGGAGGAAACCGGCGAACATCTGGTACATCCCGGACAGCATGGCAAGGTCGATCAGCGACGCCCTACCCGCATCCGAACCGTCGAAGACGCTGGTTGCCCACGTGTCGAGGACTTCACGATGCTGGTCGAAGGCGGTTTGTGAGCCGCTGTAGAAGACCTGCGCGCCAGGTGATCCGATCATGGTGGGCACGGCCAGGATCGCGCCGTCGAGATAGTCGATCCCGTGCCCGGCGGCCCAGGCGGCCGTCTCACGCGCCTCGTTCGGGGTGGTTGTGGTGAGGTTGACCAGTGTCTTACCGCGCAGCTGGTCGACCACGGGGTCGAGGGTTTCGTGCACCGACGGGTGCCGGAGCAGGCAGGCCACGATCAGCGGCTGCGCGGTGACGGCGTCGGCGACGGTCGCGCCGCGCTGTGCGCCGCGGGCGACCAGGTCGGCGTCGCGGCCGGCGCTTCGGTTCCATACGGTCACTGTGTGACCGGCGTCGAGGAGCCGGGCGGCGAGGGAGCTGCCCATCGCCCCGAGCCCGAGCATCGCCACGCCGGTGGACATCGGGGTTGTGGTCGGTGAAGTCATGCGTCCATCCTGGACAGCGACACCGGCACTGGAAAGTACCCACTATTTACTGCGGTACTTTCCATTTGGTTAGTGAGGAGGCAGTCGTGGCAAAGGGACCGAGGTCGGGACCGTACATCTGCGGCATCGATGCCGCACTGGACGTCGTGAGCGGCAAGTGGAAGGGCCTGGTCCTGTGGGAACTCCACGCTCACGGCACCCGGCGCTTCGCCGAACTGCGCCGCGCATTGCCGGGGGTCAGCGAGAAGATGCTCACCCAGCATCTGCGCCAGATGCAGGAAGACGGTCTCGTCCACCGCGAGGTCTATGCGGAAGTGCCACCGAAGGTCGAATACTCCCTCACCGAGGCAGGTATCTCCCTCAACGAGGCCCTCCGCGCACTCGGCGAGTGGGGTCGGGAACGACTCCGCCGAGAACGTCTCGAGGTCACCGATATCGACATCCCGCAGACCGTGCCGTCAACAACGTCCTGATCCGCAACAATTGAACCAACAGCGCATGTAAGCCCCTCCGGCTGTCGGCCGATGATGGGGAGGAGCACATATTTGTGGTGGTCGGACAGGCCTGACTGCGTCGGCGCGACGAGTCCGCTGACGATCATCACCTCGGACCGATCAGCAGCGGCTCGCCGAACGACGGCCTGAACTTCACCGGCATGTACGACAACACCGGCTGGCGGTGCACGAGACCGCCGAGGAAGAAGTCGTCCACCCGGGCAACTGCGCGCGCAGTTCGGCGCGAAGCCGATGGTGGAGAACACAGGCTGGCAGAGGAGAACCAGGCAAAGCACGACCTCGCCGAACTCTCCGACCTGGGCGTGGATCACCCGGAATTCGACGCCGAACTCTCGGCGTTCGCGGACGCCGTGCTCGAGCATGCAGAACACGAGGAGAAGGAAGAATTCGTCGTACTGCGGCAATCGTTTTCGGGAACCCAGCTCACCCACATGACCAACACGGTCCGGGGCGCCGAAGCTATGGCACGCGGGTGAATCCCGTGCGGCCAATCTCGTGGCCGGACTCCCGTTGACCGTCTTCGATCGCGCGCCCTGCGGAATGTTCACCGGCCGGACACGCCGTGACGTGGCTCGGCGCGTGACGCGCTCGGCTCGTGCGGTAGGCCACCGCGAAATTCGAGTAGCGGTCTACTCGGGTCGGCTGCTCCGTCGGTGCATACGCTGACATCAACGTGGAAAGTTGAATGTTCGGCGTGGCTGGAACGGATGAAAGTAACGACGTCACCGGCGCGGCTCGAACCGGGGCTCGTCGCCGCGGTACATCGCGGTGACGGTCGGCGTGAACGGCGCCCCGGGGTTCGTGGCGGCGGTGTGGCTCGGCTTATCGCCGCACAGCATCGCCGGCGCTCCACCACACCGGTACCGACTGTGGGTCGCAGGGGGGTGCTCGTTCGGTCGGCCGACACGACGCCCCCTGGGCGCTGGTGCTCGCAGCGCGTACGGTGTCCGCCGCTAATGTGGGAGGTCTGGAAATCGGTGACTGATACCTGTTGAGGTTGGTTGTGATGGCAACGTCGGCGACGCCATATCACCATGGCGATCTGCCCAATGCGCTGGTGCGTGCGGCAATCGAGCTGCTCGAGGAAGGTGGGGCGTCGGAGCTGTCGCTGCGTGGGGCGGCGCGGCGGGCCGGCGTATCCACTGCGGCGCCCTACCGTCATTTCGCCGACCGTGATGCGTTGCTGTCCGCCGTCGCCGCGGTGGGGTACCGCGATCTGGCCGCCCATCTGGCCGCCGTGCATCCGGAGCAGGTGGACACCGGCAGTCTCGGTGATATCGCGGTCGCCTATGTTCGGTTCGCGCTGACCCGTCCCGGGATGTTCCGGGTGATGTTCACCGAGTCCTGCGATGCGACGAGCCCGGAGCGGGTCGCGGCGGTGGAGGCCATCCACAAGTACCTGGAATCTCTTGTGCGACAGCTTTTTCCGGACGCCGACCCGGAGCCCACGGCGACGGCGATGTGGGCGTTGGTTCACGGCCTGGCCTTCCTGCATCTGGACGGAAAGCTCGACGCCTCGTCGGCGAAGATCGTCGACGAACGAGTCCGCGCCGCGGTGTCGGCCGTCCTCCACCTGTCCTGACTCGGGCTTCCCGGTCGAATGGGCGAGCGAAGAATCGCCCGACAGGGTGTACCTCCACCGCACCACGATCATCCGACGCCGGCTGGCGCTGACGAATTGCTGCCGGAACCCCGGCGGGCATCATCGTTGCGATAGACGCCGCGCCCGACGTATTGCTCTGGCGGGCCGCACCCGCTCAGCCTCGCATATCCGCGGATGACCGAAGTCACCGCCTGTGTTCCGCTTCTCCGCTGTTCGCGTCGCCGATTCGGAGTAATGTTAGCGGCGTGTACATTCCGGCGATCGGAAAGGAAGAGACATGTTCGCGGTGACGCTCGACGGCTTCGGGGGACCGGAAGTGATGAAGTGGGAGAAGGTCGATGATCTGCCGGCGCCCGGCGCCGAGGAAGTGGCGGTGGACGTGGTGGCGGCGGGTGTGAACCGTGCCGACATCATGCAGCGACGGGGTCTCTACCCGCCGCCCTCGGGCGCCGGCGAGATCCTCGGTCTCGAGGTTTCCGGCCGCATCGCGGAGGTCGGCCCCGGCGTGCAGGAGTGGCACCGCGGTGGCGAGGTCTGCGCGTTGCTGCCCGGTGGCGGTTATGCCGAACGGGTGAACGTTCCGGTCACGCGCCTGCTCCCGGTCCCCGAGGGCGTAG
This sequence comes from Nocardia sp. PLKS1-43, assembly GCF_059510335.1. Lineage (NCBI taxonomy): Bacteria > Bacillati > Actinomycetota > Actinomycetes > Mycobacteriales > Nocardiaceae > Nocardia > Nocardia sp. PLKS1-43. Next base: position 732,860 of record NZ_JCAJZQ010000002.1, on the reverse strand, counting down.
GCCTCGTCGAGGCCGCGGCACTTCCTGAGGCGGCCGCGACGGTCTGGTCGAATGTCGTCATGACGGGTGGGTTGCGCGAGGGGCAGACGCTGCTGATCCACGGCGGCGGAAGCGGGATCGGCACGCACGCGATTCAGGTGGGCCGGGCGCTCGGCGCCCGGGTGGCGGCGACGGCCGGATCGCAATTCAAGCTCGATCGGTGCGGCGAACTCGGTGCGAATACGCTGATCAACTATCGGGAGCAGGATTTCGTGTCGATCGTGACCGAGGAATACGGTGGCGCCGACGTGATTCTGGACATCATGGGCGCAAGCTACCTCGCGCGTAATGTCGAGACGCTGGCCGAGGGCGGTGACCTGACGATCATCGGATTGCAGGACGGCGCGGTCGCGGAGGTGAATCTCGGTGTGCTGCTCGCCAAGCGCGGCTCGATCCACGTCACGAACCTGCGCCGCCGTCCGGAGACCGGCCCCGGCTCCAAAGGTGAGATCGTGGCCGAACTGCGCCGCGAGCTGTGGCCGCTGATCGCTGCCGGCAAGGTGGCCCCCGTGGTTTCCGCCGAGGTGCCCATCACCGATGTCGCCGCGGCGCACCCGTTGCTGGATTCGTCCGAGACCTTCGGCAAAGTGCTGCTCACCGTCCGTGAGCCCTGACGATCGGTCCGCGCGGGCCGCCGCCGGATTGCGGCCCGCGCGGATCGGTGAACTCAAGGGTGCAGCGCCGCGCGGAGCGTGTCTTGTGCCAGCTTGATGGCGGTGGTGGCGGCGTGGGTGGAGCGCATGGAGTTGATCATCATGAAGTCGTGGATGATCCCGCCGAAGCGGACCTGGGTGACCGGGACGCCGGCCTCGCGCAGTTTGGTCGCGTATGCCTCGCCCTCGTCGCGCAGCACGTCGGCCTCGCCGGTGATCACCAGTGCGGGCGGCAGCCCCCGCAGTTGGTCGATCGACGCGCGCAGCGGGGAGGCGTAGATCTCCTCGCGCTGGGCGTCGTTGTCGATGTACTGGTCCCAGAACCATTTCATTCCGTCGCGGGCGAGGAAGTAGTGTTCGGCGAACTGGTGGTAGGAGTCGGTGTCGAAGTCGGCGTTGGTGACCGGGTACAGCAGTACCTGCTGGTTGATGCGCACGTCGCCGCGGTCCTTGGCCATCAGTGTCAGGGCGATGCTCATATTGCCGCCCACCGAGTCGCCGGCGACCGCGAAACGGGTTGCGTCGAGGCCTTTTTCGGCGCCGTGGGCGAACACCCATTGCGCGGCGGCGTAGTTCTGTTCGATGGCTGTCGGGTATTTGGCTTCGGGTGACAAAGTGTATTCGGGGAACACCGCGGCGGCGCCGGAACCGACGGCCAGCTCGCGTACCAGCCGGTCGTGGGTGTGGGCGTTTCCGAACACCCATCCGGCTCCGTGGATGTAGAAGATCACCGGCAGCGGGCCGGTCGCGCCGGCCGGTTTGACGATGCGCACGGGCACGGTGCCCGTCGGTCCGCCCTCGACGGTGATCCACTCCTCGTCGATCGCCGGTTTCTCGATGTCGCCGGACTGGACCTCGTCGACCGCTTTACGGCCTTCCTCCGGGGGCAGCTGATAGAGGTACGGCGGGGTATCGGTGGCCTTGGCGAATTCGGCGGCCTCGGGCTCGAGCACCGGCTTGATCTCGGTCATGGGCAGTGTCCTTCCGATGATGGGGTTGCGGGAGACGCTGGATCGTTGCCATCGGCTCAGCTCTCCTCACGCGACCGTGCAGTGGTGCGCGGTCCAGGCTAGACGCTCAATGTAAACACCGGCAACATTTTGCTCGAATTCACTGTACTGGAACGGAATTCGAAACTCATTGCATATACACCGGTACGTTCGCGCCCGAAGGACCGAAAAATGGTTCGGTGTGAACATGTGTTTGCTGAGGACGGATGCATCGAGCAGGCCGTGCAGGGGTTGCGCGGTAAGGCTCGACGTGCTGACCGACGGTCGGCGGTCCTCTCAGGTCATATTTGCAGCGTTAACATTAGGCTGAACCACTATGTAAGCGACGTCAACACTCGGCCGTTTCGCCGGACGGTAGGAATCTGTGCCGGGATGCCGACCTTCCGGCGACCTATGCCGAGGAGCCGACGTCGGCGATCAATCGCTGGGCGAGTTTCTCCGACGACTGGGGATTCTGGCCGGTGTACAGATTGCGGTCGACAACTATGTACGGGCGCAACGGAATCAGCGCCTTGGAGTATTCGACGCCGGTCTCTTTCAATTTGTCTTCGAGTAGCCAGGGCGCCTTTTTCGCGAATCGATTCAACAGTTCCTCCCGGTTGGACAGTCCGGTCATCCGGTAGCCGGCGAAGGGAGATTTCCCGTCGGGTGCGATCGTGGCCAGGATGGCGGCCGGCGCATGGCACAGCAGGGCGAGGGGTTTGCCGGAGGCGAGTCGCTCGCTCAGCAGCGCCCCGGACGTCGCGTCGTAGGCGAGATCTTCCATCGGACCGTGGCCGCCGGGGTAGAACACGACGTCGAAGGTGTCCGGTTCGACGGTGTCCAGTGCGACCGGATGGGCGAGGGCGCTGTCGATGCTGTCGAGATACCGCTTCACCTCGTTGCGTTTCCACGGCATGCCGCCGGCGATGCCGAGACTGAGGCGATCGAGTGTCGGGGCCTTTCCGCCCGGGGTCGCGATGGTGATGTCCCAGCCGGCTTCGGAGAAGATGCGGTGCGGCACCGCCACCTCCTCGGCCCAGTAACCCGAGGGGTGTATTTCGCCGTCGTTCAAGGTCCAGCGGTCGGCGGCAGATATCACGAACAGGACTTTCGGCATTTCCGCTTACCTCCTGTGGTTGGAAAAGGTTCTTCGACAGCTAGGGCGCCGCTGTGTGCAGCGATCGGGCGATCAGATCCGTGACGGTCTCCGGTGCTTCCCAGGGCGGGGTGTGCCCGACCCCGCGAAGCGTTCTCGATGTGGTGCCCTGCGGTCCGTCGAACTCCACGGTAGGCGCTTGAATGCGTCCGTCGAGTTCGCCGAAGGCCAGGCGGGTCGGTTGTGGCAGGCGGGCCAGCCGATCGGGCAGTGCCGCCCCGGCGAGGTAGGTGTCGATGGCACGGGTGCTGGTGGCGAAGTTGCGCCGGCCGCGTGCGCGTGCGTCGGTGACGAATCGGTCCGGTATCGGCGTGCCCGGGGCGAAGGCGCTGCGCTGTGCGTCGCGTTGCCATTTCTCGGAGGCGAAGGCCCACAACACATCTCCGATACCGGGCAGCGTGAGGGCCCGCTCGACCGGCCCGCGTGCGGACTTCCGGCTCGCCTGCGACCAGGGCGGGCAGAGCAGGATCAGCTCCGAGGCGAGATCGGGGCGACGTTCGGCGAGGGCGGTGGCGACCAGCCCGCCGCGGGAATGACCGACCACGACCGACGGGCGATCGAGCAGTTGCGCGGTATCGTCGGCGTCGTCTTCGATGGTTCCTGTCGAATCCAGGTGCACCGCAACGATATTCGCTCGGTCCGCGAGCATCGGCACGACCCGGTCCCATACCCGGTACGAACTGGCGAGGCCGTGGATCAGGACGACCGTGGCTGCGCCGGGCGTTCCGGTGACCGATGCCCCGGCGCTCATGCCACGACCTCGCGGGTGCGGCGATGCAGCAGATGGCGGGAGGGATCGAAGCGCAGGGTGCGACGGCGGAAGTCGTACGTCGATCCGGGCCAGATGTTGGTGTTGCGGCCGTTGTCGTTGAGGTACCAGCTCGTGCAGCCACCGGCGGTCCACACCGTGCCCTCGCCGAGCCGTTCGACGTCCTCGGTGAATGCCTGCTGGGCGGCGGCGGTGGGTTCGATGCCGCGCCCAGTCCCTCGCGCCAGCGGTTGGGTAGATCCGGGGTGACGGCGAGCGCGGTGCCCATGCCGACGACGGCGACATTCTTCGCGAGCACGCGCTCGGCCGTGTCGCTGCGCGTGATGCCTCCGGTCAACATCAGCGGAATCGGGCTGGTGTCGGCCAATTCGGCGGCCAATTCCAGGAAGTAGGCCTCCCGTGCCGCCGTGCGCCCGTCGGTGGGACGCCCGGACATGGCGGGACTTTCGTAGCTCCCACCCGACACCTCGACCAGATCCACGCCCAAGCCGGCCAGCATGCCGATGACCTCGTGCGCGTCGTCGGCGTCGAATCCGCCGCGCTGGAAGTCGGCGGAGTTCAGTTTCACCGCCACCGCGAATTCGGGTGACACCACCGCGCGGGTCGCGCGCACGACGTCCAAGAGTAGCCGGGCGCGGTTGGCGAGGGAACCGCCCCATTCGTCGGTGCGGTTGTTCACCAGCGGCGACAGGAACTGTGACAGCAGATATCCGTGTGCCGCATGGATTTCCACGCCGTCGAAGCCCGCCAGTTCGGCACGCTCGGCGGTGGTCGCGAACCGGGTGACGGTGTCGCGAATCTGCTGGGCGGTCATGGCGACCGGGCGGCCGAACCGCTTGGAATGCCGGCCGACGTCGACGGCGATATCGGAGGGACCCCAGACCACTCCGGGCATATTCGCCTGCACCTGGCGGCCGGGGTGGCTGATCTGCATCCACATCGCGGCTCCGGCGGCCTTTCCCGCCCGGGCCCAGGCGGCGAACGGCTCGAGCGGGGAATCGGCGTCCAGGACGATCCCGCCGGGACCGGTCAGTGCCTCGGCGTGCACCATCACATTCCCGGTGATGAGCAGTCCCGCGCCGCCGGCGCCCCATCGGCGGTACAGCGCGATGAGCCGCTCGTCGGGTAGCTGGGCCTTTCCGGCCAATCCCTCTTCCATGGCCGCTTTCGCGATGCGATTGCGCAGAACCTGCCCGGACCGTAGTTCTACCGGCGAGAACAGCGTGTCTCGCGTCGAAGCGCTGGGCACGGGAACCTCCCTTCCTGGAATGTTTGCACTGTCCACATTCTGTGAACAGTGCTAACATAGGGCAATATGTAAGCGTCGTCAACAACGAGTGGGTGGTGAAGCATGGCGCTGTCGGCCGCGTCATATCACCACGGGGATTTGCCCAATGCGCTGGTTTGTGCGGCGGTGGAGTTGCTGGAGGAAGGCGGCGCGTCCGAGCTGTCGCTACGGGCGGCGGCGCGGCGGGCGGGGGTCTCGGCGGCCGCGCCGTACCGGCACTTCGCCGACCGCGAGGCCTTGCTGTCGGCGGTCGCCGCCGTGGGATACGAAGAACTGGCCGGGCAACTGGTCGCGGCGCACCCCGAGCCGGCGACGCGCGAGGGTCTGGCCGCTGTGGCCGATGCCTACGTCCGCTTCGCCCTGACGTGTCCGGGCATGTTCCGGGTCATGTTCGCCGAACCCTGTGGCTCGGCCGATGCCATGCCGAATGCGGCCCGGTCGATCGAGAGATTCGTCGAAAACATTGTGCGGCAGGCATTTCCCCGAACCGATCCGGACGCCATGGCGACCGCGGTGTGGGCGCTGGTGCACGGCCTGGCCTTCCTTTACCTCGATGGCAAGCTCGACGTGGCCTCGCTGGAAGACGTTGCGGTCACGGTGGATTCGGTGGTCAGCGCCATCCTCGATGTCGGGTAACGCTGGAGGCCGAATCACCGCACTTCACATGTTGACGACGATCACATTTCTGCTAATGTACGCGCTGCTAACTCGCTCTGGTGGCCAGGCGGACCGAACGTGAACCGCCGCGACGACATACTCGACAAGGGACACGTGGTGAACACGAACACGATGAAAGACGCCGGGGCCAAGCTGATGAATCTCGCGCACCGGCTGATCCTCACGGTCAGCGGAAATCGGTTGCTGGCCAACCCTTTCGGTATGCCCGTAGTCGAATTGCACACTGTCGGGCGCAAATCCGGTCAGCCGCGCTCCTGCTATCTGACCTCGCCGGTGCGCGACCGGGACAGGGTGATACTGGTCGCGTCGAAAGGCGGCGACGACCGGCATCCCGATTGGTACCGCAATCTGCAAGCCCATCCCGATGCCGAACTCGTGATCGACGGCCGACGCCGGAAGATCCACGCCCGCACCGCGAATGCCGACGAGCGCGCTCGGCTGTGGCCGCAGATCACCGAGGCCTACCAGGGATACGCGAATTATCAGACGCGGACCACGCGGGAGATCCCGGTGGTCATCTGCGAGCTGAAGAGCTGATCGTGACACTGCGGTCCGCCGATTCGACGCGGTGGTCGGTGGCACTTCCGCAACGATCGGTGACGTGAGCGGGCCGGGGCCGGAGCGGCGCACCAATCGTCGACCGGATCGTAAGCTGGTGGGATACGGAAGCGCCGGTGGCGCGGACCCGCGCGCGGCAAAGAGACGTCGACCCGGGCCATCGTCCGCGATGAAGTCGGACGACCACACACTCAATGACAGCTCGCGCGGCCATACGCCACGCGTCCACCAACTGGAGACTCTGGTGACAGATAGCCGATCAGATTCGAACTCGCGACGCACGATCGTCATCACCGGTGCCAGCGACGGCATCGGAGCGGTGACCGCGCGGGCGCTGGCCGCGCCCGACGTCGATCTCGTCATCGTCGGCAGGTCGGCGCAGAAACTCGCCGCCGTGACCGCCGACACCGGTGCGACCGCCTTCACGGCCGATTTCGCCGTCCTCGACGACGTGCGCGGCCTCGCCGAGCAGATCCGTGAACATGCCGGCGCGATCGACGTGCTGCTCAACAATGCGGGCGGCCTCTTCGAGCCGCGGCAGCGGACCGTCGACTGGCACGAACCCAACTTCCAGATCAACCACTTGGCCCCGTTCCTGCTGACCAATCTGCTGCACGACAAACTCGCCGTCCGCGGTGCGCTCGTGCTGAACACCGCGAGCGTCGGCAACCTGTTCGGGCATGTCGACATCTCCGACCTCGACTACCAGCGCCGCCGCGCCTTCGGGTGGCGCGCCTACGGGACGAGCAAGTTGATGAACATCATGTTCACCCGAGGTATCGCACAGCGCTGGTCGTCGGACGGAATCGTCTCCGCCGCACTACATCCCGGGCCCGTGGCCTCGAGCTTCGGCCGCGACTCCCGCACCGTCGGCCTGCTCTACCGCACCCCGCTGCGCCACGTCGGCACCATCACCCCGGCCCGCGGCGCCGAACCCCTGATCGACCTGGCCCGCCGCGGCGCCGACCCGGAAATCAACGGCGTCTACTTCCACCGCCACCGAGCAAAAGGCCCCGAGTCACCCCAAGCCCACAACCGCCGCCTCATCGACGAACTGTGGGCCGCCTCGGCCGATTTCGTCGGCCTCGATTGAGCAAACACCGCCGAGTTGATCGTCGGATCCGGTATCGAAGACTTCGACGCAAATAGTTCCGCGCAAGCGATCCCGGTTTACCGCAGGTCGACGATCGGTGATGCGGGGGCAACCGTACTCAGGTGGGCTGCGAGTTCGGCCGATGCCTGGTGTATGTAGTCCGCGAGTCGGGTGGGCTGAGGGTTGTCGGTCCAGCGCTCGAATGCGGTCTGGAAGATGGCTATCGCGACCTGGGACAGTAGGTTCGCCTCCGACGGCGGGGCGCCGCGTTGTTCGAGAGCGGCGGTCAGCGAGTCGGCTACGGCGGCGAATTTGGTTCGCGAACGTTCCTGGAGTTCGGGGCTGCGCCGGACGATCGCGCGGCGCTGTGCGGCGATCGACGAGCCGACCTCGGTCAGATGATCGCCGACCGCTACCAGCCCGGTCAGCACAGCCTCGAAGGGCGGAAGCGCGCCGTCCGCGTGGAGGACCGCCTCCGCCAGAGCGGGGGCCAGCCGGTCGGATCCCGCGAACAGCACATCGCGTTTGTCGGTGAAGTAACGGGAGAACGTGCGGCGGGTCAACCCGGCCCGCTCGGTGATCTCCGAGACGGTGACGTTGTCGTATCCACGCTCGGAAAACAGCTCCAGCGCGGCTTCACGCAGTCGTTCCTCGGCTCGAGGGTCCCATCGCGGCACGAGGTTCATCATAGCGTGATGACGCAGTGTGACATCACTGCTATGATGACACACTGAGTCATCACTTCGTTCGTGCGATCTCAACACCGAAAACAGGAGAAACACCATGTCCGAATCCACCCTCGCCGGGCAGCGGATCGTCGTCATCGGCGGCAGTTCGGGAATGGGGCTGGCCACGGCCCATGCCGCGGCTGCAGCCGGTGCCGCGGTCACGATCGCCTCCAGCAGTGAGGAGCGGCTGACCACCGCACTGGCCGGACTGCCGGACAGCTGCGACGGGGTCGTGGCAGACCTTCGTGACGAGGCCGACGTCATCGCCCTGTTCGAACGCGTCGGCGAGCTGGACCACCTGGTCTTCACCGCCGGCGACGCGGCGCCGCCCGGCACGTTGCGGGACACCTCGCTGGCCGAGGCGCGCGCGATGTTCGACGTCCGCCTCTGGGGTTCGATCACCGCGGCGAAATATGCCGCGCCCCGGATCCGGGCCGGCGGCTCGATCGTGCTGACCACCGGGACGATCGGCATGCGCCCGGCGCCGGGCAGGGCGCTCGCGGCCACCAGCGCTGCCGCGCTCGAGGGCCTGGTTCGTGGACTGGCGGTCGAACTCGCGCCGATTCGCATCAACGCGGTCCGGTCGGGCGCGGTCCGCACCCCGATGTGGGACGGCATCCCCGAACCGCAGCGCTCGGAAGTGTTCGCCACCCTCGCACAGCGCACGCTGACCGGCACGATCGGCGAGCCGGAACAGATCGCGGCGGCCCACCTTCATTTCATGCGGAACAGCTTCGTCACCGGAGCAATTCTGACCGTCGACGGCGGCCTGCTGCTGGCCTGAATATTACGGCGCGCCAAGCGTTTCCGCTCGGCGCGCCGCCCCCGTGGCACCAAAAGTGACACTTCCGGCCGTAAATGACCTGCTGAACTGCCCGAATGCCCAGTCCTAGCGGATCACTTCTTCATCATCTCGTAGACGCGCTTGCAGTCCGGGCAGACCGGGGAGCCGGGCTTGGCCGATCGCGTGACCGGGAACACCTCGCCGCACAGCGCCACCACGTGAGTGCCCATCACGGCGCTCTCGGCGATCTTGTCCTTCTTCACGTAGTGGAAGTACTTGGGGGTGTCGCTGTCGGTCGACTCGTCGGTGGTCGTATCGGGGCGAACGATGGTATCGGTGCTCACCCCTCCATGATGCCGCATCCTGCGGTGGGACCGCTGCTGGGTGGTCGCGATCACGGCGTGTGCATCCGGTCTCCGGGAGTGGAAGACTCGAGGCATGGAGCGTGACGGCGAAACCCCCGATGCCGAAGTCCACGGCCGGCCGGTCGGTGGCGGTGAGGCCCGCGACAAGGCGGGGCGCACCGGCGAAGCGGACGACGCCGCGCCGCGCAATCCGAACCCCGAAGTGCGGATTCCGTCGGCCGGGGCCGACTCGTCGGCACGACCGCGCGGTTCGGGCGGATTCTTCCGCGGACCCAAACCGGAGGCCGCGGTCCTGATCACCGAGGCAGCGCCCTCGCTGGAACAGCAGCATCGCGACCGGGTGCGCCGGTACATGCTGCTGATGGGTTTCCGCATTCCCTGCCTGATCTTGGCCGCAGGCGCGTACGGGCTGTGGCACAACGCGCTCATCTCGCTGGCCATCATCGGCGTCTCGGTTCCGCTGCCGTGGATCGCGGTACTCGTGGCCAACGACCGGCCGCCCCGCCGCAAGGACGAGCCGAGCCGCTGGGACGGCCGCCGCGCCGAACACAAGGCCATCGAGTCCGGCCACCATCATTCGATCGACGGCTGAGCGCGCGAGCGGATGAATCCGGACATCGACATCGCGATCGCGCACAGCGCCGCCGCGATGTACCAGGCCAGGTCGTAACTGCCGCGCAGGTCGCGGATGATGCCCGCACCGGTGGCGGCCAACGCCGCGCCGATCTGGTGAGAGGCGAACACCCACCCGAACGCGACCGGCCCGTCGTCTCCGAAATACCTGCGGCACAAGGCAACCGTGGGTGGCACGGTCGCGATCCAGTCCAGACCGTAGAAAACGATGAACACCCACATACTCGGCTCGGTTTCCGGTGCGAGCAGCGAGGGCAGGATGGCCAGCGACAGCCCGCGCAGGCCGTAGTAGATCATCAGCAGATACCGGGATTCGATCCGGTCGGTGAGCCAGCCCGACGCGATGGTCCCGGCCACATCGAAGATTCCGACCGTCGCCAGTAGTCCGGCCGCGGTGGTCGGCGGCATGCCGTGATCGTGCGCGGCGCTCACGAAGTAGGTGCCGACCAGGCCGTTGGTGGACGCGCCGCAGACCGCGAAACCGCCTGCCAGCAACCAGAATTGAGGTGTGCGCGCGACCCGGGACAATACGGTCACCGCACGCGCCGCCCCGCCGCGCAGGACCGTGCGCACGCCGGCGCCGCTGCCCGGTTCGGCACCGTAGGCCGCGACGCCGATATCGCTGGGGAAATCGCGGATCAACAGCAGGACCAGCGGCACCACGGCCAGCGCCGCGCCCGAGACCACCAGCGAAGGCGTGCGCCAGCCGTAGGCCTGTGCCAGCGCGGAGATCAATGGCAGGAATACCAGCTGTCCGGTGGCTCCGGCCGCGGTGAGCACACCGGTGACCAGCCCGCGATGCCGGACGAACCAGCGTCCGGTGATGGTGGCCACGAACGGCATCGACATCGAGCCCACGCCCACCCCCACCAGCAACCCCCAGGTCGCCAGCAGCTGCCACGGCCGGGTCATGAACACGGTGAGCCCGCTGCCCGCCGCCACCAGGACCAGCGCGCCCGCGACCACGCGCCGGATGCCGAACCGATCCATCAGTGCCGCCGCGAACGGTGAGATCAGCCCGTACAGAAGCACATTCAGCGAAACCGCGGTGCCGATCGTCCCGTGCGACCAGCCGAATTCCCGGTGCAGCGGATCCATCAGCACGCTGGGCACGGACCGGAATCCGGCCGCCCCGATCAACGCCACGAATCCCGCGACGGCCACCAGCCAGGCCGGATGCAGCGGCAACCGCGCGAGCCGCGATGGTCGTGCGATATCGCGCGAGCCGGCGTCCGGAGTATCGCCGCCGGTGCCGAATTCCGATGTGGGGTCCTGCAGTTCGGTCACTCGATGAGCGTGCCGGAGATGCGGTTGCGGGACGAGTGGCCTGACTGCCACAATCCGTCAATATCTGGCCAACCTCAGGAGGATGTCGTGATCCGATGGAATTGGGCGTTCATCGATCGCCCGGCCGATCGCTTCGACGAGGCCGCGGCCTTCTGGTCGACCGCGACGGGCACCCGCCTGTCCGAACGTCGCGGCGCCAATGCCGAATTCGCCACTCTCATTGCCGCCCAAGGCGATCCATGCCTGCGGATGCAGGCGGTCGGGGATTCCGGCGGCGCGCACCTCGACCTGGACGTCGACGATCTGCCGTTCGCCGTTCGCCGAGCCGAGGCGCTCGGGGCAAGGGTCGTCGCCGATCACGGGCGCTGGGCGCTGATGCGCTCACCGCACGGCCTGGCATTCTGCCTGACCACCGATGACGGCCGGCGGATTCCGCCGCCCATTGCCTCGCCCGATGGTGCGGTCAGCATCCTGGACCAGGTCTGCCTCGACATCGGCCCGAGCGGATTCGACGACGAGGTCCGGTTCTGGTCGGCGCTGACCGGGTGGGGCCTGTCGCCGACCTCCCAGCCCGAGTACACCCGGCTGGACGTGCCGGATCATCTGCCGGTTCGCATCCTGCTGCAGCGTCTGATGCGGGACCGCGCGCCCTCGGCGCACCTCGACCTGGCTTGCTCGGACATCGAAGACGTCGCGGCGTGGCATCAGGAACTCGGCGCGCGCCGCATCGGCGACGGCGCCGAGTGGACGGTCATGCGCGATCCCGCGGGCGGGACCTACTGCCTCACCGATCGAGACCCGTACGGCGGGCGGGTGAAGCGGTGATGTCGAACACGAAACCAGTTGTCGCCCTTGCGGTCGGATACCCGCGTACCGCGATTCGTGTGCCGGCGCGATGTACTCGCGAGCTGTGCCGGCCGATCGGCTGGCCGGTGTGCGCGCGGGACGATGCCGCGATGCCGGACGTGGAACCCTTTGCGCTGCCGTCGATCAGGTGCGTCGGATTATCGGGTTCGGCTGCCGGTGCGCTGATCTCGCGGCCCGTTCCGGCAATCGGCATGGCCGTGGGTGGTGAAGCGTGATGCTCGTGGGTAAACCGTTGTGGCGCTGCGGATCATGTGCGTCGGAGTGCTCTGGCCCCGATGCGGTTCATGGTGGTGCATCGGCAGGGTGGTATCCGCGGGAACGGAGAATTCGATGAGTCCTGTGCACACCGTGGCCGTACTGGCGCTCGCGCCGGTGGTCGGGTTCGACATGACGATCCCGCCCACCGTCTTCCGGTCGGTGGCGGCTCCGGACGGTTCCCCGCTCTACGACGTCCAGGTCTGCGGCCTGGATCGCGCCGGCGTGGTCTCCACGGCGGGGTACACGATCGTTCCGCAGGCCGGACCGGAGCTGCTCGCCACCGCGGACACCGTGATCGTGCCGGGCACCCAGCTTCCGCAGGCCCGTCTCGACGGTACGCTGCCCGGCGAGGTGGCCGAGGCGCTGGGGACGATCCGGGCCGACGCGCGCGTCCTGTCGATCTGCACCGGCGCGTTCGTCCTCGCGGCCGCGGGCCTGCTGGACGGCCGCCGCGCCACCACGCACTGGGCCCACGCCGAGGATTTCCGCCGGCTCTTCCCCCGGGTGCGACTGGATGAGAACCTGCTCTTCGTCGAGGACGGAAATATCTGCACCGCAGCGGGTTTGGCGGCCGGACTGGATCTGTGCCTGCATCTGCTGCGCACCGATCACGGCAGCGAGGTCGCCAATCGCGCCGCGCGTTACTGCGTCGTGCCGCCGTGGCGCGAGGGCGGCCAGTCGCAGTTCATCGACCGGCACGTTCCCGACGACGGCTCCGACGGCACCGCCCCCACCCGAGCCTGGATGCTGCGACACCTCGACCGCGATCTGGACCTGGCCACCTCGGCCGCGCACGCCCGGATGAGTGTGCGTACCTTCACTAGGCGCTTCAAGGCCGAAACCGGGCAGGCGCCCGGCGCCTGGCTGTTGCAGCAGCGCCTGCGGCACGCGCGGCATCTGCTCGAGACCACCGATCTGCCGATCGATGCGGTGGCCCGCGCCGCCGGGATGGGCACCGCCTCGTCGCTGCGGCATCACATGCGCACCGAACTGGGCGTGCCGCCGCTGGCCTACCGCAGGACATTTCGTGCGGTACAGCGTTCCGAGACCCGCCGGACGACTGAGATCACCCAGGTTCCCGCCATGACATCGCCGCCTGTGGCAATCTCGAAGACGTGAGCCAGCCTGCGAGCGAGTTGTCGGCGCAGTACGCTCGACGCAGGACGGAGCCGAGCACGGGCGAGGTGAGGTCGTGAGTGACGACGAAATCGATCTATCGGTAACCCTCGAACAGTATCTGCAGGTGTTCCGTCAACCAGGACTCTGCCGCGAGGAACTGCAATCCCTGCGCGAGAGCGTCGGCCATTTCCTCGATATCGCCACCCCGCAGGAGGGCCGGGAGCTGCTGCGCGGTGCGATCGCGCCGGACTCGCTGTCCTTGGCGTTGCAGCTCGAGCGCGCGCTCGATCACGCGCTGGCCGAACGCGATGCGGCCGAGCGGGAGCATCAGCGCCGGGTGGACATCCGGACCAGGATGATCGCGGCGATGGATGTCCTGGACGGTTTCATGCGCGATATGCCGGGCCTGGCGAAGAAGGAAATCGCCGTCGGCACACTGGTTCTGGACGAAGGGTTCGAACTGCTCGAGGGCGGGCTCGTGCGCATCAGCGAAGCGCAGGAGGCCGCGTCGGGCGTCGAACTCGGTGCGCTGGAGGGTCGTCGCGCCGAGCTGGAGGAGCGGATGAGCGCGGCGGTCGCCGCCCGCGCCGATCTGATGCTGTCCACCATCGCCGCACTGCGCGAGGCGCTCGGCTATTCCGCCGACGGAACCGGCATGCCTTGGGTGATAGCCGAATTGGCGGCGGACGGCCTCGACGTCGCCGAACCGTTCGCCGGTACGGCGGCGATCCTGCCCGAATGCCAGCTCAAGGACCTGCTCACCCAGATCATCGCCGATGCCGCACTGGCACGGGCGTTTCCGAACTCGCCCGTCGGCGACGGCGACTGATCCGGCGCGCTGCCGGGCGTCCGGACAGGCTGCGGCACAGGAATTTCGGCGGAATCGCTAGGAGGTGATCCGTAGTGGACTCGTCCCGGGCGGACGTCGCGGTCCGCGTTCGGAGTCCGTCGTCGAATCCCGCCCGGATATTTCGACGGTCGGATCCAGGCTGCGGCGCAACCGGAACGAGAGCCACCGCCGGATGACGTCGAAGCGGGTCGTGCGGGCGGGCCAGAACTCCTGCACGGTCGCGTTGAATTCCGCACCGAGAATTACCGCGAACGCGAGGAAATAGGTGAACAGCAGGAACGCGATCGGTGTGGACAACGCCCCGTAGCTGATGCCGTTGCGGGACACCCAGCTCAGATAGCGGCGCAGGATGATGCTGGCAGCCATGAAGAACGCCCCCGCGACCAGCGCACCCCCGAAGAGCCGATGCCACGGCAGCGATCGGTGCAGCGCGAATTTGTACAGCGTGGTCAGCCCGATGATGATCAGCAGCCCGGTGCCCGGATAGTAGAACGAGTCGAGCAGCCGTAGTCCGGGCTCGCGCCACGCCTCGGGCAGCACCCGCCCGATCAGCGCCGGACCGAGGGCCACCAGTGGCAGGACGAACACCGACACGATCAGGAATCCCACGTACAACAGCAGCGCGAAAATGCGTTGCCACACCGGATTCCGGGCGTCCTGTTGGTTGTGCGCCTCCACGATGGCGTCCACGAACGTCGCCATCGCCGAGGACCCGGCCCACAGCGACATCACGAATCCGATCGACACGACGGCCCCGCGCCCGCGCTGCAGCACATCGCCCACCGTGGGCTGGATGAGGTCGTCGACCACGGTGGTGCTGAACAGGTCCCGGCTGAACGTGATGATCTTGCTCTCGACGATGTGCACCGTATCGGGCCCGAACCAGCCGCCGACGTAGCCGAGACTGCCCAGCAGTCCCAGCAGCAGCGGGGCCAGCGACAGCATTTGCCAGAAGGACGCCGCCGCCGATTTGGTGAATATCGAATCGTGCCAAGCCTTGATGACCACCCGCGCCACCAACGCCCAGCCGCGCAGCAACCCGTGCACCGCACGTCCGATGACCAGAATCAGCCACCGTCCCACCGCACGCGCGGCCTGATCGACCCACTTCGGCCGATCCCCGTCCGTCCGCGGCGCCCTGTGATCATTCATCTTGCGTAACAGCATCGCCTACCACCGTCCGAATTGCGCGCCCACCACGTGATCCACCCGCCGGTGTCGCACCGCACACCCACTCGATGGCCGAAACTTTGCCCGCCGGACCAGGACCCATCCCGGCGCCGCCGCGCACCGAGTCCGGCAACCTCGGTGCACCAGCCCGAAAAGAGTCACAGATCACTACCGCTCGGAAATACCCATAACGCGCGAAGTCACCCGAGCCGCCACCACGGATCGCCGGCAGGTCCGCACCTCACCCGGCCCGCGCACTTCGGGCAACACCGGCATCATGGCCGCTACTCGGGCGATTCCGGATCGAGCGAGTGGGGCAGCGAAGCGCAAGCAACACGGCGATCACCCGCCGTATCCACCTCGGACAACTGGAAGGCCCGCGGCCCGGCTGATTCTGAACCGGCGGAGCGGGACGACGGGGCGACGAAGCGCAGACAACGGGGCGATAACCCGCTCGCGCGCCCCAGGGCAACGCCAAATGCAAAGGCCGCGACCAGAATCGATTCTGGACTGACCGAAGCGGGCGCCGAGCACAGACAGTATTCGGTGATCACACGGCCCGCCCGCCCCCGGGCAACGCCAACTCTCAAGGCCGCGGCCCGGCTCGATTCTGGATCGACGGGGCGGGGGAGCGAAGCGGAGGAAGGAAGAATCGAGCCTTGGGGGCCGCGGCCCGCCGGAGCGAAGCGGAGGCCGAAGACACAGTGTCGGATTGGGAGGTTGTCGGTGGGGGTGGGTACTCTTCGTGGAGTGACTTCGGGTGGTGGCGGTTCTTTACGTGCGTGGCAGCGCAGGGCTCTGACCAGGTATTTGACGACCAAACCACGTGATTTTCTCGCGGTCGCGACCCCGGGAGCAGGTAAGACGACGTTCGCGCTGCGAGTGGCGTCGGAACTGCTGGCCGATCGCACCGTGGATCAGGTGACGGTGGTCGCTCCTACCGAACATCTCAAGCATCAGTGGGCGGCGTCGGCGGCGCGGGCCGGGCTGGCGCTGGATTCGAACTTCTCCAATTCCGCGGGCGGTACGTCCGGTGACTACCACGGCGTCGTGGTCACCTACGCACAGGTGGCCTCGCACCCGTTCAAACATCGCGTGCGCACCGAAAACCGCCGCACCCTGGTGATTCTCGACGAGATCCACCACGCGGGCGATGCCAGGAGCTGGGGTGAGGCGACCGCCGAGGCGTTCGGCGACGCGACACGCCGTCTGGCGCTCACGGGCACTCCGTTCCGCAGCGACGACAGCCAGATCCCGTTCGTCACCTACGAGCCCGACGAGGCCGGATTCCCGCGTTCGCGCGCCGATCACAGCTACGGATACGCCGAGGCGCTGGCCGACGGCGTCGTGCGGCCCGTGGTGTTCCTGGCCTATTCGGGTGACGCGCACTGGCGCGACAGCGCGGGCGAGGAGTATTCCGCGCGCCTGGGTGAGCCGCTGAGCGCCGAGCAGACCGCACGCGCGTGGCGCACCGCACTCGACCCCGCCGGCGACTGGATGTCCAAGGTGCTCGGCGCCGCCGACACCCGGCTGCGGCAGTTGCGCGCCACGGGGATGGCCGACGCGGGCGGCCTGGTGATCGCCACCGATCAGGAGAAGGCGCGCGACTACGCCGATCTGCTGGAACATATTTCGGGTAGCAAACCCGCGGTGGTGCTGTCCGATGATCCGGGTTCCTCGGACCGGATCGATGCGTTCGCCCGCAGTACCGATCCGTGGATGGTGGCAGTGCGCATGGTGTCCGAGGGGGTCGACGTCCCGCGCCTGGCGGTCGGCGTCTACGCGACCAGCGCATCCACGCCGCTGTATTTCGCGCAGGCGATCGGCCGTTTCGTGCGTGCCCGGCGTCCGGGGGAGACCGCGAGCGTCTTCCTGCCCTCGGTGCCGGTGCTGCTGGATCTGGCCGCGCAGCTCGAGGTGCAGCGCGATCACGTCATCGGCAAACCGCACCGTGAGAAGAACGCCCTGGACGACGAGCTGCTGATCGAGGCCAACAAACAGCAGGACGAGCCGGGCGACGAGGAGAAGAAGTTCGTGGCACTGGCCGCGGACGCCGAACTGGATCAGGTGATCTACGACGGTGATTCATTCGGCACGGCGACCTTCTCCGGCAGCGACGAGGAAGCCGACTATCTGGGCATTCCGGGTCTGCTCGATGCCGAGCAGATGCGCGCGCTGCTTCGTGATCGGCAGACCCGCCAGATTCAGCAGCGCAGTGCGACGGTCACGGTCACCGAGGAGAGCCCGAGCGCCTCGGCGGCGTCGGAACGTGTCGCCACCGCGGACAGGCTGGGCGAATTGCGTCGCGAACTCAACAGTCTGGTCGCCATGCATCACCACCGCACCGGTAAGCCGCACGGCGTGATTCACGGCGAGCTGCGCCGGGAGTGCGGTGGGCCGCCGACTGCGCTGGCCACGGTCGATCAACTGTCCGAGCGCATCTCCGCATTGCGGCGGATGTAGCCGCGATGCGCCCGGCCGGTCGCGCGACCGGCCGGGCGCGAGCGGACTCAGTCGCCTTCAGGGGTTTCGGTGAAGCGCTGAAGATAAAGCGGCTCACCGAGTTTCGCCAGCAGTTCGAGTTCGGTCTCGAGGTAATCGACGTGCTCTTCCTCGTCCTCGAGAATCTTCTCGAAGATCCGGGCGGAGGTCACATCGCCGCGAGAACGCATTAGCTCGATGCCCGGACGCAGCCGGTTCACCGCCTCCATCTCTACGGCGAGATCGGCCTCGAGTTGCTCGGCGACCGTCTGTCCGATCCGCAGGACGTTGAGTTTCTGATAGTTGGGGAGCCCCTCGAGAAACAGGATGCGGTCGGTGAGGATCTCCGCATGCTTCATCTCGTCGATGGACTCGTATCGAGTGTGCTTGGCGAGCTTGGTGAGACCCCAGTTCTCCTGCATCTTGGCGTGCAGGAAGTACTGGTTGATCGCCGTCAATTCGGCGGTGAGCTGCTCGTTGAGCAGCGCGATAATATCCTTGTCGCCTTCCATGAAAGCGATAGTGGCACAACGGGGAAGGGCCCTGGACACCGGGGCCTGGATTGTAGCAGAACAGAGGTCAGCCACACCTCATTGTGGCAAGGCTCACCTGAGCGAACTTTCAGCATTCAGCGCGCCGTGGATCTGCCGGAATCAGGCCGCCGAGGAATCCGAGGAGGCGTTCGCCGAGGCGGCCATGGCCTGGCCGAAGACCTCGCTGAGGCGCCGCGTGCAGCTGCCGCAGCCGGGCTTCCAGCCGCAAGCGTTCTTGACCTGCTTGGTGGAGCACGCACCCGCCGCGACGCAACTGTGCACGTCGGACTCTGACACGGCGTTACAAATACAGATGTACACGGTCGGCCTCGCGGTGCGGTAGGACGGTTCTCGACGAGGTTAGCCTCGCCTGTGGAGGTTAGCCTCGCCTTATGTATAGCACGGATTTGCGCGCTCGAGAACCGTCTCGTACCGATCGGATCGCGCTCACACCCGGATCAGCGGTCCCGCGAACGGCACCAGCGCCGGAACGCGACGCCGGTAGCTGCGGTAATCGTCGCCGAACGTATCGATCAGCATGTTGTCCTCCACGTGCACGCGGCGCAGCAACCAGGCGGTGACGAAGACGAGCAGCACGATCGCGGATCCGAATCCGGCCAGCAGGGTCAGGCCGATCATGAGCCCGAGCAGACCCGTGTAGATCGGATGCCGCACCAACTGATAGGGCCCGCCGGTGCGCAGTTGATGGTCCTGCTGGATCATCGGCCGCCCGGCCCACATCGTGCCCAGGGCCAGCCGGGCCCAGACCATCAACACCGCCGCTGTGATGATCAGGACGGCTCCGATACCTTGCAGAATCGCGACCTTCCAGGTGATCGGCGCCCAGAGCCCGTGGGGCAGCAGGTGAATCACGACGCTCAGTGCGACGATGCCGACGATCATCCACGGCTCGGGCAGCAACGTCCGCGCGAAATGCCAGATCTTGCCGCGCACCCCGGTCGGCCGCACGGCGGCGAACCACACCGCGGTCCCCAGCCACACCAGCCCGACGATATCGACACTCCAACCGGCCGCTGTGGCCAGCGCATCCACAATTGTCATGCATCGAGAATGCGCGGGTGAGACGGTCGCGGGACACCACCCGTCAGCTGATCTCTCTCCACCCGCGGGTGGATATCGGTGGGTGAGCGGCGGTCGCGGCCCGAGGGCTACCAGCGCTCGCATTGCTCCTCGCGCTTACGTGTACGGCGTTCTCGGGTCAGGCGTTGAAGCGCGCGGACAGATCCTTCGCGACGGCGGGGCGGATGTGATGTGCTCGTCACTGAACCGCAGCGCCGCGAAATCGTCCTGTTGCCAAGCTCGCCGCCTGCGCGCGCCCGAAGTCCGGTCATCAGAAACCCAGGTGGGGGACGTCGGCGGGAACGAGCCGGCCGGCTTCGATCAGGCGCTGTTTCGCCTGGGCCTTGACCTGGCAGACCGCGGCCGGGCATTCCAGGTGCTTCTGCATGATCAGATGGGCGTATTCGATTGTCATGATGGGCAATCGGTTGTGGTTCATTACTGGAATGTCGTACATGGAATACTCCGGGTTGGTATTGGGCAGATTGGAATACCCGACGGCCAAGGCCGAATGAACTCGGATACAAGAGAATTCGAGTTGTGGAACATCCTGGCCGCCGGGGCGAGATCAGTAGTACGCTGCCGAAGAACGCACCGGAAGCTTTCCAGGCACGAATTCTGGAAAATACTGTGCCGCTTCCAAAATGACGTTCTGAACCCATTCCAAAATGCGAGTCGAAGGGGAGTGAGGTCAGGTAATGACCGGTTCGGCCGTGCCACGGCGGATGTTGGGGCGCCGAACATTTCGATTCGGATCGTTCCGCACCGCATCGGAAGCCACCTGGGCTTACTCACCGGTTCCTTTGTGCTGATGGAGTTTTCATCGCACAGTATTTCCCGGTTGGCCGAGCCGCCCGTAGTCTACGTGCAGGGGTACACCGGCGCGCTCTACCTGGACCAGGAGTCTGAAATCGCTCAGTACCGACAGGCGTTGTCGCGGATCGACCGAGTAGCATTGGACGAAAACGAAAGCAGGGAACTGCTTTTGAAGGCAGCAAGGGAGTATCTGCCATGACTGTAGAACCAAGTGGTGCAATATGGTTCAAGAGCACCAGATCCGCCAGCCAGGATACGTGCGTCGAGGTAGCCCACCTCACCGGCAACACGGTCGGCGTCCGCGACTCCACGAACCCCACCGGCCCCGCCTTGGTTTTCGCTCCCGCCGCCTGGGACGCCTTCGCGGCCGCTCTCCGGTCCGGCCGGTACGACCTACCCTGACTCCCGAGAACCTCGTAGACGCGAAACCCATAGGGAGCCAACTAATTTCACTCCGACTGCCCGACTTGTTCGGCCGGGCGAGCGGAAAATTCCTCTCGGTGACCAGCCATCCGGCGGGCGAAGCTCCGATCTCACGGATGTGAACCTTCCCGATGCTCGGGGCGAAATCGCAGCCGCGGGATCCCCATGGCCGCCGTCGGCGGTAGCTTGCCGTCCGATCGAATCCGCCTGCGCTGGGAGCGCATGCTCACCGCGGTATTCGCGCCGCTATTCGAGCTCGGCCGGCCGGGACCGGGACGAGGGTGACCGCGGGGACGAGCCGGCCTCGGCGAACGGCGTGTCGCTGCCGCCCGGCTGGATCACTCTCACCCAACCCCGAACGGTTTCAGCTCGTGCCGCGGAGCGTCGCTCACCGATTCCACAGCACGCTTGCTCACGGCGTAAGCGTCCATCCCCGGCATCCTGATCCGTCCGGCGACCGAGCTGACGCTGACGATCCGGCCCCGGCCACGCTCCCGCATACCCGGCAGCACACGCTGTATGACACGCGGCGCACCCACGACGTTCACCTCCAACTGTCGCCGTAGCGCCTCGGGCAGCTGTTCCAGTGGGCTGACCGGCGAAATGCCCGCGGCGTTCACCAGGACATCGACCTCGGCGGCACCGCCGGCGTGGCGGATACCGCGACTACGGCGGGTCGGCGCGTACTACCGCCCACGCTGATAGCCAATTGATTGCTGTATGGGTGACCAGGCGAGTAAATTGACCCCACATGACGAGCGCGAGCGAGTCCGTGGGAGCAGTATCAGCGCAGTGGGACATTGTCACCGGCGTGGGATTCACCGCACTCGCCGTCGCGGCGGGCCGGGCGATGGAGACCCATCGCGACGGTGGATTGGTGTCCGATCCTTATGCGGAGGCGTTCGTGCGAGCGGCCGACGCGCCGATCGAATTGCCGACTCGGCCGGATGAGGTCGAGGAGGATCCCGACGTTCCCTGGGCGACGATGGCCCGCTACATGGGAGTTCGGTCGCGGTATTTCGACGAATACTTCAGCGCGGCGACGACCGAGGCGTCGCAAGCGGTTCTGCTCGCCGCGGGGTTGGATACCCGCGCGTTCCGCCTGGACTGGCCTGCGGGTACGGCGGTCTACGAACTGGACGCGCCGAAGGTGCTGGCATTCAAGGACCGCGTCCTCGATGAGCACGGTGCGCACCCGCGTGCGGATCGACGGACGGTTGCGGTCGATTTGCGAGAAGAGTGGACAAAGCCGTTGCGAGCGGCCGGTTTCGACCCGTCCCGCCCGTCGGCCTGGCTGGCCGAGGGATTACTGCCTTTCCTCCCGAACGCCGCGAAACAACATCTGCTCTCCGCGGTCGACCAGCTCACCGCCGCAGGCAGCAGCATCGAATTGGAGTACGTCGCCGACCTCGCGAGTCTGCGCCGAGACCCGGAATTCCAGCAACGCCGTGCCCGCATGTCCGAGAAAACCGGCTTCGACATCACCCAACTATGGCCGGACGAGGAAGAGGACTTCCCCGTCGACGCCTGGTTGCGCGAGCACGGCTGGACGGTGACCGTGGAACATGTCGACGACGCGGCCCAACGCTACGGTGCCCGGTTCCCGGAACAGTCCATGTTCCCGGCTCGCGGAGGCCGGTTCGTAACGGCCCGCAAACCAGGCGGCGCGTAGTGCCGGATCGGTCGAGATGTGTCCGATGATCGTGGCTCGGCCCGAAAGCCGGTGTCCTCGCCGGTCTTCCACGTTCTCGCCGGCGGTGGCCCCGACACCCGGCCGGTGTCGTGGGCCTGCCGGGCCAGCCCCATTCCCTGAGGCTGAAACATGTTGGCCTGCAACACTTCCGCCGATGATCAACCCGCCACCCAGCCGCCGGTTACAGCGTCAACCCTTCCGGACGCGGCACCAGCGACGATCGCCCTCGTGAGAGCAGCGAAGTCTGCCGGAGCATCCGATCCGGGTGGCACTGATGGTCTGCGGGGATACGCTGGGTGAGCAACAGATATGTCGATACTCCGGTCAAGATCGATGGACTTGGGCGAATGGGATGGAGATCAATGATCCGCTGAGGACTCGAAAGGCGGTCGCACCACAGATCACCGAGGAGTTGCGGGCGGCGGGTTTCGACAACGCGGAAGAGATCGGGCGGGGCGGATTCGGTGTGGTATATCGATGCACCGAAATCAACCTCGACCGCATTGTCGCGGTGAAGGTTCTGGACTCCGACTTCGGGGAAGAGGACCGCGCGCGGTTTCTGCGTGAGCAACGGGCAATGGCCCAGTTGACGGGCCACCCGAACATTGTCGGCGTGCTGCAGGTGGGCGTGACGGACGGTGGTCTCCCTTACCTGGTGATGCCCTACCACGCACACGGCTCGCTCGAGCTGCAGATCCGGCGGCATGGCCCGCTCTCGGTGGTGCAGGCGGTGCGACTGGGTGTGAAGATCGCCGGTGCGCTGGCGACAGCGCACCGCCGGGAGATTATTCACCGTGATGTCAAGCCGGCCAACATTCTGCTCACCAATTACGGCGAACCGGCCCTGGCCGATTTCGGAATCGCGCATATCGCCGGTGGTTTTCGCACCTCTGCCGGCACCATCACGGGATCTCCGGCCTATACCGCCCCAGAGATACTTTCCGGCGATGAGCCGACTCCGGCATCGGATGTCTACGGTCTCGGGGCGACGCTGTTCACCGCGCTCTCCGGTTACGCGGCGTACGAGCGCCACAGTGGCGAGCAGGTGGTCGCGCAGTTCCTGCGCATCACCAGTCAGCCCGTGCCCGACCTGCGTGCGCACGACATTCCCGGGGAGTTGGCGGAGATAGTCGAGTCGGCGATGTCCGGCGACCCGCTCCACCGCCCGGCCGCCGAAGCTCTCGGTGAGCAGCTTCGGCGATTCCAGTCGGCCCACGACTTTCCGGTCGACGAGATGGCGCTGCACACCGAATCCCCGGCTCAGCGCAATGCGCCGGAGCCGTCCGGATCTCGCCCGCCGATGCTGTCCTCGCGTCCCGGTAGGGCGAAAAATCTTCCGGTCGAGCTGACCAGTTTCATCAACCGCCGCGCCGAGTTGGCGGAGGTGAAGAATTTGCTGTCCGCATCGCGGCTGGTGACGCTGACCGGCATGGGCGGCGTCGGTAAAACCCGGCTCGCGGTGCGTGCGGCCTCGAGCGTGCGGCGCGACTTTCCCGATGGCACGTGGCTGGTCGAGCTGGGAGAGCTCCGGGATCCGTCGCTGCTGATGAATGTCGTTGTGGCAACCCTCGGCATACACGACCGGGCGCCGGATCCGTTGCAGGATCTGCTGCTCGGTTTCTTCGGCCCGCGAAAGAGCTTGCTGGTACTGGACAACTGTGAACACGTGGTCGCCGCGGTGGCCGCGCTGTCGACGACGCTGTTACTGGCATGTCCCGAGCTTCGAATCCTTGCCACCAGTCGTGAGTCGCTGGACGTACGAGGCGAAGCCGTGATGCGGGTCGATCCGCTGGCAGCCCCGGCCGCGGATTGGGAGGCATCCTTACGCGGGTTGCCCAAATACGATGCCGTGGCACTGTTCGCCGAACGCGCGTCCGCGGTAGTTCGGGGCTTCGAGATCAGCGAATCCAACAAGGCCGATATCGCAATGATCTGTTCCCGGCTGGAAGGACTCCCGCTGGCGATCGAGCTGGCCGCCGCCCGGCTGCGGACTATGTCACCGGCACAGATTCTGGAAAGGCTGACCGACCGGTACGCGTTGCTGACCCGAGGCAGTCGAGACGTACCCACGCGGCAGCAAGCCTTGCGCTGGAGTATCGACTGGAGTTACGAGTTGTGTACCGAGGCAGAGCAACTGCTGTGGTGCCGGCTGTCAGTGTTCGCCGGTGGTTTCGAGCTGGATGCCGTCGAACAGGTGTGCCATCCCGACTCGATTGTGCAGAGCCCGCTCGAGACATTGTCCGCGCTGGTCGACAAGTCGATTGTCGTGCGCGAGGAGACGAACGAAGTCGTCCGGTTCCGGTTGCTCGAGACGTTGCGCGAATACGGTATCGATAAGCTGCGCGCGCGTGGCGAATACGTGCGGCTTCGCCGTGCGCACCGCGACTGGTACGCACAGCTGACGAGTGCGGCGGCGGCCGCGTGGGTCAGTGACCGGCAACTCGACTGGATCGAACGTCTCGACCGCGAGCAATCGAATCTGCGCGATGCACTCGAATGCTGCGTGATCGACGAGAGTGCGGAAGCGGCGTCCACCGGACTGCGCACGGTCAACGCCCTCATCCAGTACTGGCAAGTTCGCGGCCGATACAGCGAAGCCCGGCGATGGAGCGACCGCATGTTGAGCCATCCGGCGCAGCAGTCACCGGCCGATCGCGTCGAGACGCTTTCTCTCAGTAGCTCGATCGCCATATTGCAGTCCGATCTGGAGCGGGCAGGCGCGCTCACCGCGGAGGCACGCGCCATCGCCGATCACGTATCCGACCCGATGCCACGCGCACTTGCCGATATGGCCGATGCATTGCAGGTCATGGCCCGTGGTGAGTTCACCCGTGCATGCTCCGCACTGGAAACGGCCGCCGAAGTGTTCGACTCGCTCGGGAACCGTCGTCTGCACGTTGCCGCACTGGCCATTCTCGGCATGGCGTATCAAGCCCACGGTGATTCCGCACTGGCGATGGATCGGCTGGAGCAGATCATCGCCATCACCCAGGCCAGCGGGGAGACGATGCAGCGGAGTTACGCATTGTTGATGATCGGGCAGTCCGTATGGCAGGAAGGTGACCCGGTCCGGGCGCGGCGGCTGTTCGAGCAAGCGCTGCAACTGAACTGCCGCTTGCGCAGTCCGGTCACCACTGCGGCGGGACTCGAGGGACTGGCCTGGATTGCCGCCCGGCAGGGCGATGCCGAGCGCGCGGCCATCCTGCTGGGAGCCACCGATGAATTGAGCCGTTCGATCGGCACCCGCATCGTCGCCTTTCCTCCGGAGGCGGCGTACCACGACGAATGTGTACGAACAGCGCAACGCGGTCTAGGACAGCAACGATTCGATACGGCATTCCGGAATGGGCGCGCGATGACGAGCGACGCGGCAGTCGCGTTCGCATTGGGCGACCGTCCCGTCGCCGGCACACCGCCGACGGAATTGACGAAGCGCGAACGCCAGGTCGCCGAACTGATTGCCCGCGGAATGACGAATAAACAGATCGCCGCCAAGCTGGTCATCTCCCAGCGGACCGCGCAAGGCCATGTGGAGCACATCCTGACCAAGCTCGGATTCACCTCTCGCACTCAGATCGCGGCCTGGGTTATCGAACGCGCCAATGCCGATGGCTGAAGGTGCACGCGCCGCTGGGCGTGGTCCGGCGAGCCGGTCTTCGTCAGGGAACCTTGCCGGGCTCCGAAGTTCCGGCCCGGCAATCCGCTCACCCGGCCACCGGCACGCCGCCATGAGGTCCGGCTACTGCCGGTCGCCGTGAACCGGTCTGCCAGCGGTTCTAGGTTGCCTGTGCGATGGCCTGGATCGCTCGAAGGCGTCCATCGGCGAGGGCTTCGATGAGGTTGTCGACGCGGGTCTCGAAGTCGGGGACGAAGATGTGGAGTCCGAGCGGGCCAGGGGGCAGCGCGCGCACCATTCGCATCGTGGTTACGGCCGTTTCGGTGAGGTCTGCCCAGTGTTCGATGGTGAATCCGGCGTCCTCGACGGTGGCGCGCAGCCCGGCCGGAGTTACCAGGTGGCTCTGGCTGGGTTGATCGGACCAGGGCATCGGGTAGTCCGGTTCGCCGTGCTCACCGGAGGTGATGTCCCACAAGGCAAGTCGCCCACCGAACGACAGCACGCGGCGTGCCTCCCGATAGAGGAGGTTCTTATCGGCCACGTTCATCTGGACGTGCTGGCTGAAGACCACGTCGAAGGAGGAGTCGGTGAACGGGAGGTCGGTGACATCTGCCCGCCTGACGATGATTCGGTCGTCCAGGCCGACCAGGCGATTGAGCCAGCGGGCTGTGTCGCAGTAGCTTTCGGCCAGATCGATTGCCGTCACCGTGCATCGGAAGCGGGCGGCGAGGTACCGCGCGGTGCCACCGATGCAGGTGCCGGCATCGAGGACGCTGCTGTCTGGCGCGATGCCGAGCAGGTCCGCGAGTTGCTCGGTCGCGATGCGTCCGCTGGTGTGGAAGTCCTCCAGCATCCCCAGGTCTGCGGCCTGGAGGTGGTCCAGGTCCTTTCCGGCCGCGATGAGGGCTCGTTCGATGTCCGGCCGTGATGAGCCGGTTTCGTAGTGGGAGGGGATACGCGCACGTGTCATGTCTGCTTCCTTCACTGGGGTGCTCCGGGTTGGCTGATCGGGCGTAGTCGATCGAGAGCATCGCGCCTGCCGAGCGTGGTGAGCCCGAGCGCGGTGGCTTCGTCGAGGTCTATCAACCCGGTGAGCAGTCCGAGGACGGCGCGGGGTGGGCCTTCCACGGTCAGGTCCGGGTCGGTGGCGCGGCCGACCCTCGTGTCGACTCGGCCATCGCCGAATTCGACGACCGCGTGTTCGCCGGACGCGATCAGTTGGATGGTCAGTGGCGGGCCGTCGGGATCGGCGTCGACGGTGAACCACGCCGGCGCATAGGCGAGCCACTGCGCCCGGAACGTGTCGCCGGGCCGCTCGGTGGCCATGAATCGCATGCCCCACAGGCCGAGCGTCCGCAGTGTGGGTTCCAGCGCCCGCCCGGTCTCGGTCAGTTCGTAGAGGGTGGTCGCGACAGGGGGTGGCGCATCGATGCGGTGAATCAGCCCGTTCTCCTCGAGCTCGCCCAGCCTGGTCGACAAGAGGTTGGTGGCAATAGTGGGCAGCCCGTTCTTCAGGTCGGTGAATCGACACGATCCCTGGATGAGCAGCTCACGCACGATCAGGAGCGTCCAGCGGTCGCCGACCAGGTCGAGAGCCCGGGCGACCGAGCAGTATTCACCGTAGCTGCGCATACGATCAGCGTATCCGTGAAAGTAGAGTGAATCAACTTATAAGTTGAGTTTTTCTACTTTGCATGATGTTCGACTGTGACTTGCGCTGGGCCGGCACCGCTGGTGCTGACCTGCTGGTGTCCGTTTACGGTCAACCTCGATACCGCCCTGGTCGAACGTCGCCCTGCCGATGTTGGGCCCTGCCCCGGACCTCGCAGCACATCTGCCCCCGTGGCTGCGTCGGGCAATCGGGGGCACAAGGACATCTTTGCGGCGGCTTGATGGTGTTCGATGCCGCGAGCTTCGGTGGCGGCTCTTCCAATGAGAGTCGGCGTCGTACCCGGCGGCCCAGGATTTGGCTTCGTCGCAGGACCGCGCCACGGGTCCGCGTTGATCCAGTGCGTCGGCGCGGTTGTCGGCTGATCGTGAGCCGCCGTCCACGCTACCTGGAAACGCCGAAAAACGTTGTGGGGTCGAGGGAGGCGATGGGCGTCCAGCGTGGCGCCGGTGTGTTCGCCGGCTGTGACCGCTCGGCGGCGGGGAGGCGGTAACCCTGCAGATCCAATGCCAGCCATGGGTTTTCGTCGATCTGCCGGGCCAGGGCGTAGCAAGTGGCCAACAGGTGCAGGCAGCGGGGGGTGCGAGCGGTGCAGGAGCAGTCGGTGAGGTGGAGGGCAGGGGCCACGGTGATTCCGGCGGTGCGCAGGGCCGCATGTGTGTTGTCGCCCAGTTCCACTGTGTCCGTGGGGATTCGAGCGGCTATCTCGGCAACCGCGGCGGGGGACAGCGGCTCGAGTTCCAGATATGTGACCGATGCCTGCGAGCCGCGATGGATGCTTGCTCGGACCGAGGTGCCGTCGATGTCGAGCTGGACGCCGCCGTTGCGGGCGATGCTGCGGGCGCGGGGGAGGAGGGGTTCGGGTCGGGTCGTGCGCAGAGGTTCGGCGAGGCGGACCCAGTCCATGCCCCAGGCGGTGTATCCGAATTCGTTGTCGGGCATGTCAATTTCCTCGCTTGCGACGCAGAATGGTGAGCAGGCGGTCGTCGTCCAGACGGGACAGTTCTGCGATCGTGTTGCTGTCGGGATCGGCGTCGGTGGTGAGGTCGGCCAGCGCCGATTTACGGGTGTGCATGTTCGCGATGTGTTCCTCGACGGTCGTTCCGGTGGTGAGAGTGGTGACGGTGACCGTGCGGGTCTGCCCGATGCGGTGGGCGCGATCGGAGGCCTGCGCCTCGACGGCGGGATTCCACCAGCGGTCGTAATGGATCACGTCGGCCGCGCGGGTGAGCGTCAGCCCGGTACCCGCCGCCCGCAGGCTCAGAATGAGCACCGGCGGCCCGCCGGGCGACTGGAACCGCGTCACGATCCGCGTGCGTTCATCGGTGCCGAGCCCGCCGTGGAAGAACGGTGCGGCGACGCCGAGATGTTCGGCGCAGTGCCGAACCAGCAGCTCACCGGTACGGCGGAACCGGGTGAATACCAGGGTCGGCGCACCGAGTTCGACATTGTTGGCAAGGACGTCGGCGCAGACGTCGAATTTCCCTGAGCGCCGGGATAATTCGCCGAGATCGCCGGAGATCAGGCCGGGGTGGTTACACACTTGGCCCAGCGCGGTGAGCACCGCCAGCACGCGCGAATGCCGCTGGGCGCCACTGCCGAATCCTTCGGCCTCGGCCCGATCGAGCAGTTCGTCGTAGATCCGCGCCTGCTCGTCGGTCAGGTCGCAGATCAGGTCGCAGTGGATCTTCGGCGGCAGTGTCGCGGCGACCTGAGATTTCTTGCGGGTCAGCACGATGGGTTCGAGGGTGTCCCGCAACCGCAGCGCCGCGTCTGCCGAGCCCTCGTGAATGGGCCGCACGAACCGCCGCCGGAACTGGGCCTTGTGCGTGAAAGCCTGCGGCACAACGAGGTTGAGCAGCGCCCACAACTCGTCCAGATGGTTCTCCACCGGCGTCCCGGTCAGCGCCACCCGCGCCCGCGAGCTGAGCGACCGCGCGGCCCTCGCCACCTGGGTGCGCGGATTCTTCAACACCTGCGCTTCATCGAATATCGCTGTCGTCCAAGCATGTTCGCCCAGCGGGCCGGCATGAGCGCGCAACGTCGGATAACCGGCGACCACGACGAGATCCGCCGCGCGAGAGGGCAGCTCGCCCCCGCGCCAGGCGACCGGCCGCAGACCGGGCGCGAAACGTTCGATCTCGTGCACCCAATTGCTCACCAGCGACGTCGGGCACAGCACCAGTTGCGGCCCGTCCGCCGCCCGGCCGAGCAGAAACCCGATGGCCTGCACCGTTTTCCCCAGGCCCATCTCGTCGGCCAGGACCGCGCCACCGTGCACGGCGGTGGTCTCCCGCAGCCAGGCGATGCCGCGTGCCTGATAGGGCCGCAGACGCGCGTGCAGGGTCGTATCCAGTTCCGTGCCGACCGCCAGCGTGCCGGTGAGCGCGCGCACTGCCCGGTCGGCCGAAATGATCCCGGTCCCAGTGGCATTCGGCACCGCATGCGCGGCGGGCGGCAGCTCGTTCGCATCGGCGCGGCCGTCCAGAGCGGCGCGCCACGCGCGTACGGACGGGGTGCGCCGCGCGGTGGTGAGCTGATCCGGTTCGACCAGCGTGCAGGCGACCTGGGTGACCGCGATATTCCCCGTCGCCGAGGGAATCGCAAGTGCGATGCGGTCCGGCTCGCCCGGTCCGGAGGGTGCGGGGCCGGGGCGCTGCCCGGTCCAGGTCCACAGGGCGAACATGTGCCGGTCGGGCAGATAGGTGGCATGCGTGGTGGGCAGGGCGTCCCTCACTTATCGGCGTACAGCGTACGATGTAGAGTAACGCCGTACAGTGTACCGAAATTCCAGGGAGTGGCGACGTGCCCGAAGAATCAGCCCTCGACCAGGCCGCGCGCCTGATGAGCCTGCTGTGGCGCGATGCGTTGCCCCGCCCGGCGCGAGCGCGTGGACCGCGGCAGGGGCTGTCCGTGGACGCGGTCGTGCGGGCCGGTATCGCGATCGCCGACCGCGACGGGTACGACCGGGTGTCGATCCGCACGGTCGCCGCCGAACTGGGAGTGCGACCGATGAGCCTCTACACCTATGTGCCCGGGAAGGATGCGCTGATCATGCTGATGGTCGACGCGGTCGCCGCCGAGGACGCTCCCATCGATACGACGCTGCCGGTGCGCGAGCGCATGGCGGCGATAGCCCGAGGAGTGCGGGGTGAACTCCTGACCCACCCGTGGTTGCTGGAGGTGCCGCCGTGGCGTCAGGTGCTCGGGCCCGGCCGCATCCGCCGATTCGAACGTCAACTCGCGGCCCTGGACGGCTCCGGGTTCGACGATCTGGAGATGGACCGGGTCATCGCGGTGCTGTCCGAATTCGCCACCGGTAACGCTCGCATGGCCGTCGCCGCGGCGCGCAGCGCGCGGGAGATGAGCGACGCGCAGTGGTGGGAAGTACACGGCCCGCTGCTGACTCAGGTCATGCCCGAGGCCGACTACCCGCTGTCGAGCCGGGTGGGCGCCACGGTCGGTCAGGCGTATCAGGCTCCCGGCGATCCCGACGGTGCGTTCGACTACGGGCTCGATCGGTTGCTGGACGGTATCGAGAATCGTCCGCGATAACCGAATACTCAGATGCGAAACAGTCGAATGACCTATCTGCGTGCCGCGACGAGATAACTCGATATTTCCGATACGGTGGCTCGCTGTTAGCCAGCGCGGTCGACAGGAAAGGCGCGGAGTTGATATCTCGTCGGATAGGTCGCGGCACCCGAATGGCGGCGATCGCAGCGGCCACCCTCTTCCTCGTCGCGGTCGGCCTCGAGACCGGAACCGCCGACGCGCACGCCGATCCGATCATGACGTCCGGTTCGCTGCTGGGCGACCGGTCCGCGCCAGACGGTTCACGGGTGCAATCGGCGAGTCTGCTCGGCAAACGCGACCTGCGGCTGATGGTGTATTCGGCCGCGATGGGCAAGGCGTTCCCGGTCAACGTGCACCGTCCCGCCGACGCCTCCGTCCCGCGCCCGACCCTGTACCTGCTCAACGGCGCGGGCGGCGGCGAGGACACCGCGACCTGGGATCACAACACCGATATCGTCTCCGGATTCATGGCCGACAAGAACGTCAACGTGATCCAGGTGATCGGCGGTAGGTGGAGCTACTACACCGACTGGATCAAAGACGATCCGCATCTGGGCCGCAACAAGTGGCGGACGTTCTTCACCGAGGAGTTGCCGCCGATCATCAACGCGGCGCTGGGCACCAACGGCGTGAACGCGATCGCCGGGATTTCGACCTCGGCGACCACGGTGCTGGCGCTGCCGATCGCGAAACCGGGGCTGTATCGCGCGGCCGCCTCGTACAGTGGCTGCGCTCAGACCAGTGATCCGGTCGGTTCGAGGTTCGTCAGGCTGACCGTCGACGTGTGGGGCGGGGGTAACGCGGACAACATGTGGGGGCCGGACGGCTCGCCCGAATGGGTGGCCAACGATCCCTATGTGCATGCCGCCCAGCTGCGGGGCCTGAACCTGTACGTCTCCTCCGGCAACGGACTGCCCGGCCCCTACGACACGCTGGACGGCCCGTACGCGCTGCCCGGTGTGGGCGGGCTGGCCGACCAGGTCGTCATCGGCGGGGTCATCGAGGCGGGCGTGAACTACTGCACACATAATCTCGCCACCCGGCTCGGGCAGTTGGGCATTCCGGCGACGTTCAACTTCCAGCCGTCGGGCACGCACTCGTGGGGCTATTGGCGGGAGAACTTCATCAGGTCCTGGCCGGTTCTCGCCAAGGGCCTGGGCGTGTAGCACCCGCCGGACGGGAAACGGGCGGCCCCGACAGGGGCCGCCCGTATGCGTACTTCGGAAGATTGAGTTGTCGAGCGGACGAGAGGAGCTGATTACAGCGCCGGTGCCGACTCCGTATCGATCACGGCCTCGAGCTCGCGCAGACGCTCCATGTGCTCGTTGGCGTGATGCTGGCAGAAGAGCAACTCACCACCGGCAGGAAGGACTGCGCGTACACGTGCCGCCGCCCCGCAGCGGTCGCACCGGTCGACCGCGGTCAGTGGGGTGCTAGTCAGGGTTCCTGGCATGACTCCTCCGTCCTGGCTCCCGGTGCAGAAGACCGTTCGCCTGGGTGTGGGGCCCGCGGTCTACTCCGCGAGCTCGCTGCCGCTACTTCCCAGCAGTGGTATTGACTACTCTGTCAGACGTTTGGGACGGGGGCTTTGTTCCCGAGAATGTTTCACTGTGTTTTCCGTAACATGACCAGGCGTTTCGCTGTACGCGAACATGCCCGTACGAAGCGGTCCCACATTCTTTTCGGTTGTCGAGAACTTGCCGATCCAGTTGTCTGTTCGGAGATTACCCCGAGGCACCGACACTCACACTCGGGATGCGGCAAACTTCGAGGCCAGAGGGTGTGGCGAATCGGCTAGGGTCGGGGCATGGACGCGACCGAAGCCCCAATCCCGCACGCGCGCAGGCTGGTTCACATGTGCACCCAGGAGGAATGGGACCGCGCCCGGGCCGAAGGGATGCGGCGCACGGAATCGCTCGATGCCGAGGGTTTCATCCACCTGTCCGCGCCGCGGCAGGTTCACCTCCCGGCCAACCGATTGTTCGCCGGCCGTGACGACGTGGTTCTGCTCTGGCTCGATCCCGACCGGCTCGGCGCACCCGTGGTCTGGGAACCCGGCGTTCCGACGGATCCGGAATCGATGCGCTTCCCGCATCTGTACGGCCCGCTGCCGATGCGAGCTGTGGTGTCGGTCACCGAGTATCGGCCGGGCCCGGGCGGGAGCTATCCGGAACTGCCGCAGTAGCCGCGCGGCGTCGTGCGCCCAGCCGTTCCAGCCGCAGCGAGATCAGCAGTGCGAGACCGCCCACCGCGAGCCCGATCAGGACCGCGGCTAGGTGGCCGTAGTCGGTGAAGGTGCGTCCGCGCCACACGCCCAGGGCATACCAGCCCAGCAGCGCTACCGCCCATACGATCCGCCCGAGGCCGGGCAGACGGAAGGCGAGCGCGGCCAGCACCGCCGAAAAGCCGTACGAGGTACCGACATCCGCGGCGTGCACCACCTTCACCGGAATCAGTTGGTGCTGAACCGCATAGGCGATGCCGGTGACAATGATCAACGTCGCGCCGACGTGACCGGACGCGAACACCAGGATCCAGCGCACCGTGCCCAGCCAGCGTTCGGCGAAGGCCATCACGACGAGAAAGCCGAGAATCGTTCCCCAGGGGAAGCCGCCCTCGGTCCAGAACGCGGAGGCGACCAGCACCTGGACCGGTTCGCGCCGCATATTGTGCAGATTCGTGGACAGCGACAGGATCAGCCGGTGCCCGGCGACATCGCTGATCCCGCGCAGGGTCCACCAGGTGACGAACAGGGTGAACGCGTAGGCGCAGGAGGCCGGTGCGGTGCCGAGGTGGTCGCGGGCCGCGCGCAGCGCCCGCAGGGTCCGACCCGGGGAGTGCCACCACTCCCGCAGCCCCTGCCGGACCGTACCGACGTCGATGGTCCGGGTCCAAGGGGAGCGGTAGTGGATCAGCGCGGTGACGGGCACCCGATCATCCTCGCGCGCGCGAGTGGCGTCCGCTCGGCGACGCGCCCTCGAAATCGGGTGGTGTCCGGTGCGCCGGATCGGCACCCGGCCGGACGCATCCGCGCGCCTCGTTCGGCGCGATCCGAAATGATTGCGCCGCAGAATGTTTCGGCCGGGGCGATGGGATGGTCAGTCCCGGCTGGGCCAGTAGCGGCTGGCGTGCTGGCCCTGGATGCGCGAGAGGTCGGGCTCATCGGGATCGGTGATGCCCACCTGCAGGAACAACAGGATCGTCACCATGCTGACGCCGATGATCAGCGGGGTGAGCAGTGCCTGGGCCGTCGCGCCCGAGGGCATGGCCATTTGGTCCGCCAGATGGGTGTGCATGGCGTACATGCCGGTGTAGTGCATCCCGCAGACCGCGATGCCCATGATCATCGCCGCCCCGATCGAGGCCAGCACGCCGTGGATGTGCAGGGCGAACCAGAGCGCCGCGGAGGAGGCGAGGATCGCGATGGCGATCGAGAGCAGCACCATCCACGGGTCGTATTCCATTGCGGCATTGGACTTCATGGCGTACATGCCCGCGTAGTGCATCGCGGCCACGCCGAGTCCGGTAGCCGTTCCGCCGGTGAGCAGCGAGGCGGGCTCGCCCTGTCTGCGAACCACGACCCAGAGCCCGATCCACACCACCGCGATCGCGAGTACCGCGCTCAGCAACGTGATGGGAATGTTGTACCGGATGCTCGCGCCGTGGATCGAAAAGCCGAGCATCGCAACGAAATGCATGACCCAGATGCCCGTGCCGCCCAATGCCACGGCCGCGGTGATGATCCATCCCCGGGGTTGCGGGCTGGTGCGGGCGCGAGTCATGCACCGCAACGCCAGCAACGACCCGATAACGGACAGCAGATAGGCGAGGGCGGGTGTGAGCCACCCGTAGGTGAATTGGTCGATAGCGGGCATGCCGACTCCTTGCTAGCCAGTCCTCGCCTCACCGATCGGCGAAGACATCACCGCAGAGTAGCCGGATACTCGCTGGTAGCAAATTTAAACCTGAAACTTCCGGTAAATTGCTGGGTGTGCGGAGGGAATTGCCCGGGTTCGGGCCAGGTCGACGTGGTCGCATGACCAGTCGGCGTGTCCCGAGTGCGTCAATGGCACTGGAACGCCGCGGTCCGCCGAGCGGGCGAATATCGGGCGATCACGGACCCGCACCGGACCGCTCACGCGGAACAGGCACTCGCACAAGCGAAGTCGTCGGCCGGTGCGATCGCCGGCGAACCGGATGCGGCGCATCCCGGGGCGGGCGATGCTACAGGAACGGCGGCGGTCGCAGGTCGAGTCGGCGCATCATGCGGTCCACCAGCTCGGGGGGCATACCCGGCTCGCGCCGCGCGGCCATCGCCTCGGACCGACCGGCTTCGAGCACCTCGTGACTGATCGCGCGAATCGTATGGGAGAACCGCAGCGGTTTGTCCGCATCCTTCACATCGCCCGCGGTCGCCGGATCGGCGGCGGCCAGACGACGTTCGAAGCCCTCACGCAGACGTTGCGACACCGCGGGCGGCAGTTGCTCGTTGTCGACGAGTTGGTCCAGCCGGGTCAGTTCGGCCCGCAGGATCCGCACCCACAGCCCCCGTTCGAGAGCGCGCTCGACCTCGGTGTCCGCCTGTACGTGGCTCACGCGCACCACGGCGGGCAGGGTCGTGCCCTGTAGCAGCAGCGTGAACAGCACCACCGCGAAGGCGGTGAACAGGATCTCCGAACGTCCCGGGAACTGCGCGCCGGACTGGGTGGTGAGCGGAACGGCCAGGGCCAGCGCGACGGTCGCCACCCCGCGCATACCGGCCCACCACGTTACGATCGTCTCTCGCCAGGTGTGCGGCTCATCGGTGGTGCTGCTGTGGAATACGCCCCGCACGATGAGTGTGGTGGTCATCAGCCAGGCGAGACGCAGCCCGACCACGACCGCGATGACGATGCCCGCACCGGCCAGCAGGCGTGGCCATTCCGGCCCGGTGGCCGCGAGCACGGAGCTGAGCTCGAGACCGATCAACCCGAAGGCGAATCCGGTCACCAGCATATCGATGACGTCCCAGAACGAATCGCCCACGATGCGGTAGTCGCTGTCGCTGAAATCCGTTGCGGCGTCGGTGAGATACAGCGCGCACACCAGGACCGAGAGCACCGCCGAACCATGTGCGGCCTCGCTCAGGCCGTAGGCGGCGAACGGCAGCATCAGACCCAGGGCCACCTGCCAGGGCGCCTCCTCGAGGCGGCGCATGATCCGGCTGCCCACCCAGCCCAGTACCAGTCCGACGACGATCGCGACCACCGCGGAGATCACGAACTCCAGAATCGTGTGCAGCGTGGAGATCTTGCCGGTCGCGACGGCCTGGATGGCCACGTTGTAGAGCACGATCGCGGTGACGTCGTTGAACAGGCCCTCACCTTCGAGCACCGACATCAGGCGGCGAGGCAGGCCGAGTCGATCGGCCAGCGCGCTCACCGCGACCGGGTCCGGGGGCGCGACCACCGCGCCCAGGGCCAGTGCCGCGGCCACCGGAACCGCCGGGTACCAGAGGTGGAATACCGCGGCCACGGCCGCGGCCGTCACGACGACGAGCCCGACCGCGCGCAGCAGAATCGGACTGGCGTTACCGGCGAACTGCTGCCAGGAGGTACGCCGGGCCGAGGCGTACAGCAGCGGCGGCAGCACCAGCGGCAGGATCAGATCCGGTGCGATGGTCACATTCGGTATCTGCGGGATGACGGCCAGTACCAGGCCGAAGACGGTCATCAACACAGCCGGTGCGACACCGGTCTTGCGACCCAGCGGCTGAGCCAGAATCGTCGCGAACGCCAGAATGAAAACCAACACCAACTGCTCCACGAACAACCAGTCTGCCAGCACTTGTGTTGTCGGCGAATGCATGTCGCCGGGAAGCGCGCGGAATCGACCGCGGGAAACGTTGTGCGAGAAGCGAATTGGTGTTGTCCACGAATACGCCGCGCGCCGCCGGGTCTTCCCGGCGGCGCGCGGCGTCGACTCGTGTACTAGTCCAGGTAGTCCCGCAGCACCTGGGAGCGGCTCGGATGGCGCAGCTTGCTCATCGTCTTCGACTCGATCTGCCGGATGCGCTCACGGGTCACCCCGTACACCTGGCCGATCTCGTCGAGGGTGCGCGGCTGGCCGTCGGTGAGGCCGAAGCGCAGCCGGACCACGCCCGCCTCGCGCTCGGACAGCGTCTCCAGCACTGACTGCAGCTGATCCTGCAGCAGGGTGAAGCTCACCGCGTCGACCGCGACCACGGCCTCGGAATCCTCGATGAAGTCGCCGAGCTGGGAATCGCCCTCGTCGCCGATGGTCTGATCCAGCGAGATGGGCTCGCGGGCGTACTGCTGGATCTCGAGGACCTTCTCCGGGGTGATGTCCATTTCCTTGGCCAGCTCCTCGGGCGTGGGCTCGCGGCCCAGGTCCTGCAGCAGCTCGCGCTGGATACGGCCCAGCTTGTTGATGACCTCGACCATGTGCACCGGGATGCGGATGGTGCGGGCCTGGTCGGCCATCGCGCGGGTGATCGCCTGACGGATCCACCAGGTGGCGTACGTGGAGAATTTGTAGCCCTTGGTGTAGTCGAACTTCTCCACCGCGCGGATCAGACCGAGGTTGCCCTCCTGGATCAGATCCAGGAACGCCATGCCGCGGCCGGTGTAGCGCTTGGCCAGCGACACCACCAGACGCAAGTTGGCCTCGAGCAGGTGATTCTTGGCGCGGTTGCCGTCGCGCATGATCCAGTTCAGATCGCGGCGCGTGGTGACCGGCAGCTTGTCGCCCTTCTCGGACAGCTCACGGAACTTCTCGGTGGCGTAGAGGCCGGCCTCGATACGTTTGGCGAGTTCGACCTCCTCCTCCGCGTTGAGCAACGCGACCTTACCGATCTGCTTCAGGTAGGCGCGCACCGAGTCGGCAGAGGCGGTGAGCTCGGCGTCCTTGCGGGCCTGGCGCAGCGCCTCGGACTCCTCCTCGTCCCAGACGAAGTCGCCGGAGGCCTTGTCGGCCGCGGTGGGCTCGTCGGCCTCGGCCTCCTCTTCCTCGGCGGCCTCCTCGACGACCTCCTCCTCGGTGAGGTCGTCCTCGGAGACTTCCAGATCACCCAGATCCTCGAGGTCGATGGCCTCCTCGTCCAGGTTCTCCTCGCCCTCGGCGTCGGGCCCGGCCTTCTTGGTCGTGGCCTTTTTGGCCGGGGCCTTCTTGGCAGCCGCCTTGGCGCCGGCCTTCTTGGCAGGCGCCTTCTTGGCAGCGGCCTTCTTGGCCGGGGCCTTCTTCGCGGCAGCCTTTCGGACCGGCCGTGCGGCGCTGTTGTCTGCTGAGTCGGCCTCGTCGGCCGATTCGGCGGTCTGTCGGGTATTCGTGGCTACCACGTACGCCCTTTCGTGACTGTGTTCGTGCGGCGTCACGCCAGAGTGATCATTCCGGCGGAGCGGTTCTGTCGGGGTATCCCGGCTCTCGTGCCGGGGTCGGTTTCCGGCTCACCGCCGGGCATGCGTTCCATTGTAACTATCCGAACGATGTGCTTACGGCGCGATACCGGCATCGACGGCCATCGCGGCCCCCACGATGCCCGCGGTATTGCGCAGGTGCGCGGCCACCACGGGGGTTCGGTTGCCCAGCAACGGGATCCAGTGCTCGGCGTCGCGGCTGATGCCGCCGCCCGCCACGAACACGTCCGGCCACAGCAGGTTTTCCAGGGTCACCAGCACCTTGGTCACCTGCGCTGCCCATTCCTTGTAGGACAGATTTTTTCGTTCCTTGACCGAGGACGCCGCCCGGTGCTCGGCCTCCTTGCCGCCGATATCAATGTGTCCGAATTCCGTATTCGGCATCAGCGTGCCGCGGTACATCAGAGCCGAGCCGATACCGGTGCCGAAGGTGAGCAGCATGACCAGACCATCGATACTCTTGGCCGCGCCGTACTGGTCCTCGGCCATCCCGGCGGCGTCCGCGTCGTTGAGCACCACGACGTCGCGGCCGCCCAGCGCCAGGGAGAACAGCTGACGGGCGTCGGTGTCCACCCAGCTCTTATCGATGTTGGCGGCAGTGCGAGCGATGCCGTTGACCATCACGCTGGGCAGGGTGATACCCACCGGGCCGTCCCAGTCGGCCTTCTTCACCAGTTCGGAGACCGTCTCGGCGATGGCGTTCGGCGTGGCCGGATGCGGGGTGGCGATCTTGATGCGCTCGTGTACGAGGTCTCCGGTCGTCAGATCCACTAGCGCGCCCTTGACGCCGCTCCCTCCGATATCGATCCCGAATGCTTGTCCCCGAGTGGACATTGACGACTCCTCGTTCCTGTGATGCCGGGCCGAAACAAGTGCGCGCGGCACGATACACGCCGATGTGCGTTGGAGTGCGCGACGGACAGATCTGTGTCGTGCACGACAAGCCTAATGCGCGTCGCCGGGCATCTGTGATGCGATGGAGGTCGTGCCGGAATCGACCACCTCTGCCGTCTCTGCCCCCACCTCCGAACAAATTGCCGAATTACGCGGTGTCGCAGTGCATCTCGCGCAAACCGCGGCCGCTCACGTACGTCTGCGAAGGATCCAGGTCCGCGGCGCGGCGGGCGCGTTGCGCGCGGACGCCGTGCAGTCCAAGAGCACCCCGACCGACCCGGTGACCGTTGTCGACACCGAGACCGAGGAATTGATCCGCGATCTGCTCGCCGAACTGCGTCCCGGTGAGCGGGTGTTCGGCGAGGAGGGCGGCGGCAGCGTCGGCGACGGGTCGCAGATCGTCTGGGTCGTCGACCCGATCGACGGCACCGTGAACTTCATGTACGGCATCCCGGCATATTCGGTGTCCGTGGCCGCGATGCGGGACGGCCGGTCACTGGCCGGTGCGGTCGCCGACGTGGCCGGGGATCAGGTGTACAGCGCGGGCCTGGGCGCGGGAGCCGAACGGATCGGCCCGGACGGGACGGTGACCGCGTTGCGTTGTTCCGAGGCCGACACGCTCTCCATGGCGCTGCTGGCGACCGGCTTCGGGTACAGCGCCGAACGCCGTGCCCGGCAGGGTCAGTTGATCGCGGAGGTGCTGCCGCGAGTGCGCGATATCCGCCGGATCGGCTCGGCGGCCCTGGACCTGTGCATGGTCGCGGCCGGTCTGGTCGATGCCCATTACGAACACGGCCTCAACACCTGGGATTGGGCCGCGGGCGCGCTGATCGCCGCAGAGGCGGGCGCACGCCTGCGCCTGCCCGAGGCCGGAACGGTCGCGAAAACCGGTGAACTGGTCGTCGCGGCCGCGCCCGGCATCGCGGACGAGCTCATCGAACTCTTCGACGAACTCGGCGTCTCGAAGCCGGTGCCGTGAATCGATACGCCCCCGACTGGTAACGCCGGCCCCGGATTTGCGGTCGGCCAGTGGGCCGAGCCGCCTCGCACACCGCGTTGCGCCAATCCGCACCACGACGAACTGGTTTGTAGGAGTCGTGGCAGGTGCGAGGGCCGGGCGCCGGATGCGAGCGGGCGAGAGAATCGAACTCCCAACACTCGCGCCGGCCAAGCGTCGGGCTGTCAGGCACACCTCTGTCCGTCGGCCCCGGACAAATCGGCGGCATCGTCATGTACGCCCCCCCTGCTGGCCGGAGACAGCGGAATCCCGTCAACCTCGGTTTGCGGCGCATTGAAGCGCCGGCTCAGCCCAGCAGCTCAGCTCAGGAGAACACCTACCTGACACACCTCGCTACGCCAACCGCTGACCACGTCGACCTGGTTTGCGGCGCGGGCTTGCCGCCCGGACGCCTGGCGGGTGCGAGGAACGAGTGCCCGACACGGGGGCCGGGCGGTGAGCCTCAAAGCGCCGCAAACCCGCCGGAGCGGAGCGGAGGCCGAAGATCCAGCAGCGAAGCGGAGGCCGAAGACCCAGCAGCGAAGCGGAGGCCGAAGATTCAGTTCAGCAGTTGGCGGTGCGGGCTGCGTCGAGGAGGCCGGAGTCGACCGCGGGGTTGCCCGGGGCCGGGTTCTTCAGCGCTTTGAGCACTTCCTCGGCGTTGTCGCTGGGCTGCAAATCATTGCCGAACAGGGAGCCCAGCGCCAGGTCGACGGTGTCGTCCTTGCGCTGGTCCTCGATCAGTTCGGCGCAGGGGGCCACCAGTTGCACCGCCGCG
This sequence comes from Nocardia sp. PLKS1-43, assembly GCF_059510335.1. Classification (NCBI taxonomy): domain Bacteria; kingdom Bacillati; phylum Actinomycetota; class Actinomycetes; order Mycobacteriales; family Nocardiaceae; genus Nocardia; species Nocardia sp. PLKS1-43. The sequence goes on along the minus strand of NZ_JCAJZQ010000002.1, from coordinate 691,602 downwards.
GCGGCGGGACGGCCGCTGACGCCGAAGCGGATCTGACCGGTGCAGTTCAGGTCACCGTTGACGTAGACCGGATCGTTGGCGTATTGCGGCGGGGGCGGGCCCGCGAAGCCGTAGTCGCGCAGGCTGGTGGCGATGTGCTCGGCCAGGCCGCGCTCGCCCGAGGCGTTGTAGACGCGCACCTTGGACTGTGCCAGCGGCGCCGGTTCCACATCGTGCAGGCGCGAGGGGGACACCCGCTCACCCAGGCCCATCGGTTGCGCCGACTTGGGGTCGGTGGCCGGGGACGGCGAGTTGCAGGCCATGGCGGCATGGCTGTGGTCCTCGGTCGTCAGCGCCTTGATCCAGACGATCGCGCAGATCAGTACCAGGATCGCAACCATCGCGACCCACGGTTGATAGCGCCTCCGCAGGAACGGACGCCCCTTCTTGTCGGTCGGGCTGCCTTCGGTGATCAGTGAAACCACATGCACACCATACGAGTTGGCTGGTCGTGGCAGTGTCATTGGCCTCCGCTTCGCTGCGGCGGGTTTGCGGCGCTTCAAGGCTTGCCGCCCGGCCCCCGTGTCGGGCACTCGTTCCTCGCACCCGCCAGGCGTCCGGGCGGCAAGCCCGCGCCGCAAACCAGGTCGACGTGGTCAGTGGTTGGCGTAGCGAGGTGTGTCAGTAGGTGTTGAGCTGAGCTGGGCTGCTGGGCTGCTGGGCTGAGCCGGGCTGCTGGGCTGAGCTGCTGGGCTCGGCTGGGTTGAGCAGGCAGCGTAGGGGCAGTGGGGCGGTGAGGGGGTGGTTGTTCGGCGGTAATGCGGGTAAAGGTTGGGTCTCGTAATGGTCACGGGGCGTGTCAGGAGTGGACACCGAATCGTGTAGGTGCTCGTCCGACATGTCGATTGACCCTCAGTTTCGACTCACGAGTGTTTTGATTGCGACTTTTGCCCGTACGTCCGCTATTGTCTGGCGGCCTGATTCGAATCGACCGAGGTGAATCAGGTGTGCGTTATCGGGAACAACCAGGGCACGTCCTGCGTTTACCGAGCGCGATCCGGAACGGATTCCGCAGATCCGGACCGGTGTGCGACCGGTGTACACGTGACGTACACCACCGGCGGGGCGGTACTCGCCGAGCCGATTCCGAGAGGGATCGACGCGGAGGGAACCGGTCCGGGATATACGAAGTAAGGACGAGGGGATACGACATGGCAACCGACTATGACGCACCTAGGCGCACCGAATCCGACGAGGTTTCCGAGGACTCGCTCGAGGAGCTGAAGGCTCGGCGCAACGAGGCCGCGTCCGCCGTCGTGGATATCGACGAATCCGATACCGCGGAGTCGTTCGAGCTTCCCGGGGCGGACCTGTCCGAGGAAGTGCTCTCCGTACGGGTGATCCCGAAGCAGGCCGACGAGTTCACCTGTTCGAGCTGCTTCCTGGTTCATCACCGCAGCCGACTCGCCAGTGAGGCCGGCGGACAGCTCATCTGCATGGACTGCGCCGCCTGAACCGGGCGCAGACGCACCACGGGGCGGTGCCCCGCGTGAGGGCCCACGGCCACGCGAACTGCCGTCCACGAACTACGCAGCCCCCGCACAGCCCACGGGATCCACATCCGCCAGCCCGCGCTCGGCTCGCCGAGCGCGGCATCCACCTGCGCGGGGTTAGCCCGGCCGCGCGACAGGCCGTCGCTAGGCCTTGCGTGGCTCGATGCCCAGCGCGGCCAGGACCTTGTCCGGGTGTCGCGCACTGATCAGCCAGTACGGCGTCGGGTCGTCCGGGTCGTCGAGGACGAGCAGCACCATGGGCCCGATCCAGGGTCGATGCTGCACGAAGGCGGCGGGGTCGAGCTGGCGGCCCATCGCGGCGCTCTTGGCGCTGGTCGGTACGACCGCTGCCCGGGAGATATACGTTACCGGTAGATGAGCCTTGTCCGTGCGTAATTCGAGAGTTCCGTTCGCATCGTGCGCGACTTCCACCCGGTGGCGGCCCATCCACAGCAATACCCACACCGGCACCGGAGTCAGCAGGACGTACGGCAGCCAGGCGTGGATTCCCGGCGCGCCCATGTGCAGGGTGGCCGCCAGCAGGGCCACGATGCCCAGTCCGACGGGCCACCACCACAACGGCGCCCACTGGCGTTCGGAGTACACGGGAGCGGCGCTCTGTTCGTTCGGCATGGCTACCTGCGAAGGCTGGTCGGACACCACATCAGACTAGGTCAGTCGGTGACCGGGTGACCGCGTAGGCTCCCAGGATGTGACCGGTACTCCATCCATCCCTGTGCTGCGGCTTGATCCCGGCATCCCCGTGCCCACCCGTGCGCACCCGGACGACGCGGGCGTGGACCTGTGCACCACCGAGGACGTGATCCTGGAACCGGGCGAGCGGGTGCTCGTGGGAACCGGCATCGCGATCGCCCTGCCGGTCGGCACGGTGGGCCTGATCCATCCGCGTTCGGGACTGGCCGCCAAGACCGGACTGTCGATCGTCAACACCCCCGGCACGATCGATGCGGGATACCGCGGTGAGATCAAGGTCTGTCTGATCAACCACGACCCCCGCACGGCGATCGAACTGCGCCGCGGGGACCGCATCGCGCAGCTGCTGGTGCAGCGGGTGGAACTTGTCGACTTCGTGGCCGTGGACCGGCTCGACGACACCGCGCGCGGCGCGGGGGGATACGGGTCCAGCGGCGGTCACGCCAGCCTCGATAATGGGAGTAGTGCCGGTGGGGAAGGCCCGGCCGGCGAGGAGGCATGAGGATGTTCGGACGAAGTAAGCGCTCCAGGGGGGATGCCCGCGGCGCGGGCGAATACGACGACTACGCCTACGACGACGAGTACGACGAGGCGGAGTACTACGCCGAGGACGACGACTACGAGGGCCCGCTCGACGAGCCGGTGTACGACGAACCGGCCTACCGTGAAAGGCCCTACGCGGCAACGTATTACGAGGACGACGTCGAGGAGGCGGACGAAGGGCCGCGTACCGGCCCCTACGATTTCGACGACGTGGCCGATCTGCTCGAGGGCGTGACCGAGCAGCGCCTGGATCTCGGCTCGGTCATCGTGCCGGTGCCGCCGGGCGGTCAGCTGCAGGTGGAGATGACCCCCGACGGCACCCCGCAGGCGGTCCATCTGGCCACCGAGTACGGCCGGCTTACCGTGGCCGCCTACGCCGCGCCCAAATCGGCCGGTCAGTGGCGTATGGTCGCCGCCGACCTGGCCGAATCACTGCGCAACGACGGCGCTCAGGTGTCGGTGCAGACCGGTCCGTGGGGTCGTGAGCTGCACGCGGTCACCGATGGCGCCGATCTGCGGTTCATCGGTGTCGACGGGTATCGGTGGATGGTGCGTCTGGTCGCGGCCGGGCCGTCCGGGGCGGTGGACGAGGGGAAGCCGCTGGTCGCCGCGGCCCGCAGCGTTCTGAGTGAAACCGTGGTCCGGCGCGGTGACGATCCGCTGCCGGTGCGCGATCCGCTGCCGGTGGTGCTGCCGCAGGAATTGGCCGACCAGTTGCAGGCCGCACATCAGCAGCAGATGCAGGCTCAGCAGCAGGCGCTCGCGGCGCAGGCCGCGGCCGCGCAGGCCCACGCGACGGGCAGTTACCCGGCGGTCACGCCCGAACCCGAGCGGCCGCGGCGTGGTTCGGAGGGGTCGGCCATGCAGCAACTCGGCCTGAACTAGCTGTCCCGGGCGGCCCCGGCCCGGCGGTTCGACAGACCGTCGAGGCCGAGGGCGCCCAGCACCGCCGGATCCGCACCCAGCTCGGCCAGGGTGATGTGACGCGATTCGGCGCGCGGAATCAGCTCGGCCCACTCCTCGGCGACCGTGGCCGGATGGACCGGATCGTCCAGAGCCGAGACGATCACGGTCGGAACTTCCAGTCCCGCAAGGGTTTCCGCGGTCGGCCAGGCGTACCCGGCGGCCTCCTCGAGCGCCTGGGGCAGATCCGGCCACTGCCCGCGCCAGGACTGCGTCAGCGCCTGCGCCAGCCAAGCCGGACTGCTGAGACGCATGCGCTCGACCACGGCCTCCAGGCCGTCCGCGCGCAACTGGGCGGCAGTGGCCGCGGCGCTCAGGGCGGCCGGGCATCCGGTGGTGTCGGCCCCGGTCCAGGCCGGCAGCGCAGCGATCACACCGAACACGGATTCGGCTCGCGCGCAAGCCCATTCGACCGCGATGGCCGCGCCCAGCGAGATCCCCGCCGCCAGCACCGGGCCCGAGCGGGCGGCCTCGTCCAGCGCGGCCCGATAGCTCGCTACCACATCCCGCGGATCGGGCTGCACCGCGATGAACGGCAGATCCCTTGCGGCACAGGCGGGTTCGAACGCGCGGCGGGCGAAGTCGGCGTCGGAGCCGGTTCCGGGCAGGCCGACGACGATCGCCGGGCGGGACAGATCGGGCATCGGCTGAGCGTAATCGGTGGCATCTCGGCCGATGCCGGGCACGTCGGTGGGAGACGGCTCGCCGAGTTGGCTCGTGCCGGACGTCGGGACTGGCCCGCGGTGATACCGAGCACATTCGGACGCTGCTCGCCGACCGAGGGGCGAGCGTCCGAACAGGGCGTCCGAGCAGGCATTCGAGCGACCGGAGCCGCCGATGACCACCTGGACCGGCCGGGGTGCGGGCTCGTCGAAGCGGATCCTTTCGGGGTGGGTTGACCGGTTCGGGCCCGGGGTACCACTGGGGGGACCACATCGCCGATGCAATGGCCGTCACATGAGGGCCGGGCACCGTGGCGGGCCTGGTCGGCCCGTTCTACAGTGGCGGTGTACGGCCAACCGGCCGGTCGTATGGAAACAAAGATGGTGCGCGCCCGCGCCGTCAGCAGTGCAGGAAGTGACGCGACATGCCTTTCTCCGGCAGAAACAGGGCGGGCTCCGGCGCCGTAGTGCGCAAGGACGGACCCGACAGCGGATACTTCCGGCGTCTGGGCTACCGGCTGACCGCCGATCTGGACCGGCTCGACGCTCAGGAACTGGCCGAGACCTCCGAAGCGTCGGGAGCCTGTCAGGCCGCCGAATGCCGCCGCGGTGAAGAGGTCACCATGCTGGGGCGGTTGCGCAGCGTGGAGGCCTGTCCGAAGACGGCCAACGCCAGTCTCGAGGCCGAGTTCTTCGACGGCACAGATGCGATCGCCCTGGTGTGGATCGGCCGACGTCGCATTCCCGGGATCGAGCCGGGACGCCGTATCCTGGTTCGCGGCCGCATCGGCGAACGCGATGGCGCCAAGGTGATCTTCAACCCCTACTACGAACTCCGTGGGAATTCCTGACGCATGCCGACACCCAGTAACGACGAGGGCGCTCTCGTCGCCGACAACGAGCGCCACGCCGTGACCCCCGACGAGCCCGGCTCGTCCCGCGCCCCCGCCGACCGCGGGCCGCGTCACGCCCTTCGCGGCGACCCCGCCCGAGGCGCGCGGTCCGACGCCGCGGCCGACTTCCGTGCGCAGGGCGCGGATCCCGGCGACGCGGACGCGCAAGCCGCCGAAGATCGCGAAGACACGCTGCTCGAGCAACTCGGCGGGGTCAGCGGTCTGATCTATTCGACGTTGCCGGTCGTGGTGTTCGTTCCGGCGAACGCGCTGTGGGGCCTGACCGCGGCCATCTGGACGGCCCTGGGCGTCGCGGCGGCGATCCTGGTCTGGCGGCTGGTGCGCCGCAACCCCGTGCAGCCCGCGATATCCGGATTCCTGGGCGTGGGCGTCTGCGCGTTCATCGCCTTCCGGATGGGTGCGGCCAAGGGCTTCTTCCTGTTCGGTATCTGGGCCAGCCTGCTCTACGCCGGCGTGTTCCTGGCCTCGCTGGTGGTGCGCTGGCCGTTGGCCGGGGTGATCTGGGGCGTGCTGAACGGCCATGGCACGCAATGGCGTTCGGATCGCCGGGCGCTGCGGCTCTACGATCTCGCGACACTGGTGTGGGTACTCGTCTTCGGGGCCCGCTACCTGGTCCAATCGCATTTCTACAACGACAACAGCACCGGTCTGCTCGCGGTCACCCGCATCGTCATGGGCTGGCCGCTGACCGCTGTCGCGTTGCTGGTCACGGTGTGGGCGGTGCGTCGCGCGGGGCACGCTCCGGTCGAGCGCGACTGAGCTAACTCCCTGCGGCGCAGGAGATTTCGGCCCGCGTGGAGTCTTCAACCTCGTTGCGGCCGATACCGGCGCGGCCCGCTGCCTGCGGCCGCGATGTGATCGCGTGACGGGTCTGTGCGCGGCGGACGAGGTCGCGCCGCGGGGCCGGCTCGGACGAATACGTCGAACGTCATCGGGTACCGGCGAGGTATCGGTGGGCCGTGCTCGATTGCGCGCGGTGCGCCGACTGCCCCTGTTCGTCGCGATGAAAGCAGGAACGTGAGAGTCGACGGTGCGCGATTGTCCGGAGTCTGCGGGAGACTTGTCGAGAAGTCGTTCGGGGTGATCGCCCGCCTGCGGCACGCTCGGGTGTTCCACCCCCGAGGTGTGTGGTTCAGCGGGCGTTTGCGGGCGGCTCCGGAATTCGAACGGTACTTCGGTGGCCGGGAGTGCGCGGTTCACGTCCTGCGCTCGATCGCCCGATCCGACTCGCCCGCACCCGATGCCGCGATCGACCCGACCGTTCACCATCCCGCGGGGGTCGCGCTTGCACCGGCGATTCTGACTGCCCTGCGGGCGACCGCCTACCGGGGCAGCCGCGAAGGACGAGGCGCCGAACCGTCGGCCGGATCCGACTGAAAGGTCCGGTCGGTCGAATTGATTGGCGGGCAGGCGATCACCGACTGTCGGGCGGTGTTTCTCGCTCGCGCGGCAGTGCGGCGAGACGGTGGCGCTGTGAAAGTCGGGTGAGGCGAATCCACCCCTGGGGTGCCTTACCGTTCGGTCCGGATCGCAGCAGGATTCTCGGTGAGGCATGGAGAATCGGCGAAAGGGATGATCCGAGTGATCACGCAGGAGAACCCGGCGGTATCGACGACGCGGACGGCCGGGTCGTCGCGGCCCGGCGCCACGACGCCCATTCGTTCGGAGAGCCGGCGGATCGCCGCGGAGCTGGATCGGCTGATCGGGGCGGCCGCGGCCGGCGACGACCGGGCCGTGACCGATATCGTTCGGATCGTGCATCCGCTGGTGCGGCGCTACTGTGCGGCGCGGCTGGGTTCGGATGGGAACCTGCAGGTCACCGCCGACGACGTCGCTCAGGAGATCTGCCTGGCTACCGTGCAGGCGATTCCCCGCTACCGCGATCAGGGCAAATCGTTTCTCGCGTTCGTCTACGGCATCTCGGCGAACAAGGTCGCCGACGCCTTCCGCCGGGCCGCGCAGCACACGGCCTATCCGGTGGCCGACTTCCCGGATCAGCCCTCGACCGCACCGGGCCCGGAGGAGATGGCCCTGGCGGCCGAGCGGCGAAACGCCACCTTCGAGCTCATGCAGGTGCTCGCGCCCGCGCATCGTGAGGTGCTGGTGATGCGTCTGATCCTGGGCTGGACCGCGGCACAGACCGCCGAGGCGATCGGCACCAGTCCGGGAGTGGTGCGAGTCATGCAGCATCGCGCGCTGAACAAACTGCGCGCGCGGCTGCAGGACAGCGAACTGCTGCCGGAAACTCCCTGAGCGCTCAGGAGACCGCCGGAGCGCGAAAACCGTTGACGCCCAAGGCTCTACGCAGTTCGTCCTCGGCCTCCACCGATGCCACGAACAACAGTTCGTCCTCGCCTTCGAGCGGATCGTCCGGCTGCGGCACGATGACCCGGCCGCCGCGCAGAATCGTCACCAGGGCAGCGTCGCGCGGCAAGGTCAGGGTCCGCACCGCACGTCCGGCCAGGGGAGTGTCCACCGGCAGCGTGATCTCCACCAGATTGGCCTGCCCCTGCCGCAGCGTCATCAGCCGGACCAGATCGCCCACCGAGACGGCCTCCTCGGCCAGTGAGGCCAGCAGTCGCGGCGTCGAGACGGCGACATCCACGCCCCAGGACCCATCGAAGAGCCATTCGTTACGCGGGTCGTTGACCCGGGCCACGACTCGCCGGATTCCGAATTCGGTCTTGGCGAGCAGACTGAACACCAGATTGGCCTTGTCGTCACCCGTGGCAGAGATCACCACCTCGTAATCCTGCAGCCCCGCCTCCTCGAGCAGCTCCAGCTCGCAGGCGTCGCCGTGCACCCAGACCGCGGCCGGGACGGCGCTGGAATCGATGTGATCGACCCGGCGTTCGATGAGCATCACCTCGTGGCCGCCGCGCAACAGCTCCTGGGCGATGGAGCGGCCCACCGCGCCCGCTCCCGCGATGACTACCTTCACGACTCCTCCTCGTTCGAGGGTGCGGTGGCGGCGAGGGCGACCGCCTCGCCGACGCGGCCGGACGTGGCGGCGACGAAGACGGTGTCGTCGGCCTGCAGCAGCGTCTTGGCGGTGGGCAGCATCCCCTGGCCGAAACGGATGACGAACGCGACCCGGGCGCCGATGGCGTCCTCCAGAGCCTGCACCGTGCGGCCGAACCAGTCCTCGTGCAGGGGCAGTTCGGTGATCGCGACCGTGCCGGTGGGGTCACGCCAGGTGGAGGACGCGTTGTCGTCGCCGATCAGGGTGCGCAGGAACCGGTCCGTAGTCCACGGCACCGTGGCGATGGTGGGTATGCCGAGACGTTCGTAGACCGCGGCGCGCTTGGCGTCGTAGATGCGCGCCACCACCCGCTCCACGCCGAACGTCTCCCGCGCGACCCGCGCCGCGATGATGTTGGAGTTGTCGCCGGAGGAGACCGCGGCGAAGGCGCCCGCATTCTCGATGCCCGCGCGCCGGAGCACGTCCCGGTCGAAACCGACGCCGGTCACCTGCTCGCCCGGGAAATCCTTGCCGAGGCGTAGGAATGCGCTGGGGTCGCGATCGATCACGGCCACCTGATGGCCGATCCGGACCAGTGCGCGTGCGAGGGCTGAGCCCACGCGGCCACACCCCATGATCACTACGTACACCGTGCCAACCCCATTCCGGAAACCGTGGTGTGCGGTCTGATTCGTTCAGCAGGAACCGTACCCGCTGCTGGCCCTCGCACCGACGTTCCCCTGGACGCGCCCGGTGAAACCCCGGCACGCTGCGGGCCGGGGTTCTCACCGCTTTATGCTGACCGGAATGTTCCCCTCGACGCGGACCACCGCCTCCGGGTGCGCTCCGGATGCGCTCGGCCGCCGTAGCGGGCTGCCCGGCTTCCGAGCTCGCGGAGCGTCTTCCATCCGGCGTGGGCGAGCTTCGCCGGCTGCGAGCGGGCCCGCTCGGGGCGGGAGATCTTCGGGGCGTGGGACAGGTCATTCGATGGATGACCCGGGTCGCGGACGGCCTCGACCCGGGGCGCGGTCCGGTCGCGTGCTGGTGTGTTCGGCGAGCGGGCGGGGCGGCAGATGTGGTTGCGAGGGACGTATCGATGCGTAGGCGCGGTGAAACAAGCTGGGAGGGTTCGCTTTTCGAGGTGCGGCTGGGGCCTCCCGGGCACGGGGGTTTCTGTGTCGCACGGCACGAGGGGCGGGTGCTGTTCGTGCGGCACGGGTTGCCCGGGGAACTGGTGCGCGCTCGGGTGAGCGAGGATCGTGGCGGGTCGTTCTGCCGGGCGGAGGCGGTGGAGATCCTCGAGGCGTCCTCGGACCGGATTCCGGCGACGTGCCCGGTGTCGGGACCTGGCGGCGCGGGATGTTGCGATTTCGCCTTCGCCACGCCCGCGGCGCAGCGCGAGTTGAAGGCCGCGGTGGTGCGTGAGCAGTTGCGGCGGTTGGCGGGGTGGGAGACCGATGTCGAGGTGGAGCCCTTTCCTGTCGAAGGCGCGGATGTCGGGTGGCGCACCCGGATCCGGCTGGCGGTGGACGCGCGGGGACGTGCCGGTGTGCACGGCTTCCGCAGTACCGCGATCATCACGGATCTGCGCTGCCCCCAACCGGTTTCGGGCGCGATGGCCGGGATAGCCGAGCGGAGTTGGACTCCGGGGGCTGATCTCGTGGTGGCGGTGGACGGCGACGGGATCCGGCATATCGTCGAACTGGCTCCCGCGGAGCGCATGCCCGATCGCGACGAGATCGGGCGAGCGGCACATCCGGCCGCGGGCGACCGGCGGACACGTGACCGGGCCGGTGGGCGCGCGCACGGTGCCGCGCGGCGCGCTGAGCGGGCAGGTGACCGCCGTCGCGGCGGGGATGATCGTCGCGGCGCCACTGCTCGGCGAGCGGCGGCGCACGCGCCCCGGAGTGAACGGGTCGTCGAGGGCACCGGCCGTGCGGTGCAATACGTGGCCGACCGGCGCTGGGAGGTGTCGGCGACCGGGTTCTGGCAGCCGCATCGCGGTGCGGCGCAATGTTATTCGGATGTCGTAGCGGAGTGGGCCGATCCGTCGCCGGGAACGCGGGCCTGGGATCTGTATTGCGGCGCGGGCGTTTTCGCCGCACGGATCGGGTCGGCCACCGGCCCGGGCGGCGCGGTCCTCGGTGTCGACTCGGCGCGGTCCGCCGTGGCGGACGGCTCCGCCGCGCTCACCGATATGCCGTGGGTGAGCCTGGACGCACAGCGCGTCGAACGCTGGTTGAGTGACGGAATCCACCGTGCCACACCGGATGTGGTCGTCCTGGACCCGCCCCGGGCCGGCGCGGGTAAAGCGGTGATCACTCCGCTGACGGCGGCGGGACCGGCGCGCATCGTGCATATCGGCTGTGATCCCGCGGCTTTCGCCCGCGATATCTCGCTCTACCGTGCCCACGGTTACGCGCCCACCCGGCTGCGCGCCTTCGACGCCTTCCCGGCGACCCATCACGTCGAATGCCTTGCCCTGATGGAGCCGGTCCGCGGGTGATGTCGCCGTGCCCCGGCCCCGTCGTGCGCGGTGCGATCGGCGTGGGCGATTCGTCCGGATGACGTGCTCACCGCGGCCGCGAGTTCGGTGTGATGTAGCTGACGACGCGCCGGTGTGTCGCGGCCCGGTCGCTGTTCCGGTCATCGGTTCCCCGGACGGCTCCGTAGACTGTTCGGAACAGACGACACCTCCGGAGTAGGGAGCGATAGCGGTGGGAGTGCTTTCCCGGGTCGAGACGCCCGAGGACCTGCGCCGGCTGACGGCACCGGAACTGAGTGAGCTGGCCGAGGAGATTCGCGAGTTCCTGGTTCGGAAGGTCGCGGTGACCGGTGGTCATCTGGGGCCGAACCTGGGCGTGGTGGAACTGACCATCGCCCTGCACAGGATCTTCGACTCCCCGGCCGATCCGATCATCTTCGACACCGGCCACCAGGCCTACGTGCACAAGATGCTCACCGGCCGCAGGGACTCCTTCGACCGGCTGCGCAAACAGGGCGGTCTGTCGGGCTATCCGAGCCGCGCCGAGAGCGCGCACGACTGGGTGGAGTCCTCGCACGCCTCGGCCTCGCTGTCCTATGCCGATGGTCTCGCGAAGGCGTTCGCGCTGACCAAACAGCGTCGCCACGTCGTGGCCGTGGTCGGCGACGGCGCGCTCACCGGCGGCATGTGCTGGGAGGCGTTGAACAATATCGCCGCCGGACAGGACCGTTCGGTGGTGATCGTCGTCAACGACAACGGCCGGTCCTATTCGCCCACCATCGGCGGCCTGGCCGATCGGCTCGGCGCGCTGCGCATGCAGCCCGCCTACGAGCAGGCGCTCGACGCGACCAAACGCTTCGTGCAGGGAATTCCGCGAGTGGGCGGGTCGGCGTACTCGATGCTGCACGCGCTCAAGGCCGGGATCAAGGACGCTGTCGCGCCGCAGGAGTTGTTCAGCGATCTGGGCCTGAAGTATTTCGGCCCGGTCGACGGCCACGACACCGTCGCGCTCGAGGCTGCGTTCCGGCGCGCCAAGGACTTCGGCGGCCCGGTCGTGGTGCACGTGGTCACGCAGAAGGGCCGCGGATATCAACCGGCCGAGGACCACGAGGCCGATCAGATGCATTCGATCGGCGCGATCGATCCGGAGACCGGCAAGTCCACTGCGGCCAAGTCGGTCGGCTGGACCTCGGTGTTCTCCGATGAGCTGATCCGCCAAGCCGAACAGCGCGAGGACGTGGTGGCCATCACCGCCGCCATGCCCGGCCCGACCGGGCTGACCCCGTTCGGCGAGCGGTTCCCGGACCGGATGTTCGACGTCGGCATCGCCGAGCAACACGCGGTGACCTCGGCGGCCGGTCTGGCGCTGGGCGGGTTGCATCCGGTCGTGGCGGTGTACTCCACCTTCCTCAACCGCGCCTTCGATCAGCTGGTGATGGATGTCGCGCTGTTGAAGCTGCCGGTGACGCTCGTGCTCGATCGCGCCGGCATCACCGGTGAGGACGGTGCCAGCCACAACGGCATGTGGGATCTGTCGGTGCTGGGCATCGTGCCCGGTATCCGGGTCGCCGCGCCGCGCGATGCGGCGACGTTGCGTGAGGAGCTGGCCGAGGCGCTCGCCGTCGCCGACGGGCCGACCGTCCTGCGCTTCCCGAAGGGCCCTGTCGCCGAGGACATCTCGGCGGTGGAGCGGCTGGACGGTGTCGATGTGTTGCGGATGCCCGAGGGCGGTTCGGCGCACACCGTGCACGGTGACGTCCTGCTCGTCGCGGTCGGTCCCTTCGCGCGGACCGCCATGCAGGTCGCGGATCTGCTCGCGCCGGAGGGGATTTCGGTCACCGTGGTGGATCCGCGCTGGGTCCTGCCGGTTTCGGACACGGTGATGAAGCTGGCGGAGAACTATCGCCTGGTGGTCACGCTGGAGGACGGCGGCCTGCACGGCGGCATCGGTTCCACGGTTTCCGCGCGGCTGCGCGCCGGCGGCATCGACGTGCCTGCCCGCGATATCGGTGTACCGCAACGATTCCTGGAGCACGCGTCACGGGCGCAGATCCACCAGGAACTCGGCCTCACCGCACCCGATATCGCACAGCGCATCACCGGCTGGCTGGGCGGGGTCTGACCCGCGCCGCCGAGCCGGGCTAGGCGGCGGCCGTTAGTTGTGCGGCGCGCTGGGCCGGTCGGCGAACAGGGCCGCGGCCAGAGGCGCGGCATCGAGTTCTCGCTGCCAGGGCCGGGCCCCGCCGCACGCCAGGTAGTCGTCGATGGCGTGGACCGGATCGTCCGGCACTGTGCCGGAACGGAATTCGGGCAGCCCGTCCCAGCAGAGGCGGCGCAGCAGGTCCGGGGTCAGCAGGTTCTCCACCGGAACCGCATAGCGCGTCGACAGCTCGTTCATGGCGAGGCGGGCCGCGGCGAGGCGGGCCGCGGCGACCGGGTCGCGCCGTTCCCAGCGGTTCACCGGCGGCGGGCCGTCGAAGGGCTGGCTGAGTGTGGGCAGCTCCGAATCCGGAAGGGCGCGTGCGCGTTCCACCGCAGCGAGCCAATCGCGCGAGTACCGGCGCTGGCGCGGACCGCCGAAGACCGGCAGGGCACGCAGTGCGGCAATATTCTTCGGGTCCGCGGCCGCAGCCGCCACGATCGCCGAATCCGGCAGTATCCGTGCCGGTGCGACATCTCTGGACCTGGCCAAATTGTCACGGGTGGACCATAACTCGCGGACCACCGCGAGCTGGCGCGGACGGCGCAGGGTATGGATGCCCGAGGTGCGCCGCCACCTGTCCGGCTTGGGCGCAGCTGGTCCGGTCGTGCGGACGTGCTCGAATTCCTGTGCCGCCCAGTCGGTCTTGCCCTGTTCGCGAAGCGACTCGGCGACCGCCTCGCGCAGGTCCAGCAGCAGTTCCACATCGAGTGCGGCGTAGTTGAGCCAGTCGGCCGGTAGCGGGCGGGTGGACCAGTCGGCGGCGCCGTGGCCTTTGCGCAACTCGTGCCCGAGCAGTTTGTCCACCATCGCGGCCAGACCCACTCGCTCGAATCCGGCCAGCCGCCCACCCAATTCGGTGTCGAACAAATGCGCCGGGCGCAAGCCGAGTTCGGCCAGCCCGGGGAGGTCCTGATCGGCCGAATGCAGCACCCATTCCAGATCGTTGATCGCCTCGGCCAGCGGCTCGAGTGCGTCGGCCACCGGAATCGGGTCGATGAGTACGGTGCCGGACCCCTTGCGGCGCAACTGGATCAGATAGGCGCGATTGGAATAGCGAAATCCCGAGGCGCGTTCGGCATCGACCGCCAGCGGGCCGGTACCGGCGGCCAACCGCGCGGCCACCTCTTCGACGGCCCGCGCCGTATCCGTGACCGGGGGCACGCCCTCGGCGGGCTCGAGCAGCGGGACGGCGGCAACGTCCCGGTCCTCGCCCTGGAACTTCGCGGACTCGTCGGCAACTGACATAGCCAAGAACTCTACGTGGCGGTCAGAACTGGTCGTCGGTATTCTGCGGACGAGGCCGCAAATGAGTGATGCCCGCGGGCGGTAAACCGGCCGCGTAGGCCAGTACTTCACAGAATGCCTCGACGTGCGGTCCGAGTTCGGTGGAGTCCACAGTCCAGGAGGCTCGCAATTCCAGCTGGTAGGCGCGTGGCGGCCCGGCGATATCGCCGTACCGGATGGAACTGGTCGAGGTGACGGTGCCGCCGAGCGCGGTGAACGACTCCTCGCGCGATTCCAGCGCGTCCACCAGCCAACTCCAGGCGACCTCCGGCAACAGCGGATCCCCGGCCAGTGCCGCATCGATATCGGCCTGGATGTAGGCGACGAGCCGGAACACTCCGTGCCAGGCGTCTTGGCCGTTCGGATCGTGCAGCAGGATCAACCGGCCGAATGCGTCATCCTCGGAGTCGACGGGAATCACATTGGTTTCCGGGTGCTTTACTTCGGCGCCGATGGCATAGGAATACGGAGCCAAGCGTTGCGGTGGTCGAATCGGTGCAAGCTCGATCCGGGGATGCACGGATGCGGTGCCCATCGCATCGACCGCGGCGCGAAACTGGGCGGGTTCGCCGGCTGAGCCCGGGGTCGGTGCGGCGCCGTCGCGGAAGTCGAGCGGTGTCACGAATGTGAACCTATCCCCGAACCGCTCGCTGGGACCGGAGGCGCGCCGTGACACGGCCTTCGCGCCACGGCGACGGATTCCGGCATTTCGAGGCTCAGCACCCGCGCGGTGTCCGGTAACCGGTCCCGGTACCTGTCGCGCGTCCGGGCCACAGGTCTTGCCGCAAACCGGAGAATTGGGGTGATGCGGGGGTTCGAGTGGCGCTTAGGGGCGGTGTCGGTGGTCGCATACGATGGCCGTGATGAGCACACCAATACGTCGCCGGTTGTCCGACGCGCCGTTCCTCGCCGCCGCCAGTGGAGCGAGCCCGACACGGCGTCCTGTCTGGTTCATGCGACAGGCGGGGCGGTCCCTTCCGGAGTACCGCGAGGTGCGTGCCGGGATCGGCATGCTGGAGTCCTGTTTCGACCCGGAGCTGCTCTGCGAGATCACCATGCAGCCGGTTCGCCGGCACGGGGTGGACGCGGCGATCCTGTTCTCCGACATCGTCGTTCCGCTCAAGGCGGCCGGGATCGATCTGGATATCGTGCCCGGGGTCGGGCCGGTCGTGGCGAATCCGGTGCGTTCGACCGCCGATGTGCGGGCGCTGCCGCGGTTGCGGCACGAGGAGGTCGGCGCGGTCGCCGAGGGAGTGCGGCTGCTGGTGGGTGAACTCGGCGATACACCGTTGATCGGATTCGCCGGTGCCCCTTTCACTCTCGCGTCCTATCTGGTCGAGGGCGGGCCCAGTAAGAATCACGAGCGCACCAAGGCGATGATGCTCGCCGACCCGGACACCTGGCACGAGTTGCTCGGTGTGCTGACCGATATCACCATCGAATTCCTGCGCGCCCAGCTTGCCGCGGGCGTGGACGCGATGCAGTTGTTCGACTCCTGGGCGGGCGCACTGTCGCTGGCACAGTACCGGGAGTTCGTCCTGCCGCATTCGGAACGGGTCTTCGCCGAGGTCGCCGCGGTCGCCGGACCGGGAGTGCCGCGTATCCACTTCGGCGTCGGCACCGGCGAACTGCTCGGCGCGATGGGCGAGGCCGGGGCCGATGTGGTCGGGGTGGACTGGCGCGTCCCGCTGACCGAGGCCGTGCGGCGCATCGGACCCGGAAAGGCGTTGCAGGGCAACCTCGATCCGGCCACGCTGTTCGCCGGACCAGAGGTGCTCGAGCGAGAAGTGCGCCGCATCGCCCACGAGGCCGACGAGGCGATCACCCTGGGCGCGACGGGCCACATCTTCAACCTCGGCCACGGCGTGCTCCCCGACACCGATCCCGGCGCCATCACAGCCGTCGTCGACCTGATCCACAGTTTGCCTCTGTAGAGCCGCGGTCTGAGAAGATCTGCGGCTCGGTGGGAGGCTGCGGCCTGGAAGGCTTTGTGGCCTCGGGAGAGTTGAGGTTGGGGAGTTGTGGTTTGGTGAGGGCTGTGGCTCGAGCGAGCTGCGGCCTGGTGCGCGTTTTGCCTCGGGGGAGCGGCTGGTGCGTCGCATCGCGCACGATGCGATCACCCTCGGTGCGTCGCGCCGCATCTTCAACCTCGGCCACGGTCTGCTCCCCAACTGGCCCGGCGCCATCACAGCGTGGTGGACCTGATCGACAGTTTGCCTCTGTAGAGCAGCGGTCCGAGAAGATCTGGGGCCCGGTGAGAGCTGCGGCTGCAAGGCTCTGTGGCTCCGGGAGAGTTGAGGTTGGGGAGTTGTGGTTTGGTGAGGGCTGCGGCTCGGGCGGGCTGCGCCCGGTGGAAGTTTCGCCTCTGGGGAGCGGGAGGTGCGTAGCATCGCGCACGGTGCGATCACCCTGGGCGCGTCGTCGGCCATGGCGTGCTCCCCAACTGACCCGGCGCCTTCACAGCCGTGGTCGACATGATCGACAGTTTGCCTCTGTAGGGCAGTGGCCTGGGGAAAGCTGTTGCTTGAAGGGATCTGTCGCCAAGGGAGAGTTGCAGCTCGGGGGAGTTGTGGCCCGGAGTACTACGGCTCGGGTGAACGGCGGCTTGGTCAAACTGCAGCCTGGTGAGGCTGCGGTTCGCAGGAACTGCCGTCTGGTGAGGGGGCGGCTCGGGCGAGAGTGTTGGCCTGGTGAGAGTTGCAGCTCGGGCGAGAGTTGCGGTCTGGTGAGAGTTGCGGCACGGGGGCAGAGAACTGCGGCTTGGTGAGGTTGCGGCACGGGGGAAGAGAGAGCTGCGGCTGGTGAGGGCTTTGGTCTGGTGAAGGGTTCGGCCCGGGGAGCTGCGGCCCGCGGCAGCATAGCGGCTCGGAACAGCTGCAGCCGGGCAGAGCTGCCGCGTGGGGCAGGGTGCGGGGCTCGGGTGGGGAGGCGCGCTGATCGACTGTCCTGTCGCCATGTCGGGCGAAGGCGCTCGATATTTGGGCGGTGGATTCGCGCGGGCGGTCGATTCGTGGCGTACTGGCGCCGGGGGCCGGGCATCGGGTGCGCTGGGTTGGCCGTACGCGGCGGCGGTGGGTTGCCGAGTAGGTTCGATACGGGCTCGGTGAGGCAGGCTCGTCGGTGCGGTGAGGAGTGTGGTCGATGCGGGTCGCGGTGGTCGGTGCGGGGATCAGCGGGCTGGTCGCGGCCTATCGGTTGCGGGCGGCGCTGGGAGCCGAGCTGGAATTGGTGCTCGTGGAGCGGCGGGAGCGGATCGGGGGAACCTTGCACACCGGTGTGCTCGCGGGCGGTCCGGTGGATCTGGGCGCGGAAGCATTCGTCGGGCGGCGGCCCGAAATCCCGGCTCTGCTGCGCGAATTGGGGCTCGCGGACCAGTTGGTGCATCCCTCCGGCCGGCGGCCGCTGATCTGGGCAGGCGGTGCGGCACATCCGATGCCGGCGGGCACGTTGATGGGCATTCCCGCACACGCGAATTCCTTGGCCGGACTCGTGGACGAGGCGACGCTGCGCCAGATCGCCGCGGAGCCGGACCGGCCGCTGCACTGGACGTCCGGTGACGACGTCTCGGTGGCGGACCTGGTGGCCGAGCGCTTCGGCGCACAGGTGGTGAGCCGCAGCGTGGAGCCGCTGCTGGGCGGAGTGTATGCGGGACTGGCGAATTCGATCGGGGTGCGGTCCGCCCTGCCGGGTCTGGCCGCGGCCCTCGACGCGGGCGCGCCGAATCTGACAGCGGCGGTGTCGCGAGCGTTGCCACCGCCCTCGGACGCACCGGTTTTCGGCGGCATTCGCGACGGTTACCGCGTCCTGCTCGACGCGCTGCTGGCCGCCGCCGACCCGGAACTCGACGTCGATACCACCGCGGCGGACCTGACGCGCACCTCGCACGGTTGGCGGCTGGAGCCGGTCGGGGAGTGCGACGCGGTCGTCCTGGCAACACCGGCACCCGTCACCGCCGATCTGCTGGCCACGTCGCTGCCCGAGGCCGCCCGCGCGGCCGCGCGGATCGAGTTGTCCTCCTCGGCGGTGGTGGCGCTGGCATTGCCGGCGGACACCCCGCTGCCGGAGAACTCCGGCATCCTGATCGCCACGGGAGAATCGTTGCGAGCCAAGGCTTTCACGCTCTCCAGTCGCAAGTGGCCGCATCTGGCCGATCGCGACGTCGCGATCGTGCGTGCCTCGTTCGGCCGGTTCGGTGACGACAGCCTGCTGGCGCTCTCGGATACCGAACTCGTCACCGCCGCGACCGAGGATCTGGCGACCGTGACCGGGATCTCGATCCGGCCGGTCGCCTCCGCGGTTCAGCGCTGGCGTAGCGGCCTGCCGCAATACGCCCCCGGGCACACCGAGATCGTGTCCGCGATCGAATCGGCGGTCGCCGCGACACCCGGGCTCGCGGTGGCGGGCGCCTACCTGCACGGTGTCGGCGTTCCGGCCTGCGCGGCATCGGGAACGGCCGCCGCCGAGCAAATACTCGCCGGCCGAACGCGCTGAATCGACGCGGCTGATGGGTGTCGTCATGTGAAAAAGGTTGGCACTCAAGGAGTTACAAGTCCACAACTATCGGATTCCCGCACCCGCTACCCGGATCCGCACCCGGTGTCGGCGGCGTTTTCGCCGGTAAGCGGTGCGGCTGTGTCTCCCGGCCATCCGCAGTGGCACGATAGGGGTATGGCACGACTCGATTACCAGGCGCTCAATTCCACCATCCGGTATCTGATGTTCTCGGTGTTCCAGGTGCAGCCCGGGGTTCTGGGCGAGGACCGGGAGGCCGCGATCAAGGAGGCGCGTGCTTTCTTCGACGGTCTCGCCGACAAGGGCGTGGTCGTGCGCGGCCTGTACGACGTCGCCGGAATGCGCGCCGACGCCGATTTCATGGTCTGGTGGCACGCCGACCGGATCGAGGATCTGCAGGCCGCATACGCCGATCTGCGCCGCACCACCGAACTGGGCCGGGCCAGTGCCCCGGTGTGGAGCAACGCCGCGGTGCACCGCCCGGCCGAGTTCAACAAGAGCCACATCCCGGCCTTCCTGGCCGGTGAGGAGCCGGGCAACTATCTGTGCGTCTACCCGTTCGTGCGCTCGTACGACTGGTATCTGCTGCCCGACGCCGAACGTCGCAAGATGCTGGCCGACCACGGTAAAGAGGCTCGTGACTACCCCGACGTGCGCGCCAACACCGTCCCCGCCTTCGCCCTGGGCGACTACGAGTGGATTCTGGCGTTCGAGGCGCCCGAGTTGCATCGCATCGTCGATCTGATGCGCGATCTGCGCGCCACCGAGGCCCGGCGGCACGTGCGCGAGGAAGTTCCCTTCTTCACCGGTCCGCGCGTCGAACTCGAGCAGTTGATCGCCTCGCTGCCCTGATCGCTGTCGCATACCGGTTCGAACCAAGCATCGCGTGCCCCGGTAAATCGGGTCATGCGCGGTACCGGTTACGCGCCGTACTGTACCCCCGTCGTCTCAGTGTGTTGCGTCGTCCGAGGGGTGCAGGCGCAGCGAGATCGAGTTGATGCAGTACCGCTTGTCGGTCGGGGTCGGGTATCCCTCCCCCTCGAAGACGTGGCCGAGGTGGCTGTGGCAATTGGCGCACAGCACCTCGACACGCCGCATGCCCAGCGAGTCGTCGGTGCGCAGCAGCACGGCGTCCGAATCCGCCGGATCGAAGAACGACGGCCAGCCGCAGTGCGAATGGAACTTCTCGGTGCTGCGGAACAGCTCCGCGCCACAGGCTCGGCATGCGTAGACGCCGGCGGTTTCGGTATCGGTGTATTCGCCGGTGTAGGGCCGCTCGGTACCGGCCTCCCGCAGTACCGCGTACTCCTGCGGATTGAGCTTGGCCCGCCATTCCTGCGGGGTCAGCACGATCTTGGGTGCGGGCAGCGACGTCTCGGACTCGGAACTCATAGGCCGATTCTAATGAGACTGGAACGCCGGCCGGCGTTCAGCGTAGAACGCCCGCCTCGTCCGGTGCGGTGCTGGGTTGCTCGTCGTCCGGATCGACCAGCTCGGTGGTCGCACTGGTCTGCGGAGCCCCGGTCCGTGGCGGCTGAGGAGCGTCTGGCAGGGGCGCGGGATTGTGGCCGGGCTGCAGGAACGACGGGTCGATGCCGGAGTCGAGCCGGCCTTCGCGCCGCGCGCTCAGATACCGGTCGCCGAGTACGCAGAACGTCACGAACAGCAGCAGGCCCCAGCCGAAGGTGATTCGCAGGTACTCGAGGTCCCGGCCCAGGCTCTGCCAGTGGTCCAGCAGCCATTTGTCGAAGGTGGTGAAGCCGAATATCGCCAGCCAGGCGGGCCAGTTCCGCAGCACCGAATTGCGCAGCACCACCGTCATCAGGAACGGGAACAGCAGCATCGAGTAGTACTGCTGGCCCAGCCCGCTGATCAGGAACTCGGCCAGCAGCAGAATGCCGGAACTGGTGCAGATGAAGAACAGCTCGTCGTGGCGGTAGTACCGGTACAGGAGCCACAGCGAGATCAGCACGAGCACGCCCATCCCGATCCGGATACTCCAGACCAGTGGTGAGGGCAGCCCCCAGTAGGCCGCGGTGCCGGGAATCGAGCTGTTGAAGTAGTCGCGGGCCTGAATCGAATACGGCAGGGTCCGATGCAGGTAGTCCATCGGATCCTTGATCAGCGGCAGTGCGATGGCCGTCAGCGCGATCGGCACGCCGAGCGCGGGCAGGAAGACCTTCCACTGCCGCCGCATCAGCGGGATCAGCAACATCGGCGCGATCGTGGGTTTCACGGTGATCGCCAAACCCATCACCGCGCCGGCCCACAGTTCCCGCCGAGCGAGCAGCAGGATGATGAAGACGACCTCGGCAAGCAGGATGCATCCGTTCACATTGCCGAAAGCCAGTGTGTTGATGACGGTTTCGGAGGCGAACATCAGCAGCAGCGTCAGCGGCGCGGCATAGGATTTGATGCTGAATTTGAACAGCGCGAGCAGCAGGTACCAGGCGATCAGCATAGCCACCGCGTTGACTCCGACGAAGCACCACTTCGACTTCTCGGGGTCGATGATCGCCAGCGGCGCGATCAACAGGGTGCCGCCCGGCGGATACAGGTAGTGCGGATCCACCAGGTCGAAGTTCTCGGCGTATATCGAGCGTCCGTTCAGAAACGCCAGGGACGCCTTGTAGACCGGTGCGAAATCGTCGGTGATGTTGAAGTTCGTCGCCTTGACGAAGACCTGATGCAGTACGGTCATGACCGCGAAAGGCCATAGCGCGAAGTTCAGGACCTCGGAGGTCGTACGAGCGGTGCGCGGCTCGAGCTGACGAAGGAACACTGGGGCACGGTACACCGGAAAGTACCCGGACCGTTGCTCGGACCCGCCGAAACCGTGGCTCGGGCGCCGTCTCCGCTCCGCTCGGGCGCCGCCGTCCGCGGTCCCGCGAGCCGGATCGCCGGGTGACGGCACAACGCGGCCCTGGCATCTCGGCAGCGATACGGACCACCGGCGTAGTCGTTCGGTCCGGATCGGCGGCGCGAGCGATCAGGCGGGACAGGCCGTTCCGTCGGCGGGTAACGTCGCATCCTTCAGGTAGCCGACCAGGTTCTGCTGCACGCACGCCGAGTGCGTGAACACCGGATAACCCCAGCCTTGCCAGGTGACGCTGGCGCTGCGCGCGCCCGCCGCGCCGAGCACGCCGGTGACCGAGGGACGCGCGTCGCTGCCCGCGATCGGGTTCGCGTCGTTGCCCAGAACCAGGGTGGGCAGGGGGAACGTGGTGGGCAGCTGCGCCGGATTCGGCGTCGGCCAGGCGGTACATGCCATGAGACCGATCGCCGCGGCCTTGCCGAAGACGGGGTACTGCTTGGCCCAGGCGGTCTGGAGTTGTTGCACCCGATCCGGAGTCGCCGGTTTCTGGTTGTCGCTGCAGGTCGAAACGAACTGCCCGTCGGCGTCCGTGGCGGCGGACTCCTTGCCGATCAGCTGGTTCAGCGCGTCGTTGTCCCCGCGGCCCGCCGCGGACAACGCATCGGCCAGGTCGGCGGTGTGATTGGCCTGATCGGCGCGCGGATCGGCGAGGAATCCGGACACGGCGGTCAGTAGCGCGTTCGCGGAGATGCCGCCGAGCTGCCCCGCGGCCGCCCGGTTGACCAGTGCGATGATCGCGCCGCGCGGATCGCTGCCCAGCGCGCAGTTCAGTGCGGCACAGCGTTGCGCGAAGGCGGTCAGCGCGGCTTCGGAGCCCTTGACGCGCTGTTCGGCGCGAGTCGCGGAATCGGCCTTGGCGGCAACCGGGGAATCCAGGACGAGCCGGGCCAGGTGTTCGCCGTACTTGGCGGCGTAGGCCAGCGCCACCCGCGAGCCGTCACCCGCGCCCAGCAGTGCGATGTGGTCGACCTGCCACTGCTTGCGCAGCTGATCGAGGTCGTCGGCGGCGTGCCCGGCATCGAAGGTGCCCTGATAGGGCTGCAGGAAATCCTGACAGGCGATCGTGGCGTCCTGGCTGACCTTGGCCATCGCGGCGATCTGGTTGCCCCCGGCGAACTGGTCGTTGTCCGCGAGGCCGCGCCTGGTGTCGTCGGTCAGGCAGTTGATCGGCTGGGAACTGCCGACCCCGCGCCGGTCCACCGCGACGATCGGATGTGCGGCCAGCACCGCGGAGTTGGGGCCGGTGACGAGTCCGGCGAGGGTCGCGGTGGAGGAGCGGTCCGCACCGGAGGTGAGTACCAGCGGCGCGGCGTTCACGGGGGTCTGCGGCAGGCGGGCGCGTACGGCGGCGTTGCGGAAAGTGCCCAGTACCGCGCCCCCGGCATCGATCGGGGTGGAGTAGTCGGCGCATTCGAAGATCAGTCCGCCCGGTGGCGCGCCCAGGCCCAGCGCGTTGAACGTGGACGCCGCGCAGTCGTGCCAGCCCAGATCGGTCTTGGGCGTCTCGGCCGACGGCGGCGCCGCGGGGGCAGAGGAGGTGGTTGCGGCCGAGCCGCCGGAATGCGGGCGGGCCTCGGCGATTCCCGGACGATCGGACGGGCCGGCGCCGCAGGCGGCGGTGAGGAGGATCGTCAGCGATGACGATGCCAGCAGTGCGGCTCGAGTCCTGCGCATGCGTTACAGCCTGCCAGGTCCGGCGGGTGCCTTCAGCCTTGGGTGCGGGCGCGTTCCCAGCGGGTCAGGATCGTGCCGTCCTCGTCCAGGATCGCGTGACGTAAGGTCATCGGGGTCGGCAACGCCTTGGGAGACACCGCAATTCGGCTCGCGGTACCGCCGATGAGCAGCGGCGATGCGGTGAGGCAGAGTTCCTCCACGACACTCGCGGCAATCAGGTCGCCGAACAACGAGGGGCCGCCCTCGCACAGCACGCGCAGCAGTCCGCGTTGCGCCAGGACCGCGCGAATTTCCGCTGGTGTCACCGCGGCTTCGCCGCACTCGATCACCTCCGCGCCCGCGTCGGCGAGTGCGCGCTTGCGGTCGGCCGGCGCGCTGACGGTGGTGAGGATCATCGGCGGCCGGTCGGTGTCGGTGAACAGCCGTCCCACCGGATCCAGCGCGGCGCCGGCGGTCACCACCGCGATCGGGGGCGGCGAGCCGTCCGGGCTGCCGCCGAGACCGTGGTGGAACAGCCGCAGGCGTCGATGGGCATCGGTCCGCGCGCCGCCGTAATTCTCCTGACGTGCGGTCCCCGCGCCGACCAGAACCACATCGGCCAGATCTCGCAGGATCTGGAACACCGCGTGATCGGACGGACTCCCCAGCCCACCCGACCGGTCGTCCACGGTCGCCGCGCCATCGATGCTGGTGACGAAGTTGACTCGGATCCAAGGGGATTCGAGCGAGGCCGGGTAGGCGTAGAGCCGCACGAGGTCGTCGGAACCCAGGGTTGTGAACTGGATCGCATTGGGCATACGTTGCATAAACACCGATCACACCACGTCAGTACGCTACTTGCGTGCAGCAACGCCTCGTCGATCGCCATCCGGAGGTTCCGGCCGATCAGCTCATCGCCCAGATGGTGCCCCCGCCCACATTCGACGAGGTGAGCTTCGACTCCTACATTCCGGACCCGAACGAGCCCACCCAGGCCGAGGCCGTGCGCAAGGCGCGCGATTTCGCCGCGCGGGTCGCCTCGATCCACGCGGCCGCGAACCGCAGGAGTCTGTTCGGCAAGAAGAAGCACGCCCAGGGTGCGGGCCTGTATCTGGACGGCGGCTTCGGCGTCGGCAAAACGCACCTGCTGGCCTCGATCTTCCACGCCTCGCCCGAGGCGAAATCGTTCGGCACCTTCGGCGAGCTGACCAATCTGGTGGGCGCGCTGGGCTTCACGAACGCGGTGGATCGGCTCGCGGGCAACAGTGTGCTGTGCATCGACGAATTCGAGCTCGACGATCCGGGCGACACCACCCTGGTGTCGCGGTTGTTGACCGAGCTGACCGCGCGCGGGGTGTCGGTCGCGGCGACCTCCAATACGCTGCCCAGCCAGCTCGGTGAGGGCCGTTTCGCGGCGCAGGATTTCCTGCGGGAGATCAAGAAACTGGGATCGCTGTTCGAGACGGTGCGGGTGGACGGTCCGGACTACCGGCATCGCGACCTGCCGCCCGCCCCCGAGCCGGCCGCGCCCGAGCTGCTGGCCGAGAAGGCCGCGGCCACACCGGGTTCCACGCTCGACGACTTCGACGCGCTGCTGCGGCATCTGAGCACCCTGCACCCCTCGCGATTCGGTGCGCTGATCTCCGGGGTGAGCGCGGTGTTCATCTCCGGCGTGCACGAGGTGACCGATCAGGCGGTGGCGTTGCGCGTGGTGGTGCTGGCCGACCGCCTGTACGACGCCGGAATTCCGGTGACGGTGTCCGGCGCCAAACTGGACGCGATCTTCTCCCAGGAGATGCTCGACGGCGGTTACCGCAAGAAGTACCTGCGGGCGATCTCCCGGCTGCTCGCGCTCTCGCGGTACGAGGTGCCCGCGGGCTGATCGCGCGGTACCGTCACGTGCGGCATCGAAGTCCCGGACGGTCGTCCAGGATGGCGGCGTCCGATCTCGCGCGGATCGCCGACCCGAGCAGATCGGAGTTGTGATGGTCCATCGTTCGATCCGTGTCGTAGCCGCTCTGGCCGCCGCGGCGACGATCGCCCTCGGGCTCGCGGTGGGCAGCGCCGCGGCCGCGGACCCGCCCGTGGCGACCACATCGGTCGTGGCCACCACCGGCCAGCGAGCCGTCCCACTGCAGGGCGTGGTCAACGCTCGCGACCTCGGCGGTTATCGCACCACCGACGGCCGTGTGGTGCGCACCGGCTTGGTGTATCGCAGCGGCGAGCTGGCCAAGGCGACCGACGCCGACCTGGCCGCCCTCACCACCCGTGCGGTTCGTTCCGTCCACGATCTGCGCACCGGTTACGAGCGTGTATTGTCCCCGGACCGGATTCCGGCCGGCGCGACCGCGCACTGGAACGACGTCATCGGCCAGGCGCCGCCGCAGGTGCTCGTCTCGACCCTGTTCGCCGGAGCCGACCTGTACCGGGCGTTCATCACCGCGCCGGGCGCGAATCAGGCCTTCGCCGACGTCGTGCGCGACATCTCCCGCTCCGGCGACGGTGCCGTGCTCTTCCACTGCACCGCGGGTAAGGATCGCACCGGCTGGATGTCGGCGGTGCTGCTGACCGCCCTGGGCGTGGACCGAAAGACGGTCGGCTACGACTATCTGCTGTCGAACTACTACCGCAATGCCCGCGACGGCGATCTGGTCGACGGTGTCGCCCTCTCGGCACTCGACGCGGCCTTCGGCCAGGTCGACAAGTCCTACGGCAGCTTCGACAACTACCTCCACCAGGGACTGAAGCTGACCGACGCCGATATCGCCGCGTTGAAGGCCAAGTTGCTGCGCTGATCGGCCGGGCGGCACCCGGTGGGCGGTGGCTGTGACAGCCGGGGGCGCGAGGCAGCCGGGCTCAGTCCGACGAGGCGGGTTCCAGGGCCAGCTGCATGAGGTAGTCGTGGCACACCGAGCCGCCGACGGTGAAGGTGCGGGTGCCGACCGTCCGGAATCCCCGTTTGGCGTAGAACCGCTGGGCGCGGGCGTTGTCCTGGTTGACGCCCAGCCACACGCCCGCGTAACCGTTGTCGCGTGCGTGTTTCAGGGCCGCGGTCATCAGGGCGGTCGATACGCCGCTGCCGTGGTGCCCGGCCAGGACGTACATCTTGTTGATTTCCAGCACCGGCCGAAGATCCACCGCCCGCGCGACGACCGGATCGGTCGGGTCACCCCCGATCAACATGGTGTAGCCCACGATCTGCCCGCCGGATACAGCTTTGAGCACCGTGCGATCCGGATCGCTGAGGTAGTCGCCGAACCGTTCGTCCGAGAGCGTCTCGTCGATGTAGGTCTCGATATCGGCCACCGCGAGTCCGGGCGGACACGCGAGCGGGAACGTGGCGGCAGCGACGTCGGAGATGGCCTCCGCGTCCCAGAGGCCGGCACGGTCCACCGTGACCATCGTGTCGTCGTTCACGTGATCCATCGCATCACACCGGCCCACCGGACGGGGCGGTGGCGTGCCGGTCAGGCCGATTCGTCCGGTTCGCGCGCGGTGCGGGCGGTTCGTGCGTGGAACGTGCGGGCGAACAGCACCAGCACCGCGGCGAACAGCAGCGGTATGACGAAGCCGATGCGCAGGCTCGCCACGTCGGACACCGCGCCCACCACGCCGCCGCCGATCAGG
The DNA here is from genome assembly GCF_059510335.1 of Nocardia sp. PLKS1-43. Taxonomy (NCBI): domain Bacteria; kingdom Bacillati; phylum Actinomycetota; class Actinomycetes; order Mycobacteriales; family Nocardiaceae; genus Nocardia; species Nocardia sp. PLKS1-43. The sequence continues at coordinate 664,673 of NZ_JCAJZQ010000002.1, read as the reverse complement.
GTCCCCGCGTAGTTGAACAGGTTCAGCCGAGCGATCACCGCGTCGAGTCCGGGGCCGCCGGTGAGTCGTCCGGCCTCGCTGAAACACAGCGGGGCGATCACGGGCAGGCCGATTCCGGCGATCAGGAATCCGATCAGCGCGGCTATCGGTCCGGGTGCGCTCACCACGACCAGCAGTCCGATCACGCCGATCAGGGCCGCGACGAGCACGACCGCGCGCGGCCCGAACCGGCGCACCCACAGATCGCCGGTGAGCCTGGTCAGCAGTGAGGCACCCTGGTAGGCGGCCAGGGCCAGCGCGGCGGTCGCCGAGGAGGACAGCAGTTCGTTCTTCAGATACAGCGCCGACCAGTTGCCGACCGCCAGATCGATGGCGAACACCAACGCCATCGCGATACCCAGGGCCAGATAGGCCCGCAGCGGAACGATCGCCGCGCGCTCGGCCTCGGTGGGTTCGGCCTCGGCCTGCCGGGTGCCCAACAGCCGCGGTCCGAATACGAACCCCGCCACCAGCACCACCAACGCCGCGACGAATACCGCCTCGGTCCACGTGACGTGGAATTTCTCGCATCCGGAGACGAACAGTGCGCCCAGGATCGATCCCGCACTCCACGCGGCGTAGAACGACGACAACACGAACCGCCCGTATCCGTGCTGGATGAATACCGCCTGCATGTTGGTGCTCGCGTCGACGATGCCCACGGCGACGCCGTACCCGCTCAATGCCGCGAACAGCAGCGCCTTGTCCGGTGCGAAGGCGATGACCGCGCCGGTGACCGCGATCAGCGCGAGTCCGGTCCGCAACGTCACCCGGCTGGACCAGCGAACCGCAAGCTGTTCGGCCACAACGCTTCCCACCGCCGCCAGCAGTGAGATGACGACCACCGCGACCAGGATCAGGGTATCGCTCAGGCCGAACCGCGACTGTGCCTGCGGCAGTTCGGTGAGGATCACGGCCAGGAAGAAGCCCTGGAGTGCGAACGCCACCGAATTGGCCTGCCGCGCGGCGCGCAGCGGCGACGATACATTCATGTATTCGGTGGGGGTCATCAGCGCAGCGTAACGGCCGGGGTTCGGTGCGCCAAGGTCGAATTCGCTGCCTGTGACACCGTTCGGTTGCCGCGCGCGGGTCTCATGATCACGCGCGGCTCCCGGTTGCATAACGAAAGTGGGCAGGACGCGGTGCCGACCGGCGATCTTTACGGCACTCTAGAGGGGGCGGTTTCGGATGTGCCGCCGGTGACGGTGTAGGGGCGATGGATCGCATGGGCGAGCGTAGCGAGCGGGTAGTCGGCACGGCCGGGCCACTGGCGCGGGCCGGAACCGAGCGGCGAGGTGCGGGCATGGTCGAACATGACAGGCGCACTGACGCCGGACCGGGGCAGGCGTTACTGCTGACCGCTCCCGAACCCGCGGAACTTCCTGCGGTGGAACCGAATCCGCGTGGACATCAGCCGGGTGTGCGGTGCCGCGAGCCCGGCTGCGGCGACTGCCACTGGGATGTGCAGCGGTTCAAGTACTGGCTGCGCGGGCGGCTGCTGGCCGAGGGCGCCGACGACGCCGAGGTGGACAAGGCGGTGGGTGCCCAGACCCCAGGACTGTTGTGGCGCAAGGACTCTCGAATATGTGCGATCGAGGTGTGCAGTGCGCCGGTACATGTCGGCTTCGCGCTCGAGCGCGCGGCCCGGCTGCGCGCGGTCGGCGTCGACGAGGTGCTGTGGCTGTGCCCGCCGGGATTCTGGGTCGCGCAGGTGCCGGGTGTGGCGGTGGACGACTTCGCCGCCGAGGGTTGTGACTACCGGTTGGTCTCCGGCCTGCTCGAGGCCGGGCCGAACGGGTTCGCGCGGCCTCGGGAGCAGCCGTGGACGGTGCGGGAATTCATGCAGGAGTGGGTCGCCGCGAAGGTTGCCTTCGGATATCGCGACGAGACCGCAGGAGGTTGGGCGACGGTGAGCACGTGGGAGCAGCACACGCGGGCGCAGGCCGCCGTGATCGCGCAGCAGCGGCAGGAACTGGTGAATCAGCGCACCGCACTGGCGTTGGCGCGCAAGGCGACTCGGGACAAGGCCAAGCAGGTGCACAAGCTCATGCACCGGCTCGAGCGGACCGAGCAGGTGGCCGAGGAACTCGACAGCGCGCGTCGCCGCCTGGCCGACCACGGCCGGATCGATGCCACGTTGCGCCTGACGATCGCGCGGCAGCGCACGGCGGTGATGCACTGGCAGTTGATCGCCTGTTTCGCCCTGCTGGTCATCGTGGCCTTCATCGCTTCGGCGATGATCCTGCACTGAGCCGGAACGGGCCGCGCTCCCAGCGCCAGCCGTGGCGCAGCGCCATGGCGCTGAAATCGGTGAGCCCGATCTCGGTCTCGTCGCGATAGCGGCGGAACTCGGTCCAGTCCACCGGGCCTTCGGCCAGGCGGTTGCGCAGGATGTTCTCCGCGGCCGCGGAGACGGTGTGCGCGCGCAGGTCCGGCTCGCCCAGCCGGCTGCCGGTGAACACCAGATGGCCCCAGCCGCGATCGTGTGCGGCGGCGCGGGCGGCCGCCAGCTTGATTCGATTGCCGTACACCGCGATCCGCGCCAGCGGGACGACATCGATCAGCAGCGCCCGCCCGTCGGTGAGCCGGGCGGCGGCGGTGGGGTAATGCACCCGGTCGATCTCGTCGAGGCGGTAGTCGACCGCGAGCGGTCGTTCGGTGTAGGCGGCGACCTGTTCGCTCTCGTCGAGCATGCGCAGCAGCCGCGCCTCCAGGGCCGTGTCGAAACTCGTTTCGCGGCCGAGCTTTTCGGCGAAGATCGAGCCGCGAGCGTCGTCGTCGGTATCGACCGTGGTCAGTGGCGACTCGGGCAGCGGCGTGGCCGCGCCGCTCGCCCAGTCCGTCCGCCGGAGTAGCGGAATGAGCTGTCCGGCAACGGGTTCGGTGAATCGCGGTACGGCGTGCCAGCGGCCGCGCTGCTGCCATCCGGCGATCTGCTGGAAGACGAAGCCCGCCACCCGCTTCGCGTCCATCAGCGCGTGGCCGGCCAGCCGCAGTCGCAGGTAGGCCAGATCCTGTCCGGCGATATCGGTGTCGGTCGCGTAGATCTCGCCGAGCAGGGTGCGCACCAGTCGCTGATCGCCCCAGCCGACCGGATAGCGAGCGGCAAAGATCGCGGTATCGGGCAGCCCAGTGGCCTGCGCCCGCCGGATCATCTGGCCGACGGCGCGAGTGTACAACTGGCGCACCCGATCTCGGGACAGTTCGTATCGCGCCCCGATGAGGGTGAGCGTCTCGGGGCGTTCGCCGTCCAGGCCGAGCCGCTGAGTGATGAGCTCACCGTCGCGCGGACGCTCCTGCGCCTGCTCGGCGACCATCGCGGCCACCGTCTCGTCGATCTGCTCGAGTTCGAACGTGACGGTGTCGCGCAGATCGTCGGGCACGCCGGTATGCCCGTCCACGGTCCGGCTCATCTTCACAACTCCGTATCCTCGCTCCGACGCTGCGCTCGGGCGTTTGCGCCGCGCCCTCGGCCTCGGCTCCGGCCGGGACACGACACGCTTTCGCTCGTTCGTTCGAAAAGCCTATCCCGGCGGGCGTTCGGCGGGTGGGAAGCGGTGCTGTGTCGGGCGGCGAGGACGCCCGGATCACTCGTTCCGGGGACGTCCCGCGACGCCGTACGCGGTGACCGCCAGCGCCCCGGCCCAGGCCACGGCGGACGCGATGGTCAGCAGATGAATCGCGGCGATGAAGTGCGGCCCGGCAGGGGATCCCGCGATCGCGCCGAAGATCGCGACGCCGCTGGCGGTGCCGATCTGCCGTGCGGTGTTGGAGGTTCCGGTCGCCAGCCCCGCGCGGTCGGGAGGCGTGGCACGCACCACCGCCGCCACCACCGAAGCGGTCACCAGTCCGGCGCCGCAGCCCAGGATGCCGAATCCGGCCAGCAGCCAGCCGATTCCGCCGGTTGCCTGCAACCGGGTCAGCAACAGGGTGCCCACGATCGCGATCGCGCATCCCAGCGCGACCGCCGTGCGCGGCCCGCGCCGCGCGGTGATCCGGCCCGATACCGGGGCCAGTACGACCAGGGGCACCGCGAGCGGCAGCACCGCCAGCCCGGCCACCAGCGGCGAACAGCCCAGGACGTCCTGCAAATACAACATGGTGACGAACAGCAGCCCGTTGAAGATCAGGTTCATGGTCAGTGCGACCACATTGGGGCTCAGAAAATCCCTGCGGCGCAACAGGTCCAGGGGAAGCACCGGATTCGCGCCGCGTGCGGACGAGAGCAGCGCGGTGGCCAGGGCCGCGAACGTCAGCACGGCCGCGGTGATGATCGTCGGCCACCCGGCGCGGTGCCCGATCGAGATGACGGTGAATACCAGCCCGCCGAGACCGACGACGAATCCGGCGAGGCCGGCCGGATCGATCCGTTCGCGCTCCTGGCCCGGACGGTTCGGCACCGTGCGCAGGGTCGCGACGATGACCAACGCGGTCAGCGGCACATTGATCCAGAACACCGGGCGCCAGCCGAGCCAGCCGGTGAGCAGTCCGCCCAGCAGTGGGCCCGCGGGCAGTGCCAGCGAGGAGATCGCCGCCCAGGTGCCCAGCGCCCGCGCCTGCGCGCCGCGATCCGGGAACACCTCCACGATGACCGCCATCGTGCCGGGCAGCAGGAGCGCCCCGCCCACTCCCTGGACGATTCGCGCGCCGATCAGTACGCCGATATTCGGTGCGATCGCGCAGATCAGCGAGGCCGCGCCGAATACCGCGAAGCCGGTGAGCAGCACTCGGCGGTGCCCGATCCGGTCGCCGATGGTGCCGCCGGCCAGGAGTAGTCCGGCGATGGCGACCACGTATCCGTCGACGACCCACTGCAGCATCGCCACATCCGAACGCAGGCCGTGTCCGATGCTCGGCAACGCGACGTTGACGATCGTGACGTCCAGTAGCACCAGGAACATGCCCGCACACATCACTCCCAGCACCCGGCCGGGCCTGATCCGAGACGAGTCCCGCGTGATCGGTTTCGAAATGCTCATGCCGCCAAGTGTTTCGCCGAAAAGCTTCGGTATGGGCCGAAGAATGGGCGTGCACCTCATCGGCCTGTCGGCCCGGCCGATCGCTACGAGGAGATCTCGATGCCGCCGGTAGCCACGAGATGGCCGTTCGATCCGCGACGCCGTGCGCGCTGTGGAATTCAGCTGTTCGGGCAGCGGCGGCAATGATACTTCGGTGTGCGCCGAAGTGTCCTGGGTGCAGACTGGTGCCATGACGGATGACCGGCCACTGCACGGATACGCCGATGTCGCGTCGATCGGGGCGCTGCTGGCCGATGCGACGCGGGCGCGGGTCCTGATCAGCCTCGCCGACGGCCGCGCGCTACCGGCTTCGGTGCTCGCCGCAGAGGCGGGCGTGGCGGCCTCCACGGCCAGCGAACATCTCGCACGGCTGGTGGACGGCGGCCTGCTGAGCGTGGAACGTTCCGGCCGCCACCGCTATTACCGGCTCGCCGACGCGAAGGTCGGCATCGCGCTCGAGGCGGTGGCGGCGCTGGCTCCGACCCGTCCGGTGCGTTCGTTGCGGGAATCCACCCGGGCGGCGGCCTTGCGCCGGGCCCGCAGTTGTTACGACCACCTCGCCGGTCGGCTCGGCGTCGCGGTCACCGAGGCGCTGCTCGACCACGGTGCGCTGATCCGCGGTGACGGTCTGCGCGGTGTCGAACGCGCCGACGGGGACCGGTTGTCCGCTCCGGTCCGTACTCATCCGTACCAGCTGGGGCCGGAGGCCGAACCGGTCTTCACCGCCCTGGGCGTCGACCTGGCCGCCGCCCGCTCCCAGCGCCGCCCGCTCCTGCGCTTCTGCGTCGACTGGAGCGAGCAGCGTCACCACCTCAGCGGCGCCCTCGGCGCGGCCCTGCTGACCCGGATGGAGTCGGCCGGTTGGCTGGTCCGCCACCACACCCGCCGCACCCTGCAACTCACCGATTCGGGCGCACACGCCCTGGACCGCATCCTCGGCGTCGAACTCGCCGCCTGATCATCGCGCGAATACCGCTGTTGCCGAGAATGTTTCGCGGTACACACAGGTGCCCGGCGGCGTTGTCCCGTACTCATCGACGGCTTCGCGGACGAGCAGGGCGAGGTGGATCTCGTTCCGCGATTCACGCTTCGGTTCCCGGTGCGGGTGATCTGCGAACTGTATGGGGTGCCGGACGCGGATCGGTCGCGGTTGCGGATCGGGCCGACATCCTCGGGTGAAAGCATCGCGGCTCGGGGCCTGGGCCTCGTTATGGCTGTGCCGTGAGCCGGTTCGGCATTCGATCGATATCGCAGATCATCGAGGTGCTCCGCAGCTGGATTCACCAGGGGGAACCATCCAGCCGCCGAACAGGTTTCGCGCGGCTCGCGGAATTCGGGCGGCTGCACATTCCGGTTGTCGAACCCGGTAGTGCGCCTGTGCCCTCGCCGAGCACGACGCGTCGGACGGTCGACTGGGCGGGTGACCGACGCTCGACGGTGTGGTTCGAGATCGGAGGCCGGCGCGGGTTCGACCGGCTTCAGGACGGTGATGTATATCACATTCGCGCTATGTCATATTCCGGCGACCGGCGGTGTCTCGGGGACATGACCGAATACAGGACAGAGCACAGCGTCGTAGTTGTCGGGGGCGGATATGCGGGGACGGTCGCGGCCAACCGGCTGCGCAAGCGGGGAGATGTTCGGATCACCATGGTCAATCCGCGTCCGGCCTTCGTGGATCGGGTGCGGTTGCATCAGCTGGTGGCCGGAACCGGTGCGGCGACGATCGATTACGGGACGTTGCTCGGGGCGGGGATCGAGCTGGTGGTCGACCGTGCCACGCGTATCGACACCACAACTCGCACGGTGCGATTGGCGTCGGGGCGGAGGCTGGATTACGACCACGTCATCTACGCGGTCGGCAGTACCGAGGCGGTGCCGGCTGTGCCCGGCGGGGGCGAATTCGCCTGCCGCATGGGTGAATTCGAGTCCGCACAACGTCTGCGCACCCGGTTGGACGGGTTGTCCGCCGACGCGTCGATCACCGTCGTCGGCGGCGGGCCGACCGGTGTCGAGACGGCCGCCGAACTGGCCGAGCGGGGTTGGCGAGTCACTCTCGTCTGCGGCGGGACGCTGATGCCCTCGCTGAGCGCCCCGGGCCGCCGGTATGTCCGCAGGTGGTTGTCGCGACACGGTGTCACGATGCTCGAATCGGACCCGGTGCTCGAGGTACGCGCGGATGCGGTCGTTCTGACCAGTGGTGCGGTGCGCCCGAGCGCCCTGACCATCTGGACGACCGGATTCGGTGTGCCGCAGGTGGCGTCCGCGAGCGGGCTGCGCACCGACGCGATCGGCCGGCTGCTCACCGACGAGACGCTGACCAGCGTCGACGACGACCGCATCGTCGCGACCGGCGACGCCGCCGCGCCGTCGGGACAGCCGCTGCGGATGAGCAGCCAGGCCGCCGGCGCGCTCGGGGCGCAGGCCGCCGACACCGTATTGAGTCATATCGAAGGATCCGACCCCGGAGTGATCGATCTGGCACTGACCGGTGTTTGTCTGAGCCTGGGCCGCCGCACCGGCGTTCGGCAGCTCGCGCACAAGGACGACACCGCGATCAATCTGTACATCGGCGGTCGCGCTGGGGCGAAGATCAAGGAGGTGACCTGCAATTTCGCCGTGGGAAAGATGCGGCGTGAGGCCCGCGAACCGGGTTCGCTGACGTGGATCAAGGGCGGACCGCGGCCGGACTCGCGGATGAACGCGTCGGCGGTGACCTCCGCGTGATCGCCGACGAGCATGCCGAGCGGTTCACCCTGCTGCGACCGCTGCTGTTCACGATCGTCTATGAAATCCTCGGCTCGGCAACCGAATCCGATGACGTGCTGCAGGACAGCTATCTGCGGTGGGCCGAGGTGGATCTGGCGAGGGTCCGGGACACCCGGTCGTATCTGGCCCGGTTGGTGACCCGCCAGGCGCTGAACGCGCTGCGGGCCGGCGCTCGCAGACGTGAGGACTACGTCGGCCCGTGGCTGCCCGAGCCGCTGCAACTCGCCGAGCCGGACGCCGCGGCCGATGTGGTACTGGCCGAATCGGTGTCGATGGCCATGCTCGTCCTGCTGGAAACCCTCGGCCCCGACGAGCGCGCGGTTTTCGTACTGCGCGAGGTCTTCGGGTTCGATTACCCGGATATCGCCGCCGCGGTCGGCAAATCCGTGCCGGCCGTGCGTCAGGTGGCACACCGCGCCCGCGAGCACGTGCGGGCGCGGCGCAGACGTTTCGAGCCCGTGGACGCCGCGCGGATCACCCGGATCACCGAACAGTTCATGACCGCGACGACCAGCGGTGACACGCGCGGATTGCTCGCGCTGCTCGCCCCGGACGTCGCGTTCATCGCCGATAGTGGCGGCAAGGCCGTGGCGGCGCGGCGGCCGGTGCTGGGCGCGGCCCGGGTCGCCCGGTACCTGATCGACCTGTTCCGCAAGGCCGAGGGTGCGGCGGGGCTGCGGATCGAGACGGTCAACTGCAACAGCACCCCCGCGATGGCCGTCTACTCGCGCGACAGGCTGGAAGGGATCTATCTGATCGAGGTGGTGAACGACGTCATCACCACCTTCTACGCCGTGCGCAATCCGGAGAAGCTCACCGCGGCAACGGTTCCCAGGCGGATCAGCCGGTGAACCGAGCGCTAGCGGGTCAGCTCGCTCAGGTCCGCGCCGATCGAACGTCCCGTGACCTGCCGCAGTAACGGTGAATAGTTCGGTGGCACACCGATTTCGACCGCGATCGTGGCGATGTAGAACCAGTTCGGCCAGCCGGCGTACGCCACGGTCAGCAGCCGGACCAGCCCGCCGGCGAAGAAGACGAGCATCAGCAGGTGGATCAGGCCCGCGTATCGGTCCAGATCCCTCGCCCAGAGACAGAGCAGGCCGTAGGCCGGAAACAGCACCATCACCGTGCGGATATCACCGTCCAGGGTGGCGTTCGGGTGTTCGCCCCGATGATCGTGCGTGGCCCGAGGAACCAGCGTTTCGAGCCGCGACGCCGACCGGGCCGCGGCGTGGGCCGGTGAGTCAGCTGCGCTCGGCGGGCATACCGTCGAATTGTATTGCCGGGCTGCTGAATTCGCCCGTCTCCCGGGCGACCACGCATTCGGCGGCGAAGGCCAGCAGCTCGAGGTGGTAGGCCGTCGCGGTGTGCCCGATGCTGATGTTGTGTCCGGAGTTCCGCTGGATGTTCAGCACCAGTCGCGCAGCGGCGGGGAACAGTTCGGCGACCTCGAGCAGCCCGGCCGGATCGTTGCGCCATACCTTCTCGTGGTCGGCGACGGTGAAGCGCACCGGAATCCGTACTCGCGGGCCGAGTTCCGGGAAGTGCGTGGTCGCCCATTCCTGGACGAGCCGTCCCTCGAACCCCGGCCCGCCGGCGCCGATCAGCCCGCCGCCCACATGTTCGGGCGGGTACAACCGCGCGGGCTCCCAGAGCAACCGGCCCACCTTCACGTTGTCGGGCCGGGGCCGCACGGCCAGGATCTCCTCGGCCGCGGGTTGCCGCTGCCGTCCGGTCCCCGATAGTTCCATGCCCAGGAGTTGTGGCCCGCGCTCGGCGTCGGCGGCCATCCGGACCGCGGTCTCGCACCCGGCCGAATGGGCCATCAGGAATATCCCGGCGCCGCGCGATGCCGCGTCCAGATGATGGTCGATCGCGCGGTACATCAACTCGACACGCAGCCGGGGGTCCGCCAATGTCGCCGCATACGGGTGCGATCTGCCGTAACCGGGCCGGTCCAGCGCGAGCACGGTGAATCCCGCGGCGGCCGCGGTGCGCAGCAGGGACAGTTCCGGATGTCCCGGGCAGTCGAAGTACAGCGACGTTGTCGCGCCCCCGTGCAGTGCGACGACGGCAGCGCGCGGATTCCGGGCCCGGGCCAGGAGTCCGGAGATCGGAATCCCGTCGATCTCGGCGACGACCGGTTGTGGATCGCCGTCGGCGAGGATGGGGAGGTCGTTGTCGGTGACGGTCATGCGGGATCCTTCCGCCCGTGGCCTGCGCATCGGTTCCGGCCCGACCGCCGCTGATCCTGAGAGAATAAGCTTCTCGTTAGATCGAGATTATCTTCTCAATTTCGGAGAATGCAAATTACGGCCCGGGTTGTGAGGAATGTCCCATACGACGGCGGGATGTGTGTGCCGGACCGGCCCTTCGTATTCTGAGCTGTGGCCCTGGGCCGGGAACTGTTGTCGAACAGGATTTGGAGTGGTGACTGTGAAGCTGATCGGTGTGATCGGTGGCGGCACGATGGGCGCGGGCATAGCCGAGGTATGCGCGAAGGCCGGAAGTGAGGTCCTGGTCCTCGAGACGACGCAGGAGCTGGTCGATGCCGCACAGAAGCGGATCGCGGCCTCGATCTCGCGCGGTGTGAGCAAGGGCAGGATCAGCCAGGACGACGCCGACGCGGCGATCGCCCGGGTGCGGGTGACGCTGGACATCGACGACTTCGCCGACCGGGATCTGGTGGTGGAGGCGGCTCCGGAGATCGAATCGCTGAAGTACGAGATCTTCGGCAAGCTCGACAAGATCGTCAAGCCCGCCGGAATCCTGGCCACCAACACCTCGTCGATTCCGGTGATCAAGGTGGCGGGCGCGACCCAGCGTCCGGAGCAGGTGCTCGGCATGCACTTCTTCAATCCGGTGCCGGTGATGCCGCTGGTGGAGATCATCTCGACGCTGGTCACCTCGCCGGAGACCGCCGCCGCGGTCACCGATTACGCGAAGAACACGCTGAACAAGACCACCGTGCAGGCGGGTGACCGTTCCGGATTCATCGTCAACGCGCTGCTGATCCCGTATCTGTGTCAGGCGGTGCGGATGCTCGAATCGGGCTATGCGTCGGCCGAGGACATCGACGCCGCGATGAAGGGCGGCTGCGGCTACCCGATGGGGCCGCTGACCCTGCTGGACACCGTCGGCCTCGATATCGCCCTCGCCGCGTCGGAGTCGCTGTACGCCGAATTCGCCGAACCGCACTACGCGCCTCCGGCGCTGCTTCGCCGCATGGTCGACGCGGGCCGCCTGGGCCGCAAGACCGGTCGCGGTTTCTACGACTACAGCTAGGGGAGCGGGCGGGTCCGGAGCGGGCCCGCCTCACCTCGTGTTCGGCTATCGCGTACCGAGTGAACCAGGCCGCCCGGTGCCCCTCGCATACTTCCGGACTGTGGGTGGCGACTACCGTGCATCGGAAGCGATTGAGCTACGGCTCGATTCGTGGTCCTGCGCTTCGATACGACTGTGGCAGAGGTGAGTCGGACTCCGATTCGCCGAAAGCCGTTGAGCATCAGGCGATGTGCCTATCGTGATCGTGGCGCGGGCGAGACTCAGTCGAGGTGCCGCAGATCGGGCCACAGTTGCGCCCAGGTGCCGCGTGGCCGGGTACACAGGTAGACGGCCGCGTGCTGGGCGGTCTCCTGGTCGACCAGTCCGTCCGGCAGGGTCAGGGGGGCGATCTCGGTGACCTGGGACCAGAAGCGGTGCAGGTAGGCGATATTCCACTGGCCCACGCACAGCACGGTGTCGGGTCGGCCCGGCGGCGGGCCCCAGAGCAGATAGTTGTTGTGGCCGCTGAGCACCGTGCGGTGCAGTCCGGCCGCGGGACCCAGGACGCTCACCGCGCCGGCCTCGCCGTAGTTGCTGGTGAAGATGGGGACGTCGGCGGGCAAAGGCGCTGCGGCGCGGGCGATCTGGCCGACGAATCGCGGCCAGCCGTAGGTCTCCATCGCCTGCGGGTTGACCGGCCGCAACGCCGTCTCCGCCCGCGGCGGGAGCACCGGCAGGCCGATCACGATCGCGATGATCGCGGAAACGGCGACCGCGAGCGGCCATCGCCATCGCCGGCGTTCGGTCGCGCGGCTCTCGACTCGTACCGCCCCGGCCGCGAACAGGCCCGCCAGCACCGGGGCGGCGTAGTAGACCCTGCCGCCGCCGACAGTGAACAACAGCAGGATCACCACGGCCGCCGCCAGTAGCCAGCGGTGGTCGCGGCCGCCCCGCGAAATCAGGTGGCGCACACCTGAATACCACAGGGCGATCAGCGGCGGTCCGGCCAGCAGCAGAACCAGCGTCGGCACCCGGGACAGCGCGCCCAGCGGCCCGCCCTGCTGGTCGGCGAGCGCCTGCGCCATTTGCAGATTCGCCCACTGATGCCGCGCGTCCCAGATGACGTTCGGCACCGCGATGAGGATCGCCAAGCCCCCGGCCAGCCACGGGCCACGGCCGCGGAGCGCATCTCGCCGGAATGCCACCAGGCCGACGAGGATACCGATCAGCAGCACCGCGAGAGTTTCCTTGGTCTGCAATCCGATACCGGCGACCAGTCCCGCGGCGAGCCAGGTGCGGGTCGTGCGCGTTCGCAGGGCGGCGGCGGTGAGCACGAGTACCGCCAGCCAGCCCAGTTGATCGAGCACCGTCGTGCCGAAGAGCATGGAGGCCGCGACGAATACCGGGCAGGCGGCGACCGCAGCAGCGGCCAGCGTCTGGGCGCGGCGCCGGCCGCCGAATTCGGCGGCAAGTACGGAAGCCAGTAGGACGCAACCGATCTGCGCGGCTATCGCCAGCAGCCGCAGCGGCAGTACGCCGCCCGGCACATCGGCTGCCAGTCGTGCCAGCAGCGGGGCCAGCGGCGGCTGATCGACATAACCCCAGTCCAGGTGTCTGCCGCACAGGACGTAGTAGAACTCGTCGCGATGCCAACCGAAGCGCGTGGCCACCAGCAGATGTACGGCCCCCGCCACCGCAGCGACAGCGAATACCGGCCGTCGGGCCATCCGCGGACGGCCACGCTCATGCTCGTCGAATTCCTTTGGTGGAACAGGATTGTCCGACGCGGCCGTCCGCTCGGCCTCGGTCATGGCCCACTCCTCGACACGTCCCGGTTCGAACGCAGCCGCCCGGAAAGAATGCGATACCGCTTCGGGCGGCTTGCCTGTCCGCGGCCGTCCGCGCGGTCCAGCACCGTCGCGCGGATCGCATGCTCGGAGACTGCTGCGTGAAATATACAGTCGCACATGGCCTCCGTCGCTCGAAAGCTTTCCGACCACGAAAACCGGATCTTGCCGCAGGTGACAGGATGATGGCCGCAACTCGCTCGGTGCCGGTGCGGTCCGGAAAATGTTGGGCGCGTCGGGTTCTCCACAACGGAGCCGATGCCGCCCTGTTCGCCGTGTGCCGGGCCGGATAGGCAGAGCCGCCTTCGGCGGTTCGGCGACCACCGCCAACGAGATCCCATTACCTGGTCGCAGCCCCGGGTAATGGGATGCCGCACAGGGACGCGAGGCGGCGTGAGGCAAATGCCGAGACCGCTCGGAGGCAGGTCGTGATCGCTCACCGTCGCCGGAACATCGCGGATGCGGACGCGGCCAGTCGGTTTCCTCGCCCGCCGGCGGAGATGTCGCTCCGGTCGATCCGGGGTATCAGTGCCGCCGTATCACTCGGCTTCGCGGCGTGCGCGGCGAGCCGCACCGACGGCACGCTTGGCGATGGCCCAGCGATGGACCTCCGAGGGGCCGTCGTAGATGCGGAACGGCCGCACCTCACGGGAAAGCCGTGCCAGCGGCAGATCCCCGGATACGCCGAGTCCGCCGCACATCTGCACGCTGCGGTCGACGATCCGGAAGATCGCCTCCGCGGCAAAGGTTTTCGCGATGGAAGTGGCGTTGGCCGCGGTCTCGCCTCGATCGAGTTCCCAGCACGCCTGGGTCAGCAGTGCGCGGGTGGCCGCGATGTCGATCTCGTTGTCGGCGATCATCTTCTGGATCATGCCGAGGTCGCCCAGCCGCGATCCGAAGCCCTGCCGCTCGGCCACATGCGTCACCGCGACGTCGTGGCCGCGCCGTGCGGCGCCCAGCCAGCGCATCACATGCGTCATCCGGGCCGGGCCCAGCCGCACCTGCGCGTATTCGAAACCGCGGTCGACCGCACCCAGCACCGCGGAATCCGGGACCAGTACGTCGTCGAAGACCACCTCGCAGTGGCCGCCGATCATCGACCGGTCCAAGGTCTCGATGTGACGCTCGACCCGGATGCCGGGAGTGTCGGCCGGGGCCAGGAACATCGTCGCCCCGCCGCGCTGGCCCGGCTCACCGGAGGTGCGCGCCATGATGATGAAGAACCCCGCGCCGTCGGCGCCGGTGATGAACCATTTGTGGCCGTTGATCCGCCAGCCGCCTTCGCCGCGCACCGCGCGGGTGGCCAGCGCCGAGGGGTCCGAGCCCGCCCCGGGAGCCGGTTCGGTCATCGCGAACGCCGAACGGACGTCACCGCGGGCGAGGGGTTCGAGGAACTGCTGTTTCTGCTCCGGGTTCGCGATGTGGGCGAGCATGTGCACATTGCCCTCGTCCGGGGCCGCGATATTCAGGGCGGTCGGGCCGAACAGTGAGTATCCGGCCTCCTCGAATACCGGCGCCCGATCCGACATGCCCAGACCGTGACCGCCGTATTCGACCGGCGCGTGCGGTGCGAACACGCACGCCTCGCGTGCGGCCTGCTGTAGCTCGACGCGGATCGCGTCCCCGCCCGCCGCGGCGATATCACCGCCGTGCGCGTCCTCGATCGGCAGGACGGTGCTGCGGACGAAGGCGCGTGTGCGCTCGGCCAGTTCGCGAACTTCGGCCGGATGGGACAGATCGATCGCCACAGTCACTCCTCACCGTGCCGGCCCGAACGTTCGCTCGGCCGGGGTCCGTAGGAACAGTGCCATGCGGCGATTACCGCTGTCAAAAGCCGAGTAGCCGACAAGTCCGCCGTTCGGATATCCTGAACAGATGAACGACGGGGCCCCTTCCGCGGGCGATATCGGCACCCGGGTGCGCGCGGCGCGGACCGCGGCCGGTATCTCCCTGCGCGAGACCGCGCGGCGCATCGGCGTCAGCCCGGCCACGCTCAGCGCCATCGAGAACGGCCGGACCGGTGTCTCCGTGCCCCGGCTGCGAACGCTGGCCGCGGAGTTGGGCACGACGGTGCCGCGGCTGATCGGTGAGCCCGACCCGGTACCCGAGCCCGGCCGCCCGGTGCGCGCCCGCGCCGTCGCAGCTACTGCGCAGACCGAGCGCAATTGGCGTGAATTCCTGCCGCTGGCAATGGATCCCGTACTCGAGGCGGCCGTCGATTCCTTCGTGGAAACGGGATATCACGGCGCGACCATGCGGTCCATCGCGGAGCGGGCGGGGATGAGTGTGCCGGGCGTCTACCACCATTACCCGGACAAGCAGCAGTTGCTGGTGCGAGCGTTGGATCTCACCATGGCCGAGTTGCACTGGCGCGTTCCGGCGGCGCGCGAGGAGGGCACGACACCGGCCGGCCGAGTGGCGCACACCGTCGAAGCTCTCGCCCTGTTCCACACTCACCGCCGAAAGCTGGCATTCATCGGCGCCAGCGAGATGCGCAGCCTCACCGCGCCGAATCGAACGCGAATCACCGCTTCCCGCAACGAGATCCAGTACCTGCTGGACGAGACGATCGCCGCGGCCGCCGACGCGCACGGTCTGAGCCGGGACCGGATCCACATCGCGGGCCGCGCGATCGCCACGATGTGTACCGCACTGCCGCAATGGTTCCGGCTGGACGGCCCCGCCTCACCGGAGCAACTCGCCGACCGCTACGCCGATTTCGCGCTCCGGCTGATCGGGCTCGATCCGGCTGCCGCTGAATCGGCGCCGTGATGGGCGGCAGGGAGCGACCGTCGTCGGTGTCGGGATGAGCAGGTGTCGCCGAGGACCCGTCGGGTAATCCGATCGAACTGTTCGAGCCGGCGATCGAAAGCTTTCCGAAGGGGGAGGGTGGCCGCTCAGTGCGCGGGACCGCTGCGCGCGTATCGGGCCGGTGTGGTACCGAGGATGCGTTTGAAGTGCCGGGTCAGATGCGGCTGGTCGTGAAAACCGGTGGCGGCGGCCACCTCTCGCGTCGGCATGCCGCTCAGTAGCAGCGGCCGGGCCAGATCGACCCGGCGCGCGATCAGGTACCGGTGCGGAGGCATACCGAACTCGCGGCCGAAGGCGCGGATCAGATGGGTCGGGTCCGCGTGCAGTTCGGCGGCGGCTTCCTCCAGGGAAATGCCTTGTGTGATACGGGAATCCAGTAGGTCACGCAGGCGGTGCGCGAGCCGGGGATCGGCGTGGCGGACCGGCGGTTCGATGCCGCGCAACAGGGTGTCGAGACGATCGTGGATCAGCGTCAGGCGTCCGGCGGCCTCGAATTCCTCTCCCGGAGTGGTGAGTACGGCATGCAGTTGGCGGATGCGCAGATGCAGCAGCGGATCGGTGAACGTCGGGGTGTCGACCGCGGAGCCGATCATCGTCTCGGGCAGGTGGCCGGTGTCCAGGTACAGCACCCGCTTGCGGAAGCCGTTCTCGGTCGCGGCCTGACCGTTGTGCGGGACGTGCGGCGGCAGCAGTGAGACCGCCGATCCCAGCACGCCGTATTCGTGTCGATCCAGGTCGTAGCGGACCGCGCCCTCGTCGACGATGAGCAGGGTCCAGGCGTCGTGGGCGTGCATCGGGTAGACGTGCTCGACGAACCGGGCATGGAACACCTCGACGATGCCTGGTACTCGCGGCTGCCAGGCCCGGACCTGCTCGAGTGGGCCGCCGGTAACCATGCCAGGATCGTACAAGCCTTCGCGCACCCGCCCGGCGCACAGTCGTGGATATGGAGAATGTGCGTTTCGATACCAAGATCGCGGTCCTGCTGCGCGACGACCTGCAGACATGGCAGCGGTTGAATGTGACCGCCTTCCTGGTCAGCGGTCTGGGCACGGCCCGGCCGGAGGTCGTCGGCGAACCGTACGAGGATGCCGACGGCGCGGTCTACCAGTCGATGTTCCGGCAACCGGTCCTCGTCTTCGAGGCATCCAAGGAGACATTGCGGTCCGCGCACACCAAGGCGCTCGCGCGCGGCCTGCAGATGGCGATCTTCACTTCGGACCTGTTCGCCACCGGCAACGACGCCGACAACCGAGCCGCGGTCCGCGCCGTCGGCACCGACGCGCTCGACCTGGTCGGGATCGCCGTCTACGGCCCGCGCAACGTCGTTGACAAGGTGGGCAAGGGCGCGCGCATGCATCCGTGAACCGCAGGTGCCAGTCGAGGGTCCCGCTGCCGGTGCGATGTTCGCGTGCGCGGGTGGGCTGGGTGCCGATCGACTTGTGCACGGGTGGTCGGGCGGCTGGCCGACGTGCACGGGTGGGTCGGCAGGCTACGGGCGGGGCCCGGTGGCTGACCGACGGGTGCACGAATGGGCTGGGCCGCTGACCGCGCGCCTCGGCCGGCCGGTAAGATACATCTTGTGTCTATGAAGTATTCATCCGCCGAGCGAGCCTATCGGGAGGTCAAGGAACGGATCCTGGGCGGTGCGTTGCCCGGTGGGGAGTTGATCAGCGAGGGGGAGGTCGCCGCTGATCTGGGGACCTCGCGCACTCCGGTGCGCGAGGCGTTCCTGCGGTTGGAGGCCGAAGGGTGGATGCGGCTGTACCCTAAGCGCGGTGCGCTCGTGGTGCCGGTGCCGCCCGGGGAGGCCGAACATGTCGCGCACGCTCGGTACGTGGTGGAGACGGCCGCGGTGCGGGCGCTGGCGACGGCCGATCGGACCGCGCTGTCGACGGAATTGCGTTCGGTGGTCGAATCGCAGCGCGAACTCGCCGCGGCGGGGGAGTTGGAGCGGTTCGCGGCCATGGACACCGAATTCCACCGCGGGGCCGTGGCCGCTGCGGGCAATCCGCTGCTGACCGGGTTCTACGATTCGCTGCGGGAGCGGCAACGCCGGATGAACAGCCTTGCGGTGCAACGTCGTTCGGGTAACGCGGCGCAAATCGTGGCGGAGCACGCCCGGCTGGCCGACGCGATCGAGTCCGGTGACGCCGACGGCTTCGCCGCGCTGCTCGTCGAGCATCTGTCCGGGGTGCACCTGTTGGAACTGCGGGGCCTGTGATGACCAGTTCGGTGGCGCAGGCCCAGCGCGCGCCCGGTGTGGTCGCCGCGCCCGGGGCCTGGCGCGGCGTTGCCGCGGCGATGTTCGTGATCGCTTGGGGCGGTAACGAATTCACGCCGCTGCTGGTGATGTACAAGAATCACGGCCTGTCGGTCACCACGGTGGACGTGCTGCTGTTCGACTACGTGCTGGGCATCGTGCCCGCGCTGCTGATCGGTGGTCCGCTGTCGGATCGGTTCGGGCGGCGCCGGCTCATGTGCCCCGCGCCGTTCATCGCGGCGGCGGCGTCGTTGCTGCTGGCCGTGGGAGCCGATTCGGTGGCGGCGCTGTCGATCGGCCGGGTGCTCTCGGGCGTTGCGCTGGGCATGGCGATGGCCGTCGGCGGCAGTTGGGTCAAGGAGTTGTCCCAGCCGCCGTATTCGCCGGCGGCAGCGGTCGGTACCGGTGCGCGGCGGTCGGCGATGAGCCTGACCGCGGGATTCGCCCTCGGCGCGGGTGTGGCCGGGGTGCTGGCGCAGTGGGCTCCGTGGCCGCATTCGCTGCCGTATCTGGTGAACGTCGCGTTGTGTGCGGCGGGCGCGGCCTGGGCGTTGCGTGTTCCGGAAACTGTTGTGCGGCAGTCGAACTCCGGAAACCTGCGGGACGATCTGCGTATCCCGTCGCCCGGACATCGCCGCTTCCTGAGCGTCGCCCTGCCGGTGGCGGTGTGGGTGTTCGCCTCGGTCGGCACGGCCTACGCGGTCCTGCCGACGCTGCTGGCCGGACAGGCGCACAGCCTGCAGATCGGGTTCTCGGCTCTGCTCACGGTGTTGACCCTGGGCTGCGGATTCCTGATCCAGTCCGTCGCCCGGCGGATCGATCGTCCCGGCGTGGCGCGGATCGCGGCGCTGGCGCTGGTGCTGGTCACGGCCGGAATGGTGCTCGCGGCGGTCGCAGCGAGCACGCTGACGTTGTGGACCGCGCTGATCGCGGCCGCGGTGCTCGGAGCCGGGAACGGCATCGGCCTGGTCGCCGGGTTGCAGGAGGTCGAGCGCATCGCCGAACCGCGGGATCTGGCGGGGCTGACCGCGGTCTTCTACTCGGTCTGCTACATCGGCTTCGGCCTGCCCGCGCTGTTCGCCCTGCTGGATCAGGCCACCGGCCTGGGCTATCCGGTCATGCTCGTGGCCGGTGCCGTGGTCGCACTGGGCTGCCTGGCGGTGGTCCTGCGGAATTACCGGGCGAAGATCGAAACCGACTGAGCCCCAACGCATACGCCCCCCATATCGATACGGAACGGCCGGGCTCGCGAACGTGCAGACGTCGCGAGCCCGGCCGGGCATCGGTGCGGCCCGGAGACTATCCGGCGCTGCCGGTGGGCGCGCCGCCGGTGACGGTGACGGTCGTGGGCGTCGTGGACGAGGTGTAGTCGTGCGAACCCAGCGGCGGGGTGTGGTACGCGCAGAACGCCTGCACGTGGATCGGGCCGTTCGGCAGATTGCGGATCGATACGGTGATCGTGCGCCCGGGTCCGGCGTACGAATCCTGACCGCCGCTGCCGAAGACGGTCTTGTTGTCGATGTCGGTCGCCCAGCACACGGTGCCCTGCTGGGTGTTCTTGTTGTGCACGGTCGCGGTGACCGTGCCCGGCGCGGACGCGTTGAATTGCACGTCCGGCGTCGCCAACGCGGGTGCGGCCGAGGCCGCGGGCATCACGAGCACCGCGAACGCCGCGGGAGCCGCGAGTGCCACGGCTGCCGCCGCACGTATCCATGCTGGTCGTCGCATCTGTGTAATCCTTTGTTCGGGTCGACCTTCCGGGGACATTGTTGCCCAATCCGCTCGATCGCGCCGACGGAAAAGGTGGTCTCACACGGTGTTCCACTCCGGGCGGCTCGAGCCGCGTGGCACCAGCGGCGGGTCAGGCCAGGCGGGGACGGTGTGCGAGAACCGAACCGGCGGGGCGAGCATGTGCACGTCACCGAGCGGACTCGCGGCATCGTAGGCGGCCGGTTCGCGCAGGGTGTGCCGCTCGTCGGAGCCCGCGTCGGCCGGATCGACCAGGCCGAGGCTCGGATACCACATCGCGGTGCGGGTGAGATTCACCGTGACGTGCCAGGAACCGCCTTCGGTCGTGCGTTTCACGAGTGCGGCCAGCGCCCCGATGGCTCCCATATAACCGGTTACGAAGTCGTTGATCATGCCGGTGACAGGCAGTTTCGGCGCGTGCTCGCCGCCCTCGATACTCATCAGACCGGAGGCGGCCGAGCCGTTCATGTCGAAGCCGCCGCGCGTGCGCCACGGACCCTCGGAGCCGTAGCAGGTGACCGAGACGACGATGATCCCCGGATAGCGCGCGGCGAGCCGCACCGGATCCAGCCCGAGCTTCTCGAGTTTGTCGCCGCGATGGTTGTTCACCACGATGTGCGCATCCGCCAGCAGCCGGTCGGCGCGCTCGCGGCCGGACTCGGTGTTCAGATCGACGTAGGCGCTGCGGGAGCCGACATTGGCCTCGGCGTAGATGAAATCGTGTTCGTAGTCGTTGGGACGGGTCGCGCACAGGACATCCGCACCCTGTTCGGCGAGGGTGCGCCCGACGGTCGGACCGGCGATGGCGTGGGTGAACGACAACACCCGGATGCCGTCCAAAGGTCTTGCCGCCGAGCCGAAATCGGCTACCGGTGCCTCGCCGGTGCGATGCAGCCCGATCACCGGCCGGGAGGCCAGCAACGCGCCCTGCGGATGCGCGAGCCATTCCCGCGGGGTCCGCGCGACACACAGCGGGAGTCCGGCGGCGTTGGCGGCCTCCTCCAGTTCGAAGGCGTCGCGGGCGGCGAACGCCGCGGCGACCTTCGCGTAATCCGGTGGGACGTCCAGGAATCGGCACCACTTCGCGGCCAGATGCGGATACACCCCCGAGGCCATGACGGTGCGCCCGTCGGCGGTGCGATACGGGGCGAGCAGGAAGGGATTGTCCGCCACCAGCGGGAACGGCGGCAGCTCACCGGCGAGGGTGGGGTGCCAGTACGCGTGCGGGGTGATGCCGTGCACGGCCTGGCGCAGATCCAGGCGCAGATCCTGAGCGGGCCCGCCGCGCCGGCGGTGCACCGCGACAGCGCCGACCGCCGCACCCATCAGCGGAATGCCGATGCACGCGCCGAGCCGATGCCGCGCCGCCAGAATCGGATCCTGCCCCTCGAAGCTGATCTCACCCCCGGCGTCGGCCGCCGACAATCCCGTACTCGCGAGAAGGTCGCCCAGCGCGGCCAGGTGGTCGAGGTCTCCCACGCCGGTGACCGAACGATGTTCGAGGGTCATGGTGGCTCCTGCCGTACGTCTCTATCGGCTTGTGTCACTTTCGCAATGGCGGATCAGCCGATCGAGGCGTGCATGAGATAGACGTTGTAGTGCCGCCATTCGGACAGGGTGAAGTAGAGATCGTTGCCGGTGGACCACGGGTGGATGAAGCCGCCGTAGCCGGAGGGGTAGTCCTCGGTGTGCAGCAGGGTCGCCGGTGCCGACCAGATGCCCTGCGGGGTGGTGGATCGACGCAACACCAGGACGTTGTTGTCCACGTCGAGGTAACTCATCTCCCAGCGGCCCGCGGCGGTGTCGTAGCGGACCGACACCTCCCCCGCGATACCCGACATGATCGGGCTGGCCGACAGTTCGATCCCGTTGCCGCCCGGCGTGGGCGGCTGGAAAGTGGGCCGCCAGAAACCGTCGATCCAGTACTGGTAGGCCGTTTTGTTCAGCACATCCGCCTGCGGGACGCGCGCGAGGGCGATGGTGCCGAAACGCCCGTTGGGGGTGCCGAACATGTAGACGTACCCGTCGTGCGGCGCCATCGCCACCACCTGGAACTGCCCCTGGCCGAAGACGTTGTCCCACCGGACGTTCTCGTCGTCCACCCAGGTCTGCCCGCCGTCGTCGGAATAGGCCAGACCGCCGTAGTTGGTCCACCAGCGGCCCGGTTTCTCGGACCACCGCGCGACCGACATGTAGCTCAGATACTGCCGATCGCCGAGTGCGAATCCGGAGGTCGGGATAACGGTGATCTCGAAGTTGTTCACCTTGTAGCTGCCCAGCACCTCCGTGGCGTGACAGGGTGCGTCCGAGACCATGGAGTCGATATTCATCCCGTGCGCGAGATCGTGGTCGGAGCTGAAGCCGATCACGTTGCTGCGCCAGTCTCCGCCGCTCGGCCCGCCGTCGTGGAAGCCCGTGCCGAAGGTATCGCCGAAGGCGACCGCGATCCGTCCCGGCGCGGATTCCCACATCAGTCCCAGATCGGTGTCGTCCACCTGCCAGCGCACATCGGTGCGGTTCTGCGATCCGGGTCCGGTCAGCTGAGTGACCGGATAGACGTCGCCGATCCGGAACGGCGCGGGCGCGCGCGTGACGGGCGCGGCCTGCACCGGCGGATGGACCACGGGCGGAATCGGTTGCGGACGTGGGCCGGTGACGTCCGGGCCGAGCAGGGTGACCGGCAGCGGGATCGTCTCCGGGTGCGGTACGAACTGCAACTTGGGCAGCTGCCAGGGCGTCGGGGAGGGAGTCTCGGCCGGCGGCGGCGTCGTGGTCGGCGGGGTGGTGGTCGGCGTCGTCGTGGTGGCCGGCGGCGGCGGACCCTCCGGCCACGTCGGCGTACCCGGCGGAATCGGATACGAGGTCCGCGTGCGCCCCTCGGCCAATTGCGGGCACGGATTGGCGCACAGATCGGCAGGCAGCGCCGCCGGTGCGATCCGGGTGTTGTGCAACTGCTTGGGCACCTTCACCGGCGTGATCTTGGGTTGCAGCACCTGGACCTGGAGGGTGGGCGGCTGCGCGGGCGCGGGCTGCGGGGGCGTCGCGGTCGGCTTCGGTGTCCGGGCCACCGGATCGAAACCCGTTTCGCCACAGGCGTTAACGGGCGCGGGCGCCCACGGCAGCGGGGCGGCCGCACCGGGCTGCGCGGTGGCCACGGTCAGCACGGCCACCGCGGCGGCAACGGTAACATCTCGCAGCACCCGGTCGACTCCTCGCAGTGGTTCACATCGAGTTCTCAGCACAAACCTTAATCGTCGCGCCGCCACACCACCCGGCGACCGGGCCAGGTCTGGGCTCTCGCTGCGCACAACTCTTGTCGCGGGCCGGGCGCGCGGCCATAGTTCGTCGTTACGTCGCGTCGAAACGCCGGGAGGAACCATGGCCGCCAACGAGGAACCCCGTTCGGGTGCCCGCGCCGTCGACCGTGCGGTACACGTGCTCAACTGCTTCGAGGGAGACGATCCCGAGCTGTCGGTGAGTGAACTGGCTCAGCTGGCGAGCCTGCCGGTGAGCACGACGCATCGGCTGGCGCAGGCGCTGGTCCGCGGGCGGCTGCTGGAGCAGGACGCGGCGACCGATCGATATCGCATCGGCTCCGGTCTGGCCATGCTCGCCCGGCCCGCACTGTCCAGGTTCGGGCTCGACTCGGCCGCGCCGCATCTGTACGCGCTCGCGGCGGGTATCCGCATCACGGTGAGTTTGAGCGTGGTGGAGGACCGCGAGGCGGTGACCGTCTTCCAGGCGCGTCCGCCGGTGTACTTCTGCCCGAATCAGGTGCCCAGATCGCGTGCGCCGCTGCGGACCAGCGCGGTCGGCAAGGCGCTGCTGGCCTTCTCCTCGGTGCACACCGTGCTGGAAGAGAAAGCCGCGCAATCGGATTCCCGCCCGGCGAGGTCGAGCACCCTGCACGCCGAGCTGGAACGTGTGCGGCGCAATGGATTCGCCAGCGAACTGATCGAGACCGACGATCCGGTCCGATCCATCGCGGTACCCGTTGTCGGCCCCGATCGGCAGGTCCGAGGTGTGCTGGGGGTCCAGGCCCGCTCGGCCCGGTTGGACGACGAACTGATCCGCAGCGTGATCCCGGCCATGCGCGGTATCGCACATCGCATCGGCCCGCTGGTCGGGCCGGATGCCCTCGCCGAATTCGAATCACGCTGATTTCCATACCGTGAAAAGAATCTTGCCGGACCCTCCGGCCGCCCCGCACCATGATGATCTACCCGGATCATCGCGAATTCCCCACGGTTGCAAAGGAGCTGGGATGACCCTGATCGTTCCGCTGACCCGGCGCCGCACCGTCGACCTGATGCGCCTGGCCTCGGCCACCTGTCGCGGCTGAGGAGTCGGCCCCGGTGCGGCGCCGCATGCGCCGATCCGGACGCCCGATGTAGTTCCGATACCTCAGTAGATCCGTAACACGCTGTACCACAGGCGTATTCAGTGAAAGTACCGCTCCATGCTGTTTCGATTACGGCGATCGCGCGCGATCCGCACCCTCGCCTGCACGCTTGCCGTCCCGCTCGCAGTCGCGTTGAGCGCCTGCGGCACTCAGGGGGTGAGCACCACCTCCGACGGTAAGACCATCCTGCGGTACCAGGGCTCCACCGGCACCGTCCAGCCCTACGAGTTGGCCGCGGATCTCGGGTTCTTCACCAAGGTCCGATTGCAGTGGCAGGGCGACACCACCAGCGGCCCGGCGAATATCCAGGCCGCGGCGACCAAACAGGTCGAATTCGGCAGCGCGTTCAACGGCGCGGTGGTCAAACTGATCGCGGGCGGCGCGCCGGTCACCTCGGTGCTCAGCTCGTACGGGGCCGACGAGCGGTCCTACACCGGGTATTTCGTGCGCGACGACTCCGGGATAACGACCGCGCGGGATCTGATCGGCAAGAAGGTCGGGGTCAACACCCTCGGCGCGCACCACGAGTTCATCACCCGCGAGTGGCTGCACGAGCAGGGCCTGAGCGAAGCGGAGATCGCCCGGGTGCAATTCGTCGTGCTGCCGCCGACCAGCACCGAGGAGGCATTGCGCACCGGACAGGTCGACGTGGCCGCCCTGCAAGGGGTGTTCCTGGAGAACGCCGTCGCTCGCGGCGGGGTGCACACGCTCTACACCGACAAGAACCTGTTCGGTCAATTCGACTACGGCACATACGTTTTCCGCAACGACTTCATACAGCAGCACGGGGACGCGGTCAAGGATTTCGTGCAGGGCACCGCCCGCGCCATCCGCTGGCTGCAGGTGACACCGCGTGATCAGGTGGTGGCCCGTTTCGCCGACATCATTCACAAGCGCGGCCGCAACGAGAATGCCGGCCTGCTGAAGTACTACAAGAGTTCCGGCATCCCCGTTCCCGGCGCGGTGATCGCGGACAAGGAGTTGCAGATCTGGATCGATTGGCTGGTGCGCAACCACCAGCTGCCCGCGGGCAAGGTCGCCGCGAAGGATATCTACACCAACAAGTTCAATCCCTATGCCAACGGCACGTATCCGCCCGCGAGCGGACCCAGTGGCGAGGAGGTGGCGAAGTGAGCACATCGACGAAACTGGTTCTGCGCGGGGTGCGCAAGGAGTTCCAGGTACGTGGCGAGCGGGAGAGTTTCACCGCGCTCGAAGACATCAGCCTGGAACTGAGCGACGGCGAATTCCTGGTGCTGGTCGGTCCCAGTGGTTCGGGTAAATCGACACTGCTGGATCTGCTCGGCGGTCTGAGCAAGCCCAGCGCCGGGCAGTTGCTCCTGGACGGGCGGCCGATCACCGGGCCCGGACTGGATCGCGGCATCGTGTTCCAGCAGTACGCGCTGCTGCCGTGGCGAACCGCGCGGGGCAATATCGAATTCGGCTTGGAGGCCAAGGGGATTCGCCGCCGGGAGCGTCGTTCGATCGCGGAGCACTACCTGGAGCTGGTGGGGCTCGACAAGTTCGGTGATCGCTATCCGCACGAGCTGTCCGGCGGTATGAAGCAGCGCGTGGCAATCGCCCGCAGCCTTGCCTTCGACCCGGAGGTGCTGCTGATGGACGAGCCGTTCGCCGCGCTGGACGCCCAGACCCGGGAAACGTTGCAGGACGAATTGCTACGGATCTGGCGCAGCACCGGTAAGACCATCCTGTTCATCACGCACGGCATCGACGAGGCGGTGTATCTGGGCCAGCGCGTCGCGGTGCTCACCTCGCGCCCGGGGCGGGTGAAGGCGATCGTCGAGGTCGATCTCGACCGCGGGAACGAGCAGGATCGGGACGCCGAGACCGATATCCGCTCCTCCGAGCGGTTCCGGGAAATCCGGCACCACATCTGGACGCTGCTGCACACCGAAGTCACCCGGGCCGAACAGCTCGAGGGCGTCGCCGCGTCCACGCAGGGAAACGACAGGAGGCCCGCGCATGTCTAGTGCACTGTCCAGCACCGATCAGGCGATCGATATCCAAGCCGATGCCGCGAGAGCGTGGGACGAGACCGAGCGGACCGACCCCCCGTCGGCCGCGAATGCCGTTGTCACGCAACCGAAAGACAGCGGAAAGCGCTCGCCTGTCGCGAACTCGGACGACGCGGATGCCGTTGCGGCGCAGCCGGATACGCCTGCGGTAAGACAGCCCGGCACAATCCCGAGCCGGTCCCCGGCCGCACGGCTGGCGCGGGTGGCGGGCCGGGCCGCGTGGCGGTTCGGCAAGCCGGTGATCGCGATCGCGCTGTTCCTGGCGTTGTGGGAGGTCGCGCCCCGGATCGGCCTGGTCGACCCGGTCTTCCTGCCGCCGTTCTCCACGGTGGTGCAGTCCTTCGCGGAGCTGATCCGGAATGGGCAGATGTGGGAGCACGTATCCACCAGCCTGAGTCGTTCTCTGGTCGGTTTCGCGCTGGCCGTGGTGACCGCGGTGCCCGTGGGCGTGGCGATCGCCTGGTACCGGCCGGTGGCCGAATTCCTCGGCCCGATCCTGGAATTGTTCCGCAACACCGCCGCTCTGGCACTGCTGCCGGTATTCATCCTGATCCTCGGCATCGGCGAGACCTCCAAGGTCGCGCTGGTGCTGTACGCGGGCTTCTTCCCGATCCTGCTCAACACCATCACCGGTGTCCGTACGGCCGACCCGCTGCTGGTGAAATCCGCTACCTCGCTGGGCTTCTCCTCGGTGCGGTTGTTCCAGAAAGTGATCCTGCCCGCGGCGCTGCCCTCGATCTTCACCGGTCTGCGAATGGCCGCCTCGAGTTCGATCCTGGTGCTGATCGCCGCCGAAATGGTCGGCGCCCGAGCCGGTCTCGGCTATCTGATCACCGCGGCCCAGCAGAACTTCCAGATCCCCGACATGTACGCCGGCATCATCGCCATCTCCCTGGTGGGGCTGGTCTTCAACGGCGTACTCCTGGCCGTCGAACGCCGGCTCTCGCGCTGGCGCACCAGCTCCGGCCAGTAGCCCCGACGAAGGATTCACCTCGAATGTCCAGACCGCGCAAGACCTTTCACATCAACGCCTTCCTGATGGGCGTCGGCCACCACGAGGCCGCCTGGCGGCATCCGCGCACCGAAGAGCATCGCCTCCTCGATGTCGAGCACTTCCGGGAGCTCGGCCGCATCGCCGAACGCGGGCGGCTGGACTCGGTGTTCTTCGCGGACAACCTCGCCGTGGGCCCGCGCATCGAGCGCAACGCCCCGGCGGTGTTCGAACCGATCACGCTGCTCTCGGCGATCGCCACGGCGACCGAGCACGTCGGGCTGATCGCGACCGCGTCGACCAGTTACAACGAACCGTTCAATCTGGCACGCAAATTCACCTCGCTCGACCACATCAGCCACGGCCGGGCAGGCTGGAACATCGTCACCTCCGGTAACGCCGAGGAGGCGTACAACTTCGGCTACGACGCCATTCCCGAACACGCGCGTCGTTACGAGCGTGCCCAGGAATTTCTCGATGTCGCCCTGAACCTCTGGGACAGTTGGGAATCCGATGCCCTCGAACTGGAAACCGGCTCCGGCGTCTTCGCCGATCCGGACAAGGTGCATACGATCGATTACCGCGGTGAGCGATTCCGGGTGCGGGGCCCGCTGAACTCGCCGCGCAGTCCGCAGGGGCGTCCGCTGCTGGTGCAGGCCGGATCATCGGAGAGCGGAAAGGAATTCGCCGCTCGGCATGCCGAGGCGGTGTTCACCGCGCAGCGCACCCTCGACGAGGGACGCCGGTTCTACCAGGACCTGAAGTCCCGGCTGGCCCGATACGGCCGGTCGCCGGACGAGCTCGAGGTGCTGCCGGGACTGGTTCCGTTCATCGCCGATAGCGCCGAGCAGGCCCGCGCGCTGGAACAGGAGTTCACCGACCTGATCTCGCCCGATTACGCGTTGCGGCAGCTGTCGAGCATGCTCGGTGTCGATCTGACCGAGCACGCCCTCGACGCACCGCTGCCGCCGCTGCCCGCCGAGAGCGACATCCAGGGCGGCAAGAGCCGATTCACCCTGGTGAAGGAACTCGCCGAACGCGAGGACCTGACCGTGCGGCAGTTGATCGGCAAGCTCGGCGGCGGTCGCGGACACCGCACCTTCGCCGGAACGCCGGAGCAGATCGCCGACGAGTTGCAGGCCTGGTTCGAGGGCGGTGCGGCCGACGGATTCAACATCATGCCGCCGTATCTGCCGGGCGGGCTCACCGATTTCGTCGACCGTGTGGTGCCGATCCTGCAGCAGCGCGGCCTGTTCCGGACCGAGTACACCGCCACGACGCTGCGCGGGCACTACGGACTGGAGCCCGTGGAGAGCCGCTTCGCCCCGGCTCGCGTGGCCGCGGGCGCCTGAGCCCGACCCGCGCTCGCATGCGGGCTTCGCCGCACCCGCGACCGTTGACCGGGCGTGACCGTGCCGACGGGGTACCCGGGTCCGCTCCTGGGCCGTACGATGATGGCCGCGCTGTCCCGTGACCTCTCCCGCTCGGTCGATCCACCATGTCGGCGTGGTATCCGAGCGGTGCGGCCTGCGCAGCCGGGGTGAGCTACGGACAGCGAAACCTTCGGTTCGAGCGACGCAGACCGGCGAGCAATGCGTCCGCGTCGCGATGTGATCGAATGCGGATGAATTCGATGTGCCGGAAGGCGGGATCGGACTGCGCGGCCTCGTAACGTATTCGATTGCCGGAGTGTGTCTTCCAGGACCACACGATGACCGATCGCCCGGGATCGAGGGAGAGCAGGTCGCGCCAGTTCTCCCGGTTGCCGTTCCACAGCGTGCGCCGGGTGAGTGCCCGGCCGAGTGTCCGCCGGACGATCTGCCGGGTGACCAGCGCGCGCGGCAGATCGAACCAGACGACGGTATCGGCCTTGCGCCACACCGTATCCGTGAGTTTGCTCTGGTAGTTGCCGTCGATCACCCACGCGTCGGGGGCGATCCGCTCGGTGACCGCGGCCCGGAATTCCCGCTCGGGCATGGGAGTCCAGCCGGGCTGATGGTAGATGGCGTCGAGTTCGATGTGCGGTACGCCCAGCTCCCGGGATATCCGGCGAGCCGGCCTCGTCTTACCGGATCCGGAGGTTCCGGCCACCACGATCCGACGGCGGCTCACCGTCGTATCGACCGGTCGGCGTCGCGCGATGCCGAACCGGGCAATCGTGGGTCCCGACCGGACACTGTGTCCGAACTGCGCATGAGCCCCCCTCGGGTACGTTCCGAACCGGCCGGACCGCCGTGGTCGCTGCCGCCGAGCCGAGGGTACCCCAGCGGGATGTGGCCGCTCGCTGCCGACGGCGCTGCCGGTGCGCGGAAGCGCTGGCGGACAAGCGGTTCAGCGATTCAGGCGCAGTCGCTGTCGAGGCTCACCTCGTGGCCCGCGGGCATTCGCAGCGGTGCGGCCGGGCGGGGGTGCCGGCCCATGCGCGCTACCAGGGCGGAGTGCAGATACCACAGGCCGGTCGTCTGAGCGGGGTCGAATCCGGTGAGACCGGCGATGCGGCGCAGGCGGTAGTCGACGGTGTTCGGGTGTACGTCCAGCAGGCGTGCGGTGCGGACGCGGCTGAGATTGGCGGCGATGTAGATCCGCAGGGTTTCCAGCAGGTCGGGATGCTCGTCCAGCGGGGTGAGCTGGGTTTCGAGCGCGTCGCGGCCGATTCCGGGGCGGGTCAGCTGGTACTGCAGGGCCAGTTCGGTGAATCGGTACAGACCCGGGCCCAGCCCCAGATGGTGCACGGTGTCCAGCAGTTCGTGCGCCAGGTGGGCGGCTCCGGGAACCTTCTGCGGCCCGGCGGTGACGACGGTGACCGTGATCGGCGTCTGGGCCGCGCGGGACAGGTCGCCGACCAGGCCGTCGAGATCCGAATCCGTTGCGGCCGTGGATGGTACGAGAACGGTGCCGCCGTCGACGGACAGCAGCGACAGCGCCTGCCCCGCGAGCGTCGTCGCCAGCTCGGCCTGCACGCGCCGCAGCTTGCGCCGGGCGACGACCTGCCGGTCCAGATGCGGCCGGCTCTCGTCGGGATGGGCCGCCAAACCGACGGCGAGGACGAAATAGCGGTCGGCGACCGGCAATTCGCGCGCTCCGGCCTTCGCGGTGCTGGTACCGGCGAGCAGCGCCGAGGTCAGGCTGTGCGCGGCGGTCTGCTGCTCGGCGGCCTCGGCGCGGCGCTCACGGACGTACGCCATGCCCACCGCGGAGGTGAACACCTTCGAAAGCTCGAGGATCGTGGTGGTGGCCGTGAGCACGCCTTGGCTGTTCGCCGGACTCGTGCGCTCGAACATCTGATCCAGCGCCACGGTGAAACCCGCACGAACCGCGGACAGGACCGCATCGATGGGGATGTCGGCGCGGGCGCATCCGGCGGCGGCGTTCTCCAGGCGTTCGGGGCCGGGCAGCGGGCCACCGGTCATGCCCTGGACCAGCGATTCGGCGCAGGCCCGCACGACCGCCTTGATGTCCGCGGCGATGAATTGCTCGGACTGCTCGCAGATCTCGGCGGCTTCGGCGAGACGGGCCAGTACGGTGCGGGCGAGGGTGTCGACTGCACGCACCGACGGGGCCGCCGTCGGGTTTTTCACCGCGCGCAGTTCGGGGCGGGCGAGGCTGTCGATCGTCACGTGTGACCTCCTGTCACCGTCGTCCCCGCGCCGATTGCACGCGGGGCGGGCGTCCGCCCGGCCGGCTCCGTTGCTGTTACCGGACGTATGCCCTATCGAAGACGGTAATCCGAGCGATAGCTCACCTTCTACTCCTCTTCGGGTAATTCTCAGCGGCTGCCGATTATCGCCTCAACCAGGTCGAATGGCGCTGTTCGGGCAGCCTTGCGGAGTGGCGGAGGTACCGAGAGATGGCGGAGTGCTCATCTTTGGACGCGGGTCACGCCGCCTGTTCGGCGAGCTGTGCCTCGCACCAGGCGGCGATCATCTGCGCGGTCATGGCGATGGCCTCGTGCCGTTCGGTACTGTCCACCTCGAGTGCCGAGGCGCGCAGTACGGCGGCGAAACAGGTGTTCATCAGCACGAAGCTGATCGTGTCGTAGCGGTGATCGTCGCCGGGGCCGAGAATCTGGATGACCATCACCTTGATCAGCAACCGCAGTCGCGGCTCGAACTCGGGAATTCCGCTGTTGTAGAACTGCACTCCGGCCACCAGGGCGCGCACCAGCCGGGCGTTGTCCACCAGTTCGTCGGTGATGACCTCCAGGATGCGGGTCACCTGTTCCAGGATGGACTGACCGGGCAGTCCCAGTGCGTGTTTGGTGAGCCGTTGTTCCACGCTCTCCAGCAGCCGGCGCAGCAATTCCTCGACGATGACCGCGCGGTCGGAGAAGTAGCGGTAGACGGTGCCGATGCTGATCCCGGCCTCGGCCGCGATCCGGTTGGTGGAGGTTTCCGCGATGCCGCGTTCGCCGAACAGCCGGGCGGCGGTGTCGAGTATGAGTTCCCTTGTCGCCCTGGAACGTTCCTGGGTCGGACGGCGACGCTGGCCGGCGGCCTTCGGTGGCATCACTACCTCCTGCCTGGGTCGGAGAAGATGAGCAGCGCTCAGTTTAGGTCGGCAGGGGTTGCCGATATCGCCGAAAGTGCGAAGAGTGTGGCGAACCCGCGCGTCGTGGCTCGGGTGAGGGAGGTTCGCACAATGAGTGCTCGGGTGCCGAAGGGCCGCCTGGCGCGTGGCGGCAAGCTGGGCAGGCTGGCCGCCGAACAGACCATCCGCGGGGTGGGCACACGGTTGTCGATGCTGGGCCGCACCGAGCAGGCCCGCCGGGTCCTGGCCGAACGGTCCACGCTGCAGGCGGCGCAGCAACTGGTCACCGTGCTCGGCGGGTTGCGCGGGGCCGCGATGAAACTGGGGCAGATGCTCTCGGTGCTGGATGTCGATCTGCTGCCCGCCGAACATCGGGAGATGTTCCGCGGCAAGCTCGCCGAGCTGCGGGACCACGCACCCACGGAGCCGTTCCACCGGATGCGTGCGGTCATCGAAGCGGATCTGGGCCCGCTGGCGAAAGTGTTCGCCGATTTCGACGAGACCGCGATCGCCGCGGCCTCGATCGGCCAGGTCTACCGGGCCACCCTGCGCGACGGCCGCGAGGTCGCGGTCAAAGTGAAATATCCCGGCGTGGACGAGGCCGTCGAGGCGGATATGCGCAATCTCGCGATGTTCAGCAGGTTGTGGAAATCCATTCTGCCGAGCGCGGCCGACAGTGACGTTCTGGATGAAATCGCCCGCAATATCGGCAGCGAACTCGACTATCCGCGCGAGGCCCGCAATCAGCATCGCGTCGCCGAGCGCTATCGCGGCCACCCGTACATCGTGGTGCCGGACAGTATCGAACAGTATTGCGGGCCAAGCGTTCTGGTGTCCGAATTTGTCGACGGAGAGTCCTTCGACCGGCTCCGGGACCTGCCCGGCGCCGAACGCGATCGACTCGGTGAGCTGATCTATCGCTTCTACATCGAGCCGGTGTTCACGGACTACGAATTCTGCGGCGATCCGCATCCGGGCAATATCCTGCTCGCCGCGGACGGGCGTTTGGCCTTCGTGGATTTCGGGCTGTATCACAGCATGGATCCCGCTCACGTCGAACTCGAACGCGCCGCCTTGCAGGCCGCGGCCGAATATCGCGGTGAGGATCTGTACGACTGGTGGGTGAGCCGGGAGATCATCGATCCGGATTCGGGCGTGACCGTTCAGGAATGCCTGGATTACGTCTGGGCCGCGACCGGCTGGCATCTGCTCGACGAGGAGATCACCCTCGATCCCGAATTCGCCACCGGCGCGGTCGTTCTCGCGCTCGATCCGCGCTCGTCGGAGTTCCGCGGGATGCGCAGTCAACACCTGCCGCCGGAACACGTGTTCTCGCGGCGGGTGGATCTGTTCACCCTGGCCGCACTGGGGCAGCTGAACTGCACGAACAATTGGCACCGGCTGGCCCGGGAGTGGATGTACCGCGAACCGCCGGTCACCGAGGCCGGGCGCGCGATCGCGCGCTGGCGGGAAACGCGCTGAGCTCTCGCCGAGAGGTACGCCGCGCGGGCGCGGGCGGCCTACACTTCTGGGGTGTCCACAGCAGCGGCGTCCCCGGAGGTGGCGGGCGGACGGCAGACGCGCTGGCAGCCGCACAACGACCAACGCCGGGCGCGGATCGTCCAGGCGGCGATCGAGTTGGTGGAGGAGACTCCGGCCGGCGCCGACATCTCGGCCCGGCAGATCGCCGCACGCGCGGGATTGGCCAAATCCGTGCTGTACCGGCAATTCTCGGGCCGGGAGGAACTCGACCGCCGGGTGCGTTCGGCGATCGGCGACCGCTTCACCGACGCCCTGGACACGGCCCTGGACATCGGCGAGGGTTCGATCGCGCAGATTCTCACCCGCGCGGTGGGCGTCGTCGTGGACTGGATCTGCGACCACCCGCGCCTGCACGAATTCCTGCGCACCGGTCCCGCCGAGGGCGACGAGGAGGGCGGTGACGCTCTCAGCGGTCTGCTGAGCAGCATCACCCGCCGCGCCGCGCGCCTGGTCACCGGCCTGGGCGGCATCGTCGGCGTCGCCGATCCGCCCGTGGTCGACACCATGGCCTTCGCCATCGTGTCGATGACCGAGGCCACGGTCACCCGCTGGTCCCGGGATCCGGACCCGGCCCTGCCCCGGCAACGCCTGATCGCCGAGCTGGCGGGTTACGCCTGGAACGTTCTGGACGGCGTTGCCCGTGCTCACGGTGTCGTGCTGGATCCGGATCTCCCGCTGCTGCAACTCATCGAAACGCTGGCCGCGTCCGGCTCGCAGGACTGATCCCGGTCGGCGCACGACCGTTGCGTGCCCGGCCCGGGCCATTTCGAATCCTGCTCGGCCACAACGACTTTCCGGGCCGAGCGACGGTGCGGGCTCGGTCCGGCCGGGCGGCGGTGTCAGGATGCGGCGGCCGAGCGGGCGGTGGGCGGGTTGAGCCGGCGCGCGGGTTCGCTGCGGTAGCGCGACGAGTCGCCGTCGATGTGCAGTAACTGCCAGACCTTGCGGGCCAGCGGGGGACGCAGACCCAGGTCGTCGGCGAGTTTGCGGACGTCGTCGAAGTAGCCGGCCAGGATCCGGCGGGACCGCGGCGCTCGCCAGAATGCCTCGCGGAAGACCTCGCGGGGGATGTCGAAGCGGGTGGCGAAGGATTGCGGCGGGGCCATGATCTCACCCGCGAGCCAGCGCATCGCCAGCGGAAACGCCAAGGCGCACATCGCTTTCCCGGTCGGGCTCATCTTCTCGATGTGCGCGGTGAGGAATTCGTGAGCGAAGGAGATGTGCCGGGCCTCCTCGGCGATGTGGATCTGCATCGTGCGCAGCACGGCGGGCGGCAGCCGGTCACCGGCCCGGATCATCGCCTTCTGGTAGTGGTCGATGGGCTCCTCGCCGCCCAGGATGCCGATGACCAGGATGACGTGCGCGTATCCACCCGCCACGCCGATGAACGGCGACAACGCCCGGAAGACCGGGCGCATACCGGGCACGTCCACGCCGATCCGGTTCACCAGCTCCTGGAACATCTGGATGTGGTTGCACTCCTCGGTCATCTCGTGCATGCAGTACCGGAACTCCGCGGCCCCGTTGGGCAGCTTGAGCACGTACTGCATCAGGCCGCGGATCAGCACCGTCTCGAAAGCCAGGCCGACCTTGACCACATTGGCCACGCGCCATCTGCCGATCTCGATCTGCCGTTCCAAGGGCAGTGCCCGGTACCAGTCGGTCGCGCCGAGCGGATCGATCTCGGGATCGAGCACCCAGCGCGGGTCGTCCGGGTCGATCGCCAGTTCCGGGCTGTCCCAATCGATGTCGAGATAGGGATCGAAATTCCGGCGCACCGATCCGTCGGACAGGGTCGCCAGCATGTCACGGTAGTGCGCGCCGAACGGATCGGCGCTGCGGGTATCGGACAACGTCATCGGTGCCTCCTGAGCCTGTGCCGGGCATCCGCCCCGGTTCCTGCGGGCGCGATGCACCGGCTCGTGACTCCAGGATATATGGGACTCGGGGTCTCATACAATCCCCGTAGCGTTCCGATACCGGCCGACAGCTCGACCGCAGGGGTGCCGACCAGGCCGGATGGGACCGCGTGCCGCTGTTCCATCCGGTCGCCGCGGGTCGTGGAAGGCGTTCGCCGGACTCGATCAGCCGATCTCGGCGAGGCGAGGTGCGATCTGCTCGCCGAACCGTTCGACCCATCCCGCGGGGTCCGGGGTGCCGGGGACCGGGCCGACGTTGATCAGCTCGATCCCCAGCGCCGCGCACGCCTCCGCGTTCTTCAGGTAGGCGTCGACGTCCGTGAACGGATCGGTGAAATTGCCTGTGTGGATGCGGATTTCGGCCGGGTCACGGTCGAACGTCTCGCAGTGCCGGTGCAGCACCCCGATCTTGTGCGGCAGTTCGTCCACCGGTGCGTTCGTATGCCAGACATCGGCGTACCGGGCGACCATGCGCAGGGTCTTCTTCTCGCCGCTCCCGCCGAGCAGGATCGGCGGGCGGCGGATCGGCTGCGGCTGACAGATGGTCTCCGCCAGCTGATAGTGCTTGCCCTGGTACGGGCCGTCGTTCTCGCTCCACATCTGCAGGCAGATCTGCAGGGTTTCCTCGAGCATCTCGAACCGGTCGCGCAGCGGCGGATACGGCACGCCCAGCGCGGTGTGCTCGCGTTCGTACCAGGCCGCGCCGAGGCCCAGCATGGACCGTCCGCCGGACAGTACGTCCAGGGTGGTGGCGATCTTGGCCAGCAGGCCGGGATGGCGGTAGGTGACACCGGTGACCAGCATGGTCAGGGTGATCCTCTCGGTCCGCCCGGCCAGGAAACCCATGCTGGTGTATCCCTCGAGGAACGGGTCCTCGGCCTTGCCCACGGCCTCCATCTGGAAGAAGTGGTCGGCCAGGGTGAAGATCTCGGCGCCGGCCTGTTCGGCGGCGACGGCGGTGCGGGACAGGGTCGGGCCCAGTGCGGCCGGATCGCCCGGCAGGAAGTCGATGTAGTGGACGGCGAAGCGCATGGTGGTGTTCCTTCCGTCGGCTGGATGTGCTCGCCAGTCTAGATTAGTCAGCTCAGCCTGTACAGTTTATCTGTCATGATGTACCGCTCGCGCGATCTCGGCTGCCGTGCGCAGCCAGAGGTCGTCCGCGGGATCGATCACGGCGAAGTGGTTGCCCGGACCTTCGAGATACGTCACGGGATCGCCGAATGCCTGTGCCGTGGAATGGTATTCGCGACTCATCTCCAACAGGTTCGGGTCGTCGTGCACCGCGCTGACGACCAGCTGTGCCAGCCCGAGCGGCAGCCGGTCGATGGGGGAGGACCATCGATAGACGTCCGGGCATTCGGACCGGTGGCCGCCCAGGGCGGCGGCGGTCGCGCCCTCGCTGAGTCCGCGGTCGTCGGCCAGGCGCAGATTCAGCACGCCGGCCAGGCTGACCGCGAGGATCGGGCGGACGGCGGCGTGCCCGGCGACCGCGTCGGCCGCGGCCCGCAGCGCCAGCTGCGCCCCGGCCGAATGTCCGGCCAGGACGATGCGCGCGGGATCGGCTCCGTCGACCTCGGCGAGTGCCCGCACGGCGGCGGCGACGTCGTGTGTCGTCGCCGCCCAGCCGTGTTCGTCGGGACGGCGGTATTCGGCGTTCCAGGTGAGATATCCCCGCGCGGTCAGGTCGATCGCGAGGGCGTCCATGAGATCCGCGGCCCAGCGGGACCGCCAATAGCCGCCGTGGAACAGTGCGACGGCGGGATGCGGGCCGGGCCCGTCGGGGACGCGCAGGTCGGCGTGCTGTTCGTGGTGGTCGCCGTAGCGCACGCGGTCGGCCGGGTGCAGGCGGTGGTGGTACCAGCTGTCGATCGCGAAGCGCAGGCCGTCGAGACCGCGTTCGCGGATGTGTGCGCGAACCGCGGGGGACCGGTCGGCGGGCGCGCGTCCGAGGTCGACGCGAACCACTCCGGCCGGTGGCGCGGTGAACCCGACTCCGTCGCCGGGGATCACGATGAATTCGCCGCGGCGCGCCGCGGCGGTCACCGCGTCGGCGAAATGTGCTGCGTCCCTGGCGAAGACGACGTCACCGGTCAATCCGCGGGTGCTGAGTGCCCGGTCGGCCGTTTCGGCGACGGTGCGGCGGTCCGCCACGGTGCCGGGGGCGAAGACGATGTCGACAGGCGGGGCGGAGGGGTGCACGAGCGACTCCTGGTTACGTATATGCGGCGGCCGTCATATTTGTGTAATATCAGATGGTAGTCGACATCGGTGAGGTCAGCATGGGTGCACGGTCCGGCAGCAGAGCCATCGAGCCGGGCGTCGTCCGGGATTTCCGCTCGCGCCCGAGTTATGGCGAATATCTGGATCTGGACACGCTGCTCAGCGCGCAGAAGCCGGTGAGCAGGCCCGAACACCACGACGAGCTGCTGTTCATCATCCAGCATCAGACCAGCGAACTGTGGCTGAAACTGGTCCTGCACGAAATCCTCGCCGCGCGTGCGGCTCTGGACGAGGACGATCTGGGTGCGGCACTCAAATGCGTGGCGCGGGTCAAGCACATCCAGCGGACGCTGACCGAGCAGTGGTCGGTCCTCGCGACGCTCACACCCACCGAATACGCCCAGTTCCGCGGCTTCCTGGGCAATGCCTCGGGATTCCAGTCCTATCAGTACCGCGCGGTCGAATTCGTGCTGGGCGCGAAGAACGCGGACATGCTGGAGGTCTTCGAGGCCGACCCCGCGGCTCACGCGCTGTTGCGCGGGCTGCTCGGTGAGCCGAGTCTGTACGACGCGTTCTGGCGCTGTCTGTCCCGGCTCGGCTACGCGGTGCCCGAGTCCGCGCTGACCCGTGCGCTGCGCGCGCCCTACACGATGAATCCGGAGTTGATACCGCTGATCGGCTTCGTCTACGAACATCATCGCGAGCACTGGGCGGCCTACGAGGCGTTCGAGGAGTTCGTCGACCTCGAGGAGAATTTCCAGCTCTGGCGTTTCCGTCATATGCGCACGGTTCTGCGCACCATCGGGACCAAACCCGGCACCGGCGGATCGAGCGGTGTGGGATTCTTGCGGAAAGCGTTGGAGCTGAGCTTCTTTCCCGAACTGTTCGCGGTCCGCACGGAGATCGGAAGTCGATGACCACAGCACTGCTCGCCCGCGCCGCCGAGCTGGATGCGCGAGATCCGTTGCGCGCCTGCCGCGATCTGTTCATCGGTTCGGACGATCCGGGGGTGGTCGCGTACCTGGACGGAAATTCACTGGGCCGCCCGTTGCGGGCGAGCGCCGAGCGGATCAGCTCGTTCGTCACCGACGCCTGGGGCGGGCGGCTGATTCGCGGCTGGGACGAACAGTGGTTCGAGCTGCCGATCACGATCGGGGACATGCTCGCCGACACCGTGCTGGGCGCAGCTCCGGGGCAGACCACCATCGGCGATTCCACGACCGTGCTGCTGTACAAACTCGCCCGCGGCGCGATCGCGCTGCGGCCCGGGCGGACCGAGATCGTCGTGGACCGGGACAATTTCCCGACCGATCGATACATCATGGAATCCATTGCCCAGGAACATGATCTGACTCTGCGCTGGATAGAACCGGATCCGCGCGGCGGGGTGGGGGTAGCGGAGCTGGCCGCGGTGGTCGGCGAACGTACGGCGCTCGTTGTCCTCGGACACGTCGCCTATCGCTCCGGATATCTGCTGGACGCGAGCGAAATGGCACAGGTGACGCACGACGCGGGTGCGCTGCTGCTGTTGGACCTGTGTCACTCGGTCGGCTCGGTACCGCTCGAACTCGATTCCTGGGCAGTGGATCTCGCCGTCGGATGTACCTACAAATATCTCAACGGCGGCCCGGGATCGCCGGCCTTCGCTTACGTCCGGAGCGAACATCAGGACCGGTTCCGGCAACCGGTGTGGGGCTGGATGGGGCGCGAGCAGCCGTTCGCGATGGCGCAGGGATATCGACCGGCACCGGGAATTCGGCGGGTGATCAGCGGCACGCCGCCGATTCTGGGCATGCTGGCGATCCAGGACACGCTCGCGCTCATCGGTGCGGTGGGCATGGCCGCCGTGCGCGAGAAGTCCGTCGCGCTGACCGAATACGCGTTGGAGCTGGTGCGCGAGCAGCTGATTCCGCTCGGGGTCGAGATCGGTTCACCGCTGGATCCGGCGCGGCGCGGCGGTCACGTCATCATCGACCATCCGCGGTTCGCCGATATCACCGCGAACCTGTGGCGCCGCGGCGTGATTCCCGACTTCCGGCCGCCGCGCGGACTGCGAATCGGGCTGAGCCCGTTGAGTACCGGCTTCGGCGAGGTGGCCGCGGGCATACTGGCGATCCGTGACGAACTCCTCGCCTGACCACGCGGTCCTGGACGACTTCGACTCCCGTCCGGGCAGCGCCACCTCGCTGATCCGCACCGTTCTCGGCGCGTACCGGGGCGAGCTGGGCGGCTGGACCGCCATCGCCGAACTCGTCGAGCTGATGGGCGAATTGGGCGTTCCCGCCGATGCAACCCGGATCGCGGTGAACCGGCTCAAACGGCGGGGCGTACTGGTCTCCGAGGTCCGCGACGGCCGCGCCGGATACGGCCTGACCGCGCAGGCCGAGGCGATGTACGCGCGAGGCGATCGCCGTATCTTCGGATTCCGGCAGATGACCGATGCCGACCCGTGGCGGCTGATCTCGTTCACCATCCCCGAGACGCTGCGCGCCGCACGGCATCAGCTGCGTCGCCGGCTCGGCTGGATCGGCTGCGGGACCGTCTCCCCTGGACTGTGGATCGCGCCGGAGCACCTCACCGCCGAGGTCACCGATATCGTTGCCGCACTGGGGCTCTCGGGCTACGTGACGACTTTCCTGGCCACCTCGGCACAGGTTCCGGACTCGCCGGCGGAGGCCGCGGCCCGCTGGTGGGATCTGGACGCGATCGCGGCACGTCATCGCGAATTCCTCGGCCGCCACGCGGACTCGGCCACTGCCCGCGGCCGGACGCCGCGCGAGACATTCGCGGAATTCGTTCCGCTGCTGGATGAATGGCGAATCATCCCGTACATCGATCCGGGTCTGCCGCCGTCGATGCTGCCGCCGGATTGGCCCGGTGTGCGCAGTGTCGAACTGTTCGCCGCGGTCCGCGACCGCTGCCTGGTGACCAGCCGGGAATGGGTTCGTACGCTGCGCCGGTAGTCGCGGGAGCCGCCAGGCGGTCACGCGCTTCAGTCCACTGTCCCCTGCAGCACTCGCACGCCCGCGGTGAGCGCGGCGCCACCCGCGCTCCAGCTGATGTTCGCCGGCTGGGAACTCAGCACGACGACGACGTAGCGCAGCGGTTGCCCCGCTCCCGCGCCGACCAGGCCGGTGGTGTCGAGAGTCGTGGAGTCCGCCAGCGACATCCAGCCCTGCTTTATCGCCCAGTCCGCGCCGGTGAGGCCGTCCGGAATGCCGAAGTACTGGTCGGTGCCGTCGGCGGCGGTCCGCTCGGCGCCCTGCAGACCGGTCATGATGACATCGCGGGCGGCCTGCGGGACCGTGTTGAGATACCGGTACACGGTCACCACATCCTGTGCGGTGGTAAGTGTTTCGCCCCACTGGCTGGAATCGCCCGGTGCGCTGGTGCCGGTGAGGCCGATCAGACCGGCCATGCGGGTGACGATGGCATCGCCTCCGTCGGCGTCCCAGAGTGTATCGGCGATATCGTCGTCGCTGGCCGAGAGCATCTGCTCGAGTTGCGCAGCGGTCGCCGAATCGGCTTGCCAGCCTTGCGAATTCAGCTCGTCCAGGGCGATCAGCAACTTGACCACGGACGCGGTGTAGAACTGCTGACCACTGTCGAGGTCGGCGACCGTCGCCCCGGTAGCGGTGTCCACGACATCGATGCCGACCCGGGTGCCGGGAGACGCGGCCTGGATCGCGGCTTGCATCTTCTGGCCGAACGCCTCCGGGGACACCTGCGGCGCGCTGGGCGCGGTTCCGGCGGAACCGCTCGGCAGCTGCGGGATCGGCAGGCTCGGCACGGGCGCGGCGACCGCCGATGCGGTGGCTGCGCTACCGCGCTGTGCGGCAACCGAATTGTGCGCCGCTGCCCGAGCCAGCGGCGTCGCGATGACGCCCACGACGATCGCCACGACGGCGACAGCGCCGATGACGACCCACAGCCATCCACGTCGCGCCGAGCGCGGCAATATCGAGTCCATACTTCATTGATCGGCGCGCTGCCTGTGTGGACCTCGAGATGGCGATGCCAGCTTGCTGCCAACCGGTGCCGACGACGCGGAATCACGAGCGTGGCGGCCGGTTTCGGCGCCGGCCGCCGGGGTCGGTCAGCTCGCGGCCCGGCCGGTCGGCTCGGGTAGTTCCGGGATCGATCGCAACGGCGGCGGAGACGGCTGACGCGGTTCCCGCACACCGGCACCGCCGTTGCGCCGCAACCACAGTCGCACCGCCGAACCGGCCGACACTCGCGCGCCGGACTCCGGGCTCTGGTCGGTGACGAACCAGCCCGATTCGGCCGCATCCGGCAGCGGCGCATCAGGATCGGCGTTCGCGGCGACCAAGCCCTTCGCGGTGAGCGCGTGCAACGCGGCGGCCCATTCGAGTCCGACGACCGAGGGGACCTCGACATTCGCACGCCGCCGCCGGGTACCGGCGTCGAGCAGATCCCGTTCCCACTCGGTGACCTCGACCGATTCCGGTGCCGGATCGGCGGATTCGATGCTCTCGGTGCGGCCGCTGGAGGTGCCGCGCTCGGGTTCGGAGTCCAGATCGCGCCAGCGCTCCCAGGCCGACTGCCTGGTCACACCCAGATAGGTCGCGATCTCGGCCCACGACTTGTCCCGGCGGCGAGCGATGCGCACCGCGCCCAGTTCCCATTGATCCAACAGTCTGCGCACCGCGCCGATATCGGCCAGTGCGGTGAGCGCCTCGTCACCTGTTCGTGGTCCGCCGCGACGGGAGGTGAGCCGCCGCCACGCGGCCCCGCCCTCGTCCGGTACGTCTGCCTTCGCCATGCTGTAAGGATATCCTGACGCGACGGACCGGACCGGGGAACTTCTCACGCCCTCAGCGAACGGGCGGTCCCGGTCGTCGGCCCGGTGGGCGCAGCGCCCACGAGAGGACCGTCAGCGCGGTCATCACCGTCAGCACCGCGACCTCGCCGAGCGCGTATCGCTCGGTCAGATGAGACGCGATGGCCCTGGTGCAGACGAAGAACGCGCCCGCGTACGCCCACTCCTTCGGCAGCGGGCGTCCCGGAACCAGC
Source organism: Nocardia sp. PLKS1-43 (assembly GCF_059510335.1). NCBI lineage: Bacteria > Bacillati > Actinomycetota > Actinomycetes > Mycobacteriales > Nocardiaceae > Nocardia > Nocardia sp. PLKS1-43. The sequence goes on along the minus strand of NZ_JCAJZQ010000002.1, from coordinate 622,242 downwards.
AGCGCGAGCGCCCCCAGAATCTTCCAAACGCCCAGCAGCACCAGGAAATACGTGGGATGCGCGCCACATCCCAGACGCCGCCCACGCCGAGTTCGGCGGCGATGAGCACGGTGGCGGTCCAGTAGACGGTCGAGCGAATGCGCGTGCCGGGCGAAGGCAGGGTCGATACGGCCATACCTCTCACGGCTATGGCGGATGACGTCCGGAGTATGTGACAGATGACCGATTCGCTCACGCGCGAACTCGAGCAGAGCCGGGCCCGGTTGCGGGCGATGGCCTATCGGATGCTGGGATCGGTGCGCGAGGCCGATGATGCGCTGCCCGATCCGATCGTCACCGCCGACGGGCACAGCACACCGGAAACCCAAGCGCTGCTTGCGGATTCGATCGGCATGGCGCTGCAGGTCGGGTTGGATCGGCTCGATCCCGCCGAACGGGTCGCCTTCGTCCGGCACGACAGTTTCGCCGTGCCGTTCGGCGAGATCGCGGCGATCCTGGACCGCTCGCCCGAGGCGGCGCGCCAACTGGCCAGCCGGGCGCGACGGCGAGTCCGCGCGGCGCCCGAGCCCGAGGGCGGTCCGGCTGATCAGCGTCGTGTGGTGGACGCCTTCTTCGCCGCCGCTCGCCGCGGCGATATCGCCGCGCTGGTGCGAGTGCTCGCCCCGGACGTCGTCCTGCGCGGTGATCTCGGGACCGGAAAGCTCTGGGAGACGGATAGTTCCGATGACGCCGCTGCTCAGGCGGTGCGATTCGCGCACCCCCGCGCGGTGCTGCACCCGGTCCTGGTGAACGGTGCGGCCGGGGTGCTCGTCACCGTCGACGGGCGATCGGCATCTCTCCTGGCATTCGTCGTCGCGGGCGGCCGGATCGTCGAGATCGATGTCCTCGCCGATCCCCGTCGGATCCCCGCGGTCCCGGCGGCGGGGTGACAGCGGGGACCAACAGGTGCGGGCGACTGCCGGCGATCCAGGGCGGAGCAGGGCGGTCTTGCCGACCGGATGCGCGTCTCACGCCAGATCGCGCAGCGTCTCGATGACGGTGTGCGCCGCATATGACGGTGTGCGCTGCGTATCGTGCGCCACGGCCAGCTTCCAGGGGATCGGCCCGTCCGCCGGCTCGATGCGCACGAGGCCGGTCCACCGTTCGGCGACCGAGCGCGGCACCAGCGTGACCCCGAAGTCCTGAGCGGTCAGCTCCAGCGCGAATTCCTGATCGGCGACCTCGATAACCGTGCGGCGCAACGGGAATCGTTCATCGGCGATACTCCGGATGCCCCAGCCCGGCGGATAGTCGATGAACCTCGTGCCCGCCAGCGCGCCGGGCGGGAACGGCCGCCCGGCCAGCGGATGGTCGGCGCGCACACACAGCACCAAGGTCTCCTCGAGAATCGGATACAGGCACAGCCCGGGTATCTCGTCGGCGGAACCGGCCAGCAGCGCGATATCGAGACTGCCCTCGAGCAGTCCGGCGATATTGCCGCGCACGCCCGCGATGCTCTGGCGCATCTGCAAGGTCAGCGCCGGATATCGGCGGTGCATATCGGCCAGGACGGCGGCCAGGTCCAGGGAACGGATATTCATCAGATTGCCGATCACCACCTCGCCGCGCACCTCGCCCCGGGCCGCGGCGATCGCGTCGGTGACCTCCCGCCGAGCACGCACCATCGATGTCGCCGGTCCGGAGATGGCACGTCCGGCCTCGGTGAGTTCCAATCCGCGCGGGGTGCGATCGAACAGCCGCGCACCGAGTTCGCGTTCCAGTTTCGCCACGCTCGTCGACACCGCCGACTGCACCAGATTGAGCGAACGCGCCGCCGCGGTGAACGAGCCGGCCTCCCGGCAGGCCAGGAAGCATTCGATCTGACGCAACTCCATCCTGCGAGCCTAGACTTGCCATCTGCCTCGTTGATGGGGCTATCGAAATCCATCGCTTCCGTTGATCGACTCGGTACCGGACCATGGATGGAGTGAGTGTTTCGACCGTCGCCGCGCCGCAGCAGGCCCGGCTCACCCGTCTGCTCGTGCTCGTGTTCGCGGTGACCGCGGGATCGTCCGCGGGCTGCCTCTACTATCTTCAGCCGCTGCTGCACCAGGTAGCGGGTGATCTGCGCATCTCGACCGCCACCGCGGCGCTGCTGGTCAGCGGCGCTCAGGTGGGCTATCTGTGCGGGCTGGCGCTGCTGGTCCCGCTGGGTGATTTCCTCGAACGCCGCCGGATGGTGCCGGGCCTGCTGGCCGCGTCGGTGCTGGCGCTGGTCGTTTCGGCGGCCGCGCCGAACTTCCCGATTCTGCTGGTGGCCGTGTTCGTCACCGGGATCACCGCCTCCGCCGCGCAGGTCGTGGTGCCGTGGTCTTCGTCACTGGCCGAACCGGGGCGTCGCGGTCAGGTCGTCGGCACGGTGATGAGCGGGCTGCTGCTGGGCATCCTGTCCTCGCGGGTGCTCTCCGGCGCGATCGCGCAACTGGGCGGCTGGCGCACGGTACTGATCGCGGCGGCGGCGATCCAGCTGGTGATGTCGGTGAGCGTCTACTTGCTCACTCCCGCCACCGGCCGGGCCGCTGCCGGCGAACGTTATCGCGAGGTGCTCGTCTCGATCCTGTCGCTGATCCGTCTGCATCCGATGCTGCGGCATCGCATGGTGCTGGGTTTCGTTGCGATGGGCTGCTTTTCGGGTGTGTGGACCGCACTGGCATTCCTGCTCGCCGGGGGACACGGGAGCCCGTATCACTATTCGGAGGTCGTGATCGGGTTGTTCGGCATCGCCGGTGTGGCCGGGGCGCTGGGTGCACCGGTGGTGGGCCGGTTGTCCGATCGCGGACATCTGCGCGTGGTGACCACGCTGGTGTGGGTCGTGCTGCTGGCCAGCTGGGCGCTGCTGGCCTGGGGCGGGCATTCGATCATCGCGCTGATCGCGGCCTTGCTGGTCTTCGACTTCGGCATCCAGGGCATCCAACTGTCCAATCAGAGCGCGATCTACGCACTGGATCCGGCCGCTCGCAGCCGCCTGACCACGGCCTACATGGTGATGTACTTCCTCGGCGGCGTCGTCGGATCGGTCACCGCCGGCACGGCCTACGAATCGGGCGGCTGGCTTCGGGTCTGCGAGATCGGTATGGGCGCCACGATCGCCGGGATCGCGCTGTGGGCGGTGTTCGCCCGGCACATTCCGGCCCGTGCGACTACCGCGGACGCCCCGGATTAGATCCGCTCACGGACGTGGCCAGGGACGCCCGTGATAACGCTCGATATCGGTGTTCAGGCGTTCGAGATAGCCGACCAGCGCGGCCAGGTCCGCCCTGGACCAGTCCGCGAGGATGGCGTCCAGATGGCCGACCGCCGCGGCTCGATCGGCCTCGAGCTGAGCGGCCCCCTGCTCGCTGACCTGGAATTTGCGAGCCATACCGCCGTCCGGATCCGGAATCCGGTCCACCAGCCCCGCGCGGCGCATGGCCGCGGTCTGCCGGTTCACCGTCGAGGCGTCCAGCCCCAGCGCCTCGCTCAACTGGCCGATGGACATCGCACCCTCCATCCGCAGCCGGTACAGCAGGGTGTACGCACTGCGGTCCAGCCGTCCCGCACCGCGCTGCGAGGTCAGGCTGTAGCGGCCGAGCAGCATCGTCTCGAACTCGAGCAGGTCCGTGAGCTTGTCCATGCGGTCCTTCCGGCTCGGCGTGCGGTATGCGAATGTCGGTATATCACACGCAAATGTGCCCACCGTTCTGCTTTCCGAAGCCGACGTCGGATTCGAGGGCCGCGGTGATACCGTGGCGACCGGGAGCGGGGTGTCGGCGAGCCGGGAGCAGGTGATCGGGGTGGTATCGGAATCCGTTGCGGGCGAGGGAGAGTCCGGTCGCCCCGCGCCCCGTACCCAGCGAGGTGTGCGGACCCGGGCGGCGCTGATCGCGGCCGCGCGGCAGGTGTTCGAACGCGACGGCTACCTCGAGGCGAAGATCTCCGACATCTCCGCGGCCGCCGGTGTGGCCTCGGGCTCGTTCTACACCTACTTCGACGGTAAGGACGAGATCTTCGCCGCCGTCGTCGAGCAGGTGCAGGAAGAGATGCTGCATCCGCACGTGCGCGAGCGCAGCGGCATCACCGATCCGTGCGCCCTGATCGAGGCGGCGAACCGCGAATACCTGTTGTCCTACAAGCGAAATGCCCGCCTGATGGCGGTCTTCGAACAGGTCGCCCAGGTCGACGAGAACTTCCGGCGGATGCGCATCGAACGCAGCCGCGCCTTCGTCCAGCGCAACGCCCGCATGATCCGCGCCCTGCAGAAGTCCGGCCGGGCGGCCGCCGACCTGGATCCGACCATCACCGCGCACGCGCTGTCGGGGATGGTGAGCCGGATGGCCTATCTGGTCTTCGTGCTGGACCAGCGGATCGCCTTCGAGAAGCTGGTGCGGACGCTGACCGCGCTCTGGGTCAACGCCCTGCAGCTCGACCGGGAGTGAGCGGGCCGCGGCCCGGATGCGCGGCCGCGGCGAGGAGTCTCACGCCTTCGCGTCGCCACGCCGTCGGTACTTACCCAGCTCGGCCCGCGCGATACTGCGCTTGTGCACCTCGTCGGGTCCGTCGGCCAGACGCAGCGTGCGCAGGTGCGCCCAGAAGCTCGCGAGGGGGAAATCCTCGGTCACCCCGCCCGCGCCGTGCAGCTGAATCGCCCGGTCGACGATCTTCAACGCCATATTCGGCGCGGCCACCTTGATCGCGGCGATCTCCACTCGCGCCTGCTTGTTGCCGACGGTATCCATCATCCAGGCCGCCTTGAGGGTGAGCAGGCGGGTCTGCTCGATCTCGATGCGCGCCTCGGCGATCCAGTCCTGGATATTGGCGCGCTCACTGAGTTTCGCGCCGAAGGTGGTGCGCGATTCCGCGCGGCGGCACATCAGTTCCAGGGCGCGCTCGGCCATGCCGATCGCGCGCATGCAGTGGTGGATGCGGCCGGGCCCGAGCCGGGCCTGGCTGATCGCGAAACCCTCACCGGGACCGGCGAGTACGTCGCTGCCCGGCACGCGCACGTTGTCGAAGACGATCTCGGCGTGGCCCTCGCGATCGGAGTAGCCGAACACCGGCAGATTCCGGACCACCTGTACGCCCGGCGCGTCGATCGGGACGACCAGCATGGACTGCTGCCGGTGCGGCGGGGCCTCGGGATCGGTCTTGCCCATCACGATCAGCACCTTGCAGTTGGCGTGCAAAGCGTTGGAGGCGAACCACTTTCGGCCGTCGAGCAGGTAGTCGTCGCCGTCGCGGCGCATGCTCATCTCGATATTGGTCGCATCCGAACTCGCCACGCCCGGTTCGGTCATCGCGAACGCGGAGCGGATGGTTCCGGCCAGCAGCGGTTCGAGCCAGCGCTGCTTGTGCTCCTCGGTGCCGAACAGCGTGAACACTTCCATATTCCCGGTGTCCGGGGCCGCGCAGTTGCACGCCTCGGGGGCCAGCGCGGGGCTGCGGCCCATGATCTCGGCCAGCGGCGCGTACTCGAGATTGGTCAGGCCCGGACCCCATTCCGGATGCGGGTGGAACAGATTCCACAGGCCGCGCTCGCGCGCCTCGGCCTTGAGATCCTCGAGGATCTGCGGGTGATGGTGCGGGTCACCGGCGGCGCGCATCTGCTCCTGATAGACGGCCTCGGCCGGGTAGATCCGCTCGTCCATGAAGGCCGTGAGGTCCGCGATATACCGCTGAGCGCGTTCGGAACCGGTGAACAGGTCCATCGGGTCTCCCATCGATGCGTGCCGCACCGCTGCGGCATCGGAGTGAATGCAACTGTAGTTCGGCGGCCGGATCAGCTCCGGGCCACACCACGGGCGAAGTCGATCAGCGCGGCGCTGACCTCGTCGGGCCGTTCCTGCTGGATCCAGTGGCCCGCGCCGTCGAGCAGCAGGGTGCCGCGCAGATCGGTCAGTACGGCGTCCATCTTGGCGAGCGGGGTGAAACGCAGCACCGCGTCGTCCGCGCCCGCGATGAAGTAGGCGGGCGCGGTGATCTTCGCCCCGGCCAGATCGGCGGACAGTTCCCAGTCGCGGTCGAGGTTGCGGTAGTAGTTGAGCCCGCCGGTGAACCCGGTCGTGCTGAACGCGTCGATGTAGTACCGCAGTTCGGACTCGGAAAGCCATTGCGGCGGTTGCGGGTTCGCGCTGTCGCCGGTCAGGTCCCCGGCGCTGATCACCTGGTCGCGCAGCAGGGTGCGCCGCACGTCGGCGGCCAGGGCCGCATCCGCGACGCCCGGCTCCTGGAACCAGCACATGTAGAAGTCCTCGCCCAGCCGGGAGCGGAAGATCGAGATCGGCGGCGCCTTGGGCCGGGGCGCGACCGGAACGCTCAGGCCGGCCACCGCACGCACCCGATCCGGATGCCGCAGCGCGGTCTGCCAGACGACCGACGCGCCCCAATCGTGACCGATGAAGATCGCGTCCTGCGCGCCGACCGCGTCGAGCAGGCCGACCAGGTCGCCGCAGAGGGCCGCCATCGCGTAGTCCTCGATCCGGTCCGGCCGCGAGCTGCCGCCGTAACCACGCATATCCGGGGTCAGGGTGCGGAATCCGGCTTCGGCGAAGGCGAAGACCTGGTGTCGCCAGGAGAATCCGAGTTCGGGGAAACCGTGACAGAAGACCACCAGCGGACCCTCGCCGTGTTCGACGACTCGCAGTTCGATCCCGTTCACCGCGATCTGTCTGCTGCCCAGGGCCGCCCAGTCCGGTACCGGAGTCCGTGTACTCACTTCTCGCGCCCACCTCGCCTGCCGAGTGTCTGCACCGCGGTCGCGGTACTCGCTACCGTATCAAAGTTGACGCCGGATTCAACTAATGGTCATAAAGTACTGGCGTACAACACTTTTGAGCAAATGAGTGGCGATCGGGCCGTGCGGCGGAATTCACGACCGCCCGTTGGGCGCGCTGTCCCGGCGCTGGGTCGAACGGGCGCGCACCGCCGCGGCGACCTCGTCGGCGGCCGAGCGGATGCCGTCACCGTAGGGGTCCGCGCCGAGCGCGTCGAAATATGCGCGGGCCGCCTCGAGGTGCTGGTCCGCGGCGTCGAAGGAACCGAGGCGGCGGAGGTTGTCGGCGAGGTTCAGATGCAGGGAGGGGTAGAAGCCGCGCACGCGCAGCGTCGGGTGGTGCCGCCTGGTTCGCTCGTCGGTGAGCGCTCCGGCCGCGTCGAGGGCGCGCACGTCCCAGATCAGCGCCTGCGCGGCGTCGTCGTACAGATCGGCCAGGTAGTGCGCGAGGGTGCAGCGGTGCAGGGGGTCGCCCAGCGGGCCGAGCCTGTCCCAGAGGCCGAGGAGTTCCGCACGAGCGGCGTCGGGATCTCCCGCGTGGCCGTGCTGGACCGCGACGGTGATCGCGGTCATGGTGTCGTCGGGTCCGGCTGTGGAGGTCACGGATGATCCTTTCCGCGGGTGGGCATGGCGAGGGTGGTGAGATCTCCGGCGGCGGCCGAGCGAATGACGACCGGCTGGTCCGGTGCGGCGATGTCGAGCATGATCTCCGGGCCGACGGCTGTGCGCAGCGCGGGGGACAGGGTGGCGGGATCGAAGGCCAGCGTGGTTCGAATGCCGTTGACGGACGCGGGGATTCGGCGTTCCGGTCCGTCCGGCGCGGTCGAGGTTCGCAGCGAGACGGCATCGATCGCGCAGTGCAGGGTTCGCGCCCCGGCCTGGTCGACCGCCTCGCGGAGCAGATCGCCGTCCACCACCACGCGAGTGCGCGCCGGGGGCAGTGCGGCGAGCATGTGCCGATAGTCCGGAAACGGCTCCGTGATTGCCGGACAACGGATTTCGGTGCCGGTGAGCACGAGATCCGTCCCGGAAGAGGAGAGCGGGACCTGTTCCCGTTCGCGCAGGCGGGCGGTCAGCGCGTCGAGGTCCCCGGCCGGTACGACCAGCGACCACGGGTCCGCCGCGGCGCGCAGCGGAACCAGGGACCGGGCGGTGAGCCGATAACGATCGGTCGCGATCAGTACCACCGAGTCGGCGTCGGCCTCGACGAGAATTCCGGTCAGCACCGCGATCGCGGTGTCCCGCGCGGCCGCGGGCCGGACCTGCTCGATCGCCTCGGCGAATTCGTTGCCCCGCACGACGACGAGATGCGGATCCCGTTCGGCCCGCAGCGCGTCCTTGATGGTCTCGACCGCCGCGGCGGCCTCGCGAGCCCGCTGCTCGAGCCCCGCGACATGTGCGTCCAGCAGCCGCGCACCGGCCTCGGCGTCGCCCGCCAGCACCTCGGCGACGGTATCGAGCGGCATCCCGATCTCCCGCAGTCGCCGAATGGTCGTCGCCCGCTCCCGCTGCCCCGGGGTGTAGTACCGGTATCCGCTGGCAGGATCCACCCGCGCGGGCGGCAGCAACCCGCAGTCGTCGTAGAACCGCAGCGCCGTCGCCGTGAGCCCACTCGCGCGGGCCAGCACCCCGATCGTGACGAACTCGTCCGGCTCGTCCTGGAAATCACATTCGGTCACGCGGGTCATCATCAAGCCTCGGGTAACCCGAAGGTCAAGCTTTACGCGCCCGCGGGTGGAACCGGGCGCGTACACCCCGCACGCGAGTGCCTCGGTGAGCGATCTCCCGCTGACCGCCGAGAACGGCCGAGCCCGCGCGACGCCCGATCGCGGCTTTGCTGGGAACCGCCTGTCAGTTGGCCTGGAATTCGGGCAGAGAAGGGGAACGGCCATTGTCACTCCTCTTGCGCGGCTGTACTTTTCGGATGTCTCCAGACAATCGAAAGGTCGCTCTCATGCTTCTCGCTCTCATCATCGCCGGACTCAGTGCCACTGGCAGCGCCGCCGCGGGCATTCTCGGCAGTGCGGCCACGTACGCGGGCAACGTCTGACCCCCTTCCGGCACGAGCGTCCGGTGTTCCGTGAGCGGGCGCCGGCCGACGAACGCCCGGCCAGATCGGCGATCCGATCCGGCCGGGCGTTCGTCGTTGTGCGCGAAGGCGTTTCGGGGAGGCGTTTCCCGGACCGATCGGCGTGTTCCCGCGGTGATGTACCGGGCGGCTGGCGTACTGGACAATTGACCAGTACGCTTCGCCGAACGGAATACGGCATGTGTGGACACGAAGGAGTCTCGGTGACGGTCTCGCGTCGATCGGTGTTGGCCGGTACGGCCGCCGCGGCGGTGGCGGCGGGTATGTCCGCGGCGAATCCCGCGAGTGCGCAGCCACATCGGGCGGACAGCCAGGGGTACCTGATCGGATGTGGAATCGGGGACATCACCGGCGCGCCCGCGGGACAGGGCATGATGGGCTACTCCGAGGCCGATCAGGTCGCCACCGGGCTGCTCACGCGATGTTGGGCGCGTGCCTACATCGTCGTGGACCGGACCGGCGGGGATCGCATCGCCTTCGTCACCACCGACAACGCGTGCCTGTTCCAGTCGGTGCAGCTCGAGGTGCTGCGGCGGCTGGCCGCGCGATTCGGCGATCTGTACACCGAGCGCAACGTCGACCTCAACGCCACGCACAACCACAATTCCTGCGGCGGGACCGCCTGTGAATACGCGTATTCCCTTGCCGCGTACGGCTTTCAACAGAACTCGTTCGAGGCCGAGGTGAACGGGATCGTCACCGCGCTCGTGCGGGCGCACGAGCGGCTCGCGCCCGGCACGATCATGCTCGGGCACGGCGAACTCCACGACGCCAGCGCGAACCGCTCCCGGGTCGCCTTCGAACTCGATCCGCCGCCGGACAAGGCCGTATTTCCCGATGCGATCGACCCCGCGGTGACGGTGCTGCGGCTGCGTCAGGGCGGCCGGGACGTCGGGGCGATCACCTGGTTCGCCACCCACGGCACCTCGCTGACCGACCGCAATACCCTCATCTCCGGCGACAACAAGGGCTATGCCAGCTATCGCTGGGAGCACGACGAGATGGGGGTGCGGCACGGCGACGGTCAGCCGCGCTTCCTGGCGGCGTTCGCCCAGACCAACGCGGGGGATATGACGCCCAATCTGAACTGCGTTCCCATGCACCCGTCCGGGCCGACCGAGGACAACCGGCTCAACTGCGCGATCATCGGCGAGCGGCAATATCGGGCCGGACGCGCGGCCTTCGACTCCGCGCGCCCGATGAGCCGCGGCGGTGTGGACGCGGTGGCGCACTACGTGAACATGGCCGATATCGCCGTCGACGGCTCCTACACCCCCGACGGCAAACCCGCCCGCACCGCGCCGGCGATGATGGGCGCCTCGGCCATGGCCACCAGCGAGGAGGACAACTGGAACAGTCAGCTGTCGTTCCTGAGCGAGGGCGATTCGAATCCGATGGTGGCTGCACTCGGCGGCCTCGACGCTCCGATCGAGCAGTGGATGCGAGATGCGCAGGCGCCCAAACTGATCGCCGCTCCGCTGGGCATCCTGCCGCCGCGGCCGTGGAATCCGCAGGTACTGATGCTTCAGATCATCCGCATCGGTGATCTGGTATTGGCTTGCGGCCCAGCGGAATACACCATCGTGGCCGGACTGCGGATCCGGCGCCTGGTCGCCCACGCGCTCGGCGTGCCGCTGGAGAACGTGCTGATGCAGGGGTACGCCAACGGCTACAGCCAATACGTGACCACACCCGAGGAGTACGTCTCGCAGCAGTACGAGGGCGGCGAGACCCAGTTCGGCCGCTGGACGCTCCCGGCCTACATGCAGGAATTCGACCGGCTGGCCAGGGCTCTGGCCGCGCGCACCGACCTCGGCCGGGGTCCCGCGCCGCTGGACTGGACCTCCGGGCCGCAGCCGAATCTGCTGCCGCCGGTACCGCCGGACGTACCCGTCGCCGGGCATGCCTTCGGCGATGTGCTGGCCCAGCCCGCGAACGGCGTCGCGGGACAGACCGTCGCGGCCGAGTTCTGCGGTGCGCATCCGAACAACGACTTCCACACCGGCGGAACCTATTTCGAAATCCAGCGCGCGAACGGCGGCGACTGGCGACGAGTTCAGGACGACAACGATTGGTGCACGGAACTGCACTGGCGGCGCCCGGACGGGCAACCCGCCGCGTCGATCGTCCGCATCCAATGGACCGTCCCACCCGGTACCCCCACGGGACGTTACCGCATCCGCTACACCGGCGATTCCCGCGACGCCGCGGGTAAGCGCGCCCGTTTCACCGGCACGTCAGCGGAATTCGCGGTGGCGTAGTTGTTTCCGGTTCGGGCTCAGCGGGTGCTGGCTGCGGGGTGAGTTCGACGTTGTGGGGCGCCGACCGTGTGTGCGCGGTCGGCGCAGGCGAATTGCTCTCGGGCGTCGAGGTTTTCGAGTCGTCGAATGCCCGGCTGGGTGGTGGATGCCGCGCGGCGCCGGCTCTGCGGAGGTAGCTGACTCGACTCGTCCGGCCGGGCCGCTCAGGCGGGGGAGGACTCCTGGTCCCGCAACGCGATCTCGAGGTGCGCGCTCATGGCCTCACCGGCCGCGTGCAGTGGTTCGGGGGAGCGGAGTGTGCGACCGAGGATGAACGCTCCCTCCAGCGCGCTGAGCATGGCCAGGATCAGTCGGCGGGCCGGGTCGGGGCGCAGGCCGCGGCCCTCGAGGTAGGCGGCGCCCTGCTCGATCCAGGATTCGATGACCTCCGCGGCCACCTCGCGCAACGCGGGCTGACTGTCGGCGATCTCGCCGGCGACGGTGCCGACCGGGCACATGTTCATCCATCCGGACTGCGCCATATCCGCTGCCGCGGCGGCGAATGCGGCCGGAACCGCCTCGCGCAGATCCTCGTACGGATCCATCAGCAGCGGCAGCAGCTGGATGTAGGCCGCACCACTGGTGCGCAGCGCCTCCCCGGCGATCTGCTGTTTGCCCTCCGGGAAATGGTGGTAGAGCGATCCGATCGGCGCACCGGACGCGACGGTGAGTTCCTTGACGGTGGTCGCGCCGTACCCCTGCCGGCGCATCAGCTCGGTCGCGGCGGTGAGGATGCGTTCGCGGGTGCTGGTTGACATGTTCTCCGCCATACCACCACACTAGAACACATGCTCTAGAGCAACTGTTCTAGCGAAGGGATCGATCGGATGCCGGTAGTCGAGATCGCAGCGGGCCGGGTGCACTACGTCGAAGAGGGGCAGGGCCCGCCGGTGGTACTGCTGCACGGGGTTCTGATGAACCACACCCAGTGGGATCGGGTGCTGCCGCTGCTGCCGGAGGGTTTCCGGTACATCCGCCCGGCGCTGCCGCTCGGCGCCCATCCCGAACCCATGCGCCCGGACGCGGATCTGAGCATGCGCGGCCTGAATCAGGTGATCGCGGATTTTCTCGAGGCGCTGGATCTGCGCGAGGTGACCCTGGTACACACCGACTGGGGCGGCGGGCTGTTCCTGACCGCATACGGCCTCGACGAACGCGTCTCCCGGCTCATCGTCATGCCCTGTGAGGCATTCGACAATTTCCCGCCCGGACTGCCGGGAAAGATGACCGTGATCGCGGTCTACGCGCCCGGCGGGCTGGCACTGGCGCTGCGTCAGCTGCGTATCGCCCCGCTGCGGCGGCTGCCGATGATGCTCGGCTGGATGGCGCGCCGCCCGCTGCCCGACGATCTGGTGCATGGCTGGACCGAGCCGGGTCTGCGCGATCCGAAAATCCGCCGTGATCTGCGCAAATACGGAAAATCCCTGCCGCCGCGCGCCGAGCTGATCGCCGCCACCGAGGCGTTGCGCGATTTCGCGGGCCAAGCGCTGGTGCTGTGGTCCTCGGCGGGTAAGGTCATGCCGCGCGAGCACGGTTCCCGCCTGGCGGGCCTGCTTCCCGAAGGGCGGTTGCGCGAAATCGACGACGCCTACGTGCTGTCCATGATCGACCAGCCCGTCGCCGTCGCGGGGGCGATGAGCGAATTCCTCACGGGCACATGACGGTAGGCACGCTCGCGGCGGAATAAGCGGGGCAGTCGGCCCGTTACACTCGGCGACATCGCCACGAGTTTACGGAGGGATACGGTGAATCGCGTGCTGAGGAACCCGCTACCCGCGGTAGGCCGTACGCTCGGGCGTCGTCGGGCGGTAATGCGAATCGCCCCATTCATCATCGTGCTGGAGCGCCTCGTGCGCCGGATCACCGGGGGCCGGCACGGCGTCCTGGACGTGGCGGGTCTGCCCTCCATGGAACTGACCGTCCTGGGCCGCAAATCCGGTCTCCCGCGCACGGTCTCGCTGTTGTACGTGCCCGACGGGCCGGATGACTTCCTGCTGGTCGGCTCCAATTGGGGCCGGCCGCAACATCCTTCGTGGTCGGCCAATCTGTGCGCCGCCGATCACGCCGAGATCCACAGTCGCGGAGAGCGTTTCAAGGTGCGTGTCCGGCGGCTGCGCGGCGCGGAGCGAGACCGGGCCTGGGAGCGTGCGATCGAGCGTTGGCCGGGCTACACGATGGAGCAGGGTATGGTCCCCGAACGCCCTTTCCGGCTGTTCGAACTGACCCGCATCTGAGCCGGATCACGGAACGACGGTCACCGGCCATCGCCCGGCCTTGACCAGCCGGACCGCCACCGAACCGATGAACCGGTGCCCGGCCTTCTCCGACGCCCCGACGATCACCGCGTCGGCCTTGAGTTCGTCGGCGGCCTGGGCGAGCCCGGTGTACGGGTCGCCGCGCCGGGTGAAGAACTTCCAGCGGGTGTTGTAGACGTTCTTGACCCGTTCGGCGTGTGCGGAGATCTCGCGGGCGAGATCGTCGGCGACCTCCGCGGTCGCGCCCTGCACATCCGCGCCGTACACCCCGGACATCGCCATGTACGGCTGCACGTAGACCAGCGCCAGCAGCGCGTTCTGCCGTCTGGCCAGGCCCCCGGCATAGGCGGCGGCGCGCCAGGACGCCTCGGTGCCGTCCACGCCGGTCATGATCACGCGCGGCCCGTCGGTGCCCAATTCGAAGCCGGAACCCTTGTCGGCCGCCCACTCCGGAGTCTTCTCCTGCGCCACGAACCGAGCCTAATCGAGATGTCCGATTCCGTCTGAACCCCGGGGTGCGGCATCGGATGGACGGCTTCGAGACGCTCGCGTGTCCTGCGTATCGTCACACCCATGACCACAGCGCAGCCCCGTATCGCCGTGATGGGCGTGTCCGGATCCGGGAAGACGACGGTGGGCCGGCGGCTGGCGACCGCGCTCGGTGTGGCCTATGCGGACGGCGACGATCTGCATCCGCCGGCCAATATCGCGAAGATGACGGCCGGCATCCCGCTGGACGACGCGGATCGCCTGCCGTGGCTCGACGCGATAGGGGACTGGCTGTCCGCTCGCGGGGAACACGGCGCGGTGGTGAGCTGCTCGGCCCTCAAACACGAGTACCGCGACCGTCTCCGGGCCGCCGTCCCCGGACTGTACTTCGTCGCCCTGGACGTGCCGCGCGCGGAGCTGGTCCGCCGGATGACCACGCGCACCGGGCATTTCATGCACGTGCAGTTGCTCGATTCGCAACTGGCCATCCTGCAGCCGCTGACCGCGCGGGAGTACGGTCGCACCGTCGACGGCACCCGCGATGTGGACAGCCTGGTCCGCGACGTGCTGTCGGGCCTGGACCCGGACAGCGCCGGAACTCAGCCCAGATAGCGCCCGTACCAGTCGGTGACGCGCCGCCACGCCTCCGCGGCCCCGGCTGCGTTGTAGCGCGGGCCGGTGTCGTTGAAGAAGGCGTGGTCCGCGCCCTGCGCGATGAAGGTCTCGTGCGGCAGGCCGGCTTTCCGCAGCGCGGCCTCGGCGGCGGGGCGGGTGGCCCCGACCCGGGCGTCGAGGGATCCGTAGATCGCCAGCACCGCGGCCTCGGACCGGGACAGATCTCCGTCGGCGGGGAAGGGGCCGTAGAACGGTGTGGCCGCGGCGATGTTCGGCGTGCCCGCGGTGAGCAGCATCCAGGTCAGCCCGCCGCCGAAGCAGAAGCCGGTCACGCCCAGCTTCTTGTCCGGCACCCGGCGTGCGAGCTCCTGGACACCGGCCTGTAGATCCGCGACGAACCGGTCCTGCGGGATCTTGCTCAGCGCCGCGGTGGCCGCCGCGGGCTCGGAAAACGTTGCGGTGCCGCCCTCTTCGGACAGCAGGTCGACCGCCAGCGCGCTGTAGCCGATACCCGCGAAACGTCCGGTGACCGAGCGGATGAAATCGGTGAGCCCGGTGTTCTCGTGGATCACCAGCACGCCGCCACGCGGTTGTTTCGCCTGCGCCCAGGCCGCGTGCAGGGTGCGGCCCTGCGGGCCCGCGAAGGTGACGGCGCTGGATTCGAGCGCGCCCGCCGCGCCGGGCGGGCCCGAGGTGGCAGTGACCGGCGAGGTAGCGGCCGAATGTGCTTGACTGTCACTCTGATTCGACGAGCACGCGGCCAGTAGCGCCGAGGCCGCGGCGGCCCCGAGCCCCATCATGCCCAGGCGGCGCAACGCCTCGCGACGATCGAGAATGCCGTCCGCGTGGTCGGTCGCGATCTCCTCGGCCATGTACTGCTGCAAGGGGGTCATGGGGCACACCCTATTCCGCCGCTGCGGCGGTGTGCGAGCGCTCGAGCTCGAGGTTTGCTGTGGACCCGGCGCGCGGATTCAGCGGTCGAGTTTGCGCAACAGGTCGCGCAGGGTGCGCAGATCCGATTCCGACAGTGCGGCAATCGTTTCCGGTGCGGGATCGTGCGTGGCGAGGGCGTCGGCAACCACCGCGCTGCCGAGTTCGGTGATGGAGACGACCTTCGTGCGCCGGTTGGCCGGATCCACCGAGCGCAGCACGAGGCCGCGGTCCTCGAGATCGTTGACGGTGACCGTGGCCGCGGGCGCGTCCATCGCGGCCGCGGCGGCGAGTTCCTTGACCGTCATCGGTCCGCAGCGCAGCTGGCGCAGGATCTTGATCCGGCTGAACGGCAGTCCCGTGCGCTCGGTGATGGCCCGCTTCCATTTGTCGCGGGTCCCGACCACGTGCAGCAGCATCCGCCACACCTCGTCGGGCGTCGGGACGTCATCCGGCATGGCTGGGAACCTTCTGTTCGAGCAGGTAGGCGACCCCCTGCTGGGAGCGCCGGGCCCAGCCGGTGCTGGCCGAAACGCCCAGCACGATGACACCGACCGCCAGAACGGCCAGGACCCACCACAGGCTCGCACCGGCCAACAGGCCGCACAAGGCCACGCCCAGACTCACCCCGATCTGGCGGCTGGTCGAGGCCACCGCCGAGGCCGCGCCGGCTTGGTCCAGCGGCATACCGCTGACCGCGGCGGTGGTGATCGGGGCGTTGACGGTGCCGAAGCCCATGCCGAACAGGGCGAACATCGGGATCAGTGCCCACACCGGCGTATCGCCGCGCAGCGTGGTCAGCGCGATCGTGGAGATCGCCAGCAGCGTCCCCGCGATCACCAGCGACGGCCGCGTGCCGTAGCGCCCGACCAACCGCCCCGACAGCGGTGAGCACACCAGCATGCCCAGCGCCATCGGCAGATACAGCAGACCCGTGTGCACGGCCGAATAATGCCGTGTGCCTTGCAGATACAGCGAGGCGCTGAACAGGAACGCGCCCAGGCAGGCGAAGGCGCACACCGCGATCATCGTCGCCGAGGCGAAGGGGAAGCTGCGGAAGAAACGCAGATCGATGAACGGTGTGTGATGCCGCCATTCCGCGTAGCAGAACGCGGCCAGGGCGATCGCGGTGCTGACGAGCATGATCGGCTTGTGCTCGATGAGCCCGAAGACCAGCGTGAACATGACCACGATGGCCAGCAGCTGCCCGAGCGGGTCGATGCCGCGCGCCTTGGACGCCTTGGATTCCGGCACGAACAGCGTGGTGAGCACCAGCGCGACCGCGCAGATCGGCAGGTTGATCCAGAACACCGACGGCCAGCCCAGCGCGTCGATGAGCACCCCGCCCACCATCGGCCCCAGCGCCGTGGACACGCCGACCACCGCACCCCAGACGCCGACGGCGCGGGCTCGCTCGACCCGGTCGGTGAAGACCGTGGTGATGATGGACATCGCCACCGGATTCAGCATCGATCCGCCGATGGCCTGCACGAAACGCGCGCCGATCAGCACATTGATGGTGGGTGCGAGGCTGCACAGCAGCGAGCCGGCCGCGAAGATGCTCAGGCCGATGCGGAACATTCGCCGCCGGCCCCACCGGTCGGCGGTCGCGCCCGAGAGCATCAGCAGGCTGGCCAGGGTCAGGGTGTAGATGTCCACGATCCACTGCAACCGCGACAGCGGCGCGTGCATCTGGCCGCGGATGGACGGGATCGCGACGTTGACGATGGTCGAGTCCATCGACGAGATCAGCAGGCTCAGGCAGCACGTCACCAGCACGATGGTCTTGCCGCGCGCGCTCAACCCCGCAACAGTTGTAGGCACACAAGCATTGTGAAACTACAACTGTTCCGGATGCAATCGACGGTCGTGTGGAGTGGATCACCGTGTGGTGTCACGGAGTGAACCAACGGATTGCTGCCTCGTCACGAGGTGCAACATTCGATATGGCGTACTGCGAGTTGAACGCTCGCCCGGTACGTTCGTCGCATGACGATGGACCGGAGTGCGGCGCCGGGCACGGTGACCGCAGAACCCGTGGATGAGGAAGAAGGCTACAAGCGGGGCCTGAACCCGCGCACCGTCCAGATGATCGCGATCGGCGGCGCGATCGGCACCGGCTTGTTCTGGGGCGCCGGTGGCGCCATCCAGCAGGCCGGGCCGGCGCTGATCCTGTGCTACCTCGTGGCGGGTATCGCGATCTTCGTGATCATGCGGGCGCTGGGGGAGTTGCTGACCTACCGACCCGTATCGGGCAGTTTCGCCGAGTACGCGCACGAGTTCCTCGGGCGCTTCGCGGGATTCGTGACCGGCTGGACATACTGGGCGGTGTGGGTGAGCACCTGCATGGCCGAGATCACCGTCGCCGGGAACTACGTCCAGCGCTGGTTCGCGGTGCCGCAGTGGGCGACCGCGCTGGTGGTTCTGGCCGTGCTCTTCGGCGCGAACCTGATCTCGGTCAAGGTGTTCGGCGAGGGTGAGTTCTGGTTCTCGGCGATCAAGATCTTCGCGATCTTGGCGATGATCGTGATTGGCATCGGCGTACTGATCATCGGATTCGGTCATGCGCCGAACCCGTCAGTGACGAATCTGTGGTCCCAGGGCGGTGTCTTCCCGAACGGCCCCTGGCAGGCCCTGCTGGCGCTGCAGATCGTGGTGTTCGCCTACGTCGGCGTGGAACTGGTGGGTGTGACCGCGGGGGAGGCGCGCGAACCCCGCAAGACGCTGCGCAAGGCGATCAACACCCTGCCGCTGCGGATCGGATTGTTCTACGTCGGCGCGCTGGTGATCATCATGTCGGTGCTGAGCTGGACCAACTTCCATTCCGGCGCAAGCCCGTTCGTGGCGGTCTTCGAGAAGGTCGGCATCCCGGGCGCGGCCGACCTGATCAATTTCGTGCTGCTGACCGCGGCGCTGTCCTCGTGCAATTCGGGCATCTACTCCACCGGCCGTATGCTGCGCAGCCTCGCGCAACACGGTGAGGCGCCGCGCGGGCTGGGCGCGCTGAGCAGTCGGCAGGTGCCATACACGGGCATCATGGTCTCCGCGGCGGCGATGGTGATCGGCGTGATCGTCAACGTGATCTCCCCGAAACAGGCGTTCGCCTACATCACCTCGGTCAGCACCATCGGCATCATCGTGGTGTGGGGCGTTATCCTGGTGTGCCACATGGCTTATCGCGCGCGCGTCCGGCGCGGGGAACTTCCGGCCTCGGACTACCGCCTGCCCGGTGCGCCGGTGAGCACCGTGCTGGCCCTGGCTTTCCTCGGACTGGTCGTGGTGCTGCTGTTCTTCACCGACAGCGGTCGCACGGCGATCATCGTCGGCGTGGTGTGGACCGTCCTGGTCTGCGCCGGATATCCGGTGGTGAACAGCCTGGTGCGGCGCCGGGAGCCGTCGGGCGCCTGAGTATGCCGGAACAGGGCCGCCGATTCACGATATGCGCCGGCGGCCCTGCTCTGCTGTCCGCCCGCGTGCGGTGATGGGCATCCCCGCGTAGCCGCGTCGCCCGAAAGCGTTCAGGCAGCGGCGAATTCGTCCCGGTGTGCCCGCGCCCAGTCCCGGAAGGTGCGCGGCGCGCGGCCGGTGATCTCCTCGACGCCGGGATGCACCACCGAGGTGAAGGCCTCGAGCGCGGTGGCGCGCAACGCCATCACCGCATCGGCCATCGCGTCGTCCAGGCCCGCGCCGAGCAGCCCGGCCCGCGCCTGGGACGGCGTGGTCTCCTCGAAGCGCAGCGGCCGGTCCAGCACCTCGGCCAGGATCGAGGTCTGTTCGGCGGGGGAGAGCGGTTCCGGGCCGCTGAGGGTGTGCACGCGCCCGTCGTGGCCGGATCCGGTGAGCACCACGGTCGCCACCGCCGCGATGTCCTCGGGATCGATGACGGCGATCCGCCCCTGCCCGAACGGCGCGCGCACCGTGTTCTGCGTTCGCACCGTTGTGGCCCAGTGCAGGGCGTTGGACATGAAACCCAAGGGCCGCAACATGGTCCATGCCACCCCGCTCGCGCGGACCGCCTGTTCCCCGGCGCGATGCCAGGCCGGGATCGGATCGTCGGCGGCCGGGTCACCGGTGCGGCCCGAGGACAGTTTCACGATGTGGCCGACCCCGGCGTCGGCGGCGGCTCGCGCCAGGTTGGCATCGTGCTCGGCCAGATCCGGCCCGGCGGTCAGCAGGAATACCCGATCCACTCCGGCCATGACCCCGCCGAGACTGCGCGGATCGGCCGGGTCGCCGCGCACGACGTCCACGTCCTCGGGCAGGGCCGCGGTTCGCGGACGCCGCGTCAGCGCGCGCACCGGCACGCCCGCGGCCAGCAGATGATCGACCACCGCCCGTCCCACGGTGCCGGTCGCTCCGGTCACGAGAATCATGGGGAACTCCTGTTCGCTAGCGATGACGGGTACGTCCCGCCCCGCGATCAGCCTGCCGACACTCGCAGGCGGCGGTCCAGGCCGAAGGCCGCGCGAGAGCGGATCCGCCGTATTCCGCTCGGGCGCATGCCGGGCCCGCCTTCGGACCGCGGAGGATCGCGCGAATCCGCCGATCCGCCATGCCGGTTCGAAGCCTGCCCTGGCGATCAGCCCATGACGCTGCCGGTGCCGATCGATAGATAGGCGAGCGTCACGACCATCAGGAACCAGCCCGCCCCCTGCCAGATGGGCCAGGCGCGGTGCCTGCGCCAGATGCGGTAGGTGGTGACGAACGCGCCGAGCGTGCCGATGACCAGCACCAGACCCGGACCGCCGAGGATGGCTCCCTGCGAGGCCCCGTCGCAGAAGGTGCGCGCGGACTGCGCACAACTCTCCCGGCGGCTCGCCCACTCGTCGATCGCCAGGAACAGCAGTGCCGCGACGATCAGCACTCCCACGCAGTACCCGACCGCCCGCCGGTACATCCCCGGGTCGTGCCAGCGTTTCTCGACGTCGTCGACCATGATCACGCACCTCCTCGGGCTGTTGGATCGCCGGACCGTGCGTATTCCAGTGTCGTTCATCCCGCCGAATGAGCACCGCGGCGGGCCTCCTCCCGCGGGCCGGTCGCCGGTGGCGCGTCCTAGGATGGCCGGATGAGCGTCCAGCGGCTGCACGTCGTCCCCTCCCGGTTCGCGGTCGAATACGTCGCCGGGGCAACGTTTCCCGAGGACGACGAGTGGATCGCGCTGGTGCGGGCGCCGGAGGGCCTGACCGTGGTCCGCGATGCGCCGCCGTGGGCCGAAGGAGAGGTCTGGATCGGCCTGTACGGCGACCCCGGCAAGTACGGCCGGGACACCACCATGCCCGCGGCGGTCGTCGGACCGCTGAGCGAGGCCGGCATCCCGGTCTTCGTGACCTCCACGTACCACGCGGACCTGGTCCTGGTGCCCGAACACCGACTCGGCGAGGCCAAGGACGCGCTGGCACAGGCAGGACACCGCGTCGACGGCTGAAAGGCTTGGCGCACAGCGTTTTCGCGACGGCCGCCGCGGGGGGCTCTCAGTCGAGGGCGGTCAGTTCGTCGAAGGCCTGCCGCAGCAGGTCGCAGTAGACGTCCAGATCCGTGACGATCGCCGGATCGCAGGCCACCGAGACCGCGAAGACCTCACCCGCACCCACGAACGAGTGCGCCAGCGCGATGTCCGGGTACACCGGAGGCAGCATGCCGGCGAATCGAAATCGGCTGTCCAGCAACGACAGTGCGGTGTCCGAATCGCATCTGATACTTGTCAGAATGGTATGCGCCGGTGCGAGCGGAGCCGGATCCGCGGGCGGCAGCGTGCCGAACTTCGCCCGGTAGATGCGGCTGGGCAGGCGGTCGATCAGCTCCAGCCGGGCCAGTTCGCGCGGACTCGAGGCCGATCCGCGGCGAGCGCGCAGGGAGGCGTCCACCGCGCGGGCACGCGCGGCGGTGTCCGGCTCGCCGGGATGCAGGTCCACCACGTCGGCGCCGATCCGGTTGACCCCCAGCACCCGCACACCGGGGATCGCGATCGTGACGAAGGCCGAGAGGTCCTCCGGGCACGGGAGCGTGTGCTTCTCGAAATAGCGTTGCAGCGCAAGGGATATCGCGGTCAATCCGGCCGAGGTGACGGTGATGCCGGGGGCGCGCACCGACGCGAGTTCCAGCGGGACCGTGCGCAGGGCGCGGTCCGCGCCGATGCGCTGATTCAGCACCGTCCTGGTGCGCGCGGAGATCACCGGCCAGTCGTCCTGTCCCTCGGGTACGGACCACCGGTTCAGAGCGCGGGCTCCGGCCATGAAACGCACTGTGCGCCAAGGTATCCGCACCGCATCGGCCAGGGCGGCGGGCCACATCCGCGGACGTCGCGCGGCGGCCGGCTGCCCGTCGATCCGCACCGGCGCGGGGTCGGCCGCGAACAGCGCCTCGCCCAGCGAGGTCATCGACGGGCCCGCCATCAGCGCATGGCTGGTGTGCACCATCACGACGGTGCCGGCCCCGGTCAGCGTCTCGATGCCGGTTACCCCGGGGAAGACGTGCAGGCGCCAGGCGCATATCCGCGCGTCCAGCGGTTCGGTCAGCACCTGCGCCATCCGGTCCTGGCACGCGGCCCAGTCCAGACCCTCGGGGTGCGTGACGATATGACTCTCGATCGAGCTGTCATCGATACCCCAGAACGGGTGCGTGAGCCCGCCCGGCGCCTCGTGGACGCGCCGCCGCAGCGGCTCCAGCGCCGCCGCACGCGCACCGAAGTACGCCGTGACCTGCGCACCGGTCGGCGCCGGGGCATCGCCACTGTCGAACACCCACCACATCGGCCAGTCGGTCGCCCGCCCCGACCGCGCCAGATAGTAGAAGGCCGCGTCATTGGCCATCAGCTGTGATTCGCGCATCCGCTGCTCTCGTCGATCGTCGATTTTCTGGCACTGTAGCGTCTGCGCGGCCGGGGAGTGCCGGGAGTACGGCGGTCGCCCCGCCTGTCACGGGCGGGTCACGCCGTTCGGTCAGCTGCTGCCGAACAAGCCGTTGCCGCCGTAACCATCACCGCCGTACCCGTCGCCGCCGTACCCGTCGCCGTAGCTATTTCCGCCGTAGCCGTACCCGTTGCCGCCATAATCGTTGCCGCCGTAGCCATATCCGTTGCCGTAGCTATTACCGCCGTACCCGTAGCCATTACCGCCGCCATACCCATTGCCCCAGCTATTGCCGTTGCCGTGGCCCGGACCATAGCCGCCGTGGTGGTCGGTGCGTGCGACTTCGGGACCTGGCGCTGCGGCGGCGATGGCGGGAGAGGCCGCCATTACCGGAACAGCTGCCGCGGCGGCCACCAGGGCGACCTCGGCGAGTAATCGTAATGCGGTGATTCGGCGCGAATTCTCGGTCATCGTCATTACCTTCTTCCGGCGAGATCTCCTTCCGGCCGGTTATGCCGTGGGGTCATGACTCGCCATTGTGTCGAATTGGTCGACCCCCGACATGGACAATATTAGACTTACCCGGCGCCGCGATGCCGGATAAAAGCTGAGAATTTATCGTTCGCCGACACGGTGCCGGGCGAGGTCGATTCGCCGGCTCGGCACAGGTCTCCGACCGGCCCCGACCAGCCGCCAGTCGGGGGAGGACCGTCAGGACCGAGTTCGTGCGGGAGCGTCGGATGCCCGGACGAGTCTCTCGGACATAGTTGTGGCGATGAAGTGGGGAATGGCCGGGGCGAAGAGTTTCAAATAGCAGTCCATCCATTCTCGGCGGGCGTTGAGGAACGGGAAATCGGTCGGGACCATATGGCGGATCGCGAGCAACGGCAGGGGTGAGTCGAGAGCTGGGAAGTCCGGGTTGTGCAGCCCCGCGACGGTGCAGCCCGGATAGAACTGTCCGAGCATCAGACCTTGTGCGACGAACCGGGATTTCTGGTCGCGTTGCACGAATTCGATATCGGTGTATTCGGTGAGGTCCGGGAACACCGCGAGGACGGCTTTGAGTCTGGAATCGGGCTCGTTCCGCGGTGGCAGGCCGGGGAACAGGTCGTACAGGTCGTCGATGATCGCGGTGATGAGGTCGCGGTCGATATCCCTCCCCGGGATGAATGCTGCCCACAGGAATCGCTGTGCGACAGCGTGGCTGGTGTACGGGCAGACCGGGCCCGGCCGGCCGAGGTCGGGGTGGGGCCGGCAGAGGTATTCGAGCGTCCACCGGCGCAGTTCGGCAGCGCGAGCAGGCAGATCCGTACCCGTTGTCTCCTCGGCGAACAGGTTGGCAGGTTCGACGCCGGAACGTGTTCCGACGATTCGGTCGGTGATCATGATCGGCTCGTCCTTGCTGGGCTGAGTGAGTCTGTGGAAGTGGTGCGGGTCGACCGGAAGTGCTCAGTGAGCACGAAACCTATGGCGCGCAGCGAATCCGGCTCGGTCATCCGTTCGTGCTGGACCGGAATCCGGTGTTCGGCAATGCGTCCGGTGACGAATTCGCTCCACGCGCGAGCCGGAGCGGTGACGTCCTCGGCGCGGCGGTCCGCGGCGTTGAAGTAGATCAGATCGCCGTCGAACAGAGCTGGTCGATGGTTCCAGGTGAGCTCGACCAGCCGGGAGTAGTCGTGTTGCAACCTGATCAGATGCTCGGCGGTCACGCCGGTGAACAGACCGCCTTGCCGGTGCAGCAATTCGACGGCGGCCTCGATCGTCGGCTCGGCCGGGCCGTCCGCGACGGCGAAGCCGCCGAACTCCGCGAGCATCGTCGCCACCGAGGGGGTGGGCGTGCGGAAACTGTCGGCGGTGACGACACGGGTATCCATCATCGCCAGGGTGGCCACGGATTCGCCCTCGTAACGGAGCCGCACGGCGATCGCGTGCGCGATGGTGCCGCCGAGCGAGTAGCCGAGCAAGTGGTAGGGGCCGTGCGGTTGGACCGACCGGATCTCCCGCACGTAGCGCGTCGCCAGTTGATCGAGTGTGTCGAACCGGACGGCAGGGTCGGTCAGCGCGGGAGACTGTAGCCCGCAGACGGGACGATCCGGATCGAGATACCGCACGAGTCCGCTGAAACCCCAGGCCAATCCGATCGCCGGATGGATACAGAACAGAGGCGCGTCGGCGCCACCGGTCCGCAGCGGCAGCACGACCGCCAGCGCCTCGGCAAGATCCTGCTCGGCGAAGTCCCGCTCGCCGGGGCCGTCGCGGCGGCTCTCGACACGGCGGGCCAGTGCACGCGGTGTGGGATCGGTGAAGAGCCACTGCAGCGGCACGGTGACGCCGGTCGACTCGGCCAGGCGCGCCACCAGGCGGGTGGCGGCCAGCGAGTTGCCGCCCAGATCGAAGAAGCCGTCGTCCGCTCCGGTCCGTTCGATCTCCAGTATCCGGGTGAAGGCGTCGCAGATGGCGGCCTCGAGCGGAGTGGACGGAGGCCGGAACCGAGACTGCCGCCGCGGATCGGGTGCGGGCAGGGCGTTGTGATCGAGTTTGCCGGTGCTGGTGAGCGGCAGCCGGTCCAGCGTGACGATGGTCGTGGGAACCATGTAGGCGGGCAACCGGGTCGCCAGGTGCGCGATCAGCGACGCGGCGTCGGGGGTGGTGTCCCGAGCGGGTACCACGTAGCCGGTGAGCTGGTCGGTGCCGTCGGGCCGACGGTGGACCGCGACGGCGGCCCGGGCGACGTCCGGATGAGTGCACAGCGTGGTTTCGATATCGCCGGGCTCGACGCGCTGGCCGTTGACCTCGAGCTGCAGGTCGCTGCGTCCCACGAAACGCAAACGCCGATCGGTGGTCCAGGCGACCAGATCGCCGGTGCGGTACATGCGGGTCCCGGCCGGTCCGTACGGGTCGGAGACGAACCGGGCCGCGGTGAACGCGGGTCGCCGGTGGTAGCCGCGGGCGATGCCCGGTCCGGACAGATACAGTTCGCCGGTCACTCCGGGCGGGACCGGGCGCAGCCGGCGGTCGAGCACCACCGCGCGGAAGCCGCGAGCCGGGCCGCCGATCGGCAGCGGACCGTCGGCGGGGCTGGTCAGGGGGGTGTCGCGGCAGCTCAGAACGGTGGTCTCGGTGGCCCCGTAGCTGTTGATCAGTGTGCGGCCGGGTGCCCATCGGTTCGCCAGCTCCGGCGGACAAGTCTCGCCTCCGAGGATCACCGTGTGCAGGCTGTCGAGTCCGCCGGGAGGCAGCGAGGCCAGCACGGCCGGAGTGAAGGCGGCATGGGTGACGCCGGCGGCGTCGATCCGTTCGGCCAGTTCGCCGCCGGCGACGACATGCGCCGGAGCGAGCACCAGCGTGGCTCCGGCAGCGGTGGCGGTGAGCCATTCCAGGACCGACACGTCGAAGCTCGGTGCGGCCGCGGACAGCATTCGAGACGCCGCGGTGAGGCCGAACCGTTCCCGCGCTTCGGCGGCCAGATTCGCGATCCCGGCGTGGGTCACGACGACCCCCTTGGGGACGCCGGTGGAGCCCGAGGTGTAGGTCAGGTAGGCGGGATGCTCCGGCCGCAGCGCGGCGGTGCGCTCGCGATCGTCGATCGCGGCGGCCGATGCCGATGCCGCCTCCGTGGTGAATCCGGGACTGTCGAGGACGAGCCAGAAGGTGTTGTCCGGCAGCTGGTTTCGATGGGCGCGGGCCGTCAGCCCGGCGATCGCGCCGGCGTCGGCGAGAATGCTGGTGATCCGGTCTCGAGGCTGGGCGGGGTCGATCCGGACGAACGCGGCCCCGGTCTTGGCCACCGCCCAGACGGCGATCACGGCGTCGATGCAGCGCGGTAACGCCACGGCCACAAGCGATTCCGGTCCTGCTCCGGCCTCGATCAGTACCCGGGCCCACCGGTTCGAGGTCTCGTCGAGTTCGCGGTAGGACAGCGTTTCGCCGTCGCAGACCACCGCGTCCGCGTCCGATCTCGCCGAGGCCGCCAGCACCTGCGGCAGCATCACCGTCGCCGCGTCGGGATCACCGCGAACGGGAACCAGTGCGGCCAGCTCATCGGCCGAGAGCAACCGCACTCGCTGCAGCGGGGTATCGATATCCTCGGCGATGGCGTCGAGTACGCGCAGCACCCGGCGCGCGAGAGCTTCGATCTCGTTGTGCGGGAACAGTTCCGGCAGATACTTGAAGGTCAGCTCCAGCCGGTCGCCGAGGTGCACGATCAGACCCAGCGGGTAGTGCGCGGCCTCTCGGCCGTTTATCTCCAGCACGTGCATCCCGGCGATATCGGTGTCCTGCGACAACCCGCTCGTGTCGGCCGGGTACGACTCGACGACGGCCACGGTGTCGAAGACCGCGCCGGATCCGGCCGCCTGCTGGATCCGGGCGAGTCCGAGGTGGTTGTGATCGAGCAGCGCGGTCTGCTCGGTGCGGATGCGCCGGAGCAGCTCAGCCAGGCTTTCGCCGTAGTCGAGACGGACCCGGACGGGCACGGTGTTGACGAACAGTCCGATCATCGATTCGACGCCGGGAATCTGTGGCGGACGGCCCGACACGGTGGTGCCGAATACGACGTCGTCGCGTCCGGTCGCGTCGGCGAGCACGATCGCCCAGGCAGCTTCGATGACGGTGTTGAGTGTGGTCTCCTGCCGGCGGGCGAGGGCGGTCAGCGCCGCGGTGCGGCGTTCGCTCAGCTGCGCACGGACATCCCGGGCGTCGGTGCGGCGGCCGCCATGATTCGTGCGGGCCAGCAGCGTCGGCTCGGTGATGCCCTCCAGGGCCCGCGCCCACGCGGTTTGCGCCGCCTGCTGATCCTGGGTTTTCAGCCACGCCAGATAGTCGCGGTAGGGACGCACGGGGCCCAGTGCGCCGAGGTCGCTGTCGGTGGCGTAGAGGATCAGCAGTTCCCGGAGCAGCAGCGGGGTGGACCAGCCGTCGATGAGAATGTGGTGCATGCTCAGCAGCAGTCTGTGCCGTTCCGCGGACGTGCTGACCAGTGTCAGCCGCAGCAGGGGCGGCACGGTCGTGTCGACCTGCCGGTCGGCCGCCATCAGCTCGTCGAGTGCGGCGGCGGCGTCCTCGCTCTCGGTCAGGTCGATCGCCGTGAACGGCGTGTCGACATGCGAGTGCACCACCTGGAACGGCTCGCCGTCGACGTCGCGCACGAACGCGGCCCGCAAATTCGGGTGCCGGCCGACGAGCGTCCGCGCGGCGCGGCCGAAACGGTCCGAGTCCACCCGCCCGCCGAGTTCGACGCAGAGTTGCACGATGTAGTCGGCACGGCTTCCGTCGGCGAGTTCGGTGTGGAACAGCAGCCCCGCTTGCAGCGGCGTGAGTGGCCAGATGTCCTGCAGCGCAGGGTATTCGGCCTCGAGCCGGTCGATCGCGGTCTGGTCGAGGTCGACCAGGTCCACATCCGACGGCGTCAGCCCGCCGGCTCCGGGCCGCGCCGCGTGCCCGGCCAGGGCCGTCACCGCGTCGCGCCACAGTTCCGCGAGGCCGGTGACTTCCGCGGAGTTGATCGGGCCGGACGGGTAGTCCCAGGCCGCGGTCAGGGCGGGGCCGTCGGGTGTGTCCACGGTGACGGCGTTGACGCCGAGCAGAGCCGCTACCGGGGCGTCGGGGTGCTGGACGGTGCCGCCGTCGGCCTCGCCACCGGCGGGCATCCACCCGCTCTCGCGCAGCGCGCCCGCAATGGTGTCGAACCGGCCGAGATAGTTGAAACTCAGCTGGGGGACGGGCAGCGCGCTCAGGATGCGGGCGGTCTCCGGGTTGAGATGGCGCAGCAGTCCGTAGCCGATGCCGTGGCGCGGGACCGCGCGGAGTTGTTCCTTGACCGATTTGACGACCGCCCCCGCGGCAGCGCCGCCCGCGAACGCGTCCTCGACATCGATACCGGACAGGTCGAGCCGCACCGGGTACGTCGTGGTGAACCAGCCCACGGTCCGGGTGAGATCGGCGCCGGGCAGGACCGTGTCGTGGCGGCCGTGACTTTCGAGGGTCAGCAGCGCCCCGGCGATGTCCTGGCCGTGCCGGTGGCGCCATCGGGTCAGGGCCAGTGCGAGTGCGGCGATCAGGGCATCCTCCACATTGCCGCGGAACACCTGCGGCAGCGTGGTGAGTACGGCACGGGTCGTATCGGTGGGCAGTGTCACCCGCACGGTGGCGACGGTGGACTGCCGGTCCACTGCCGGGTCGAGCGGGCGCGTCCCGATCGGCGGGTCGGTGGCGGCGAGCGTGGCACGCCACCGGTCGAGTTCGCCGGGGTCCGCCGCCGCCGTGTCCAGGGCGTGCGCCCAGCGGCGCATCGACGTCCCCACGGCCGCGAGCCGCGGTTGCTGCCCCGCACCGACCTGGGCTCCGGCGATGGCGAGATCGGGAACCAGGATTCGCCACGAGACTCCGTCGACCACCAGGTGATGCGCGACCACCAGCAGTCGCCCGGGCCGCTCGGCGCAGTCCAGCCAGACCAGTTGCACCACGACTCCCGCCGCGGGATCGAGGCGCTCGGCGGCCGACCGTGCCTCGCGGTCGGCGATCGCGGCGAACGCGCTGCTGTCCGGCGACTCGTCCACCGGCACCCGCCGGACGAGTCCCGCGGCGGAAACACCGGCCGGTTGCACCTGCAGGGCCCAGCCGGACGGATGCGCGGGCTCGGGCCGCAGCCGCGCCCGCAGCATGTCGTGGCGGTCGATCACCGCTTGCACGGTCGCCGCGATCGCGATCCGGTCGATGCCGGCCGGCAGCGTGAGCAGCACCCACTGGCAGAAGCGGTCGAAACCGCCGCGCTCGAGCATCCAGCACATGATCGGTGTCAACGGCATCGACCCCACGCCGCCGCCGGGCAGTTCTTCGGGAAGTGCCGCCACCGCGGCGCTTTCGGGGACCGCGAGCCGGGCCAGACCGGCAATCGTCTTGCCCTCGAACACGTCTCGCACCGAGAACACCAGCCCCGCCGCCCGGGCCCGGGTGACCAACTGGATCGACATGATGCTGTCCCCGCCCAGGGCGAAGAACGAATCGTCGAGTCCGATCGTGTCGACCCCCAGAACACCGGCGAACAGCTCGGCCAACGTCGTCTCGGTCTCGGTGACCGGTGCGCGGAATTCGCTTCGGCCCGTGCCGAAGTCGGGCTCGGGCAGCGCGGCGCGATCGAGTTTGCCCGTCTCGGTCACCGGCAGCGCGTCGAGCACCAGGACGATCGCCGGCACCATGTGCGGAGCCAACCGCTGCCCGGCGAACGCGAGTACCGCGGCCGGATCGAGGTCGGCGCCGGGCTCGGGCGCCACATAGCCGACCAGCCGATCGCCGGTGGCCGGACTCCGGCGCACGACCGCCACCGCGCGTGCCACCCCCGCACACGCCAGCAAGGCCGCCTCGACCTCGCCGAGCTCGATGCGGAAGCCGTGCAGTTTGACCTGGAAGTCCGTCCGGCCCACATAGTCGAGGGTCGGACCGCCCTGTGGCGACCGCAGCCATCGCACCAGGTCCCCGGTGCGGAACATGCGCTGCCCGCGGTCCGCGAACGGGTCGGCGACGAACCGCGACGCGGTCAGGCTCGTCCGGTTGCGATAGCCGCGCGCCAGGCCCGGACCGGTCAGGTACAGCTCCCCGACGACTCCCAGCGGCACCGGGCGCAACCACGCGTCGAGCACGACCTCCTGGACGCCACGAATCGGCCCGCCGATCGTCGCGGCCTCACCCGGCGCCAGCGGCGTACCGGCATCGGTCTGGATCGTTGCCTCCGCCGGGCCGTAGGTGTTGAACAGCTTCCGGCCCGGAGCCCACTGCGCCACCAGGTGCGGCGGCGGCGTCTCGCCGCCGATCACGACCGTCCCCAGGTTCCCGAGCCCGGCCGGGGCGACCGTGTCCAGGGCCGTGGGAGTCAGCGCCGCGTGGGTCACCGAGTGCTGCGAAATGACCTGTGCCAGTTCGGTTCCGCCGAGGACCGCCGACGGCGCGATCACCAGTGCTCCGCCCGAGGTGAACGCCCAGAGCAGTTCCAGGACAGCGACATCGAAGCTCGGCGACGCGGCGTGCAGAACTCGCGCGTCCACCCCGATCCCGAACCGGGAGCGTTGCTCGGCCACCAGATTCGCCAGCCCTCGGTGCGGGACGACCACGCCCTTCGGCGCGCCTGTCGACCCCGAGGTGTAGATCACGTAGACGGCGTCATCGATCCGGACCGGCCGATCTCGCTCGGCATCGGTCACCGCGATCGCCGGGCAGTCCGACCCCTCCGCCTCGACCGCCGGATCGTCCAGGACCAGCCAGCGCACCGAGCCGGGCAGCCGATTCCGCCACTCCGACAACGTGATTCCGGTCGCCGCGCCCGAGTCGGTGAGCATGTGCCGGACCCGGTCCTCCGGGTTGCGCGGATCCACCGGGACGAATGCCGCCCCCGACTTCGTCACCGCCCACACCGCCAGCACCGACTCGTACGAGCGCGGCAACGCGATCGCGACGCTGGTCTCCGGCCCGGCGCCGCGACGAATAAGCAATCGCGCCAATCGGTTCGACTCCGCGTCGAGCTCGCCGTACGTCCACTGCCGGTTCCCGAACACCACCGCGATCGCGTCCGGATCCCGGGATACCGTGGCCGCGAACAACTCCGGCAGAACCTGCTCGGGGACCGGGGGAGGGCCCGACCTCGGCGCGAACTCGCGATATTCCTCCGGCGTGAGCAGGTCGAGCCGGGCCGGCGGCAGGTCCGGGTCCGCCGCGACGGCGTCGAGAATGCCCAGGAGCCGCCGCAGGATCGCGGCTGTCGTGTCGTGATCGAAGAACCGGGGCAGGTATTTGATCTCGAGGTGCAGCCGGGTGTCGAGGCGCCCGACCACGCCCAGCGGGTAGTGCGCCGCGTCGACGCCCACCACGTCGACCAGTCGCATGCCCGCGATGTCGGTGTCCTCGCTCACCCCGTGGCGATCGATCGGGAAGGACTCGAACACCGTGATCGTGTCGAACACCGCCCCGGGCCCGGCCACCCGCTCGATCTCGGCCAGGCCGACGAACTGGTGATCGAGCAGCGCGGCCTGCTCCGCCTGGACCCGGTCGAGCAACTGTCCGAGGGTCTCGGTGGTGTCGAGACGAACACGCACCGGAACCGTGTTGATGAACAGACCGATCATCGATTCGACATCCGCGATCTGCGGGGGCCGTCCGGACACGACGGCGCCGAAAGTCACATCCTTCCGGGATGTCAACGCGCCCAACACGATCGCCCACGCCACCTGGATCACGGTGTTGAGCGTGACGCCGCGGGACCGTGCGCGGGCGCTCAGCGCCGCGGTCTGCTCCTCGGTGAGTTCGCCTGCGACATCCCGTGATTCGGTGTCGCGGCGACCGGAATCGGCCGCGGCCACGAGGGTAGGCTCGTCGGCGCCGCCGAACGCACGGGCCCAGGCATCGAGTGCCGCCCCCGTGTCCTGCCGGCCGACCCAGGCCAGGAAGTCCCGGTAGGGGCGCACGGGTGGCAGGGACGCCACGTCGCCATCGGCGGCGTACAGAACCAGCAGCTCCTTCAGCAGCAGCGGTGTCGACCAGCCGTCGAGCACCAGGTGATGATCGGTCAGCACCAGCCGGTACCGCTCCGGTCCGATCGTGACCAGCATCCAGCGCAGCAGCGGGGCACGCGCCGGATCGAACCGGGCGGTGCGGTCCGCGGCCAGCAGCAGCTCCCACTCGCGTTCGAGCGCGCTCTCCTCCAGCCCGGACAGATCCAGCTCCGACCAGGGAGCCTCCGCCTCGTCGTCGACCACCTGCACCGGTCCGGCGCCGGCATCGGTGACGAAGGCGGTGCGCAGGTTCGCGTGCCGGGCGAGCAGCAGGCGTGCGGCTCGGTGCAGCCGCCGTGCGTCGACCCGGCCGCGCAGTTCCAGGACCAGCTGTGTGAGGTAGGTGTCCACCGACTGCTCGGACACCAGCGCGTGGAACAGCAGGCCCTGTTGCAAGGGGGCCAGCGGCCAGACATCGCTCAGCGCCGGATACCGGTCCTCGAGCTTTTCGATTTCGGTCTGGCCGAGTTCGATCAGGTCCAGATCCGATGGCGTGTGGCCCCCGCTCCCGGTGCGGCGGACGTGTTCCGCCAAGGCGGTCAGCATCCGGCGCCATGAATGCGCCATCTCGCGCACCTGGTGGGCGGTGAGCACGCCGGCGGGATATGTCCAGGTCGTTCGCAGTCGCGATCCGGTCGGTTCGTCGAGGACGACGGCGTGGACGCCGAGCACCGCCGGCACCGGCATATCCGGATCCGTGGTAGCGCCGAGCCCGTCCGCACCCCCGCCCTCGCCGATCGGCACCGGGGTCCACGCCGCCGCCGGCATCTGCTCGGCGGTACCCTCGGCGCGCCCGGCATAGCCGAACGCGATCTGCGGCGGCGCGCTCGCGAGAATCGGTGCGGTGCCCTCGTTGAGATACCGCAACAAGCCGTAGCCGATTCCGTGGTCCGGCACGGCTCGCAGCTGTTCCTTGACCGACTTCAGCGCGGCGCCCATCGCCGGCCCGCCCGCGTCGTCCAGGTCGATGTCCGAAAGTGCAAGGCGCAGTGGGAAATTCGTGTCGAACCAGCCGACCGTCCGGGTCAGGTCCGAGCCCGGGACCACATCCGCCGCACGGCCGTGCCCGCCGAGCCGGATCACGATCTCCGCCGGCGGTCCGGTGGTGGTTGCCGTGTCGCGCTCGCGCCGCCACCCGATCATCGTCACCGCCAGGGCGGCCAGCAGCCCGTCCTCGACACCGCTGTGGAAAGCCGCGGGCACCTGGGTCAGCAGCGCCTCGGTCACCTCGGAGTCGACATCGAGCCGGATCGTCCGGGCCGTCGCGACCGTATCGATCGCGGGGTCGAGCGGCCGCGACCCGATCAACGGATCGTCCCCGGCCGCCATCGCCTGCCACAGCGGGAGTTCCGCGGCCCGTTCCGCACTGTGGGCCGCCTCGACCAGCCCGTACGCCCACCGCCGCATCGACGTCCCGGTCGGGGCCAGATCGGGTGGCCGGCCGGATTCGATCCGCGCCCACGCGGCCGCGAGGTCCGCCGCCAGTACCCGCCAGGAGTTCCGATCGATCGCCGTCCGGTGGACCACGACCAGCATCGCGCCCTGCTGCGCGGTGTCCGCCGGATCGAACCAGACCAGCTGCGCCACGATCCCGGCGGCAGGATCGAGCCGATCCGCGGCGGCATCCACCTCGGCCGCCGCCAGTGCGTGCAACTCGCCGCGGCTCGGCCGCCCTGCCACCGGCACTCGTACCAGAACGTCGTAGGATCGAATCGTGCCGACCGGCAGCACATCCCATGTCCAGTACCCGTCTGCGCTCCGGCCGAGTCGCGCGCGCAACATGTCGTGCCGGTCGAGTACCGCCTGTACGGCCTCGGCGAGCCGGCGCCGGTCGATCCCGGGCGGCAGATCCAGTGACATCGTCTGCGAGAGGCGGGCGAATCCGGGCCCCGCCCGCTCGAGCAACCAGCGCATGATCGGTGTCAGCGCCAACGGGCCCACCCCCGCGCCGGGCAGTTCCGCCGGCAGGGACAACGCCGCGGCGCTGTCCCGGATCGCGGCCTGGGCCAGTCCGGCAACCGTCTTGCGCTCGAACACATCTCGCGGCGAGAACACCACACCCGCCGCCTTGGCCCGCGTCACCAGCTGGATCGACATGATGCTGTCGCCGCCGAGAGCGAAGAAGGAGTCGTCGATGCCGACGGTGTCGATGCCCAGCACAGCGGCGAACTCGTCGGCGATGAGGTGTTCGATCGGAGTTCGAGGTGGCCGGTACGGTGTGTCGTCGGCGAATACCGGATCGGGCAGTGCCCCGCGATCGAGCTTGCCCGAGGACGTCAACGGAATCCGCTCCAGCACCACGATCGCCGCCGGGACCATGTACGAGGGCACGCGACCGGCCAGATGGTCGGTCAACGCTCGGGTATCGACCGAATGCCCCGGCGCGGCAACGACATACGACACCAGCGCCTGAGCCCCCGATTCGGCGTGACAACCGATCGTTACGGCATGACGGACCGTCTCGTGACCGGCGAGCACCGAATCGATCTCACCCGGCTCGACCCGAAGCCCCCGGATCTTGACCTGGAAATCGGACCGGCCCAGATACTCGATCGCACCACTGGGCGACCAGCGGACCACATCACCGGTCCGGTACATCCGCTCACCCGGCAACCATCGACACGCGAGGAAACGTTCCGCGGTCGAACCCGGCCGGTGGTGGTACCCACGAGCCAATAATCCACCCGCAACGTACAATTCACCGGCCACGCCGACCGGCACCGGCTCCAATCGCCCGTCGAGTATCCACGCCGAGACGCCGCGGATCGGGTGCCCGATCGTGACCGGTTGCCCCGAGACCATGGCAGAGGTCAGCGTCGCGGTGACGGTGGCCTCGGTCGGCCCGTAGGAGTTCAACAGCTTCCGGTTGCCGCCCCACTGCTCGACCAGCTCGGTGCCGGTGTGCTCGCCCCCGACGATCAGACGGCCCAGATCCGGTAGCGGCCAACGGGTCCGGTCGATCGTGGACAGGGTCGAGGGGGTCAGACATGCCAGGCCGACGTGTTCGCGGTCCAGGAGTTCGGCGAGGTCGTCGCCCACCACGCTGTCACCGGCCGCGACGATCATCGTCGCGCCGGAGCGCAGCGCCAACAGTAGCTCCAGGACGAAGACGTCGAAGCTCGGCGAAGCCAGTTGCAGTGTGCGGGTGCGGGGTTCGCTTCCCGTGTCGATGCCCAGCGTGGCGATGTGTTCGATCGCGCAGTTCTGCAGTCCTCGATGGGTCACCGCGACGCCCTTGGGCACTCCGGTCGATCCGGAGGTGTAGATGACGTAGGCGACGTCGTCGACGCGCAATGGACGCGTCCGATCGCCGTCGGCGACCGGCCCGGCATCGCCCTGGTCCAGGATGTCCGGTGTCAACCAGTCGATTTCGCCCTCGGGGAGCCGGGCACGCGCGGATGCCACCGTCAGCCCGACGGCCGCCCTCGAATCGGCGAGCAGGTAGCCGACGCGTTCGACCGGATTGTTCGGATCGATCGGCACGAACGCGGCGCCCGCCTTGGCCACCGCCCACACCGCCGGCACCGTATCCGCCGAACGCGGCATGCCGATCACAACGACATCCTCCGGACCGATGCCCCGCTCGATCAGCTGCCGGGCCCATCGGTTCGACCGCTGGTCCAACTCGCGGTAACTCCATCGCCGTCCCTCGAACACGACCGCCGGCGCATCGGGGGCGGATTCGACTGCTGCGGAGAGGAATTCGGGCAGGGTGACCGGGTCCGCCGGAGACGGGCCGTGCCGGGTCAGCAGATCGGCTCGCTCGGCGGGTTCGAGCACCTCGATCGCCCCGACCGCGATCGCCGGGTCGGCGGCGACCGATTCGAGGATCCGGATCCAGCGGCGCGCGAGAGAGTCGATCGTCCCGGCGTCGAATAGATCGGTGGCGAAGGTGACAGCGACGGTCATATCGCCGCTGTCGTGGTCCTGTGCGAGCACGAATTGCAGGTCGAAGCGCGACGCCTGCACGGGTAGGTCGACCACCGACAGGTCCAGGCCGGGCAGTCCGAGCGTCACCGGCTCCAGGTTGTGGAACGCCAGCATCACCTGGAACAGCGGATGGCGAGCCTGGGACCGATGCGTCACGAGCCGGTCCACCACCTGCTCGAACGGGACATCGGCGTGGTCGAAAGCCTCGAGGTCGATGTGCCGGATCCGGTCGAGCAGGTCGGCGAAGGATTCGTGCGGATCGACCTCGGTGCGCAACGCCAGTGTGTTGACGAACATTCCGACCATGTCGTCCAGCGCGGCGACCCCGCGTCCCGCGACGGGGGTGCCGATCGGGATGTCGGTGCTGCCGCTCATGCGGGCGAGCAGGACCGCCAATCCCGCGTGGATCGCCATGAACAACGACGAATTATGTTGCCGGGCAATGGCTTCCAAAGCGCGTACGGTGTCCGAACGCACGGTGTAGCTCGCGGTGGCGCCCCGGTTGGACATCACGGCCGGGCGCGGCCTGTCGAACGGCAGGCGAAGCTCTTCGGCAACTCCGCTCAGCGTTCGCGTCCAGAAGCGAATCTGCTGGGCGCACAGTGATTCCGGTTCGTCCGGCGCGCCCAGCACAGCTCGCTGCCACAGCGCGTAGTCCGCGTATTGAACCGGCAGCGGAGTCCACGACGGGGCCGCGCCGCGCAGACGGGCGGAATAGGCCGCCGCGACGTCCCGGGCCAGCGGCGTCATCGAGAAGCCGTCCGCGGCGATGTGATGTACCACCACGGCCAGCACATGCTCCTGCGCGCCGGCCGTGCGGAACAGCCGGGCGCGCACCGGCGGCCGGACGCTCACGTCGAAGCCTTCGGTGACGAATTCGGTCAGCGCCGCGACCAACCGGTCCGGCGGGACCGACTCCAGAGGCAGTTCGCGGTCCACCGCCTCGACGGGTTCGATCAGTTGGATGAGCGTTCCGTCGTGATCCGGGTACCGGGTTCGCAGGGATTCGTGCCGGTCCAGCACGTCGATCATGGCCGCTCGCAGCGCCTCGACGTGCAACTCTCCGCGCAGCCGGATGACGATCGGCACGTTGTACGCGCCCGAGCCGGGGTCGTACTGGTTGAAGAACCACATCCGCTGCTGGGCCGGGGCCAGCGGAATGAGATCGGGACGCGGCCGGGCGATCAGCGGCGGGCGTCGTCGCCCGGTACCGGAGCGGCTGTCGATGCGAGCCGCGAGGGCAGCGACCGTGGACGCCTCGAACAGCAATCGGACCGGGACATCGGTATCCAGCGCGGCCCCGATTCGCGCGGCGATGCGGGTCGCGGTCAGGCTGTCTCCGCCGAGGGCGAAGAACGAATCGTCGACGCCCACCGTGTCGACACCCAGAGTGTGCGCGAAACACCCGGCAACGATCTGCTCGGTCGCGGTCTCCGGCGCCCGGTACGGTAGGTCGCCATCGAACACCGGCTGCGGCAACGCCCGGCGATCCACCTTGCCCGCCGGTGTCAACGGAATGCGATCCAACGCCATGATCGACGCCGGAACCATGTACGCCGGCAACCGATCGCCCAGATACTTGCCCAACATCGCGGTATCGATCGAATGATCCGGTGCGGCAACAACATACGAAACCAGCGACGGTGCCCCCGAATCCCCGCGAAAACCGATGGTCACCGCGCGTTGCACGGCCGCGTGAGCCGTCAGAGCCGCATCGATCTCGCCCAGCTCGATCCGCAGACCTCGAATCTTCACCTGGAAGTCCGATCGGCCCAGATGCTCGACCGTGCCGGCGGCAGTCCATCGAACCACGTCTCCGGTCCGGTACATCCGCTCACCCGGCGCCCACGGACACGCGACGAAGCGCTCCGCCGTCAGTCCCGGCCGGCCGCGATACCCGCGGGCGAGCGATCGCCCCGCCACGTACAGCTCACCCGCGACACCGGCCGGCACCGGCTCCAACCGCTGATCCAGAATCCATTCCGCCACACCGCGAATCGGACCACCGATCGTCACCGGATCATCCTCCGCGAGCGGGAGGCTGTGGTTCGTCATGATCGTGGTCTCGGTGGGGCCGTAGGCGTTGATCAGCGAACGACCGTCGGCGGCCCAGCGCCGCACCAGCTCCGGCGGGCACGCGTCACCGGCCGTGACGACGACGCGCAGCGCGTCCAGACCGGCCGGATCCATCGACAGCAATGCGGCCGGTGTGACCACCGCATGCGTCACCCGTTCGCGGCGCAGCAGCTCGGCCAGTTCGGCGCCGGCGTAGCTGCCGGGGGAGGCGATCACCATCGTCGCCCCGGCGCCCGCTGCCAGGAGCAACTCCCAGACCGAGGCGTCGAAGCTCGGCGATGCGACGTGCAGAGTCCGCGAAAGTGCTGTTGTCCCATAGCGTTCCCGCTGTTCGTCGCGGAGTGCGGCCAGCCCCGCATGTGTCACCGCCACGCCCTTGGGCACACCGGTGGAGCCCGAGGTGTAGATCAGATACGCCGGATGCTCCGGGCGAAGCACGGTGGTCCGGTCCCGGTCGGAGATCGGCCGGGTATCCGGGGACTCGTCGAGTTCGTCGGCCGGCAGCCAATCGATTCCGTCCGGCAGTCGCGCACGCGCGGATGCCACCGTCACGCCCACGACCGCACCGGAATCGGCCACCATGTGAGCTTTCCGCTCGCCCGGATAGCCCGGATCGATCGGCACGAAAGCCGCTCCCGACTTCGCCACCGCCCAGACGGCCGTCACCGAATCCAGGCTTCGCGGAATACCCACCGCGACAACGTCTTCCGGGCCCACAGCGTGCCGGAGGAGTAACCGGGCCAACCGGTTCGAACGCTCGTCCAACTCGCGGTAACTCAGTGACCGCCCCTCGAACACGACCGCCGGTGCGTCCGGATTCCGCCGCACCGCCTCGGCCAGCAGATCCGGCAATGTCATCGTCACGGTGCTGCCTGGATCGCCCGAGCGCGACACCAGATCGGCCCGCTCGGCGGGCTCGAGCACCTCGATCGCGCCGACCGCAATCGCCGGGTCGGCGGCCAGCGATTCGAGTATCCGGTTCCATCGCCGGGCCAGAGAGTCGATCGTCGCGGCCTCGAACAGGTCGGCGGCATAGGTGATCGTGGTTGTCACCGCACCGGTGTCGTGCTCTGCCGACAGTTCGAATCGCAGGTCCGCGCAGGATATTTCGCAGGAGTGCCCGGCAGCCGGGGATTCCAGGCGCACCATCCCCGGTTCGAGCGGGTCCGGGGTCCCCGAGGTCAGCATGACTCGGGGTGGCCGGGCCACTGCCTGTTCGACCGGGATATCGGCGTGGTCGAATGCTTCGAGGTCGAGGCGCCGGATGCTGTCGAGCAGGTCGGCGCAGGATTCTCGGAGGTCCATCCGGCTTCGCAGCACGAGCGGGCCGACGAATACTCCGTCCATGCCGTCGAGTCGCGCCGTGCCGCGGCGTGCGACGGGTGTGCCGATCGGAATGTCGGTGGTGCCGCTCATTCGAGCGAGCAGGATCGACAATGCGGCGTGAATCGTCGTGAACAGTGAGCAATCGTGCTCTCGCGCCAGGTCTTCCAACGCCCGCGGCAGTCCGGCACGCAACGGGTAGCGGGCAGTGGCGCCCCGATTCGACGTCAGCGCCGGCCGCGCCCGGCCCGACGGAAGGTCGAGGGCCTCGGGAAGGTCCGCGAGTGCCGAGCGCCAGTACATCTGGTTCTCGCGGCGACGGCGGATCCGGGCGCCGAGCGCGGCGCTGCTGGGATGGATGTGCCCGAGCCCGGTGTCCGGAGCCGCAGCGGCGAATTCGTCGACGAACTCGGCGAATCGCGCGCAGTGTCCCGACAGCTCCGAGTCGGTGTAGAGGCGGGGATTGGCCATCAATTGCAGGATCGTTCGCGGCGGATCCCCGGTCTGGTACATGTCGACCAGCAGATCCTCGACCGGACCGGAGCTGAGGATGTGGAATTCCCCTGTCACCGAACCGAATTGGATCCGCTGCGGGAAAAGCATGACGTTCACCACCGGTCCCGCGAACCGCCGCTGCGTTACCGGGGTCCCGGTGGCGGCACGGATGTCGGCGAGGCCGAACCGCTGGTGCCGCAGCACACCCACCAGATCGGACTGCACCCGCCGCGCGAGCGTGGCGACCGTGTCCCCGACGTCCAGGACGATCGGCAGCGGTACGACATTGACGAATACGCCCCCGGAACGCCGCAGTACGGCGGTCGTGCGACCCGACACGGGGATGTTGACCAGAACCTCGTCACGGCCCGTCCGGCGGGCCGAGTAGCAGCCGAATGCGGCGACCACGACCGCGACCGGGCTCGCTGCCAGTGCCTGTGCCGAACGATCGATCCGCTCCATCGTCGTCGCCGGCAGTTCGGTGACGGCGACGACGCTGTCCGCGCCGGCGGGCACGCTCGCGGCGGCCAGGCTGAACTCCGTACGGACGCCGGCGAGTCTGTTCACCCAATATTGCTGATCATCGGTGAACCGCTTCGACCCCCGGTAACTGCGGTCGGCCTCGTAGAGAGTGCGGATATCCGCGGCCCGGCTGGGCTCGGGCTCGCGGCCCTGCACCGCCGCCGTGTACAGCGCCGCGATCCGATTCACGATCATCATCGCGCCGTAGCCGTCCAGTGCGACGTGGTGGCTCCGGCAATACAGCAGATAATGCCGATCCCCGACTTGCACGATCGCCGTGGCGACCAATCGGTCGCGAGTCATCACCAGCGGTGCGGTGTACTCCCGTCGCATCCACTCCAACGCCGCCGCGACGGGGTCCGGCGCGGCCCGCACATCGATCACCGGTCCCGCCGACTTCAGTGACGGGTCGTACAGCTGGTAGGGCGCACCATCGGTCTCGACAAGTCGTAGATATCCCGATTGGAACTCCTGGCCGGCTCGAATCGCTGCCTCGCGCAGCAGATCTATCTCGAGATCACCTCGGAACTCGATGTACTGCGCCTCTGATATGGGCACATCCGGACTGAATTTCTGCGCCAGCCAAAATCCCTGCTGCCCGGCAGAGAGCGCTATCGGCTGTATGGCTGACAGGTCCGGCTCGGTAATTTCGCTCGATCCCGGGGTGGAGTCGAGCGGGAGTCGCGGAACGGTCATTGTTTCCTTCTAACCCCGACCGCCCACAGTATAAGCAGAAGATTGCATCGGTGTACATCGCCGTACGCCGGAATATTTTTCCGGTGGTCGCGATCTATTGGTGACTTTCGTCTTCCGACGAGACGACTATATGCCCTTTTCATCCGGCATTCGCACCGCCGGTTTCCGGGCCGATATTTTCGATTTCCTCGACCATTAATTTATACCTGTTCGGTGAACCGGCGTCCACTTGTCCCGGTGCCGGAAGTCCTACGCCAGATGGCGATCTATCGATTGCGTCGTTCCAGGAAACGCTGCACGCGGTCGCGGTGCACCGCGGACCAGGCTTGGACCCGGACTGCCCACCAGGGCGCGACGGCACGGGGTCGCGCGGTGACCGCGTACGCGATGAGGTCGGAGGCTTCCTCGACGGTCAACGCGGCGATGTGCCGGAAGTCGGTCGGTGCGCTCATTCTGGTGTGTACCAACGGCATGTAGACCGAAGTGGTGGTGACGTCGTCGCCGGCGATTTCGGCGGCGATGCTGCGCAACCAGACGTCGAAGGCCGCCTTCGATGCGCCGTACGCCGACCAGCGCGGACTCGGCGGCATGAGCACGCCCCAGGTGGAGACGTTCACGATATGTCCCTGCTTGCGTGCGCACATATGCGGCAACAGCGTCAGCAGCAGCCGAACCGGGCCGAGATAATTGACGTCGATAGTGCGGGTGAAATCGTGGAAACGGTCGTAGGACTCGGCGATGGGCCGCCGAATCGACTTTCCCGCATTGCTGATCACCATATCGATATGCCCGTATTCGGCCAGCAGTGTCCGGCCCAGTCGATCGACCGCGGCCATATCGGTCAGATCGGCCGGGTACGCGCGGGCCGTGCCGCCGCCGGCTGTTATGTCTGTGGCCAGTTGTTCCAGTTCGGGACCGGAACGCGCTACCAGCATCACCACCGCCCCCGCTGCGGCGAGTTTGCGGGCAGTGGCCTTGCCGATACCGTGCGAGGCGCCGGTTACCAGTACCGTCCTGCCGGCGACGGCCGCGCGCAGCGCCTTGTCGCTCGGCCGGAATGTCGGGTAGAACAGCCGGATCGCCACCCGCTGGGTGAGCGACCGCTCACGACGTGTGACCGGCGTCTCGTCCACAACTGTCGACTGTATCGCCCGGCCGTTGCCGCTAGCCCCCGGAACGAATGATCTGTTCGATGTTGCGTTCCGCGAGCGCGCTGATCGTCAACGACGGATTCACTGTTCCGGTGCTGCCGGGCACCGCTGCCCCGTCCATCACATAGAGGTTGCGATAACCACGAACCCGGCCGTATTCGTCCGTCGCGCGTCCGATCACCGCGCCGCCCAGCGGATGAGAGGTGAACGAGGCATCCGCGTCCAGGGTCGTCCGGGAAAAGGACCGGCAGTCACAGCCGGAGTTTTCGTTGACTTGCCGGGCTCGCGCGAGAGCGGCGGCCGAGCCGTCGCGCGGCCACCGCAGGTCCACGCGCCCGTCGGCCGGGTCGCAGACGAACCGTCCGCGGGTGTCGTCGAGCACGATGCCCAGCGTCCCGAGAATCGTGGTGTCGAAGGGAGTCGTGCCGGGGATGAACCAGCTTTCCAGCGCCACCGGAGCGCCGCCCGCGTCGTCGAGAATCCGGCTCGCGGACGGTGCGCCCTGCAAACCCGCCTCGAACGTGTCGAGCGGCCGAGCCAAGGCGACGTCGCCGTTGCTGCCCCAGCCTTCGCCGATGTCCTCGTTCAGGTTCGGCAGTGCGCCGGTCGCCCGCGCGCGCACCAGCAGCTCGGAGGTGCCGATCGAGCCCGCGGCCAGGAACAGCATGTCGCAGGTCAATGTGCGGGTGCGTAGCACCTCGCCGGTGGGAGCGAGCTTGGTCACCGCGACTCGGTAGCGGCCCGGTGCACCGGGTTCCCCGGCGATGGCGTCCACGCGGTGGCCCGGGTAGATCCGGGCGTGGCCGGTGCCCTCGGCTGCGCGCAGATAGTTCTGGTTCACATCGAATTTCGCGCCGTTGGAATTGCCGAGGTTCGAACAGCCGACCGTGGCGGACGGCCTCGATCGTCCGGCCAGCTCATCGCGGATGACATCCCACCGCCACGCGCCGGCCACGGGCTGCGGCCGGTAGCCGGCCG
Organism: Nocardia sp. PLKS1-43; assembly: GCF_059510335.1. Classification (NCBI taxonomy): domain Bacteria; kingdom Bacillati; phylum Actinomycetota; class Actinomycetes; order Mycobacteriales; family Nocardiaceae; genus Nocardia; species Nocardia sp. PLKS1-43. Next base: position 579,216 of record NZ_JCAJZQ010000002.1, on the reverse strand, counting down.
CGCGGACCTGTTCGTCCCAGGCGCGGGAGTGCGCGAAGGCCACGGAGTTGTAGATGTCGAGCGGCATCGGGCTCGGCCGCAAGATCTTCCGGGCCCTCGGGTAATAGACCTCGTGCATCTCGCGGTAGTCGACGACGCCCCGGAAAACGTGCTCGAAGAACCGCTGCTCCGGCTCCACCATCACCCCGGTGAACACCACCGAGCCGCCGCCCACACACGCTCCGCGCCACACATCGATGCCCGGGTAGCTGCAGACATCGAGCACCCCGCCGAACGGATCGATGGCCAGCGGGATCCGGTTCGCCCCGGTGAAGCCGGTGCGGTGCCAGAAGCCACGGCCATCGGGGATCGTGTCGGTGGCGAAGATGTCGCGCCACGGATCATTCGGCCAGCGCGACCCGCGCTCGAGCACCGCGACATTCGTGCCGGACTGCGACAAGCGCAGCGCGGTGACCGCCCCACCGAACCCCGATCCGATCACGATCGCTTGGACATGGTCGGCCGGATCGGGCACGGGCGCGAAGATCTCCGGCACCAGCGCGCGATATACCGGCGTTCTCGGACTGGGGCCGGCGGCGCCGGGCGCCGCGAGGGACCTGGCCGGGTTCGCGCTCGCGAGCCACAGCGTCATCGCAGCCGAACCGGCACTCTCGAGGAAGCCGCGCCTGTCCATGGTGGCCTCTATCACCTCTCTCGATCCCGAGTGTGACGATCAGCAACCCCAAGAAATAGCGGCTCTCTATCATAAGTGGTGGGATGGCCGCAGGAGGTGACAATGTTGACTCGCGCTTGGACCAGGTGGCTGCTCACGCACGGGCTGCCGCGCACCTATCTCCGATGGTCGGCGCGGCGGGGCGATCCGCTCGGGCAAATCGCCTTCGGCCCGGATCGCCTGCTCGGCTCCTCGCCGTACGTCGAGGAGATCCGGCGGCGCGGCCGAATTCCCCGGATGTCGGGGGCCCGCGTCACCGCCGACTACGAACTGTGCCGGCTCATCCTGCGGGACAGGCGTTTCGGGGTCGTCACGCCGACTCATCCGGCCCTGCCCAAGCCGATCCGCGCGCTGCTGAGCAAAACGGATCCGGGCCTTCCGAACCTCGGCGAACCGCCCTCGATGCTGGTGACCGATCCGCCCGATCACACCCGGTACCGCCGCCTGGTGGGACATGCGTTCGGCCCGAAGGCGATCGCCGCGCTGGAGCAGCGAATCACCGAAGTCGCCGATGACCTCGTCGAACGCCTGCGATCGAATCCTCGACCCGACCTGATCACCGACTTCTCCGCGCAGCTGCCCGTCACGATCATCGCCGAGATTCTCGGCCTGCCGGCCGATATGCACGCGACCCTGTTGAAATGGGGGGATTCCGGTGCGCCGCTGCTCGAACGGGGTCTGTCCTGGGCCACCTATCGGCACGCCATCGAAGATCTGGCCGAGGTCAAAGAGTACTTCGACCTGCGCCTCGACGCGCTCACGGCCGAACCGGACGATCACCTGCTCAGCCTGCTGGTGGCGAACGGCGAACTCACCCGGCGTGAGCAGGTGGCCAACGCGACCCTGCTGCTGGACGCCGGATTCCTGACGACGGTCAATATGCTCGGCAACGGGATCGCCCTGCTGACAAGCCATCCGGACCAGCTGGAGCTATTGTTCGCGCAACCGGAACTGTGGCCGAACGCGGTCGAGGAGATCCTGCGCTACGACGGTCCCGTGCGAATGACCGGCCGGGTCGCGAACTGTGACGTCGACCTCGCGGAGCAGCGCATCACATCGGGGTCGCTGGTGCTGTTGTCGCTGGCGGGAGCCAACAGCGATCCGGCGGTCTTCGCCGACCCCCAGCGCTTCGACGTGGCCAGGGAAAACGCCCCCGAGCATCTCGCGTTCAGCAGCGGAATACATGGGTGCCTGGGATCCAGGCTCGCCCGAACGGAAGGTGTCATCGCGCTGCGAGCCCTCTTCGAGCGCTATCCGGCACTGCGCCTGGACGGCCCGCCGATCCCGCATCCGCTGCGGAACCTGCACGCCTACCGTTCCATGCCCGTCGCACTGTCGGGGGGCTGAGACGTATCGCGCGGTCTGCCTCCGCCGGTGGGATCATCCCGATTCCGGCGACGGCATAACTGGACGCTTGGTGAAAACGGTATATCATCGAATGCGCTGAGCCGGTTCCGAATTCGGTCCAGGACGCGTAGTTCCACGTCACGACCGGTCGTGATGCCTTGTGCGCTCGGTGAATTGCAGAGCTGATTGCCGGTGTCGGCACTTCGCAATTATTCGCCTCGTGGGCGTGCTGCTCGGGATTCACTGGTGCGCAACCTGGTTGGTGATCGCCGTGCCCCTGCGGTTCATCGCTGGTTATCTCTCGGGGCTAGCGTGGCGATTGCTCGGAAGGAGCGGCGTCATGGAATTCCGACATCTGGTCTCGTTCATCACCATCGCCGAAGAGTTGCATTTCGGCCGTGCGGCGCAGCGCCTTCATCTGACTCAGCCGAGTCTTTCCGCCCAACTCCAGAAGTTGGAGAAGTCGCTCGGGGTACAACTGGTCGCCCGCAACTCGCACGAGGTGCAATTGACCGCGGCGGGAAGGGAATTCGAGCTACAGGCCCGTCAGATCCTGGCCCGGATGGACCGCGCGGCCGAGGTGGCCAAGGCCACCGCCGAGGGCCGGGCGGGCACGGTCGCGGTCGGCTACAACCTGCCCGCCAGCCGTCACGTGCTACCGCGGACTTTGACCCGGATGACCGAGCGGCATCCGGACGTCGTGGTGTCGTTGTGGGAAAAGCGCACCGGGCCGCAGCTCGCCGCGCTCGCGGACGGATCGTTGGATATCGCCGTCGTCTACGGCCATCCCGGCACTGTGGAGTTCCGGTACCGCAGGGTGCTGCACCGGATACCGCTGGTCGCGGTCGTCGGGCGGCGGCATCGGTGGGCGGATCGGGCGGGTGTCTCGTTCATCGAATTACAGCATCAGCAGTGCGTGCTTTTCGGCCGCGAGCAATGTCCGGCCATGTACGACGCCATCTTCCACGCGGCCGCGCAGACACAGATCTCGCTGTCGGTGTCCCATCGCGCCGATGATCCGGGCGCGACCGCGCACATCGTGTCGGTACGGCCGCTGGTCGGTTTCGCGTCGTTACCCCGCGCGATTTCCATGGGTATGGGCGAACCCGGCAGCCCTGCGGTTGCGGTGAAATTGATCGATCCGGTACCGACGCTGGATTTGTACGTGGTGTGGCGGTCGGGCGAAACGAATCCCGCGGTAGCTGCCTTTCTCGATTGCATCGAAGTACCGGAATCCGCACAGCTCGATGATCCTCGATCGACTGCACCGGCGGCGATTCGATAGGTATTCGTTCTCGGACGGTAGAAACGACGCCGGCGTCGGCGACGAAAAGCGATTCGGCGGCCGAGTCGCTAGCATTCCTGGCTGTGACAACTCCCAGAGGCCGGACCGAGTACCGCCAAACTCGCTTCCAACCGCCGGCCGGCTCCACCGAACTGCTGCTGATCCGGCACGGCGAGTCCGCCCCCGCGTACCCGGACCGGCCCTTCCCCCTGGTGGACGGACAGGGAGATCCCGAACTCGCCCCGGAGGGGCGACAGCACGCCGAACGCGTGGCCGAACGGCTCTGCGCGGAACGCATCGACGCGGTCTACGTCACCACATTGCGGCGAACAGTGCAGACGGCCGCACCGCTCATCGCCCGCCTCGGCCTCACCGCGCGCGTGGAACGCGACCTGCGAGAGGTGCATCTCGGCAGCTGGGAGGGCGGACTCTTGCGCAAGATGATCGCCGAAGGCGATCCGGTGGCACAGCGAATGCACGCACAGGAGCGCTGGGATGTCATCCCCGGCGCCGAACCGGCCGAAGAATTCGCCACCCGGATCCGCGACGCGGTCCAGCGGCTCGCCGCCGCGCATCCCGGCCAACGCCTGGCCGTGTTCACCCACGGCGGCGTCATCGGCCAGGTGCTGGCGCTGGCCAGCGGCTCTCGCCCGTTCGCTTTTCTAGGCGCGGACAACGGCTCGATCTCGCACATCGTGGTGACCGCGGATTCCTGGATCGTGCGCTGCTTCAACGACACCGCCCACCTGGGACCGGCCTTCGCCCGGTCCGCCGCGCCCCTCACCTGACGCGACAGCGCCCGAAATCACAGCGTCGCAGCGTATTCCGGCGTCGGCACGAACGCCGCCGACCTGGACCGGAGCATCTCGGCTGGACTGCCGAGCAGGCCACGTGCTTTAAAGGACGCATGGTCTGGGGGGTGCTCGTCGTCGCGGTGGCGACCGGAATTCTGTTCTCCTCCTTCTTCACCGAGACCTGGGCCCGGGAGGCCCGCGACGCGGCGCAACTAGCCGAGGACCGGGATTCGCCCCCGGCCGACTACCGGTTGTCGCGCGGCAGGCAGCGGCGGCTGCAGGCGATCACTCGCTGGTTGCGCACGGCCGCGTCGCTGTACCTGCTGATCGGTCTGCTGGTGGACTGGTTGTGCGTCAACTCGATCCGGTGATGCCGCGACGGATCTCCCCGGGGCTGTGCTGAATTCGCTCCGAGGACCGCGAACGCGAGGAACGCAGCTGGTAGGGCACGCTGGTCACCATCACCCCGGGGACGAACAGCAGTCGCGCCTTGAGCCGCAGCGAACTCTGATTGTGCAGAAAATTCTCCCACCAGCGGCCGACCACGTACTCGGGTATGTAGATCGCGACCACGTCGCGCGGGCGCGAGGTGCGCACCCGCTTGATGTATTCGATGATGGGCCGGGTGATTTCGCGATATGGCGATTCGACGACCTTCAGCGGGATCGGCACTCCGGCCTCCTCCCAGTCGCGGGTCAGCTGGCGGGTATCGGAGTCGTCCACGTTCACCGAGATCGCGGTGAGCGTATCGGGCCGGGTGGCGCGGGCGAACTGCACCGCGCGCTGAGTTGCCTTGTGCCAGCTGGAGACCAGCACGATCGCGTGCACGCGGCCCGGCAGCGTCTCGAGCTCTTCGGGATCGACGTCGAGTTCGGACCGGACCCGCGAATAGTGCCGATGGATACTCGCCATGATCGCGACCAGCATCGGGATCGCGAACACCACCAGATACGCGCCGTGGGTGAACTTGGTGACCATCACCACGACCAGCACCACGCCGGTGAAACAGGATCCGAAGGCGTTGATGATCCGCCCCCGATGGATGCGCGCCCGCTCGGCCGGCGTCTTCGCGGTGCGCAACTCCCGGTTCCAATGCCGCACCATGCCCGCCTGGCACAGCGTGAACGAGGTGAACACACCGACGATGTACAGCTGGATCAGCCGCGTGGTCGAGCCGTGGAAGGCGTAGATGAGCCCGCCCGCGACGACCGCCAGCAGGATGATGCCGTTGGAGAAGGCCAGCCGGTCGCCGCGAGTGTGCAACTGGCGCGGCATGTACCGGCGCTGGGCCAGGATCGAGTTCAGCAGCGGGAAGCCGTTGTACGCGGTGTTCGCCGCCAGGATCAGGATCAGGGCGGTGGTCACCATCAGGTAGTAGAACGCGATGCTGTGCCCGCCGAACACCGCCGCGGAGATCTGCGCGATCACCGTCTTCTGCGCGTCGGTGTCGCAGTTACCGGGGAAGTTGGTGATATCGCAGGTGTTCTCGGTGACCTTGGTGTGCGAGATCATGGCCAGGGCCGTGACGCCGGCGAACAGCGCGATGGCCAGCGCGCCCATCGCGGTCATGGTGCGGGCGGCGTTGAGCGCCTTCGGTTTGCGGAATGCCGGGACGCCGTTGGAGATGGCCTCGGCCCCGGTCAGGGCGGTGCATCCGGAGGAGAAGGCACGCAGCAACAAGAACGCCACCGCGGCCGAGGACAGCCCGATCTGTTCGGGACGGATCTGGTAGTGGGCGCTCTCCGCGACCGGCGCATGCCCGAGCAGGGTCTGTCCCAGTCCGACGACGGTCATGGCGAGCACGCCGACGACGAATCCGTAGACCGGGATCGCGAAGGTCCGGCCGGATTCCCGCACGCCGCGCAGATTCATCGCGGTCAGCAGTGCGACGAAACCGATATTGATCGCCACCCGATACGGATTCAGGCCCGGCAGCGCGGAGATGATGTTGTCCACGCCGGAGGCCACCGATACCGCGACGGTCATGATGTAGTCGACCAGCGACGCCGCGGCGACCACGAGTCCCGCACCGGGACCCAGATTCTCCGCGGCCACCTCGTAGGACCCGCCGCCGGACGGGTACGCCTGCACCACCTGCCGGTAGGACAGCACGACCACGGCCAGCAGGACGGCCACCGCCGCGGACACCCACCAGGCCAGATGCAGATAGACCACGCCGCCGAGGGTGAGGATCAGCAGGATCTCCTGCGTCGCGTACGCGACCGAGGACAGCGCGTCGCTCGCGAAGATCGGCAGGGCGATGCGCTTGGACAACAGCGTCTCACCGAGTCGATCACTGCGGAACGGGCGCCCGAGGACTAATCGCTTCGCGACATCGATCGGTGAAACCACGATGAGCCAGCCTAAGCGGGAGCAGTTGCTGTTGGGAAACCGGCAGGGAGGTTGATGGATAAATATTGTGGTGCGAACCGTACGGATCCCGTCGGTATCGAGCCCGGAGGTTCAGCGAATCACTATTGTAGGTCGCCCGCGGCGCGCGGGCAGAATGGAACACGCGCTGAGCTAACCTTCAGTCACTGCCGCATGCGTATACGTGTGTTGCGGTTGGTTGCCGCCTTCGGCGTAGTGGGGGTGCCGATTGTGACCCGTCACAGCGGCGGCCGGGCCGGATACACCCGGGCGACAAGGCCGCCGCTTGTTTGTTCAGGTGAGAAGCCCAGCCCGATACTGTAATCGGTGCGCGATTACCGCGGGCGCGGAAGGAGCCACCATGACCGTCACACCCCCGGCCGTCGATCTGACCGTCTCCGGACGTCCGGTCTCCCAGCCGCTGCAGGACGTCTGGAGCCTGTCACGGCAGATGGTCGACCACTTCATCGCGAATGTCGCGCCCTGCGGGACCCTACCGGACGACGTCCTGCACGGTGACGTGGCCACCATCACCCGGCTGTGCGTGGAGATGACCACCAGCATGCTCGACGGCGGCGATATCGCCGTCAAGACCGAGCGCGTGCAGGCCGCGGCCGCCGAATGGGCTCGCGAGGGCATTCCGATCGACACCATCCACCGCGCGATGTACGAGGGCTTCAAGATCGGATTCGATCTGGTGTTCGCGCAGGCCACCGCCGCGGACTACGACACCGTCCTGGCCACCGCGCGGCGCATGCTGGAGATCCTGGGCACGCTCACCTCGACGGTGTCGGTGGCCTACGTCAAGGAATACCGCGCGGTGGTCAGTGAGCACCACACCGCGGTGCACACCCTCACCTCCGCACTGCTGGGCGGACACTCCAGCGCGACCATGGCCCGCGAATGCGGAATCGAGATCGCCTCCTCGTACCACGTTCTGGCCCTGTCGATTCCGGCGCATCCGGAGGAGCGCAATCCCCGCGTGGACGGAAAAGTCGTGGCCCGCCGCAAACTTCGGCGGGTGCAGGCCGAATTGGCCACGCGCTGCGGCGAATCGGCGCTCTCGCTGTTGAGCGTCGACGGCGGCACGGTGCTCATCCCCGAAAACGCCGTGGACAGTATGCAACTCGACGAACTGCTGAAGTGCTTGTCGCGGGCCGCGCAGGTGCCCATCCGCGCGACCGTGGTGCGGGCGAAACCGGCGGAGATCCCCGACGGCGCGGACCGCGCGCACGAACTACTGGACATCGTGCACCGGCTGGACTGCGTGGACGGGCTCTACCGATTCGACGATCTGGCACTGGAATACCAGCTCACCCGGCCCGGCCCCGGCCGCGAATATCTCGGCTCGCTGCTGGACCCGCTGGAGAACCACCCGGACCTGCTGACCACGCTGCAACGCCATATCGCCAACAACCTCAACCGCGGCCGCACCGCACGCGGACTGCATGTGCACACCAATACGATCGACTACCGGCTCAAGCGGGTGGGGCAGCTGACCGGATTCGACCCGAATCAGCCCTCGGGACTGTGGTATCTGCGATCTGCCCTGGTGGCACGCAGTTATCGAGCGTAGGCGGTGGTCCGCCGCGATGGGTACGGTGGTGATCATGCGTACCGAGGGAGACTCCTGGGACATCACCACGAGCGTCGGATCCACCGCACTGTTCGTCGCCACGGCCCGCGCCCTGGCCGGGCGGGATCCCTCGGCCCTGGCCGTGGATCCGTTCGCCGAGGTCTTCGTTCGCGCGGCGGGCCCGGAGTGGTCCCCGATGCTGGACGGCGGCGCACCCGCCGAATTGCTCGCCGAATCCGAATTCGGCCGGTCCTTCCAGGAATTCCAGGCCGCGCGAACCCGCTACTTCGACGATTTCGTGGCGGCCGCGATCGATTCGGACATCCGCCAGGTGGTGATCCTGGCCGCGGGGCTGGACGCCCGCGCGTATCGGCTGCACTGGCCCGAGGACGCGATCGTCTACGAACTCGATCGGCCGCGGGTGCTCGAGTTCAAGCGGGAGACCTTGGCCGCCAACGGCGACAAGCCGCTCGTCGACCGCCGTGAGGTGGTCGCCGACCTGCGGGAGGACTGGCCGAGGGCGTTGCGCGAGCAGGGATTCGATCCCACTCGGCCGACCGCCTGGCTGGTCGAGGGGCTGCTGATCTATCTCCCGGCCACCGCGCAGGAGCAACTGTTCGACACCATCGATGCGCTCAGCACCGCCGGCAGCCGGGTGGCCGTGGAACAGATGGACCCGCTCCCCGAGGAGGCGGCCGCGGCCATCGGGCAGATGCCCGACGAGGCCGAGACCGGCAGCAGCGGACAGTGGACCGCGCTGATCTACAACGAGCCGCGCAGCGAGGTCACCGCCTGGCTCACCGCGCACGACTGGCGGGCCGAGCGGACCGATGTGCCCGATTACCTTCGGGCACACGGCCGCCCGGTGCCGAACCGGGATCCGCAGGAGGGGCTGGTGCCCGCACTGGTCAGCCTGGTGACCGGGATCCGGTCGTGATCACTTGCCGTTGGGGTAGCCGACCTTCGCCAATGCGGTGGTCCAGTCACCGGCGATGGCACTCTGGGCGTCGGTGAGCGCGACCTTGCCCGAGCACACCAGCGAGTGCAGCTGATTCTCCACCGAGTCCTTCGGGTTGTTCGGCCCCGCACCGGCCTTGTGGCCGGGCGAGGGCGGCTCGACCCAGAGGTTGCGCGCATCGTTCGGATCGCCGCCGAGTTCGAGGGAGATCAGGTGGTCGTATTCTGCGTCGTGCTCGGATCCGGTGTAGCCGTAGGACTTCGCGTTGGCTTCCTTCTCCCGGCCGGTGATATTGGCCGGTGGCCGGATCGAGGAGGTGTAACCGCTGCGGCAGATGGTCTGCGCCAGGTTGTCAGCGGTGACCTTCGGGTTGGTCGCTCCCGGAGTGCAATTCGGATCGGGCAGCGGTTGCCCGTCCGAACTCTTCCCGAAATGGCATGTGCCGGGGGCGGGTTGGGCCTGCACCGTATAGGTGCCCGACGGTCCGGGACCGACCGGCACCGAGGTGGCGAATTTGGCATTGGCGGGTTTGACCGCCTGGGTAACCGATTTCGTGGTGTGGGCGGAGCAACCGGCGACGAGAATCGGAACGAACAGCGAGATCATCAGGGTCTTACGCGCGAACATGTACTTCCCTCTAGCCGAAGAGCAACTGCGCCCTCATTGTGCGGCATAGCCGGGAAACACGGTGGCCGGACACGCGATCAGTTTGCTGTGAAGTTGAAATGCGGTGGCCAGCATGGGTTTCAGGCGTTGCTCGCGGACCGCTCGTAGATGTCCAGGGCGAGCGAGACAGCTGCTGCGCGGCACTGCTCGTCGGTCAGCTCGACATCGCCCATCATGCCCACGCTCCAGGAGATCGCCAGAAGCGCCTGGCGGGCATGGAAAATCGCCAGCGGATCGCGATCGGGCCCGGTGACCGCGTCGGCGACCCGACGGAACTGATACCGCAGCGCCGATCCGACGCCGAGCCGGCGGAACGCGGCCTGGTTCTCGTACATGAACCGGGTCATCTCGCGCCCGGTGTCGTGCAGCACCATTCCGTAGCGCCGCAGGATCTCCCGGGCGGTGTCCCGGCCGGCCGGTTGGGCAGCGGCCCAGGTGAGGATCTCCTCGACGCCGGTGCGCAGATCGTCGGCCAGGCTGACGACGATGTCCTCCTTGGCGGGAAAGTGGTAGTAGACCGCGGCCTTGGTGATACCGAGGCGCTCGGCGATCTCTCGTACGGAGGTCTGGTCGTAGCCCTGCGCGGAGAACAACTCCATTGCGACCGTGCGGATTCGGTCACGGGTGTCGGTGCGCCGACCTGCCACCGCGCCTCTCCCATCATTGTCGACGACCGGACGGCACCGACTGTATCGGCACGGTGGCGAGTCATGACCCCAGCATCGTATTCATCAGCGTGCCCGCGCTGGTCGCCACGAGACCGCCGACCAGCGCCCCCGCCACCATCTTCGGCGATTCCAGCGGCCCGCCGTTCCACTTCTCCCACGCGAAGCGGCCGCCGGCGAAGATGAGCGCGGTGGTCCCGGACAACAGGGCGAACCATGTGCAGTAGCGCACCAATTGCATGATCTTGCTCGCCAGGGGCGGCGCCTGCGGCGTCGGATTCGAAACCTGGGCGAGTACCACTTCGTGTACGGCTGTGAGGATCATGATGCCCTCGTTCCACGAGACGAATACGAATGATGCGTCATATCCCATGGTAGAACGCATCACTCGGCGAATCTCGCCGGAATGCCCTGCTGCGTAGCGGTTTTCGTGTCTACCGGACTTGACGCCTACTCGTCGTCCAGGCCCGCGGACAGATAGGCCGCGGCGGCGATCCACTGGCGGCAGCCGAGGTGGCGGTCGTGCGCGTGCAGGATGGCGCGGGCGCGCCAGTAGGTGAGTTCCCGTGGCTCCACGCCGCATTCGCCCGGCGGCGCCATGTTCCCGGCCTGCTCGCGGATGCCTTGCTGCTGAATCACATATGTCATGGGACGCCTCTAGCCGTTCGCTCGTGCATTGCGGTGGCGATACTGGCGCGGGAGCCCAACTCTCCGGCGTCGTCCGGCCATGTCGTCCTGGATGAGTTTAAGACGCCGTTCAGTGCAGATGCAAGTACATCTGCACTGTCGTGAGGGTGTGTTTCGGGCCCGTGGATTTTGTGAAATCTCACCAAACCAGGCGTTTTTACCAGACCGACCGGTTGCTATCCGCCCGATATCCGCAGTTCATCACAGATTGACGTGTCATGAGCAAAGTTCCTGCCGCCCTTGTCGTTTCGATCGAGCGAACCCTCGATCCGGGGCAACCGGCGTGCTATCGTCAGATCGTCGGTTCATTTGCAAGAACATTTGCGCGAACATCTGCAAGCACCGGCAGGCCGCTCAGGGCGGCGGGTTCGGAATCGTCTAGCGAGGAGACAGAAATGGCCGAGAGCACAGCCGCAGGCATTGGTCGCACGTCCGACCTGGCGTGGCGCAAGAGCACTTTCAGCAACCCCAGCGGCAACTGCGTGGAAGTTGCCGATATGGCGAATGGTCTGGTCGCGGTGCGCAACTCCCGTGATCCGGAGGGCGCCGTACTGGTCTACACCCGTCCGGAGATCGACGCGTTCCTGCGCGGCGCTAAGAGCGGGGAGTTCGACGATCTGGCCGGGTGAGTTGTAGCATTACCTGGCGCGGTATCGGTCTGCGACGACGGGGTGGTTGAGACCTGCGCTGCCGTTGGTCGTCGAGCATCGGAGTCGTTTTCATGGTCGCAGAACCCGGTCGCATCGGCCGTGTGGAATCGCTTGCCGCCGAACGTGGTCCGACGGCGCTACGGATCGCGGTCGGCGGGCAACTCCGCAAACTGCGTGAGCAGGCGAAGATCACGCGCGAGGAGGCGGGTGAGGCCATCCGTGGCTCGCACGCCAAGATCAGCCGTCTCGAGTTGGGCCGCACCGGTTTCAAAGAGCGTGACATCCGAGATCTGCTGACTCTCTACGGTGTGAACGATGCCGTGGAGCGCGAAACGTTGCTCGAACTCGTTCACAAGGCCAATCAGCCCGGATGGTGGCATCGGTACAGCGACCTTCTGCCGCCGTGGTTCGAGACCTACCTCGGTCTCGAACACGCGTCGAAGTCGATCAGAACCTTCGAGGGACAGCTGGTTCCCGGTCTGTTGCAGACCGAGGAGTACAGCCGCGCGGTGGTCTCGCTCGGTCACGAGAGCGCGGAGACCGCGCGCCGGGTCGAATTGCGCCGGCGTCGGCAGGAGATTCTGGATCGCAGCGGCGGGCCGACGCTGTGGGCGGTCATCGACGAATCGGTGTTGCACCGGCCGATCGGCGGCACCGAGGTGCTGCGGGCTCAGCTGGAACATCTGGTCGAGGTCTCGTCCTGGCCGAATGTGACCATTCAGGTGCTGCCGTACGCCGCGGGAGGTAATGCGGCGGCGGGCAGTTCGTTCACCATGCTGCGCTTCGCCGAGCCGGAACTGCCCGACATCGTGTACCTGGAGCAGTTGACCAGTTCGCTGTATCTGGATCGTCAGCAGGACCTGGAGATGTACCGGCAGGTGATGGACAGGCTGAGTGTGCAGGCGGAGCCGCCGGACCGGTCGCGGCGGTTGATGGCCGAGGAAGCGGCCAAGCTGAAATAGCTGGAACAGCCTTGGCCGTGCCGGCCCGGGCGATGAGATACGAAAGCGGCGATGGGGCCGCCGGTATCGCCCGGTGGCCCCATCGCCGTCTATCTACTCCTCGAATATTTGTATTACTGTTTGATGCAGCTCGACGCGATGCGCCAGAATGCTTCTGGCTGCAACGACGTGAAATTCCAATCGTTCACCATCGCATGTGCGGTGCTGACGATCCGCTCAACATCGAAATCGTCACGTGTAGCCGCGCCGGTGGACTCGACCGCGTCGATTACGAAACGAGTTGCGGTTTCCCGCGAATAAACATTGCGCTCGGTCCGGCTTCTATCAATGATTCCGAGTCGGCCGAGGTCCAATGGCTGGTTCATTCGAACGCCCCTGACGCCACGCCGCAGGTGGGCCGGTGACCCGGAATTGGTTCCTGGTTCACCCGACGGCTGTCTGGTAGTCCCCTGTACTGCCTTGCGGTTCGAGTCTAGGACCGTGTAGCGCGCATATGCAAGTACATCTGCAACATCGATTGTTCAGTCGCAGTGCACGTTTCGGGTGCTGTTGGATTGCTGTTCGGCGACGCCGCTGTCGTGCGGGTGCCATAGTTACCGCATAGTTGTGTTGCTATCTGGACGCCAGTTCAAAATCGTCGCGAATTCGTTCGGACGCCAATCTCGTAACAAGGCTGGATAACTGCCCCGAGAAACAAGATCGAAATATTCCGGTCACCGGGGACGGGCAGGATTCGTCGGCTCAGGGCCCGCTGAGGCAGCCGTTCTCGCGCTTCTGATCGGCCGCTGCGGGGCGGGGCGTGCGATCAGGACACGGCGCGATGATCGGCCCAGCGCCGCGCGGCGTCGCGCAGGCTGTGCGTCCAGATGTTCGGCCGGCGATGTGCGGTGGTCTCCCATTCGCCCGCGAGCGCCGCGGAGAACGCCCAGAGCTGATGCCGGGACGCGGTGTGCCAGGCGGGTGTTCGCGCGGCCCACCGTTCGGCTTCCCCGGGTTCGTGCCCGGCCAGTACGAGCCAGACGATCCAGCACGCCGGGTCGATCCACGCCGCGCCGCGAGTGGCCCACGGCCAGTCGACCAGCCGGGCGGTGCCGTTCTCGCCGATGATGACGTTGCTGTAGTTCCAATCGGTGTGCAGCAGAGTAGTTCCGGCGAACAGGGCGCGGTCGGCGGGGTCGGGCGCGTAGCGGCCCCACCGCTGGACCGCGTCGTTGATCTCGAGGTCGGGCGGGCAGGGCAGCTCGGCGAGTGCGCTCATCGTCGCGGCCGTCGCCGCCAGGTCCGCGTTGATCCGGTAATCAGCGAAATGCCCCGGCAGGTAATAGAATCCGAGCAGATCCCAGCCTCCGGCGGTGACATGCCAGCGCATCGGCGGCCCGATCGGGGAGACATGGGGCCACAGGTTCGCCTCACGGTGCTGTGACCACACCTCCGGATCGTCCAGCGGAATGCCCTTGACGAAGGTTCGCTCCCGCGCGGTCTCGATCACGGCCGCGAGGTGGCTGCTGAATCCCGCATTGACCTGATCCACTCGGAGGATGGGCCCGGTCAATGCCTCGACCGCGGTGCGCGCGGTCTCCGGTATCTGCTCCCAGCTGTGCCGTAGCGGCGACGTCTGCACGCGATCCACTGTCACTCTCGAAGATCTACCGCGAATTCGCCACTCGGGCAAGCCAACTCCGAATCCGTACTTGCTGATGCACGATCGGATGTACATACGCCTCGCGTCCCGGGCCGAGAATCAAGTGATTCGTTTGCATATCGCATTTATCGCCGCAGGTGAGAGCTTTGTTAGTGCGTGTGCGTCGATAATTCCGGTGACGCTCCGCAAACGACCGGTCGGTTGGCCCGGGAATTCGCTGACTATATGCCGACTTTCGACTCTTGCGGTCTCCGCTCCGAATATGCGTATTGCCGTGGCGATGGTCCCGCAACGATTCGGCGGCGGTTCGGTGCGGTGCTCGGTTTCGGAGATGTCGTGCGGACCCGTCTCGAACCGGACTCACGGTGCATACGATCGGAAAACGACGACGTGGCACGGCATTCGGCGGACGTACGCTCGAACGACTCGGTGCAGCGAATCCATATTCGGGTATGGGCGCGTGGTTGGAAGCTCCGGGGTAGTTCGTCCTGGGGGTGTGTGATGCGTGCTTGGCGTGTCCTGCTCATTGCGGTCCTGCTGGTCTGCGGTTCGGCGACCGGTTTCGCGCATGCCGGTCCGATACCCGCCGGCCCGCCGAATCCGCCCGCACTCCCGGCGATTCCGGGAATCGACGCGGCCACGGTGCAGCGATGGATCGATGCGGTGGTTCCCGCGCCGCCCATCGTGGCGCCGGCGGATCCGATCGCGGCCTCGCCGGGGACCTCGGTGAATCTGGCGCTACTGCAACAGGCGGTGATGCCCGCCCAGGTCGGGGACCCGATGTTCGACCAGTGGCCGCCGGACCTGGCCGCCGAAGCCCCCGGCGCGATCATCGCCGTGCGTGATGTGACCGCGACGGCGGCTCCGCTGCTGGCGGTACCGGTCCGGCAGGTGCTGCTGCTGAAATTTCGCACCACCGACGCCTACGGCGGCGCCTCCTTCGCCACGGCCACACTGGTGATTCCGGCGGCGGCGTGGACGGGCCGGGGCGAGCGGCCGGTGGTGGTGAACAACCTGGCCATCGATGCGCTCGGACGAGCCTGCACCCCGGGATACTCGCTCGCCCACGGCTTCAACGCGCATACCAGCTTCGGTGACGATCTCCCGCCGACCACGCAGTTGGCGGTCCTGCGCGGATACGCGGTGCTCATTCCCGACCACGAAGGGCCGCGAATGGCCTATGCCGAACCCTACGTCGCCGGACATGCGGTACTCGATTCGATTCGCGCGCTGCGCAATCTGCGCCCCGAGGAGTTCGGAGCCAGTCGTTTCGCCATGCACGGTTACTCCGGCGGAGCCATCGCCACGCGCGGCGCGGTCGGGCTGATCGCTTCCTACGCACCGGAATTGGCGACAGTGGTGGCCGGTGCCGCGCTGGGCGGCGTACCCGCCGACTACCGCATCCTGGCCCGCAGTATGAACGCGAATCTCGCCTCGGGCGTGTTCCTGGCGGCGACGTTCGGCGTGGCCAGGGAACGTCCGGAGATCCTGGCCCGGATGAACAATCTGGCGCGCTGGGTGGCGATCTCACCGTTGAAGGACAGCTGTACCAGCGTCTTCGCGCCGGTCGGCCTGCTGATGCTGCCCGCCGACGTCGCCGCGGACATCCCCGATGCGCTGCACAGTCCGGTGGCCGATCAGATCTACACCGTCACCGCGATGAGCGGGATGAAATCGCCTGTGCCGCTCTATGTCTATCAGGGCGAGCAGGAGTTCTGGATCCCGGCCGAAGGCGCTCGCGACTACTACGCGCAGCAGTGCGCGCTGGGGGCGCGGGCGACGTACCGGAGCGTACCGGGCGAACATCTGCTCGCCGACGCACTCGGCTACCCCGAGGCCGCGGCCTGGCTCGACCAACGGCTGCAAGGGATTCCGGCCCCCGACGGGTGCTGAGAAGTTCGGCGTTTGTGCGCCGCCCCTAGGTGCTCGGCGGTCGGTTCATGAATTGTCATCGGATCAACTCGTCCCGGCCCCGCACCGGTTCCGTAGCCGTATCGTGATCTGCACGCGGCGCCGGTGTTTGCGCGGTCGGCGCCGCGAACAGGTGTCGGTGCCGTACCCGGAACAGGAAGGAGTGCGCCCGGTCCGGTCGTGACACCAGCCACCGCCGGGTGGTGCCCCGAAACCACACACCCGGTGAACGTACCTCCGCACCGCGGCAACTGGACTTCCAACCCCTCCCGCCACTGGTGCGTGTGCGTGTGGATCCGACCCGCCGGACGCAACCCTCACCCCAGCGTCCGGCGGGCTTGCGCGCAGGCCATTCCCCTTGTGGCCGCCGAGGACGCTTTGCTTTGCTCGAAGGAGTACGTGTGGGCACCGCCTGGACCGATCGGATTCATTCGCGCGGGCTCGGTTCCGGCGCGTTATGACCCTTCGCGCTCCCCTCGCCGCGGTGGCGGCGCTGCTGGCCGGAACGATTCTCGCCGCGCCCGTCCGCGCCGATCCGGTACCCGCCGCTCCGCCCGCGGTGGGTGCGGCGACGAGCCGATCGGCCCTGCTGAGCACCGAGACTCGCGGACCGCACTGGGAGCGCCTGTCCGTGCGCTCGGCCTCGATGCGCCGGGTGATACCGGTCGACGTGCTGCGTGGTGCGGGCCCGGGACCGCATCCCGCGCTGTACCTTCTGGACGGCGTGGACGGCTCGCCGACCTCGGACTGGCTGACCAAGGGTCACGCCGCCGAGTTCTTCGCGGGCAAACCGGTGGACGTGGTGCTGACCGGTGACGGCGTCGGCAGCATGTACAGCGACTGGGAACATTACGACCGCACCCTCGGCCTGAACCGGTGGGAGACCTTCCTGATCGATGAGCTGCCGCCGATCGTGGAGTCCTATCTGCGCACCGACGGTCGCCGCGCGGTCGCGGGCGTGTCCATGGGCGCGCAGGGGGCGATGATGCTCGCACAACGGCATCCGGGCTTCTTCCGCGCCGTCGCCGGGATCAGCGGATGTTATTCCACCGCAGACAACGTCGGCGAGGCGGTCACCCGCATCACCGTGGCCTCGCGCGGCGGCAATCCCGAAAACCTCTGGGGGCCGCCGAATTCCCCGGCATGGCTCGCGCACGACAGTCTGCTCGGCGCGGCGAAACTGCGCGGCACCGCGATCTATCTCTCGGCCGCGACCGGCGTGCCCGGCGTGCCCGACCTCGAGGCCATCGCCGATGCCCCGAATGTGCTCGCCGCGCTGCAGCAGTCCGGCGGCGGCGCCGCACTCGAGGCCGGTGCGCTCGCATGCACCCAGCGATTCGCGGAACGTCTTGCGCAACTGCGCATTCCGGCGACGGTTGAGTACGAGCCGACCGGCACGCACGCGTGGCCTTCCTTCAGCGGCGAACTTCCGGCGGCGTGGCAAGCGATCGCGAAGGCGTTCCACGGCGAAGCCAGCAAGATCGAGATCCAGGAGCGCTGACCGCCGACGATTTCGGCGCGCGCCGACGGGGTCGTCTTGCGCCGCGGGCGGATCGAATTCTCCGTGATCGTTCCGTGATCGGCGTGTACGGACCGGCGTCTCGGTGATCGTTTCCCGGCGTACGGACGAATGCGCGTATCGCGCTCCTCCGGCGTATTCGCCCAGCATTGTGCACTCTCACCGGCGGTAACGGGCACGCTAGTGAGATTTCGAAGAGCCCTGGTCGGACCGTATCGAACCCCTGCTGACAGCCCTAGCGTGAGCGCAGTTCGAATGCCCGGAATCGCTTCCCGGGCAACGAAACCGAGAACGTCGTGGTTCTGCAGGAAGGTTTGGAATGAGACGAACTACCCGTGCCCGGTCGTTGCGTGCTGTGGTCCTCACCGGGGTCACACTGCTCACCGTGGGCTTCGGCTGCGCCGGGGCGAACGCCGCCCCGGCGCCGGCTTCCACCCCGCATCCGACCGATCAGACGCTGGCCGACTTCATCGCCCAGGGCTTGAAGAACAAGGCCGCCAAGCCCATCGTCGACACCGGCAGCGCCGGTACGGGTTCGGCGTGCACCTCGGGCAGCGGCGCCGGTTCGGGCAACGGATCGGGTGACTGCTACGGCGGTTCGGGTTCGAGCTCGGGTTCGCAGGGTGGAACATCCTCGGACACAGTCGGTTACGGCCCGGCGAGTACGGCATTCCTGGCCGCCTTCGGCTACTCGCTGCTGCACCCGAACGTGGCCCCGCCGGGAGCCAACGACTGGAGTTGCAAGCCGACCGCGCAGCATCCCGAGCCGGTGGTGCTGGTGCACGGGACGTGGGAGAACGCCTACGACAACTTCGCCTACGTCAGCCAGCCGATCAAGAACGCCGGTTACTGCGTCTACACGTTCAACTACGGTCAGTCGAATCTGCTGGCCGGTGGTGGACTGGGCTCGGTGCTTCCGGGCGCGAACGGCACCGAGAACATCCCCGATTCGGCCAAGCAGCTGGCGACCTTCGTCGATCGCGTCCTGGCGGCCACCGGCGCGCCGAAGGTGAACATCGTCGGGCACTCGCAGGGTGGCGCGATGTCGCGGTGGTACCTGAAGTACGAGGGCGGCGCGGCCAAGGTCGATCACGAGATGACCTTCGGCGCAACCAATCACGGCACCACGCTGGACGGCATCGGCGCACTGGGCCGGGCCATCAACAACTTCGGCATCGACGTGCTCGGCCTGATCGAGATCTTCGTCGGGCACTCCGGCATCGAGCAGACCGTCGGCTCCGACTTCGTCAACAAGCTCAACGCCGGCGGCGACACCGTGCCGGGAGTGAACTACACGGTCGTCGGCACCCGCTACGACGAGGTCACCACGCCGTACAACCTGACCTTCCTGCAGCCCGGACCGGGCGCGACGGTGCGCAACATCACCCTGCAGGACGGCTGTGATCAGGATCTGTCCGATCACCTGACGATGATGTACTCCCCGCGGGTGCTCTCGATCATCCTCAACACCCTCGACCCCAGCGTGCCGTTGACGTGCACCTTCAACCCGTGGCTGCTGGGCGGCGGCGGGAAGCTCTGACCGGCCGATCCGTTCACCACGTTCATGCCTGCCGGGCGCAGCGAATGTCGCTGCCCGGCAGGCATGAGCGCGTCGTACCCCTTTTCCGGCAATGGCCGGGAACAGCACAGAGAGTTCCGATGATTCGAAACATGTTGCGCAGCGGTGTGTTCGCGGCCGTCGTGAGTGCCGTGGCCGCCGTGCTGACCGCGGCGCCCGGCCTGGCCGAGGCCCCCGACGGCTCGGCCGTGACGGGCAGCTGGCAGGTGAACGCGAATACCGTTCAGCTGCGCGTGTATTCGGCGGCGATGAACACCAACATCATGGTGAACGTCCAGCGCCCGGCCGATCCGAAAGCGCCAGCCGGGGTGCTTTATCTGCTCAACGGCGGTGGGGGAGGGCAGGATTCGGCGACCTGGCAGCGCAATACCGACGTGCAGCGGTTCCTGTCCGGTAAACAGGTGCTCGTGGTGCAGCCGGTCGGCGGCCGGTGGAGTTACTACACCGACTGGCGCGCGCCCGACCCGAAACTCGGTGTGTACAAATGGAAGACGTTCCTCACCGAGGAACTGCCGCCGCTGATCTCCGCGACGTTCGCCACCACGGGTGCGAATGCCATTGCGGGACTGTCCACTTCGGGAACCTCGGTGCTGCAATTGCCGATCGCGAAACCCGGCCTGTATCGCGCGGTGGCCGCGTACAGCGGCTGTGCGCAGATCAGCGATCCGGTCGGGCGCGAATTCGTCAAACTCGCGGTGGAGGACTGGGGCGGCGGGGACACGGTGAACATGTACGGGCCCGACAACGATCCGATGTGGGCCGCGAACGATCCGTACCTGCACGCCGCCGGACTGCGCGGGCTGAAGCTGTTCATCTCGAGCGGGTCGGGCATTCCGGGGATGTACGACACCTACAACGGCGCGCACATGCTGCCGGGCGTGTCCGGTTACGCCGACCAGATGGTGATCGGCGGCGTCATCGAGGCGGCGGTGAACTGGTGCACGCACAATCTGCGGACCCGGCTCGGGCAGCTGGGCATCCCCGCGACCTTCGATTTCGAACCGGCCGGTACGCATTCCTGGGGATATTGGCAGGACGCGCTGAAGCGGTCCTGGCCGGTCCTGGCGGCCGGACTCGGCGCGCCGGTGTGAACCGGCACCCCGGCGACGGGGCCGTAGACTCTGTGCCGTACATCTGGATGCCGGTGTTCGAGGCCGGCGCTTCGGAGTGATACGGACGAGGTGGTCGCAGCGATGCGGACGACGAGCGAGGAGATGGTCGCAATATCGGACAGCGCGCAGTGGAACGGCGGCGCCGGCGCGGCGGTCGCACGATGACGGCGGAATCGGTGACGACCGCGGCCGTGCCGGATCAGCAGGTGGCGCGTCCGGCGCTGGAGAAATTCGGATTCGCCGAGTTCCGGCGTACCGCGGCGATCGGTTCGGTACTCGGCGGCTGTGTCGCGCGCCGGGTGGTGCGCGGCGGTCTGCGTAAGGCGAGGCGGCGGCATGCCGTGGCCGACGGCGTGGTCGACGGTTTCGAGGCGCTGGGTCCGATGTTCGTCAAACTCGGCCAGCTGATCGCCTCCTCGCCCGGCGCGTTCCCGCCCGAACTCGCCGACGCCTGCCTGCGCTGTCTGGACGATGTGCCGCCATTCCCGGGTATTCACGCCCGCGATATCGTCGAGGCCGATCTGGGCCGTCCGATCGACGAGCTGTTCCGCGAATTCGAGGACGCGCCGCTGTCGGCGGCCTCGGTGGCGCAGGTGCACGGATGCGTTCTCGCCGACGGCCGCCCCGCGGTGGTGAAGGTGCAGCGGCCCGATATCGCCCGGCGCATGATCGTGGATCTGCGCGCGGCGTTCCGGTTGGCGCGGATGATGGAGCGTCGGTCGGAGAACGCCCGGATCGCCAACGCCGGCGGTGTGGTCCGCGATCTGTACGAGACGACCGTCGCCGAACTGGATTTCCGCAACGAGGCGAATAATCAGATCCGCGCCCGGGAGAATCTGCGCGCCTTCGGCGACAACACCGGTGTCGTGATCCCCGAGGTGTATCCGGAATACTCCGGTCCGCGGGTGCTGTGCATGGAACGGATGAGCGGTTTGCCGCTGGACCGGTTCGACGATATCCGCGCGGTGTATCCGGACCCGGAGTTGCTGATCCGCCGGTTGGTCAAGGCGTGGCTGGAAAGCGTTGTGGTGCATGGGCTTTTCCACGGCGACGTGCACGCGGGCAATCTCTGGCTGCTGGACGACGGCCGCGCGGCCATGCTCGATTTCGGCATCGTCGGCAAGATGACGCCGCCGTGGCGGGATTTCGTGCGCGCGCTGTTCCATGCGAGTGCCATCGACGGCGACTTCCGGCCTGTCGCACGGGCATTGCGAGAGCTGGATCTGGTCGAGGCGGACGCCGGTGACGATGCGACCATCGGCCGTCAGCTCGCGACCGCGCTCGCGCCGGTGCTCTCGGGCAAGCTCGCCAAGCTGGATATGGGCAAGGTCGCCGCGCGATTGGTCGAATTCGGCAAGCGGCGCGGCGCCTCGGGCCCCGAACAGCTGATTCTGATGGGTAAGCAGCTCGGCTATTTCGAACGCTATGCGGTTGCGCTGGCGCCGGGTTGGCGGCTGGGACAGGACCTCTACCTGTTCCGCAACGTGTTTCCCGAGGAGGTTGCCGCCAAGGCCGCCGCGGAAGGCGTCGAACTCCCCGCCGACTGATTGATCTCGGCCTGTCGGTCCTGCTCGTGGGCTACGGTGCTGTACCGGATCGATCTGCAGGCCAACCGATCATGTGCCGACGGAGGACAGCGATGAACGGGCCCGATTCCTACAGCTGGGAAATCACCTACACCAGGTTCGACGGCACCAGCCGGGTGGATCGCGGCGAGGGGCGATTCGGTTCGCCGGAGGAGGTCACCGGCCGCATCTGCCGCACCTATGTGGAGGTCGGCACCGCGCTGTTCGACATCACCTGCGACGACGTCACCGAACAGCATTATCACGATGTGCTGGACGCGCGGGTGGAGGACCGGCCCGAGCCCGGACAGCCGGTCGAGCACATCGGCGCGGTGATCTTCGATCACGAAGGCGTGGAGCGGATGTCGCTGACCGCGCGGCTGGTCTATCGCTCGGTGACCGAGGCCGAGGTCGAGGATTACCGCGCGCAACTGGCCGAGTGGGAGCGCCGCGACACCGAGCGCCGCGCGCGGCGGGCCAAGGCCGCGGCCGAGGCCGGGCGGCCCAGCATTGCGCCGCTCGATCCACGGTTACGCAGTCTCATCACCAATCTTCAGGTGGAGGCCGATACCGTCCGCGAGGAGATCTTCACTCCCGACCACTGTCGCGAACAGCTTGCGCTGGCCGAGAATACGGTAGCCGCGGCGATGGCGGCGCAAACCGCTGCCGAGGCGGGCGGGAACGTCGTCGAGGCCGCGCACGCCCGCGCATACATTCAGCGCTGGCGTCCGCGCATCACCCGGTGGGCCAGCATGCTGGAGCTGACCACCGAGGCGTATATGGATGCGGCCGCGGTCGATGCCGAGGCGGAGCGGCTGTCGAATATCCCGCCATCCGAGGTCTGAGAGCTACCCGGGATCGGCGTGGGCGGGCGCTCGGCGGGGACAGGCTGTCCGACGAAACTCGTTGTGCCAGTACATGTTTGGCCTGGCCGACGCCTATCGGCATCGACCGGCGATCGCGGTGTTCGGACCTGCCGCGCGCTCGCGCGACAGCGTGCCGTGACCCGGCACTTCGGGCCGCGGCGGATCGACGATCCGATCAGGCGTTGCTGACGACCTCGTCGAGTTTTCCGGTGGCGACGTCGAAGATGAATCCGCGGATGTTGTCCTTGTGCACCAGGAACGGGTTGGCCCGGAGGCGGGCGATGGATTGGCGGACGTCTTCGGCGAGGTCGGTGAACGATTCGGCGGCCCAGCCTGGTTTGATGCCGGTTTCGTCCTGGATGGCGCGTTTGAAATCGTCGTCGGTGAAGGTCAGCATGCCGCAGTCGGTGTGGTGGATCAGGATGATCTCGCGGGTGCCGAGCAGGCGTTGGCTGATGGCGAGGGAGCGGATCTCGTCTTCGGTGATCACTCCGCCGGCGTTCCGGATGACGTGGGATTCACCGAGATGCAGCCCGAGGATGGAGTAGACGTCGAGGCGGGCGTCCATGCAGGCCACTACCGCGGTCTGCCGGGCGGGCGGCAGAGGCAGCGGGCCGGTGAATGTTTCGGCGTAGGTGGCGTTGTTGGCGAGGAAGTCGTCGGTTGCGGTCATGGCTGGAACCCTTTCGATCGCGGGATGGTCGGTACGGTGGCGAAGCGTGCGGTACGTCCACTGCGGGTTCGGTAACGAGGTGAGTCCGGGGCATTGATCTCGTGACGCCATAGATCACACCGCCTGTACACCGGAATTTCGAAGTGTTGGAGTCGATGTGATTCCAACACCTTGGCACACCGAGGCGCGTTGTTACGCTCAGCCCCCTCGTCTCTATGCGGTCGGCCGGGAAATTCGGTGCGGGCACGACCACGTGGTGAGCGGACCGTAGCCGACCGGGGACCGGCCGCATCGTCCCTGGCGCCGAGTCGGATACGTTGTGCGGCAACGTTTACCGAATGGGCGGGCGTTCGGCACGCTCCGATCGCCCCGCAGGCCGGCGGCGCGCAGGGCTCCGATATCTGGTCGGATCCGGTTGCGAAACGGATCGTGAGCCGAGAGGTCAGAGTGTCGCGCCGGCGCCGGGCGGGTGCGGTGGGCGCAGGCCGTCCAGGACGACGGTGACGCGGCGGGCACGGTCGGTGTCGTTGTCGGCGTGATGGGCATCGACGGCCAGGAGCGCGGCGGCGATGGCGTGGACGTCGGCGAGGTCGACGTCGTCGCGGATGGCGCCCTGGGCTTGGGCCCGTTCGAGCAGGAGGGTGAGCTCGGCGTCCATCCGGCGACCGGCTTCGCGCATCTCCTCGGTACTGCCGGCCTGCTCGAAAACCGCTGCCATGGAACGGTTTTCGCGTGCGTTCGCCACGGTGGCGGTGAGGAAGGCCAGGAACGCCCCGCCGGGGTCGTGCTCGGCTCGCAGTCCTCGCGCCAGCTCGGTCAGCTCGTGCAGGCGGTCGGTGATGATCGCGGCGAAGAGGGCCTGTTTGGTGGGGAAGTGGCGGTGCACCGTGCCCTGGGCGACCTTCGC
This sequence comes from Nocardia sp. PLKS1-43, assembly GCF_059510335.1. NCBI lineage: Bacteria > Bacillati > Actinomycetota > Actinomycetes > Mycobacteriales > Nocardiaceae > Nocardia > Nocardia sp. PLKS1-43. Next base: position 554,770 of record NZ_JCAJZQ010000002.1, on the reverse strand, counting down.
GCGACGGGCGATCTCGCGCAGATTCGCCTGCGGGCCGAGGTCGTCGAAGGCGGAGCGCGCCGCGGCGAGGATCTTGGCGCGGTTGTCGCGCGCGTCGGCGCGCAGCGAACGTTCGGTCACCGGCACATTCCGATCTGGTAACCGGGTCAGTTGACCCGTATAGTTTGGAGCGGGTCAGTTGACCCGGTTCGTTTTCGCAGATTACAGGAGTTCGTATGTTTCTCGTGACCGGTGCCAGTGGTGAACTGTTCGGTCGGCCCGTGCTGGATCGACTGCGCTGCCTGGTTCCCGAGGCGGACATCGTCGCCGGGACTCGTGACCCGGCGGCGGCGACCGCATTGGCCGAGAGCGGAATTATGCCGCGCCGCTTCGATTTCGATGAGCCGGACTCGATGGCGGCAGCGCTCGCCGGTGTGACGGCCGTGCTGATCAATGGCACCAACTACGGCACTGCCACCGAACGCCGGGGTGCTCAGCACGCCGCGGCGATCCGGGCCGCGGTGGCGGCCGGCGTGCCGCGCATCGTCTATGTGAGCCGGCCCGATCCGGAGCGGTACGAACCGCCGATGATGGCCGACTTCGCGGCGTCGGAAGCGTTGTTGCGCAACCTGTCCGGCGACGCGACGATCCTGCGCACCACCTATGGACTGGCTCAGACGGTCGGGCGGGATGTGACGACGGCGATCGCGACCGGAAGGCTGACGGCTCCGGCGGGAGATGCCCGCACCGCACCGGCCCATATCGACGATCTCGCCGAGGCTGCCGCGCGGGTGCTCGCCACGGACGGCCATCGCGGCCGGTGCTACACGCTCACCGCGCAGGACAGTATCGATTGGAACGATCTGGCACAGCTGGCGTCCGCGATCGCCGGGAAACGGATCGACTATCAACCCGTCGAGGACGAGCAGTTCCTGACTGTGGTTGCCGGACAAGGCGTTCCGGGGGAATTGGCCGAGACCCTGCTCGGCGTGTACCGCGCGTTCCGCAGTGGATGGACCGGGACGCCCACCGGCGACCTCGCCGAAATTCTGGGCCGCACGCCGCGCGCTGCTCTGGATGCCGTGTCCGCGGTCGTCAGCGGCTGAGGTGATTCGGCAGCCGCCCGGCGTGGGGGCGCGGTCGGTGTGGGCCCGGGGTGAAGTCACGCAGAAATAGATTGCGCACAACTTAGTTGTGTACTACATTGTTGTGTGTGACCGATCAACTCGCTCTGGATCAGCAGCTGTGCTTCGCGCTGTACTCGGCATCGCGGTCGATGACTGCGGTGTACCGGCCGAAGCTGGAGGCGCTGGGGCTGACCTATCCGCAGTATCTGGTGATGCTGGCGCTGTGGGAGCGCAAGGAGGGTCGCAGCGTCGGTGAGCTGTGCGCGGCGCTGGATTTGGATTCGGGAACGTTGTCGCCGCTGCTCAAGCGGCTCGAAGCGGCCGGTTTGGTGACGCGGAATCGTTCGGCGGCCGATGAGCGCCGCGTCGAGATCCGCCTCACCGACACCGGTCGGCGGCTGCGCGCCAAGGCCTGCGGCATTCCTGCCGAGATCGGCGAGGTCGCCGGTATGTCATCGGAAGATATCGGGACGCTGTACGCATTGCTGCAGCGCCTCAACGGCGCACTGAGCGCCCACACCGCGAAGGAGAACTGAGATGCAGGTCCTGTACACGGCGGAGGCGCTGTCCACCGGCGATGGCCGCAACGGCCATACCCGCACCACCGACGGCAAAATCGATGTGTCGCTGTCGATTCCGAAGGAGATGGGCGGCTCGGGCGAGGGCACCAACCCCGAGCAGCTCTTCGCCGCGGGCTATGCGGCGTGCTTCCATTCGGCCCTGCGCCTGGTCGGCGGCAAGGCCAAGGCGAACATCGATGACTCGGCCGTCGGCGCCCGGGTCGGCATCGGCTCCAACGACGCCGGCGGATTCGGCCTGGAGGTGACCCTCGAGGTCTCGCTCCCGCACCTGTCCCGCGAGCAGGCCCAGGAACTGGCCGACGCCGCCCACCAGGTGTGCCCCTACTCCAACGCCACCCGCGGCAACATCGATGTCCGCGTGGTCGTCGCGGAGGACTGATCCGCCGGACCTACGGGCCGCATCGTTGTCGACGATGCGGTCCGTTTCGTCTTCTCTGAAAGGGCATTTCGAGATCATGTTCCACTGAGGCCTGCTCGACACCGAGAACGAACAGCTGGTCGCCGGCCCGAAGCCGCTCCGCTGGATATCTACGTGAGGGGCTCATCGGAACCGCCGTGCCTACCGTGTACGGCCGGCGATGTCGACCATGCATGGGTTCATCGGGCAAGTTGCGCCGTGCTGTGAAGTAGAAGGCGCACTACGGAATTCGTGGCCCGGCTCGAGGGGGCGGGGACGGAGCCCTCGCCTGTCCGCCGGCCGTCGAGGTTGGCTGTCTCGCTCGTTCGACTGCCACGGCGCTCCCATCTGCATCAGAACCTGACCGGCGAACGAAAATGCCCATTCGGCCGACGATCTCGCGCGAAATCTGCCGGGCAAGCAAGCGGTGCACGAGACACCATGTCGTACAACAACTTTCGAGCGCTGTCGCCGACCCGCACCGCCCCCCGCCGACCTACGACCATCGTGTCGCGATACTCGTACTCCGGCGCGACAGCGCCCTGGTCCGGTCAAGGACTCAGGCGTTCGTGATCACGCGATGCCAGATCTCGGTGCAGGTCCGGGCGGTGGCGGGCAGTTGGCCGGGGGATTCGACGACGGTGCGGTAGAAGGTTCGTTCGCTCATCCAGCACAGGGTTTCGGCGAGGGCGGGGGCGTCGGTGGGGCCGGGGCCGTCGGGCAGGCCGGCGCGCACGAGGATCAGGGTCAGCGCGTCGCGGCTGGCGGCGATGGTCGAGGCCCACAGTTCGCCGATTTCCGGGACGATCGCGGAGTATTCGACGGCGGTGCGCATCACCGATCCGTGCTCGCGCCACATACTTTCGGTGCCGGTCACCGCCATGGCGATGGCCTCGCGCGGCGGCAGTTCGGTATCGGCGGTCGGCACCAGAGCGGTGGACCGGAGTTGTTCGAGGGTGCGGGCCACGAGTGCGGTGAGGACCTCGTTCTTGGAGCCGAAGTAGAAGTACAGCGAGCCGCGCGAGATGCCCGCGCCGCGGGCGATGTCCTCGACGGTCATCGCGTCGGGGCCCGGGTCGCTCAGCAGGGACTCCGCCGTATCGAGGATCGCCTTCTCTCGCAGTTCGCCTTTGCGCAGGGTGTCGCGGTGTCGCCGACGGGACGTACTGGTGGCCATGTTCAGGAGGATACCGCCTCCAGCGGCATAATCTACGTCACGTGCAAAAAAATCAACGTTATGTAGACTTTGTGACATGGCGAAATTCTTTCTCATCACCGGTGTCAGTAGCGGGCTGGGCCGTGCCTTCGCTGTCGGTGCGCTCGAGGCCGGTCACGCCGTATGCGGCACCGTCCGCAAGCCGGATGACGCGGCCGCGTTCGAGGCGCTCGCGCCGGGGCGAGCGCATGCGCGTCTGCTGGATGTCACCGACGAGAAACGGGTGTTCGATGTTGTTTCCGAGGTCGAGAACACCCTGGGCGGTATCGATGTGCTGATTGCCAACGCCGGTTACGGAGTCGAGGGCGTCTTCGAGGAGACTCCGCTGTCGGTGCTGCGAAATCAGTTCGAGGTCAATGTTTTCGGTGCGGCGGCCACCATCCGGGCAGTGCTGCCGGGCATGCGTCGGCGGCGTCGCGGGCACATCATGGCGGTCACGTCGATGGGCGGGCTGATGACCGTGCCGGGTCTGTCCGCGTACTGCGGCAGCAAATACGCACTGGAAGGCATTCTCGAAACCGTCGGCAAGGAGGTGGCCGGGTTCGGAATCCACGTGACCGCGATCGAACCCGGCTCGTTCCGGACCGAGTGGGCGGGGCGCTCGATGATCCGGGCCGAACGCGCGATCGCCGATTACGACGATCTTTTCGATCCGATCCGCACCGCGCGCCAGGCAGCCAGCGGAAATCAACTCGGCGACCCGGCCAAGGCCGCGGCGGCGGTGCTGGCCGTCCTCGAAAGTCCCACTCCGCCAGCGCATCTGCTGCTCGGGTCCGATGCGCTGCGGCTGGTTGCCGCGGGCCGCGCAGCCGTCGAAAACGACATCGAGACATGGGAAACGCTGACCCGTTCCACCGACTTCCCCGACGGAGCCCAGATTCGCTGATGCTGCCGCGGCGGATCGGTACGGCGCATTCGTGCCGCGGTGACGGGGAATCTCTCGTATCTTCTCACTAGGCGTACGAAAGGCGGCCAGGGTGACCGAAGATGTCGGTGCGGATTATGTGATCGTGGGCTCCGGATCGGCGGGTGCGGTGCTCGCCGCGCGGCTGAGTGAGGATTCGGCGCGGTCGGTGGTGGTGCTGGAGGCCGGTAAGCCGGACAAGGACAAGTTCATCCGTATACCGGCCGGTTTCGCGAAGCTGTTCCAGGGCGATTACGACTGGAATTACGTCACCGAACCGCAGCCGGGTCTGGACGGGCGGTCGGTGTACTGGCCGCGTGGGAAGACCTTCGGCGGCTCCTCCTCGCTGAACGCCATGATGTGGGTGCGCGGCTTCGAGGCCGACTACGACGACTGGGCGCAAGCCGCGGGAGCCGAGTGGGGATTCGCCTCGGCCGTAAGGCATTTCCGCGCCATCGAGAACGTCGAGGGTTGCGCTCGCGACGATCACGGCAGCGCGGGTCCGCTGCACGTCTCCCACCAGCGCAGTCCGCGTTCGTCCACGTCGGTGTTCCTGCGGGCGGTCGCCGAGCACGGCTACATCGTGGAGGGGGCGAACCTTCCGGAGCCGCGCGGATTCACCCAGACCATGGTCACTCAGCGCGGTGGCCGCCGCTGGAGCACCGTCGACGGATATCTGCGTCCGGCCATGAAGCGCGGCAACCTCACCGTGCTCGCCGAGTCGACCGCGACCCGGGTGCTGTTCGACGGGGATCGTGCTGTGGGCGTGGAGTATTCGCGCGGCGGAACACTGCACACGATCACCGCGCGCAAGGAGGTCATCCTGTGCGGCGGTGCGATCAACAGTCCGCAATTGCTGATGCTCTCCGGCATCGGCGACCGCGCCGAACTCGACAAGCACGGGATCGAGGTGCGTCATCACGCCCCCGAGGTCGGCGCCAATCTGCAGGACCATCTCGTCGCGGCCCTGGGTTACCGGGTGGATTCCGACTCCCTGTTCGATGCCGAGAAGCCGGTCCAACTGCTGAACTATCTGCTGCGGCATCGCGGCATGCTCACCTCCAATGTCGGTGAGGCGTACGGATTCGTCCGCAGCACACCCGAACTCCGATACCCCGACCTGGAGTTGGTCTTCGCCCCGGCGCCGTTCTTCCACGAAGGTCTCGTCGACCCCACCGAGCACGCCGTGGTCCTGGCCGCGGTACTGCTGCGCCCGTACAGCCGCGGCACCATCACCCTCGCCTCGAAGGATCCGCTGGCCAAACCGATCATCGACCCGAAGTATCTGAGCGATGAGCGGGACCGCGCCGCGCTCATGGCCGGTCTCTCGGCCTGCTGCGAACTGGCCGAGACCGCGGCACTGAAGGAGGTACTGCGCGGCCTGTGTTATCCGCCCGACGCACCCGGCGCGCCGGAATCGGAAGAGACGCGGGCGAAGGCTCTCAACGGCTACTCGCACACCCTCTACCATCCCGCCGGAACCTGCCGGATGGGTTCGGACGAGGCCAGTGTGGTCGATCCGCAGCTGCGGGTCCGGGGTGTCCGGGGCCTGCGAGTCGCCGATGCGTCTGTCATGCCCGTGCTGGTGCGTGGCCACACACACGCGCCGGCCATGTTCATCGGGGCGCAAGCAGCCGAATTCCTCACGGCTGGATAAGTTTTCGCACATCGGGGGTGATCGGCGGCTGCTGTTCGAAGCTCGCCGATCGCCCCGAGGCCGGATTCCTACTCGGTGAACGGAATTCAGAACGCGGCCAGGACGCAGGCGGCGATGAACAACACCTGTAATGCCGTACGTGCCGGGAGCGGAACGGTTTTCAGGCCGACGCCGGCGCGGGCCGCGCGGATATTGGCGGGGAACATCGCGATCAGCATCACGGCCAGGCAGATCGCGGCGACCGGTGCCACCGGGGGGATGAGAAGACCTGCGGTGCCGGCCGATTCGAGGATTCCGGTGGCGGTGACCAGGCCCGCCCGGTTGGGCAGGCGGGGCGGCACCATTTCGATCAGGGCATCGCGCCGGGGCTGCAGGAAATGAGCGCTGGCCGTCAGCGCGAACATCGCCGCGAGGCCGATGCGGACAGCGTGCGGCCAGGAATCGAGCCAGCCGGGGAGCAGAAGCCAACCGGCGAGGCGGACGACGCCGCTGACGACGACGAGAACGACAACTGGTGCCATCAGGGACTCCTGAGCTAGCGGCTAAATCTTGACGGTGTCTAGATTATGGCGGCGAGCGAAACTTGTCAATGTCTAGATTATGGACGATGATCATCGTGTGACCAGGAACCGCTATCACCACGGAGACCTGCGGGCGGTGCTGCTGGCCGAGGCAGCCGAACAGATCGCGGCCGAGGGCATCGACGCGGTCTCGCTGCGCGCCCTCGCGCAGCGCGCCGGAGTCTCGCACGCGGCCCCTGCCCACCACTTCGGCAATCGCCAAGGCATGCTGACCGAACTCGCGATCGAGGGATTCGGCCTGCTCGCCGACGAATTGCGCAGTGCTGGAGCGGATTTCCGCGAGGTCGCGGTCGCGTACATCAGGTTCGCGCGGCTGCACCCCGGGCACTTCGAGGTCATGTTCCGCCACGATCTGCTCGATACCGGCAATGAGCAATTGGTCAGTGCCCGAGACCGTTCCGGAGAGTTCCTGCGTGCGGGCGTCGCTGGAACCGGCGTACCCCCGGACCGGCGCCGAGATGTCGAGCTGGCCGCCTGGTCGCTCGTGCACGGTTACGCGTCGTTGTGCCGGGAGGGCGCACTGCGGGATTCGCGACTGGGCGAAGGGGATCCAGAAGAACTCGCCCGCCGCATGCTCGCCACTGTCGAGTTCGGCTGAGTCGTCCCGCCGGGGGCTCGGCCTTGCGGGATCGGTAGCCGCCGTCCACCGGGTCGGCCGTCTCGTGCCGCCCGCACGGCGCGGCAGGCCGGAACGGTCCTGGCCTGCTGTCCGTGGTCCGAGCCGCATGTGTTCTGCGACAAGGACATCGGAGAACTCAGGTGGAGGATATCGACCCGCCCGCGCCGCGGGCGTCGGCGAGCAGGCTGCGGTCGAGGCCTTGTTCCAGGCTGCTCGCAGGCCGTTGCGGCTCGCCCTCGACGAAGTTACCCGAGTCGGTGACAACCGAATTGACAGCTGCGGACGGGTGTTTCAGGATCAATCGGTTCAATCGGAAATTCTGGGGCGGGCGCGAGGGCTGTTGCCTTCCCTGGCAGCATCTTTCGAACGTGGGTTCTGACGAATGATCGAGGTAGTGGCAGCCCGGCCGCAAGCTTCCGCCGGGGTGTCGGAGGGTGTGCGGCAAGGGCGTGGCCGGTCGGGTTGGGCAGCGTTCGCCGCGGTGGCGAGCGGTGTGCTGTTGCTGGCGTGGCGGGCGGCCCAATACGGCCAATGGGTGGTGGACGATGCCGGAATCACGTTCGCCTACGCACGCAGCGTCGCCGCCGGCTTGGGGCCGGTGTTGCAGCCCGGTGCGGAACCGGTCGAGGGATTCTCCGATCCCACTTGGCTTCTCGTGCTCGTGGTGGGCAAATGGTGCCGTCTGTTCGACTCCGGCTCCCTTTTCGGCATCCCGGACTTCGCCCTCTATCCGAAGGCGATCGCGCTGCTGTGCTGTGCCGGAATCCTCGTCGCCTGCCATGTCGCCGCGCGGCGGGTGACGCGGTGGCCCGCGCTGGTCACGCTCGCCACCGGCATTGTGCTGGCGTTGATTCCGTCGTTCGTGATCTGGTGTTTCTCCGGGCTGGAGAACTCGCTGTTCGCGCTGGCCGTATGTGTTCTCGCCGTCCGCATGTTCCTGGCGGTGGCGGACCAGCGACTGTGGACACCGGCCGTCGCGGTGACAGTCGGGGCGACCGCGGCTTTCGCGGCGCTGACTCGGCCCGACGGCCTGATCTACTTGGCCGCATACCCTTTGGTCTCGGTATTCCTGGCGCGGCGTGCCACGTGGCTCACCGCGCTTCGGCATTCGCTGTATTCCGTTGCGGCATTCGCGCTTCCGTTCGGAGCGTACCTGCTGTGGCGGATCAGCGAGTTCGGCCGCCTCGTCCCGAACACGGCGGTCGCCAAGCATCAGGCGTCACCGACCCTGCACCAGCTGACCAGGGTTCTCGATCTGGTGCACTATGCGGGCGCACCCGCGGTTGTCGCCGGCCTAGCGGTCGTGGGGCTCGCCCTTGCCGGACCGCGTGCGCGCCGTGAAAGCCTTGTCGCCCTGCTCGTTCCGCTGGCGCTGGCGATCCTGGCCTACTGTGTGCTGCGGCCGGACTGGATGGCGCAGTTCCGGTTCGCCACTCCGGTGTGGGCTCTGGGCGCATACGTCGTCGTGGTCTCGGCGGCTCAGGTGCTGACCGACTTGCGTACCCGCGGGCGGGTGCTGGTCGCGCTGATCCTGGTCGTCGCGCTGATCCCGTCCGGCGTCGCATGGGCGGGCGACGCCAAGGCCTACCGCGCCGATTCGGATGTGCCGCTGTGCTGGATCGCCCTTCGATTCGGGCGCTACTTCAACGGCTACGCGGACATCCTGGGCCTGGACAAGGGCACACTGCTGGCCCCCGACATGGGCGGAAGTTCGCTCACATCCCGTCTGCGCCTGGTCGATATGGCCGGACTCACCGACGCGCGGATCGCGGACATCGACGCCGGCAAGGCCGATATCGGTTTCGCCGATTACGTATTCGAGGACCTCCGCCCCACTTTCGTTCACAGCCACGGGATTTGGATGGGCAACGGCCTTACCCTCGATCCGCGTATGGCACGCGACTATTACCGCATCCAGCAGTCCCAGAACACCTCGAGCCCGGACGAGGACTGGGTCCGCAAAGACGTCGTTCGCGGCGACGGGCAACTCCGGCAACTGCGCGAGTACTCGGGCAGTGTCCTGCCACACCTGCTGCCCGACTATCAGAAGGCGGGTGAATGCGGAACGGTCCTTCGGCCGGGCCAGACGGTGACCTTCCACTGAACCGTGGTCGAGGTTCGGCCGCGGCGAGGTGCGTGGTCGACCGCTGACGGTTCGCCGCAGTGCGGAGCCGGCTGCGGTGGATACCCGCACGCGGTATTGCCTTGACGCCGGTGACAAGGTTTACCGTTGCCGCAGCGGTCTCGAGAGGAGTTCACATGCTGATCGGAGAGCTGGCCGAGCGTGCCGGTACCAGTGCGCGCACCGTGCGTTACTACGAGCAGCACGGACTCGTGCAACCCGAGCGGTCGGCCAACGGTTACCGCGTGTACGACGAGCACGAACTCGAAATCGTGCGGAAGATAAGGGCGTTGCTGGAGCTGGGTTTCGACCTGGCCGATGCCCGGCCGTTCGTGACCTGTCTGCGCACCGGCCACCGGTCCGGCGACGAATGCCCGGAATCGGTGGATTCCTTGCGCCGCAAGCTCGCCGAGATCGACGACGCGATCGACAAGCTCTCCGCGGTGCGGCGACAGGTGAGCGCGCGGATCAGCGCCGTGGGCGAGCCGGCCCCGAAATGTGAGTTCTCCCTCTAGCACCGCCGTCCCACGGTCGAGTCCGCAGGGCGACGGCCGGCTCACTGTAAGTACCCGGAAGGAATCCTCGCAATGCGGTTCGCGACCAGCTACAACACGGCGTTCAACGGCACCGACCCCGATCGCCTCGTAGCGTTCGCCCGGCACGCGGAAAACCTGGGTTTCGAGGCACTGTATGTCCAGGACCATATCGCGCTGTATCCCGGCGCCGACTACGGCGCGGGCGAGCTGCCGCCGACGTTGCCGTACTTCGATCCGCTGGATTGCCTGAGTTTCGTTGCCGCGGTAACGGATCGGATTCTGCTCGGCACCGGCGTGCTGTTGCTGCCGTACCGGCATCCGGTGGTCCTGGCCAAGCGTCTGGCCACCATCGACGTGCTGTCCCGAGGCAGGATGCGGCTGCTCACCGTAGGTCTCGGTGCCTTGCCCGGCGAGGCCCGCGCGCTGGGTGTCGAATTCCGGAGCCGGGGTCGCCGCGCGGACGAGGCCATCGACGTGCTGCGGCTGCTCTGGGCGGGCGGTCCGGACGGGGTCTGCCACCGCGGCGAATTCTTCGCCTTCGACAACCTGTGCAGCTACCCCAAACCACACGAGACGACGGCGCTACCCATCCACATCGGCGGCTCCAGCGCGGCAGCGGCGCAGCGCGCCGGGCGACGCGGCAGCGGGTATTTCGCCGGCGGCATGCTGACCGAACACGAACGTGACCGCCAAATCGAGCTGGCTCGCAAGACCGCCATCGACGCGGGCCGTGATCCAGCCGAAATCGAGTACACCCGTTGGGGGTCGGCCGACATGTCCGTCGAACGCGGCGAGGAATTCGCCGAGCACGGCGTGGACCGGATCGTCGTCGGCTTCGCCGGCGCCGATCCCGCGCGGCAACACGACGAAATGTCGGAATTCGCCGAACGTTTCGGTCTTTCGCCGCGGCGGTGAGGTCTGTTTCAGTCCGCAGTGCTCGAGGGCCAGGCCTCGTCGTCCACCGCGAGCCACGGTTCGCCTGCCGCTGAGGTGAGCGGATTACCGGTGAATCGCTGCACGTCGCGGTGGAGATGGGGTTGGTCGGCGTAACCGGTGTCGGCCGCCACTTGCGCGGGGGACAGGCCCCGGACCAGTCGATGCATGGCGTTGTCGAATCGGACCAACATGGCGGCGCGTTTCGGGCTGAGGCCGATCTGGTTGCTGAAGCGTGACCACAGCCGTTGCCGGCTCCAGCCGACCTCTGCGGCCAGGTGTTCGACGCGGAATCGGCCTCTGCCGGAGACGATTCGGTGCCAGGCCCAGGCAACCTCCGGCGCGGCGCGGCGGCGGTCGTCGCACCGCCGTGCCGCTAACGCCGCCCTGATCAGCGCGAATCGTCCGGGCCAGCTACATGTTTCGTTCAGGCGCTCGCTGAGGCGTGTCGCGTCACGGCCCCACAGATCATCGAGACGGACTGCGCCCGAGGCCAATTCGGCGAGTGGGAGCCCGAGAACGGCCGATGCGGCGAGCGGTGAGAGGCGGACCTGCACACACTCGATGTCGTCGAAGCGCACCGCGCAGGGGGCGTCGGTCAGGCCGAGGGCCAGATCGCCGCTGTGGGTTCGCCCCCACGGGTCCCGGATCTCGAAGCGGTCCCCACCGATGGTGACCGCCACCGTGACAGCCGGATGCGGTATGACGCGCAGCAGAGTTGGGCCGTCGTCGTGAACGCGGAATCCGGCCATGTCGACGCCGCGCAGCGCGGGTGTCCGCAGTGGTCGCGTGATCTCCCAAACCACATCGCGATCATACGAGGCGTCCAGGATGGGCAGCCATTGGGCGGCGCCCAGGTGGGAAGTGCTCCCTTGCTTTCTCCGTTTCCGGCTTGACCTTGCCCCAGGGGCAAGGTTCGAGGATGGTTCGCATGAACAACAACGCACTGCAGACCGTCGGCGTTCAGATCCGCGAGCAGGTCGCCGGCTACTGCGAGTCCAACAACGTTCCCGGGTTCGTCGCCGGCGTCTACCACGCCGGCGAACAGACCGTCATCGCCCACGGCACCGCCAACGTCGCTACCGGCGCACCGATGCTCGAGGACACCGGATTCCTCTTCGGTTCCGTCACCAAGGTCATGACCACCACGCTGGTACTCCAACAGGTCGAGCGCGGAGTGCTGGACCTCGACACACCGGTCGTGAAGTACCTCCCCGAATTCGCCCTGACCGTACCCGGTGCCGCGGACAAAGTCCTTGTCCGGCATCTGATTTCGCACACGAACGGCATCGACGCGGACCTGTTCTTCCCCGATGCCGAGGGCCGCGACGCCCTGACGATCTACGTCGAGGGCCTCGCGGGCAGCTGCGGCACCCTGTTCGAACCGGGTGAGCAGGTCAGCTACTCCAACGGCGGCATGATCGTGGCGGGACGCCTGCTGGAAGCGGTGACCGGCCTGCCGTTCGCCGAACTGCTCGAGCGCGATATCTACGCTCCGGTCGGCATGCGCGACTCCAGCACCTCGGCCGAGCAGGCCATCCTGCGCAGCACCGCCGTCGGCCACTTCAATGACCCCGAGACCATGGCGGCCAAGCCGACAGCCATGTTCACGCTGCCCGACACTTGGGGGCCGGCGGGCGGCACGCCGATCGGCACGATCGCAGACCTGCTCGCCTTCGGGCGCACACATCTCGCGGGCGGTGTGTCGCCCACCGGGGAACGGGTTCTCACGACCGCGTCGACCGCGCTGATGCGGCAGGTCTGCTTCGATATGGGCAGCCCGAACGTCCCCCCGATGGGCCTGGGCTGGGTGCTGTATCCATTCGGCGATACAACCGTCCTGGCCATGTCGGGAGCGTCGCCCGGCGGCGTGTCCATCCTGTGCGTCGTGCCCGAACACGATCTGGTCTTCACCGCCTTCGGCAATACCTCCGGGGCGATGATGCTGCACGACCAGATCCTGCAGTGGCTTCTGAGCGACCATCTCGGCATCGAGATCCCCACTCTGATAACCGAATTGGAATCCGGCGTCGACCTCACCCCGTATGTTGGCACCTATCGATCCGATCAGCTCCGTGTCGACGTCGGCATCGTCGATGGTGAACTCGAGGAACGGATGACCTACGAACCGGCCGACGAATCTCAGGAGCGGATCTTCACCGCGTTCGCCGGCGGCGCGACCTCCGGCCCGCCCCGGCGCTATGTGCCGATCCGGCCGGGTCTCTTCGCGCCCGCAGGATTCCCGCTCGAGGGGTTCGATGGATACCTGCGCCTGCTGCTCGTGTCCTACCACGACATCCGAGATGGTCAGGCGCGATTCCGCAACGGCGGCGGTCGTCTGACCAGGCGGGCCTGACCATCCGGTGCGGCCCGCCGCCGAGTGGAAGGATCTCCACCATGATCACGATCGGCCGGCTGGCGGACTACGCCGGGGTGACCACCAAAACCATCCGGCACTATCACGAGCGCGGTCTGCTGGCCGAACCGGACCGCGACTCGTCCGGCTACCGGCGTTACACCGCCCAAGACGCGATCGACCTGGTCAAGATCAGAACCCTGGCCGATGCGGGCGTGCCCTTGGCCCGCATCAAGGATCTCCTCGACAGCGACCCGGACGCGCTCGCCGCGGCCATCGCCGAGATCGACCGTGACCTGCGAGATCGCATCGCGCAACTGCGGCGAACTCGCGACCGGCTCACCCAACTGCGCGGCGGCGACCGGCTTTTCGTCTCCTCGGACGTCGCCGACCATCTCGACGACTTGCGCGAACTCGGCATCAGCGAACGCCACATCCAACTCGAACGCGACGGCTGGATCCTCATGCAAACAGCCTCACCCGAGGACGCCGCCATGTGGATAGCCGAAAAACGCGAACTCATCACCGATCCCGAGTTCCGTGCCATCTACCTGGAACAAGACGCCGCCTACGACTGGTCGCCGGACGATCCGCGCCTCCCCGCCCTCGCGGAGCGCATCCGAAACTGGTTCGCCAACCACCACAGCCGATCCGAGACCCAGCCCGTGCACAACCCGTCCGCCGCCCGGTTCGTCGCACGATCCCAGCCCGGGGCCTCATCCCCGGCCTGGGACCGCCTGGCCCAACTCGTCAGTGACTAGCCTCATTGGTGCGGGACCGCGCAAATGGCCAGACCAACGCTCTGTGCGGACATCTCAGCGGCAGCTCGATCTCGGCGTGCGGACCGCCCGTCCAGCGGCGTGAGCGGATGCTTTGTATGACCGGTGGACGACCTCGCTTGCTGCGTGCGAGGTGAGCCTAGAAGAGTCTCGGTGTGGTCGGCAGCACATCGTCGAGGAACGCGTTCACCATCGGCGCCAGTACCGCCGACTGGCCGAAGACGCCGAGATGCGACGTCGCCGGCAGCATGACCAAGCGCGCGGCCGGAACTCTCTGTAGCGTCCCTGACGCTGCGGCTTCCTCGTCGCCGCCACCACGCAGTGTGAACATCGCCAGCGCGTGCTCGGGCTTCACCGCATCCGTATCACCGGCGATGACCATCGTTTTCGCGGAGATCGAACGCATCTGCGCGTCGCTGATGTTCTGATCGTCGATCGCCAGGCGCTTCATCTTCTCCAGGTAGGCGTCGAAGGCCGCGGGGTCGGGAGTGTGCTGCTTGAACGCCTTCTCGACGGAAGTACCGGCGAACGCTGCCGCGTTGAGACCTCCGATGCCCTCCAGCGCGGACGGGTACCAGCCGTCGGCGCGGTAGGTGGCCGCCAGCGAGACCAGCTTGCCGACGAGATTCGGGTGGCGGAGCGCGAGTTGTATTGCGACCCCGCCGCCTTGCGAGTAGCCCAGCACGTCCGCGCGCTCGATCTGCAACGCGCGCAGCAACGCCGCGGCGTCGTCGGCGAACTGCTCGTACGACATTTCGCGCGAAGTGTCCGGGGTGCGGCCGTGCCCTTGCTGATCGAAGACGATCACGGTGCGCGTGCTCGCGAACGCGGACACCCACGACTTCATCGAGTCGGTGGCCATGAACCCGCCGGGGATGAGCAGCAGCGGCGACGTTTCCGACGGGCCGAGTTCTCCATACACTTCGTAGTAGATGCTCAGACCGTTGAGTGGCAGGTGACCGCTGCTCGACGGGTTCGTCGGGACCTCTTCGTCTGCGTCCTGCGGGTCGTCGGTGGCGAGTCCCGGCGGCGCTTGCAGGTCGTGGGCGCGGAACAGGACGGCGTGCTCGACGCCCATGGTCTTGCCGCTCATCGAGGTGAAATGCGGGATGAAGTCCTCGGGGGCGGGGTGGTCCGGGAGCGCGGCCAGGTACGCGGCGTGCGCCTTCAGGGAGGCGACGCCGCGGCGCAGCGGCTCCCCGGTGACCTCGACGCCGTGGGTCGCGGAGCCGGCGAGTGCGGGGACGATGTACCAGCGCACCGAGTGCTGTTCGAGGTCTTCGTGGTCGATCTGCTCCGGGAAGACCCACCGGTTGCCCGCGTCGCGCACCGCGTCGAGGGTCGCGAGTCCGGCCGCGCGGTGGTCGGCCTGGTCGAAGCCGTAGGGCGTCTCGATGTCGTATCCGCTGCCGAGTACGACGTCGGGCTTGAACCGGCGGATCTCCCTGCAGATGTCCCGGCGCAGGTCGAGGCCGTAGACGAGCACGCCGTCGGGATGTTCGAGGACGGTCAGGTGCTCGACACCGACGACGGCGCAGGCCGCCTGCTGCTCGGCGGCGCGCAGGCGTGCGGTCTCCGCGGGAGGGTTCGGCATGCCTGCCTCGCCGCGGGTGAGCAGCAGATAACCGACCTCGATACCGCGCGCGGTCCAGCGTGCGACGGCCGCGGACGTGCCGTATTCCATGTCGTCGGGATGCGCGACGACGCAGAGCACACGCCGGAAGGACTCCTCGGGCAGGGTAGGCAGTGTCATGCGGCCATCCTTGCGCGACCCGGACCCGCCGTCCGGTGTTTTCGGACCTGCCGGCGAACCTCGGCCGGCAGATAGCGAGCCGGGCGGTGGGCCCCGTGCAGCTGCTCTGGATTGCGTATCGCCTCCCGCAGAGTGTCTGGCGTGAGGGGGCAGGTGATCCGGGCGGGGGGTCATCGAGCCGGTTGTGAGCGTGCTGCTGCACAATCACGGGGCTATGAATTCGTTGTTCTCGATCGTTCCGCTGGCGGTGGTGGACTCCGCGAATGTCCTGGCGTTGCTTGCGGTCTCGTTCGCGTGGATATCGAGCGCGTCGCGGTGGGCGTATGCGAGGACAGCCGTGTCGTTCATGATCGGTGGGATCTGCGGGCTGGCGCTGACCCTGGTGTTCTCGTTCACGGTGATCCTGCAACTTGTGCACCGGGCCTTGAACTCTCTGTCTCCGACGGCTGTTGCGGTGATCGTGGTGGTCGTCGCGCTACTGGTCATCGGTGTGGCGGTGCACGGGTTCCTCCGCCCACCGATGTCGCTGCCGGTGCACCACGATCTGCACCCGGTCGCAGCCAGCGCGCTCGGTCTGATCACCTGGACGGCCCAGTCGCTGACCTCGGCACCGTTCTACGGTGCCATCGCCGTCATGGCCAATGAGACCATTGCCTCGCGCTTGGGACTGTCCACGGTCTTCGTCGTGATCGCGGTTGCGCCCGTCACCGCGCTCACGATCGCGCTACTGCTCTGTCCCACCACGGCCGGACACCGCATGCTCGCCCACCTGCAGGCAGCACTGCCGATGACATCGCGGGTCGTCGCGGCAATCCTCATCGTCGCCGCCGTTGCCGCAGCCGCCATCGGACTCAGAATCATCCTCAGTTAGCTGCGTGCGCTTGGCCACCCATCAACGCGGGTGCAGAGGACTTCGGACATCTGTGCAGGCGACTCCGAAAGTAACACCGACGCTCCGAAGTCGCCTGTAGGCCGGTCTCGGAATCAGCCTTGTTCTCGGCCGTGGCCTCGGTTCGGAATGCCTTGGGGCACCGGCAAGTTCGGCCGACGGAAAGTCCTCCATCCAGCGGAACCGGTAGACGCCGGCGGACCTGGCGTCGGCCCCAGGCCGACCGGGATATTGAACGGGCAGTAGTTGCCTACTGCGGCACCGGCGATCCCATCGCCGACTCAGCTGCCGAAGCGTGAAGTCCCAATCCGCCGGACAGCGCATTGGTGCCGAGGTGGCCGGATGCGTCTGTGCAGCCGCTTATTCGGTTGCGGCGTCCTATTCTGTGCGCGTCAAGAAGCTGAGAATCGCTTCCGCGGCCGCCTGTGGCTGATCTTGCACCAGGAAGTGCTTCGCCTCGGCGATGGTCTGGCGCTCGACGTGGTCGGCGACCTGCGCGATCGAGGCGTGGGAGAGGTCACCGAACCCGTTTTCGGCTGCGAGGGAGAGCACTGGGAGGGCGAGCCGTTTCGCGGCGAGCTTGTCGCGGTTGACTTTCGCGTCGTCGAGCAGCGTCCGGTAATAGTTGAAGCTCGCCACGAGGCCGCCTGCGGCGTAGCTGCGCGCGTATTCGTCGATGTCGGCCGGCGTCAGCGCGTCCGGCTGCAGTGTGCCGCGGCGGTAGAAATACTCGATGAACGGCCGCTCGCGCCCGGCGACCAGCACCTCGTTGATCCCATGGGCCATGTTGAAACCCATGTGCCAGCTGCCGCCGTGGGCTACATCCATCGCCGCTTCGAGGCCGAACCCCGGAACAGCGCTCTCGATGAAGACGAAGTCGCGCACATCCGCCGGAAAGCTTGCCGCATAAGCGAAGCCCACGGGCCCGCCCATGTCCTGGACGACGAGGTGAACGCGGCCGAATCCCAGCGATCGCATCAGTTCGTGCAGGTCGGTTGCGACCGTCACTTTGTCGTAGCCGTCGGCGGGGCGTTCGGAATCGCCGTAGCCGCGCATATCGGGCGCGACCACGGTGAACCGGGCTGCCAGTACCGGGATGACCTTGCGCCACGCATACCAGGTCTCGGGCCAACCATGAAGCAGCAGAACCGGATCGCCGCTGCCGGCGATCACGTAATGGAGCCGCACGCCGTTGACCGCCGCATAGCGTGATGTCGCTCCATCGGGCACCGGCGCGCGCAATGCCGGCCCGCGGTCACCGGGCTGCACGAGCGCGCCTGGGCGCCATCGACATCGCCATCATCTCCGCTGTATATATGCGATGCGATACCAGCATGTCGGTACCGCCTCCTCGGGACACGTCGAGCATCAACTGATCGTCGCCGAGCATAGCGGCTCCAAGGCGCGCGTGTCGTGGACAAGTTCGTGATCACGCACGAAGACCGGTCGCCCGATGACAACATCCAGAACGCATGCCACTCGGCAAGAGCGGATGTCCTGCACCACAGTCGATCTCACCACGTAGACCGCTCGCTCAGCGCCACTACGAGGCAGACCGCTGTGCGGGCGGCGGTGGCGGCTGGGTCGTCGCGGCCCGGTTCCGGGCCGGTCAATCGCTGCCCGTGGCATCCCACGGGCGGGCGGTGAGCGTGCCCGTACGCTAGGGCGGTATGACGCTCGACCAGGTTGTGGCCGAACTCTACGGGCTCCCGCCCGCCGAGTTCGTGGCCGCCCGCACCGAGCGGGCGCGCCAAGCCCGCGACGCCGGGGACAAGGCTCTGGCCGCCGCCATCGGCAAGCTCCGGCGGCCGACGGTCGCCGCGTGGGCGCTGAATCTGCTGTCTCGTGAGGCGAGCGATGAGGTCCGCGCACTGCTGGAGGTGGGCGACGCCCTGCGGGATGCCCAGCGCCGACTGTCGGCCGAACAGCTGCGTGCCCTCACTCCGCAGCGGCAAAAAGTGGTCACCGCCGTCACCCGCAAGGCCGCCGAGCTGGCCGGGGGCCGGGGCCAGCGCCTGACCGAGCCCGTCCTACGGGATATCGGCACGAGCCTGCAGGCAGCACTGGCGGATCAGTCGGTCGCCGACAAGCTGCGCGCCGGAACCCTCACTGCCGCAGCCACTTACGAGGGGTTCGGCCCCGCCGCGCTGACCGCGGTCCCCGGCGCTGAGCACCGCGGCCTCGGAACACGCTCGCCGACAGCCGATCCCACCGAGGATCGCACTGAGGACTCGGCCGCGCGGACTCGTCGCCGCGCTGATCCCGCCGCTGCCGACAAGCCCGCCCCCGATCCGCAGGCCGAGGCGCGGCGCGAGCTCGAGGAGATGCTCTCCGAAGTCGAATCCGCCCGCGCCGCTGTGACTTCCGCCCGATCAGACCACGACACCGCGGCCGCCGATCTCGCTGATCTCGACGACCGCATCCAAGCTCTGCGTGCCGAGCTGACCGAAGCCGAACACCGCCACCGATTCACGGCCGCCACCGAGCGTTCGGCTCGCGAGGCCCTGGAGCGTGCGCGGAAACACCTGAAGGGTGTCGAACGCCGCGTCGAACGGGCCCGCAAGCAATCGACTCCCGGCGTCTGAGCGGGCCCACGCGGTATCGGTCGCGGCAGCGGTCGACGCGCGCAATCCGTCTACCCCACAACGACGGTTGTCAGTGTGCTGAAAGGCCGGATTCCAGGGCGTTGCGTGCCCGACATCGGTAAGTATAGACTTACGGTTCGTGGGGACTTACCAAAACGACGCTCTCGACGCGCTGGGCGATCCGACTCGGCGGGCGATCTTCGAGCGGCTGGGCCGCGGGCCGTGCGCGGTCGGCGAACTGGCCGCGGAACTGCCGGTGAGCCGGCCCGCGGTCTCGCAGCATCTGAAGGTGCTCAAGCAAGCGGGCTTGGTGGTCGACGAAGCGGCGGGCACCCGCCGGCTCTACCGGCTCAACCCGGCTGGAATCGAGGCGTTGCGCACGTACTTCACCCACTTCTGGTCGACAGCGATGTCGGCTTTTCGCGACGAGGTGAACAAACCGGCCCGCACGGGCGAACCTGAGGAGCAGTCATGACACAGCAGTCGAACGACAATGAAGTACGCGTCGAGTTCACCGTCGATTCGCCCATCGAGAAGGCATACGACGTGTTCACCACTGGCATGAACAGCTGGTGGCCGCGTGAACATCACATCGGGGCGGGCGCTCTCGCCGAGGCTGTCGTCGAGCCTCGCGTCGGCGGGCGGCTGTTCGGCCGTGAGACCGACGGCACCGAATGCCCGTGGGGTCGGGTGCTGGTATGGGATCGCCCCACCTACTTCGCCTTCTCCTGGGACATTTCCCTGGACTGGCAGTTCCAGCCCGACCAGGCCAAGACCAGCCGGGTCGATGTCACCTTCACCGCTGTCGACAGCGGGCGCACCGCGGTCACATTGGTGCATTCCGGATTCGAAAACCACGGCGAGGGTTGGCAATCCATGCGCGACGCGGTCGGCTCCGATGGCGGCTGGCCGGCGCTGCAGGACGGCTACGCGAAGCCCGCCTCCGCCGCATGAACCGCCGATGGTGGTGAGCGGCTGTCTGATTCGCTCTACGGCGATCTGTTGCCCGGCGACCGGCAGCGCTGGGCGATCGCGGTCGCCGAGAACGTGGTGTGGTATTCGCGCCAGCCCCACGCGCTGCACACGATCGACACCTGCTGGATCGACACGGACCTGGCAATGTGCCTGTGCTACAGCAACACCGGAGGCCGCTTCACCGCCCGCTTCGCGCGCCTCGAGGTATCCCGCTGTTCGGCCCGGAACATCCGCCGCACTCCGCCTCCGAGCAGGTATCGATCTTCTACTCCGTCCAACTCGGCGGCGGCCCCTCGGACCGGTCCGAGGGGACTGCCTCCCGACGGGCGTGGCTGGTGGGCAAAACCGTTGTGCCAGAAGCGTATCTCGTGATGTTGGTTCCGTGGTGGTTGAACCGTCGTGCAATTGAGTCAAGCCAACGCGGGATCACCCGCTAATGCGTATGCCCAGGTTGTCGCGAATTACCGCAGATAGTGTGTCTACCTGGCCGCGATCCACACCCTCACCCGATGGCTGCGGTGTTCAGCGCGGCCCACGCCATACTGACCGCTGGCACCGAATACGCCGTTCCCGCCGGCCACACGGGCTCGGTCGGGGGCGGAAGCACCTCGACGGCCACCCAGTCGCGTCACAGCGGTCGGCCTGCCCGCGTCAGATCGCGGTCTCGGACCCGATGCAAACCTGCGACGACCAGGTGTTTTTCAGGTTGCTCATATTTGCGTCCTGCCGGGGACACAGTGAACACAGGAACGGATCCCGGGACCGAGCAGCGGACTGATTGTGACCGGAACCATAGGCCACTGTGCAACGATCGCCTGTCCGAATCGGTCAGCCGGTACCGAGACCCTGACATTTCTTCAAGACGCAAGCCGTCGTCTGCCAGCAGGGTGGTGGTCTCACGAACGGACCGCAGGAGGACCGATGGACGAGACCACCACCACCGCGAAGACACGGCGTCGACGGATCGCACTGATGATCGCCGCGGTGTCGGCCGCGATGTTCGCGGGCAACATGCCGGGCGTCGCGACAGCCGCACCGCCCGCATCCGCGGATCGAATGGTCCATCTCCCCGGCGGCGATATCCATGTCGTCGCCAGCGGGGTACCCAGCGCGCATGCGGTGGTTCTGCTGCATGGGCTGGCCGGATCGACCATATGGTGGGACCAGGTGATGCCCGCCCTGCGGAATCGGTACGTGGTGCGGATCGATCTGCTCGGGCACGGTGAATCGGCCAAGCCCGACAGCGGTTACGAAATGGCCGAGCAGGCGAGGCGGGTCGGCGAGGTACTCGATGGGCTCGGCGTGCGCCACGCGGTTCTCGTCGGACATTCCACCGGCGGTTATGTGGCGACCTCGTTGGCGGAACAGCGCCGTGGTCTGGTGTCGGCGCTCGGGCTGATCGATACCGGTGCCCGGCTCGACGCGTACACCGACAACAGCCCGGTCAGCGGTCTGTTCTTCAACCCGGCGATCGGGCAACCGCTGTGGCCGCTGCTGCCGGACGCCGCTATTCGGTACCTGCTGAGCAGTGCCTTCACTCGCGACGTGTCGATTCCCGCCCCGATCGTCGCCGCGGTCCGGGGCATGACGTACCGCAGCCTCACCGAAACCTCGAACGCGTCGGATGCCTACCTGCGGGCCGAGTCCGAACCGGACCGGCTCGTGGCGCTGCATGTGCCGACCATGGTGATCTACGGCTCCGGGGACAAGCGCTTCATGCCGACGTCCTACCAGGACTACCGGCGAGTCCCGGGCGTCCGGATCGTGTCCCTGGACTGCGGTCACACGCCGATGATCGAGGAGCCCGGCCCCACCGGCACCCTGATCGACGACTTCGCCGCGCAGCACTGAGCTGCGAGACAACTGGTCGTCCACTCGAAGGGCGGCCCGAAGGTCCGCCGAACGCATCGAACGCCGACCAGGCGGGCGCGAAGCCTGGCCCGCCGCCCGCGAGTGATGCACCCAGGCTGACCGGAGATTAGCTACTGAGCGGGCCGCATCGTCCGATCAGCCGAGATAGGTCGATTCGAGGACGAGGTCTTTGAGGACCTTCTGGTATTCGGCGTGCGTGCGATGTTCTCGGGTGTGCCAGTGGGTGCCCTCATGGCGATGCATGAATGCGCGATACTCCGGGGCGCCCGGGTACTTGACGTTGTCTGCCACGACGACCGAACCGGGGTGCAGCCAGGCGCGGTCCAGGATCCGGCGGAGATCGGGAAGGTATTCGTCCTTCTCATGGTCGAGGAACGCGAAATCGACTGTGCCGGGCGCGAACTCATGTTCGCGGCGCAGTGTGTCGAGAGTCTTTCCGTCGCTCAGGGTGCCGACGATCACGACGATGCGCTCGCCGATGCCCGCGTGATCCCAGATCCGCCGGGCGACCGCGGCATTCGCCGGGCTGAATTCGATCGAGTACAGCACGGCGTCGGCGGGCATCGCGCGTGCGATCCGCAATGCGCTGTAACCGCAGTAGGTTCCGAGCTCGAGCAGGCGGTGCGGATGTGCCGCGGCGACGGCGCGATCGAGAATCCTGCCCTTCTCGTCACCGATGTTGATCAGGTAACTCTTGGTGTAGGAGAACTCGTCGATGGTCCGGATGACGTCGTCGATATCGTCCTTGCGCGCATGCGCGCACACGTAGTCGGCCAGGGCTTGTTCGCGACCGTCGCCGACCTGCCAGGTGGCGCCCATGTGCCGCAGGCCGAACAGGAACCGCACATACGACCAGCGCAGAAACATCACCGGTTTGCCGGCGCACTCGTTCGCGGCGACTGCCAGGGCGAGTGCGGCGATGGCGGCCAGCACCGACCGGGGCAGAGGCAGACCGAGCACTCTCGGCCGTCGCGCGCTCAGCAGAATCGACGACGCGACCGATACTGCCGATGCCGTGATGGCAGCCGAATGCTTGCTCACATGTCCTTCCCTTCGCCCTGCCGCCGATTCAGTTCGGCTTCCAGGATCGGCCCGATGACCGCGAGCGCCTCGGGGTTGGTCATCTGGGCGTGAGTCACGTCGACGGAATGTTGCGTGATCTGTCCGGTGAAATACGGTCGCCACATATCGGCGGTCAGTTCGCCGGTGATGCCTTTGCTCGCCGAGAAGTACAGCAGATCGCCATCGTACGACCCCGGCCGGTAGGACGCGGACATCGCCACACTGTCGACATAGCCCTGGTGCAGGCGCTCGAGCTGCCGGCGGGTCAGCCCGTGTCCGGGCCCGGTGCTGGTGGCGAGCAGGTCGACCGCTTCATCGAGAGTGAGCGGCCGGGTGTCCGGAGTGGCTGATTCATTGCCCTGCAGGTGGGTGACCAGATCGCGGACGGTAGGCGGGCAGGGCCGGGGCGCGCCGTCGCCGAAGGTCACGCTGTCGAGCATGACCAGCAGATCCACCTGCTGCCCTCGGTCGCGCAGCCCGAGGGCGAGCGCGTGCGCGAGCTGCCCGCCCAGGGACCAGCCCAGCAGATGGTATGGACCCTCGGGCCGCACGCGCGCGAGTTCGTCCAGATACACCTCGGCGAGTTCCTCGACGCTGCGATATCGCCGCGACTGCCCGGAAATGGCCGGGGATTGCAGCCCGTAGACGGGCCGGTCGGTGACATATCGCAGCAAGCCCGAGTAGCACCATGACAGCGGAACAGCCGAATGCAGGCATACCAACGGCGTCCCGGAACCGTTGCCCCGCAACGGAAGAACCGGCTGCAGCGCCGACCCGCCGAGGGGCATACCGTTGTTCGCGCCCGCGGCGGTGGATTCGATCGCGGCAGCCAACGTCCGCACGGTCGGGGTGAAGAGCGACGCGACCGGCACTGTGGTGCCGGTCCGTTCCGATAGTCGCCGGCACAGTTCGACTCCCAGCAACGAGTTGCCGCCGAGTTCGAAGAAGTTGTCGTCCAAGCCGATCCGAGTCTGCCCGGTCACCTCGGCGATCGTGTCCGCCACCGTGCGCTCGATCTGCGATGCCGGCGCGCGAAATGCCGGGCGCGGCAGCGTCTGTGGATCCGGCAGAGCGGATCGATCGGTCTTCCCGCTGCTCGGATTGATCGGTATCTCGGTCAACGGGACCAGCACTGCCGGAATCATGCCGGGCGGCAGGACCGTCCGTAACCGGGCCGATACGGCGGCGCGGTCGAAGTGCTCCTTCGCCGCCGCTGCCGGCACGACGTAGCCGATCAACCGGTCGCCGAGCGTCTCGGACGCCCACACCCGCACCACGGCCTGATCGACCGCGTCGTCCGCGGCCAGCGCGCGCTCGACCTCGGATGGCTCGATGCGCTGTCCTCGGAGCGAGATCTGAACATCGCCCCGGCCGAGGTACTCGAGCGTTCCATCCGGTTGCTCGCGGACGACGTCGCCGGTGCGGTACATCCGGCTTCCATTCTGCCCGTAGGGATTTCCCACGAAACTGTGCGCGGTGATCCCGGGCCGTCCCAGATACCCGCGCGCCAGCGCGGCACCGGCCAGATACAGTTCGCCCCGGGCGCCGCGAGGAGCCGGGCGCAGCCGGGAATCCAGCACGAGAGTCTGCACTCCCGGCAGTCCCCGGCCGATCGTGATCGTCGCGTCCGGGTCGAGCGGATCGGTTTGCGTCACCACGACGGTGGCCTCGGTGGGGCCGTAGGAGTTGAACATCGGCAACCGGCTCGCCCATCGTGCGGCCAGTCCGGGCGGGCATTTGTCGCCGCCGACGGTGACGGTCCGCAGCGCCGGCAATCGGTCCGGGTCGAGCGTTGCCAGAATCGCCGGTGTGACCACCAGGTGCGTGACCGCGTCGTCCCGCATCACCTGTGCAAGCCGCTGTCCGGCAACGATGTCCGGCGCCAGGACTACCAGGGCCGCCCCGGCGGCGAATGCGGACAGATATTCCAGCATCGACGCATCGCAGAAGGGCGAATGTGCTTGCACCACTATTGATTCGCTGCTGATGCGGTTGCGGGTGCGCAAATCGTCCGCCAGTGTGGCCAGGCCCTCGTGGGTGCTCAGCACCCCCTTGGGCTCTCCGGTGGATCCGGATGTGTAGATCAGATAGGCGGAGTGAGCGGCACGCAGCGGTGTCGTCCGGTCCGCGTCGGTCACCGCGGCGGTGGACCGTGATCCAGCGGCGGCGGTGAACTCGGCGCTGTCGAGCATCAGCCAGTCGATCGCCGTGTCCGCCAGGGGAGTTCGCCACTCGCTGCGAGTAAGTCCCAGCGCCGCACCCGAATCGGAGATCAGCCTCGCCACCCGAACCGGGGGGTCGGTGGGGTTCACCGGGAAGTACACCGCGCCGGCACGGGCAACCGCCCACAGTGCGATGACCGATTCCACCGACCGGGACAAGGCCACCGCGACAACAACTTCCGGCCCGGCGCCGTGCGCGATCAGCTCGCGCGCCCACTGTGCGCTCGTCCGGTCCAGTTCGCCATAGGTCACCGACCGGTCCGGGCCGCGCAGTGCGATCCGTTCGCCGGAACCGATCCCGCTCGCGAGCAACTCCGGCAGCAACCGCCGCCGGCTCGGCTGCCGTGGGGCAGCGATCGTGTGCTCACCGGCGACAGCCGCGAACACCTTGTCCTCGCCGTGAGCGCCCGCGAACCGCGGCAGGCAGTTCATGAACTGCTGCTGGTACCCCGCTACCTCCTCTGCTCCGTACAGGCCGGGGTTGGCATGGAAATCGATCGTGAAGGGCTCGGTGCCGAACCGGTAGCAACTGATCGCCAGATCCTCGACCGGTCCGGCCGAAAGCAGCTGCGCTCGTCCGCGGGCGGAGCCGAAGGCGATGCTGCCGGGCATGGTGAGCACGTTGACCAGCGGGCCGTAACCGTGGCGGCCGGCCTGCCCCACGCCGTGGTCACGCAGCAGGTCCTCGTGCCGGTACAGCTGGTGGCGCAACGCGCCGATCATGCTCAGGCGGACCTTTCGGACCAGCTCACCGACCGAGCTGTCGGCCACGCCCCGAACCCGCAACGGCACCACGTTCGAAACCATCCCCGCCGATTGCCGCAGCGCCGCGGTGGTGCGACCGGCGACCGGCAGTGAGACCGTGATATCGGTGTCACCGGTCATTCGCGCCAGAAACGCGGCCACCGCCGCGACCAGCATCTCGGCCATACCGGTGCCGTACCGCTCGGCGGCCGCGGCGAGCCGGGCCATAACCGCCGCGTCGACGGTGGCATGCGCGAGATGCGGCCGCGCCGACGGTGCGGCGTACCGGGCACTCAGCCGTGTCACGTGATCGAGACCGGCGAGATGTTCTGCCCAGTACACGCGGTCGGCCGCGAAACGCGGCGAGGTTCGATACCGCTGCTCGGCCGCAACGATCTCGGTCAGGGACACCGCACGGCACGGCGGTGCGGTCCGGCCTTCGGTCGCGGCGCGATGTAATTCGGCCGTTCGCTGGAGAACTCGGGCAGCGCCGAAGCCGTCCACCGCGATGTGATGACTGCGCGCGTAGCAGCGGTATCGATCGGGGCCGAGGACGAACAGCACCGTCTTCGTCACCTCGGCGTCCGTCAGGTCGATACCGGCTTGATGGTCGCGGCTCATCCAGACCTGTGAGGCACGTTGGGGGTCGGGGTGATCGCTCAGGTCCACGCAGTCGAACCCGGTGTCCAGGTCGCGGTCGAGGTATTGCCGAGGCCGGCCATCGACAATCGCGAATCGCACGTGCGGAGACTGCAATTCGCGGCCGGCTTCCCGGACACAGTGCTGCAGCAATTCGAGGTCGAGATGGCCCCGCACGTCCGTGTATTGCGCGATGGTGAACGGAACTTCCGGATGTAATTGCTGTGCCAGCCACAGTTCGTACTGTGCGACCGATAATTCGAAGAAGTCCGGTTCCGGAGTCGCGCTGACAGCAGCAGGCAGGGCCGTCACGAAGCGACGCTTTCCCCGAGGAAGCCTTTTACCTCGTCCATCATGCGGCCGACCGAATCGGCGACGAAAAGGACTGGCTGGCAAACGCTGTCGTCGATGCCGCTGGCGATGATGTCCTCGACTCGGAACTCCCGCAAATCCGCGTTCACGAAGGACTCCATTTCCGTGACCGAGGACAAGATCGCGGCTCCGTACGCGCGTGGCCTCCCGTTCTCGGCGACCACGCCGACCTCCAGGGTGAACCAGAACAACCGCGCGATCGCTGTCCTCGACTCATCCGAGTCGGCGCGGTTGGCGGCGCGCCCGAAGCAGCGATACAGTTCCGCGAATTCCGGATCGGCGAGCATCACCGCATGTCCGACCAGTTCGTGGATGATGTCGGGGTCCGGCGAGAACGCCTGCTCGGTCAGGGGCCGCACATCCGGGGTCGCGTGCAGGATGCCGTCGGCCATCGAGCCGTAGAACAGCCGACCCGGTTGGCTCCCGACGGCCGGCGCGAGCTCGAAGCCGGTCAGCGAACGAAGCGTGCGGGAGACCTCGCTCAGTTGTGGCACCTGGGCGGCGGGCAGTTCGATCCGGCGAGCGGCCGAACGATAGTGCGCGCAACCGAGTTGCTCGTGCATGGCGCGAAGCGTCGCGAAGACACGCGACCACAGCGCGTTCTCGTCGTTGCTGTAGGCGAAATCGGGCAAGGGCCGACCCGGGCGGCATGCGCGGGCAACGCGCTTTCGCTCGGATCGAACGTCGAGACCAACCGTCATCGCAATCAATCCTCTCGTCGACCTGCCTGGGCCGCGTAGCCCGTCACCGCTCGAAATCGATCGGCTCTGACCCGTTTTCAGCGCGAGTACCCGCGAACACTGCCCGCAAACACATGGCAACGCCGGCTCGTGAGGTGGAAAGTGGTTTGGCGCAGCGTATTTCTCGAGTATGTTTCGCGTCCCGGTGGATCAGCCGAATCCGCCTGGGCCCGGGCCGTCCTGGCGGGCGTGGACCCACCTGGTGATCGGCGCCTGCCCGGCGAACTTCCAGTCCAAATACTCCTGTTCGGACCACGTGAAAATCTGTCGCCACACCTCGCCGGTGCCCAGCACCAGCGCTGCCGCCAGTATCGGAAGGATGTCCAGATATACCGGCTTGTAAGGTTCCTTCAGCATCGGTGCGATCACGCCAACGGATGATCGGTCCGCGGGGGCATTGAACCACTCTCCAGCGAAATTGCGGCGGAACACTTCGCCGAAATACCGATGGAACTGGTCGGTCACCCGCATGAGCGCCTGCGAATTTCCCGCCGTGCCGCTGGGAAACAATTGCAGCGCAGCCCGTTCGGCGTGACGCAGTCCGTCGACTGTCCAGGGGTCGGATGGCATGTCCGGCACGGTCGTGTTCAGAAACGTCTCGATCTGCTCGTCCATGCGGGCCAGCCAGGCCGTCCAGGACGGATCTTGCTGGTCACGTCGAATTCTCTGTCGCTCTGCGGGCGTGTAGGGGCCTGCTTTATCCATAGCGGTTGCTCTTCCGCACGGTAGGGGCAGCGGCGATCGAAGCTCGAAGTGCAACGGTACGTCAGGGCACGCTTGCGTGGCAGGCGCCACGCTACGGGCAGCCGCACCTCGGTCGGCCCGCATCACCTGGACGCCAGGAGACCGGTGGGTTTCAGAGCTGGCTCGAATGGTCTCGTATCACCGGCGACTTGGTGCGGTACCGGAAAGGTAGCGGTCCCGAACGCCCACCGCCCCGGCGTGCGCACCGTACCGAGGGCAGACCGGGTCGGGACCAAGCAAGTGAATCGGCGTGCCGGCCACGGTCCCGGCGCTCAGGTCGCGGGACAACATGAGCAGCTTGCTCCGATACCGGGCGTATGCCACGGCCTGCCACCAACTCTTCCCGGCGCTCTGTTTCGCCAGGCCGATGAGACCCGCCATCACCTTCTCGTCCTCGATGTCGTAAATCCTGCACAGCGCCTCGACATCCACGACCCGCACGTTCGGGGACTTGCCCGCTTCGATACGTGACAGTTTGGATGCGGACCATTGCATCAGTGGTGCAACGTCTTCGAGTTTCAGTCCGGCTGCCGATCGGTTCTCCTCGAGGTATTGGCCCAGCTGCCGTCGCGGCAATGTGGTCGAGTTGTCATCGCTGCTGTCGTTCGTCGTCACGGCCTCTCCGTTCGCATGGTGAGTGTCGGCGGTTTGCGCGGTGCGGCGAAGGCGGCGAGGTTGCCGCGGCGTGCGTGGGTAGTCCGGTGCCGCTTACCGAGACTCAGCCGACCGCGATGTTCTTCCCGACGCGTCCCGAGTCGTCCGACAGGTCGGCATGGCGGGTCTCGGGACCCAGGAGCGCGCCGCCGGTGATCAGTACGCCACCGAGCACCAGCAGTACGGCCGGGCTGAAATCGCGTGGCATCAAGTGCCCCAGCCAGTTCTGGTAATAGGCGTAGAACGAGGTGATCAAAAGCGGTGTGCTGTAACCGAGTCCGAAGCCGGTGCCGCGGGCCGCGACGGGAAAACGCTCACACAGGTAGGACGGCGTCACCGCGAAGACGCTGCCGCCGGTCATCCGAATCACCAACGCGACCAACACCAGTGCGAAGAATCCGCTCGACCGGCCCAGCGCGAGAAGCGCGAAACTACCCGCGCAGATCACACCGACGGCGACTCCGTTCCATGCGATGAAGCGGCGCCTGCCGATCCTTTCGCTGAGCTGTCCCAGGAACGGGAAGAACAGCGCGTGGATCCCCTGCGCGATCACCAGCACGCCGGTGACCTGCGTGGCGGTCAGGTGGCTGTCCTCGTGCAGCGCGGTGGGCAGGATGCCCGAGGCCATACTCGACGCGAACCACACTCCGGTCATCAGCACGAAGATCTGCGCGAAGTCGCGACGCTGTGATCCCAGCACGATCTCGCGGATCGGATTCCTCGTCTTCCGGGTCGACGTCCAGGCCGCCGATTCGTCCACGGACCGCGCGTAGTAGATCAGGAAGACGATCGACAGCACCGCGCCGAACGCGAACGGAATTCGCCAGCCCCACACCGTATATGCCGCATGGGGACCACCCTCGTGCGCGAATTGCAGCACGACCAGGGTCGCCACGGCGATGACGCAGTTGGCGAGGGCGGAGCCGCCGCCGATGAAACCGCCGTACCATCCGCGCCGCCCCTTCGGCGATGCCTCCATGGCGAGCGGCGTAGACCCGGTGTACCCGCCGCCCATGAACACCCCGTCCACGAATCGCAGCACGATCAGCAGTGCCGTACTGGCCAGGCCGATATCGGCGTAGCCGGGCAGGACGGCGATCAGCGCGGTCGCGATCGTGCATCCGGCCACCGCCCAGAGCGTCACCCGGCGTCGCCCGACCGTATCGGCGAAGTAGCCGAAGATCATCGAGCCGACGGGCCGGCCGAGCAGGGTCGCGACGAAAACCAGCGCCGAGGTGACGGCCTTGGTGTTCGGCGGCATATCGGCCGGAATGAAGTAGATCATCGCGGGCACGAGCGTCACCGTCGGCAGGTACACGTCGTACATATCGACGAAGAACCCGAACGCCGCACCGAATACCGCATTGCGCGTTCGCCGGGAATCGTGTGCGTCGGGCGTCGGATCGTCCTGGACAGTCGACATCTTCGTCTCCTCGAACTGGTTACGGGCACAACAGACCCGCAGCAGCGACCTGTCCGGCGTTCGAGCGCGCCGCGGTGCGAGGTCCCGCGCGTCCGGGCTCGGTGTCCACACCATGCGCACATGATTGTCGAACAATCTGGATGTCGAAGTTAACATCCCGACGTAGGCGCCACAAGGCTTGCGCAGTCGATCGGCGTATGCTTCGCGTGGCAATGCTGGAGCGCTTCAAGTCGGCTCCGCATCTTGTAAAACAATCATTGACGTAGCTGTCCTGTAGTCCGGTGCGGCCGAGGCGAGCCGCGACCCTCCAGACTGTTCAATCAGTGATTGAATCATCGTTTGAAATATGTTTGACTCGGTGACATGGCTGAGCAGGTCGAGAACGCGGCGGGTACCCGTGAGCGGCTGCTCGCGGCGGCGGAGCAGTTGCTGCTGACCGGGCGGTACGACGAGGTTTCCGTGCGCGGGATCTGCGCGGCGGCGGGCGCGAATTCCGCTGCGGTGCATTACCATTTCGGCTCCAAGGAGGCGCTCGTCGCGGCGCTGATCGAGGATCGTCTCGGTGCGTTGTGGGATACCCGGCTCACCGAATTGACCGCGCGGCATGCCGCGGTGCCGGAGGTCGTCGACGCGGTGATCGAGCCGTTCGTCGAGCTGGCGGCCGATCCGGTGGGGCGGTTGCACCTGCGGTTGATGGCGCAGTTCGTGCTCGGCCGCCGCCCGGTGGGATTCAGCCGGCCGTGGTTCCGCCTGGATACCTGGGACGGGTTGCTACCGGGCGTGAGCGAACGCGAGAGCCGTCGCCGGTGGATGCTCGCCTTCGACCTGATCATCATGCGATTCGGCAGCGTCGAATCACAAGGTTCCGAACTGTCCACGGGTGCGGTGGCGACACTGCGCGATTTCGTCGTGGCCGGATTGACCGCTCCCACAGGAGAGAATCGATGAACGACATCTTCGCCCCCGCGAAGCTCGGCCCGATCACCTTGCGCAACAGGGTGATCAAGGCCGCGACCTTCGAGGGGCGCACCCCCGACGCCTTGGTGACCGACGAGCTGATCGGGTTCCATCGCGAAATCGCCGCCGGCGGTGTGGGTATGACGACCGTCGCCTACTGCGCCGTCGCTCCGGGCGGCCGCACCGATCGGCATCAGATCTGGATGCGCCCGGAGGCATTGCCCGGACTGCGCAGGCTCACCGACGCGGTGCATGCCGAGGGTGCGGCGGTCAGCGCTCAGCTCGGTCATGCCGGACCCGTCGCGAACGCGGCGTCCAACCGGTTGCCCGCGCTCGCGCCCAGCCGGATGTTCAGTCCGCTCGGAATGCGGATGATGAAGGTTCCCGACGAGTCGGAGATCGCCGAACTCGTTGCGGCACATGCCGATGCGGCCCGCTGCGCCGAGCAGGCCGGATTCGACGCGGTGGAGATCCATTTCGGGCACAACTATCTGGCCAGTTCGTTCCTGAGTCCGTTGCTGAACCGGCGCACCGATCGATACGGCGGTTCGGAGGAGAATCGCGCCCGGATGGCCCGTGAGATCGCCCGCGCGGTCCGTGAGGCGGTGGGCGGGCGGCTGGCGGTGACGGCCAAGCTGAATATGGCGGACGGCGTGCGCGGCGGTCTGGGGCCGGCCGCGTCGTTGCGAGTCGCCGGGTGGCTGGAACAGGACGGCTGCCTCGACGCGCTGGAGTTGACCGCGGGCAGTTCACTGCTCAACCCGATGCTGCTGTTCCACGGTGACGCGCCGCGCGCCGCGTTCGCGAAGACGCTGCCGGGGCCGGCGCGATGGGGTTTTCGTGTGGTGGGTAAGAAGTTCCTGCGCGAATATCCGTACCGCGACGCCTATCTGCTGGACCTGGCCCGGCAGTTCCGCCGCGAGTTGTCGCTGCCGCTGATCCTGTTGGGCGGCATCACGAATCTCGAGACGATGCGGCTCGCCCGTGCGGAGGGTTTCGACTTCGTCGCCATGGGCCGCGCGCTGTTGCGGGAGCCGGACCTGTTGCGGCGCATCCAATCCGATCCCGCGACCCGATCGGCCTGCATTCACTGCAACGAATGTATGCCGACCATCTACACCACCACGCGGTGCGTGCTGCGCCTGGATCAGCCCGCCGCCGCAGATTGAACCGCGACCGACCGAACGAGGAGTTTGCAACTGTGGCAGGACGATTGACCGGACGCATCGCGCTGATCACCGGCGCGGCCGGAGGTATGGGCGCTTCGCACGCGCGCGCCTTCGTCGCCGAGGGCGCGGCGGTGGTGCTGGGCGATATCGCCGACGACACCGGTGAGCGGCTGGCGGCCGAACTCGGCGAGCGGGCGGTCTACGTGCACCTCGACGTGACCCGCGCGGACGATTGGGCGGCGGCGGTCGACACCGCGGTCCAGCGGTTCGGCGGCCTCAACGTTCTGGTCAACAATGCCGGCCTGCTGGACGGCGGGCCCTTGGGCGTCTACACCGAAAAGCAATGGGAGCGTGTACTTTCGGTGAATCTGACCGGGCCGTTCCTGGGCCTTGGCGCGGCCCGCGACGCGCTGGTTGAATCGCGCCCGTCCTCGGTGATCAATATTTCCTCGGCCGCGGGCATTCAGGGAGTCGCGGGGATGCACGCGTACACCGCGTCGAAATTCGGCGTGCGGGGGCTCACCAAATCCGCCGCGCTGGAACTGGCTCCGCACGGTGTGCGGGTCAACTCCGTACATCCGGGCGGCATCATGACCCCGATGATCGGCGCGCCGGTCGCCGAACCGGGCGCTGCTCCGGCCGTGGACGTCGAATCGAATTCCCTTGCACGACTTGGTCTTCCCGAGGAGATCACGGCTCTCGTGGTCTTCCTGGCCTCGGCGGAGTCCAGTTACTGCAACGGCGCGGAATTCGTCGCCGACGGCGGAATGACGGCCGGGTCGACCATCGGCTGATCGCTGGGAAGGCGCTACTCGGTTCCGGGCCTCGGTGCTGCGATGATCGGGGTCATGACAATCGAAGTACGCCGCTCGGGGCCGGACGATCGGGCCGCGATACTGCGGCTGATGGAAGCGTCGCGCGGCGACGGGCTCTCGCCGCAGGAGCGCGCCGAACGCGGCTTCGTGCAGGGCACGATGGACCGGGATGTGCTCGCCCGGTTCGAGGCCGGTACCGGCGTATTCCTCGCCGAGGAGGGCGATCGGCTCGCGGGCTTCGCGATGACCTCCCAAGCCCTCGACCCGCCCGACGGACCGCCGCGCCGGACCGCCGAGGCCGCGCGGGCCGCGGTGGGCGACCGGCGGCTGTTCCTGTACGGACCGGCCGCGGTCGATCCGCGGTTCCAGGGTCGCGGTGTGCTGACCCTGCTGTTGCGGGGGCTGTGTGAGCAGTTGCGCGACCGGTTCGATCTCGGTGTGGCGTTCGTCGAGGACGCGAACCGCAAATCGCTTGCCGTGCATCGTCATTACGGAATGAACGAAGTACCCGGATTCAGTCTGGGGGAGCGGCGGTATCACGTATTCACCTTCGCGCCCGCGCAATTCGCGGTCCCGGCGTCGTGATCGCGCCCGCGCGCGGCCTGACTCGCGATATCAGCTCGCCAGCAGTACCGCGATCAGGGAGATCGCGCCCGGCAACGCCTGAACCAGCAGGATGCGCCGTCCGGCGGTGAAGCCGCCGTAAAGCCCCGCGACCACGACGCAGGCGGTGAAGAAGATCGCCGCGTCGTGACCGACGGGGTCGGCGGCGATCAGGCTCCAGATCAGGCCCGCGGCCAGAAATCCGTTGTACAGGCCTTGATTCGCGGCCAGCACCTTGGTCTGCGCGGCGAATTCGGCGGTGTTGCCGAAGGAGGCACGCACGCGCGGGGTGGTCCACAGGAACATCTCCATGACGGCGATGTAGATGTGCAGGATCGCCAGGAGTCCGACCAGAATATCGGCCACGATTCGCATGCGGGTACGCCTTTCTCACGGAGTCCGCCCGTCTCGCAGCACAGCATGCCGGGTCCGGCGAACGCGATGCGGGAAGACGCGCCGTTCATTCACCGAGCGCGCCGGGTTCACGGGCGGCCGGGTGGCGCGGGCGGGGTGCCGGGAATTGGATGGAAGCCAGGCGGAATCGCACTTGCCGGGCGAAACTACCGGGACCGCAAGAGGTTTCCGAATTCATCGAGGGCGGGCGCATAGAGTCGTGGGTCGCGGGTATCACGGTCGCCGAGCGGTGACGACGTGACGAACCGGACTCGACGCCACCGC
The DNA here is from genome assembly GCF_059510335.1 of Nocardia sp. PLKS1-43. NCBI lineage: Bacteria > Bacillati > Actinomycetota > Actinomycetes > Mycobacteriales > Nocardiaceae > Nocardia > Nocardia sp. PLKS1-43. Next base: position 520,087 of record NZ_JCAJZQ010000002.1, on the reverse strand, counting down.
CGTCGCGATCGCGCTCGGATATGCTCCCGGGAGCAGTATCGAGACCAGCACGTCGGGCCAGGGAAGGGAACGCCGTCTTGTTCGAACGCACGATACAGAAGTCCGTCGAAATGCTCTTGCGCGGCGGAACGGGTGTACAGGTGCCGTTCGCGGCGAGATACGTCGACCGGTTGCGGCAGCGGCATCCGGACCGTTCTTCAGAGGATATCGAGAAGAAGCTGGAGTCGAACTACCTGATCGTCGTCACCGCGAGCGGCACCATCGCGGGTCTGTCGGCCGTCGTGCCCGGGGTGGGCACGCTGATCGGACTGGCCGCCAGCGGTATCGAATCCGTCTTCTTCCTCGAAGCCTCCGCGCTGTACGCCGCCTCGGTGGGCGCGCTGCACGGCATCGAGACGTTGCCGCCGGACGAGCAGCGCGCTCGCGTCGTCGGTGTGGTGCTCGGCGAGAGCGGTATGGCGTTGCTGGGCCGCAATGCCAGTCAGTCGGCCAAGGATTGGGCCAATGTGGTGGCCGACAAACTCCCGATCGTGCGCAATATCGACAACGCCATGGCGAAACGGTTCATCGTGCAGTTCATCGTCAGACGCGGCGTGCTCCTGTTCGGCAAGACATTGCCGATCGGCATCGGCGCCGTGGTCGGGGCCGCGGGTAACCTCACCTTCGGCCGGAGCGTTATCGCGAATGCGCACAACGTATTTCGTCCGGACGACGTCGCCGCGACGATGCGGCGGGCCTAACTCGGCCCGCCCGGATTTCGCAGAATCCCCTGGATCGTGTGCAGAGCCGCACCGAGCACCGGCCCGCGCCGGCCCAGCGGTGAGGCGGTGACCGCCTGGGGGTCGAAAGGCCTTACGGTGAGCCGGGTTCGAAGCTGCCGGCGAATGCGGGGCAGCAGCCAGGTGCCGAGTTCGGCGTAGGCTCCGCCGACCACCACCGCGGCGGGGTCGAACAGGCCGATCGCACCGGCGAGGGCGATACCCAGTGCGTCACCTGCGCGTTCGATCGCGTCCAGGGCGCCCGGATGTCCCGCGCGGGCGTGTTCGGCGAGAACGGTGACCGGGTCCGTGGCGGTCGGCTCGGGCAGTCCGGCCGCGTGCAGTACCGCGTCCTGGTTCGCGTACAGCTCCAGGCATCCGCGACTGCCGCAGCTGCATTCCGGTCCGTCCGGGTGGACCGGCATATGTCCGAGTTCTCCGGCGAAACCGCGTGATCCGGTGTAGAGCCGTCCGTCGATCACCAGGGCCGCGCCGATTCCGGCCTCGGCGGAGACGTGCAGGAAGTTGCCGGGGGCATGTGCGGTCCAGAGTTCGGCGAGGGCACCGAGATTGGCCTCGTTCGCCAGTTCCGGTGTCGCTGGCCCGGGCCAGAGTTCGGCTATCGGTACGTCGTGCCAGCCGAGATTGGGTGCGTGCGTGAGTATCGCGGGTCCGGGTCCGGGCAGGCCGGGTACCGACAGTATCGGGGACTGCGGGCGCAGGCCCAGGGTTTCGGCTTCGGACCGGGCCTCGTGGGCCAGGTTCGCCAGTGCGGCAAGGACTTCGGTCGGATCGTGATGTGCGTTCGCCCGTTCGACGCGCCGCCATACCCGCGCCTCGCCGCGTAGATCGGCCACGCACGCGCCCAGGTGGCACACCCCGATCTCGAGTCCGAATCCGGCGGGTCCGCTGTCGTTGAGCGTCAGCGTGCGCCCCGGACGGCCCGCGCGTCCCGAGGATGCCGTCGGCCCCTCGCGCACGAGTTCGGCGGCGATGAGCTCGTCGACCAGGCTGGAGACCGCCGCACGGGTGAGGCCGGTTCGCCCGGCCACGTCGGCGCGGGACAATTCCGGATGCGCTGCCACGGTTTGCAGGACGACGGCCAGATTCTGCCTGCGCATCCCCAGTTGGGATGCGGCCCGGCCCGGGGAGTGCGCGGGCGCGATCTCCCGATGTGCGGTTCCGCTGTGGTCGTGTCGTACGTTGCGAGAGTCGGGGGCCCCGCGTGATATTTCGGTCATGCGCCGGCACCCGTGGCGCGGGATCGCGCAGGACCGGACGGCGCTGTCGGCCGTGTGACCGGCGATCGTCGGTGACGGGCGGCGCCGGTCGTGCGTCGCTGTACGCGGGGGAGGCGTTCGCTGGGGCGGACGATGCCTTTCCCGGCGCGCCCACGCCCGGCGCGGCGAGCGATCGCCGGTTCGAGTGTCGCATCCGGTGCAAGCCGGTGGACGATGGCGAGGAGTTTCGTGTTCATCCGGCGCTCCTGGATGTGGCCGAGTCGGCTGCGCCTTCGCCGAAAAGCGGTGCGGCGCAACGAAGTGTCTCGGCGATCCGGTCGGCCGCGCTGCTGTCGCGCGGAACCGGTTCCAGCAGTGGGCCCTCGGCGGTGCCCCAGCGTCGCGCGACCGCGTAGGGGTTCTCGCCGGTCAGCAGCGCCGCGGCCTGGGCGGCCGCACCGAGAGCGACCAGTTCCCCGGCGGGCGGGATCCGGACCGCGCGGCCGGACAGACGCAGAACCGTGTGCTGCCAAGCCGTTCCACGGGCCCCGCCGCCGATGAGAAGTAGCGGAGTGTCCCGGTCCGGCGACGCGGCGCCGGGTGTGAGAACCGATTCCAGCGCTGCGAGCAGTGAATACACCGCTCCGTCGTAGGCGGCTTGCAGAATCTGGCCGGGGGTGGTGTCGTGGCGCAGACCGTGGATCAAGCCGCTCGCGGAGGGCAGGCGAGGGGTGCGCTCCCCGTCGAGATACGGCAGAACGACCGCGCTGCCGCCCGGCTCCACCTGCTCCCGGTCCAGACCCAGCAGCGTCGCGACGCGGTCGATGGCCTGGGTGCAGTTCAGCGTGCACGCCAAGGGCAGCCAATCGCCCCCGGCATCGGCGAATCCGGCCACGACTCCGGTGGGGTCACCCGGGCGTGCCAGGGTGCGGGCGTACACGGTGCCGGAGGTGCCCAGGCTCAGGACGGGTGTGCCCGCCTCCAGCCCCAGGCCCAGCGCCGCGGCCATATTGTCTCCGGTGCCTACCGCGACCGGAATCCCTTGCGGCACAGGTCCGTCCGCGCGCGACGGGCCCACCGCGCGGTCCGGCGGCGCGAGCGCGGGAAGCGTCGCGGAATCCAGTCCGATCGCCGCGAGCACCTCCTGGTCGTATCCCGAGGGCGTCCACCAGGCCGTGCCCGAGGCGTCGCCCCGGTCGGTCGCGCCGATGCCGGTCAGCCGCTCGGTGAGGTAGTCGTGCGGAAGTCGCACGGCCGCAACGCGTTCGGCGTTGCGGGGTTCGTTCTCGCGCAGCCATGCCCACTTGGCGGCGGTGAAGGAGGCATTGGGCACCGAGCCCGCGCGCTCGGCCCACCACCGCGCGCCGAAGCGCTCGACCAGCGCCTCGGCTTGGGGCGCCGAACGTACGTCGTTCCACAGCAGCGCCGGGCGGACCGGTTCGCCGGCGGCGTCCAGGGTCACCAGGCCGTGTTGCTGTCCGCCGATCGAAATCGCCTCGGCCCGTGCGGAATACCCGGTTTGCTCGACCGCCGCGCACAGTGCCGACCACCACTGCCGCGGATCGCTCTCGCGAGCCCGGCCCGGACTGACCGCATGCGGTGCGCGCCCCTCGCCGAGCACCTTCCCCGAATCCGCGTCGACCGCCAGCGCCTTGGTCGCCTGCGTCGAACTGTCGACGCCGAGGACGACGCGTTGAACAGTCATGGTCACGCTCCTGCCGTGGTCGTGCGGACGGTCTTCCCATCCCGGTCACCGCCCACTATATTTGTTTTTCGACTTAACAAATAGGGATTCGTCCCGCGCAGAGTTCGGAGCCGCGCATGAGCAGGTTCACTCCCACCCCCGCCGACCGATTCACCTTCGGCCTGTGGACCGTCGGCTGGCAGGGCCGCGATCCGTTCGGCGACGCGACGCGCCCGGCGCTGGATCCGGTCGAATCGATCGAGCGCCTGGCCGAACTGGGCGCGTACGGCATCACCTTCCACGACAACGATGTGATTCCGCTGGACGCATCGGAATCCCAACGGGCGCAGATCATCACGCGTTTCCGGGCCGCGCTGGACAAGTTCGGCCTCGCCGTGCCGATGGCCACGACCAACCTGTTCACCCATCCGGTGTTCAAGGACGGCGCGTTCACCGCCAACGACCGTGACGTGCGGCGTTATGCCCTGCGCAAGACACTCCGCAATATCGATCTGGCGGTTGAGCTGGGCGCGTCCACCTATGTCGCCTGGGGTGGCCGGGACGGGGCCGAATCCGGCGGGGCCAAGGATGTGCGCCTCGCGCTGGATCGGCTGAAGGAAGCTTTCGACCTGCTCGCCACGCATGTCCGCGAGCAGGGCTATGGAATCCGCTTCGCCATCGAGCCCAAGCCGAACGAACCGCGCGGGGATATCCTGCTGCCGACGATCGGCCATGCCCTGGCCTTCATCGACGAGCTGGAATTCCCGGAACTGTTCGGCCTGAATCCTGAAGTGGGACATGAGCAGATGGCCGGATTGAATTTCCCGCACGGCATAGCTCAGGCACTGTGGCACGGCAAACTCTTCCATATCGACCTGAACGGTCAGACCGGCCCGAAATACGATCAGGACCTGCGTTTCGGCGCGGGTGATGTGCGCCAGGCATTCTGGCTCGTGGACCTGCTCGAACGCAGTGACTATCAGGGCCCGCGCCATTTCGATTTCAAGCCGGCGCGCACCGAGGATTTCGAGGGGGTCTGGGCTGCGGCGGCCGGGTGTATGCGGAACTATCTCATCCTGGCCGACCGCGCCAAGGCATTCCGGGCCGATCCGGATGTGCAAGAGGCGCTGCGAGATTCGCGGGTGGACGAACTGGCGGTGCCGACCGCGGCCGACGGTCTGTCCGGGCTGCTGGCCGACCGCGCCAGCTTCGAGGAATTCGATCCCGAGGCCGCCGGTCGGCGCGGGATGGCCTTCGAGCGGCTCGATCAGCTGGCTCTGGAGCATCTGCTGGGTGCTCGCTGACCGGCCGCCGCGGCGGTGGGCCGCGGTGGTGATGCGCCGGTAACTTGCGGGCGTGGGCGGCTCCGGCGAGGGCTGCCCGCGCGCGGGGTGAGGTGAAGCGGCTCCGCGCGAGCTTCGCTGTGCCACACCGTGATCGGTGCGTGATCGGGGTGTGATCGGCGGATTTCGGAATGTCGAACGTCGGCTGAAGATGTTCGGAAGTCCTAGGTTTTCGCCGTGCAGTCCCGGGGTACTTATGGTTCGAACTTCAATATGAATCTTTCATCCGGCAGGTAATGCTGGACCGTAACTCGACCGGGTCACATCCCGTCGGGTGGCGACGCCGTGTCCGCCGGGCTATGCTGCAGCGCGTAATGAATCGGGGCCTCCAACAGGGGATTCGGGTGTATACGGGGTGTACACCCGTGCTGTTTCGATTAATGGTCGGTTACGAAGCGGAAAGTGTAGAAGTTGGCCGTATCAGTAAATTCGCAGAACGGTCAGGCTACCGCTTCCGGCAATCGAGATCTGCGCGCGGCCGGCAGCGCGTTCGGCGCGTGCGCGGTCGTCGCGGCGGTCGCGGTGATGGGCGCGGTGTTCGTCACCCCCGTCGATGAACGGTTGTCGATGGCGATCGGGTGCAGTGCGGCCGCCGTCCTGGTGTGTGCGATCGCCGCCACGGGCGTCTACTACGCGACGCAGGCGCGCCGGTACCGGACGCTGGCCGAGGAATCCGAGCGCACCCTGGAGGCCGTGCATCGGGAGGCTTCGGCGCGGGTGAGCGCTGTGCGCGAGGAACTTTCGGCGCAGTTGGTCGCGGTGGGCGAGGATGCCGCGCTGCGGATCGAGGCCGCCGAGCGGGCCGTGGCCGACCGGGCCGCGCAGGCCCGGCAGAGCGAGCGCCGCCGTGCCTCGGCATTGGCCGCATTCGCGGGCGCGGCCGGGCGGATGCAGGCCATGACCACCAGCATGCTGGCCGAACTGCGCGAGATGGAACACCGCCACGGCGACCCGAAGGTCCTGGCCGACCTGCTGGAACTCGATCACCGCACCGCACAGGCCGGTCGCCTCGCCGACAGCGTCGCGGTGCTCAGCGGTGCGCGCACCGGGCGACGCTGGGCCAAACCCATTGCGATGGAGTCGATTCTGCGCGGCTCGATGGGCCGCATCGCCGGATATCAGCGAGTGCGGTTGCGTGTCATCGCCGATATCGGCGTCGCCGGACACGCGGCCGAGGGCGTGATGCACGCGCTGGCCGAACTTCTCGACAACGCCTGCAACTTCTCCCCGCCGACCACCGAGGTGCACGTCTACGCCGCCGAAGTGCCCGCGGGCGTGGTGGTCACCATCGAGGACAGCGGCCTGGTGATGAGCGAGTCGGCGCTGCGTCGCGCGGAGGAGGCGGTATCGGGCACCGGGACGGGCGAGCGCTCGGATCTGTCCTCGCTCACCGGAACTCGGCTCGGCCTCGCGGTGGTCGGCCATCTGGCCCGCAAGCACGGCCTGCGAGTGTCGTACCGCCCGTCGGCGATCGGCGGCACCGCCGTGGTCGTGGTGGTGCCGCGTGATCTGATCGTCCGAGTGGATCGTGGTGCGCCCGCGACGGTTTCGATCGCCTCCTCCCGCACCGAATTCCAGCAGTTGCCCGCCGCCCGGTTCGATACCGCCGTACACGCGATCGCCGCGGCCGCCGAATCGAACGGAACCGCAACCGCCACCGCACCCACCGCCTCGCCGCTGCCGAAACGACGCAAGGGCAGCACCCTGGCCGCCGTGCATCCCGAAGGACTGGGCGAGTCCGCGGAACCGCCGGGCGCGCCGGTCTCCCCGCCGCCGAAACCCGCTGCGCTGGGGGCTTTCCAGCGCGCGATCAGCGGACGCGACAGCGCGGACACCACCGATCCGTCCCCGACCGTGGAGAACGAACAATGACGACATCCGCGCCGTCCCAGCTGGGCTGGCTGCTCGAACAGCTGCTGTCTCGCACCCCGCAGACACGTCACGCGCTGCTGCTGTCCAGCGACGGGCTCAAGATGTGCCATACGCCGGAGCTGACCGTCGACAAGGCCGATCAGCTGGCCGCGATCGCGGCGGGGATCCAGAGCCTGTCGCACGGTGCGTCGGTCGAGTTCGGTGACGCCAAAGGCGGTGTGCGCCAATCGATGACCGAATTCCACGGCGGAATCCTGTTCATCGTCCAGTCCGGACTGGGCACGCATCTCGCGGTGGTCGCGAACGAGGAGGCCGACGCGGGCCTGGTGGGGCACAACATGGCCGAACTGGTCGAACAACTCGGCCACCACTTGGTCGCGCAGCCACGAAACGGGGGCGCGGCGTGAGGTATTCGCGATGAGCCGGTCCGTCCGGGACGAGGGGCCCGACCGGTTGTACACGCTCACCGGTGGCCGCAGCAAACCCGATTCCGACGCGTTCGACCTGGTCACCCTCGTGGTCAGCGAATGCGCTCCCACCTCGGGCATGCAATCCGAACACGTCGCGATCCTGGACATGTGCCGGGCCCCGACCGCGGTCGTCGAGATCGCGGCCGAACTGCGTCTGCCGGTCGGCATCGTCACGATCCTGTTGTCGGATCTGCTGCACGCCGGCCGAATCACCGTGCGGCATCCGTATTCCGGCTCCACCGACCGCGATGCGGGGTGGACCGGAGTCGCCGATGCCTCCACCCTCGAGAAGGTGCTCGTTGGACTCCGCAAACTTTGATCGGCCCGCCCGCGCGGACGCACCGCTGCAGGACACCGTGCAGCAGGGGCTGAAGATCGTCATCGTGGGCGGTTTCGGGGTCGGCAAGACCACCATGGTCCGGTCGGTCAGCGAGATCCGGCCGCTGGACACCGAGGCGACCATGACCGATGCCGCCGCGGGCGTGGACGATCCGTCCGCCGTGCCCGGGAAGTCCACCACCACTGTGGCATTCGACTTCGGCCGGATCACCATCGACGCCGAACATGTGCTGTATCTGTTCGGCGCGCCCGGTCAGGAGCGGTTCTGGTTCCTGTGGGACAGGCTGTTCACCGGCGCTCTCGGGGCGATCGTGCTGGTGGACCCCGGCCGGATCGCCGACTGCTGGTACGCCATCGACCGGCTCGAATATCAGCGCACGCCGTTCGTGGTGGCGTGCAACGACTTCGGCACCCGGGTGACCGATCCCGAGGAGGTGCGCGCCGCACTGGATCTGGATCCGCACGTCCCGCTGGTGCAATGCGATGCCCGGTCCCGGGATTCGGGCAAGCAGGTCCTGATCACCCTCGTCGAGCATCTCTACGCAGGTGCCGCCCCGACCCCGGAGTCCGCGCCATGACAACGCCCGAAGCCGGCTACGACCACATCGCGGGCTGCCCGGTGCACCCGGACTCCTCGGTGGTGCCGTTGAGCGGACCGCGATTCCATACCGATCCGCATCGGCTCTACGCGGAGATGCGCAGCGCGCACGGCCCGGTGGTGGCGGTCGAGCTGGCGGGCGGGATTCCGGCGTGGCTGGTCATCGGCTACCGGGAACTGCATCAGGTGACCAGCGATCCGGATCTGTTCCCGCGCAACGTCGCCCTGTGGAATCAGTGGCCGAACATTCCGCCGGACTGGCCCCTGTTGCCGATGGTCGGTCAGCCCATTCCCTCGATCTACTTCACCGCGGGCGCCGAGCACCGGCGGCACGTGGCGATGGTGGAACCCGCGCTGGAATCGATCGATCCGTTCGAATTGCGCAGTACCTGTGAGGATCTCGCCGATCGGATGATCGACGTGTTCTGCGGCCGGGGCGAGGCCGAGCTGGTTTCCGAATTCGCCGAACCGTTGCCCGTGCTCGCGCTGGCGCGGCTGATGGGATTCTCCGAGGCGGAGGCGCCCGAACTCGCGTGGGCGATGAAGACTCTCGCCGACGGCGGCGCTCAGGCGCAGGCGGCGTATCAGCGGTTCACCGAACTCGCGCACGGAAGGGTGCATCGGGAACGAGAACATCCGGGCCACAACATGATCACCGCGATGATCGAATTCCCGGAGCCGTTCACGGCCGAGGAGTACGGCTACGACGTGCAGGCGGTACTGGCCGCGGGACATCTGACCACGGCGGACTGGTTGATCAACTCGCTGGGGCTGATGCTGACCGACGAGCGTTTCGCCGTCGCGTTCGGCGGCGGGCGGCGCAGCGTGGATCAGGCCATGAACGAGGCACTCTGGGAGGACGCGCCCAATCAGATTCTCGCGGGCCGCTGGGCCTCGCGCGACACTCGCTTGGCGGACAAGGTGATTCGCGCGGGCGACATGCTGCTGCTCGGTCTGGGCGCGGCCAACGGCGACCCGCACGTGCGCGCGCACCTGGGGGATGGCGCGGATCTCGTGCACGCGGGTAACAGCGCGCATTTCGCGTTCAGCCACGGTGAATACCGGTGCCCGTTCCCGGCGCAGCAGATCGCCGAGATCATCGCCCGCACCGGTATCGAGGTGCTGCTGGATCGGCTGCCCGATATCGATCTCGCCGTGCCGCCGGACCGGCTGGTGCGCCGGCCGTCGCCATTCCTTCGTGGAATGTCTTCGCTCCCAGTCAATTTCACACCGGTTCGTGCAGTCGGAGGTATGTCGTGAGCAACCAATGTCCCCTCGTCGTCGACCCGATGATCGGGGATCTGGCCGGGGAAACCGCGCGATTGCGCGACGAGGGCCCGCTGACCAGGATCGAGCTGTTGGGCGTTCCGGCGTGGACGGTGACCGATCACCAGATCGCCCGGCAGTTGCTTGTCGACCCGCGCCTGGTCAAGGACATCGGCTCCTGGTCGCTGTGGACCTCCGGCACGGTCACCCGGGAGTGGCCGCTGATCGGCATGATCGACGCCGGTCGATCGATGTTCACCGTCGACGGGCCCGAACACCGGCGGCTGCGGATCAAGACCACCCAGGCGCTCACGCCCCGGCGGCTCGAGGCGCTGCGGCCCATGATCGAACGATTCACCGGCGAACTGCTGGACGATCTCGCCGCCGCGGGGAGTGACGGCGAGGTCGTGGACCTGAAGGCGGTCTTCGCCTATCCGCTGCCGATGCGGGTGATCAGCGAGCTGATGGGCGTGGATCGCGCCGACCATCCGATGCTGCTGGAGCGCTGGAAGGCGTTCTTCTCGTTGCTGACCCCGCAGCAGGATCGGCTGCGGATCATCGAGGAGATGATCGCGTACTTCACGACCATGGTGCGCGAGCGCACCGCGCACCCCACCGACGACCTGACCAGCGCGTTCATCCAGGCCGACGAGGGTGGTGAGCCGCTGACCGAGGAGGAGGTCGAGGGCAATCTGCGCGCCCTGATCGCCGCCGGGCACGAGACCACGGTCAGCGTGATCATCTCGGCCGTGCGGGCGCTGCTGACCCATCCGGACCAGCTGAAACTGGTGCGCAGCGGCGAGGTCGAGTGGAAACAGGTGATCGAGGAGACCCTGCGCTGGGACGGCCCGGTGATCCACCTGCTCATGCGATTCGCGACCGAGGACATCGCCGTCGGCGACACCGTGATCGAGAAGGGCGAGGGTGTGGTGATGTCGTACCGGGCGATCGGGCGCGATCTCGCGGTGCACGGCGCGGACGCCGACGATTTCGACATCACCCGCCCGACCGCGCACCGCAACATCTCCTTCGGCTACGGTCCGCACATCTGCCCCGGCGCGGCCCTGGCCCGGCTCGAGGCCGCGATCGCCCTGCCCGCCCTCTTCGAGCGTTTCCCGGACCTGGACCTGGCCGTTCCGGTCGGGGAACTGCGGAACCTGCCGGTGCTCACGCAGAACGACGTGGCCGCGCTTCCGGTGCGTCTGACGGCTGTCTGAACGGTTCCACTAGGCAATTTCTGGAACGTGTTCTAACTTGGGAGGTGTCCGGTACCCAGCGAAAGGCGCATGACCGATGGCACCTGTCATCCCGCAGCACGACGAGCCCGACTACCTGCACCGTGAACCGCTGCCGGTCGACATCCTGATCCGGTCCCTGGATCGCTATGCCGATCGGACGGCGATGTACGTGGGGGACGACGAGCTCACCTATCGGCAGGTCCGTGATCAGATCAGCCGTTTCACCCAGGCATACGCGGCGCTGGGCATCGCATCCGGTTCGGCGATCGCGATCCTGTCCGCGAATCGCCCGGAGGTGCTGATCGCCCAGGGCGCCAACGCACTGTCCGGGATCCGGTCGATGGCGTTGCACCCGATGGGGTCGCTGGACGATCACGCCTACGTCCTCGAGGACGCGGGCATCGACACCCTCGTCTACGATCCGAGCGCCTTCGAGGAGCGCGCCGCCCAGCTCGCGCCGCGGGTTCCCGGATTGAAGAATCTGCTCGCCTTCGGCCCCACCGAGGCGGGCACCGACCTGCTGGCCGAGTCGGAGAAGTTCGAGCCGCAGAAACTCGTCGGACCCAGCTCGGGCATGGACGACGTGTTCAGCCTCGCGTACACCGGCGGTACCACCGGCAAGCCCAAGGGCGTGCAGATCAGCAACCGCGGCACCGCGACCATGCTGCGCATCCAGATGACCGAGTGGGAATGGCCCAGCGAGACAAGGTTTCTCGTGTGCACGCCGCTGAGCCACGCGGGCGGCGCGTTCTGGAACCCGACGAGTATGCGCGGCGGCTCGATCGTGGTGCTGCCCGGATTCAACCCGGAGAAGCTGTGCCAGGCGATCGAGAAGTACAAGATCACCGCGACGATGCTGGTGCCGACCATGCTCTACGCCCTGCTGGACTACCCGGATCTGGACAAGTACGACCTGTCGAGCCTGGAGACGGTCTTCTACGGCGCGTCGGCGATCTCTCCCGCGCGCCTGGCCGAGGCCATCGAGCGGTTCGGCCCGATCTTCTTCCAGTTCTACGGCCAGGCCGAATGCCCGATGGCGATTTCGGCGCTGCGCAAGGCCGATCACGATCTGAGCCGTCCCGAGCGGCTGGCCAGCTGCGGGCGGCCGGTGCCGTGGCTGCACGTCGCGCTGCTGGACGACGAGGGCAACGAGGTGCCGGACGGCGAGCCGGGCGAGATCTGCGTGCGCGGGCCGCTGATCATGCGGGGCTATCTGAACAAGCCCGAGCAGACCGCCGAGGCGACCAAGTTCGGCTGGCTGCACACCGGTGACGTGGCCCGCAAGGACGACGAGGGCTACCTCTACATCGTCGACCGCAAGAAGGACATGATCGTCTCGGGCGGATTCAACGTCTTCCCGCGCGAGGTCGAGGACGTGCTGTCGGCCCACCCCGCGGTGTCCGCCGCGGCGGTGATCGGTGTGCCGGACGAGAAGTGGGGCGAGTCGGTGACCGCGATCGTGGTGCTGCGGTCGGGCCAGAGCGTATCGGCTGAGGAACTGCAGGCGCTGGTCAAGGAGCACAAGGGCGCGGTGTACTCGCCCAAGACGGTCGAGTTCGCCGACAGTATTCCGTTGAGCCCGTTGGGTAAACCGGACAAGAAGGCGTTGCGCGCTCGCTACTGGGAGGGCGCCGGTCGTCAGGTCAACTGACCGACCCTAGCTGGAAACGACTGTGCGCCCGCCTGATTCGGACGGGCGCACAGTCGCGTGAGCGGTCAGGACTTCCACAGCCCCGAATCGCGGATGGCCTCGGCCAGCGGTTCGAGCACCGCCGGATCGTGCGGGGTGGGGATGTAGATGATCGCCAGATCCAGGCCCTTCTCCTCGAAGGCGGCGATCTGCTCGAGGAATTCGGGGTAGCTCTGGCCCGGCTCCAGCCGCTGGTGGGCGGACAGGGTGATCTCCGCCGGATCGCGGCCGATGTCGGCGCAGTGCGCCGCGAGCACGTCACGCTTGTGGGCGAACTCGTCGGGGGTTCCGCCGACGAAGTTCCAGTGCTGGGCGTACCGCGCGGTGATGCGCAGCGTGCGCTTCTCGCCGTTGCCGCCGATGCAGATCGGCGGGTGCGGCTGCTGCGGGCCCTTCGGCTCGTTGCGAGCGCCCTTCAGCTGATAGAACTTGCCGTCGAAATCCGTTGTCTCCTGGCTCAACAGGCCGATCAGCACCTGGCAGGCCTCCTCGAAACGGTCGAGCCGCTCCCGGATGGTGCCCAATTCGATGCCGTACGCGCCGGATTCCTCCTCGTTCCAGCCCGCGCCGATGCCCAGTTCGAGACGTCCGTCGGAGATGATGTCCAGCGCCGCGGCCATATTCGCCAGCACGGCCGGGTGCCGGTAGTGGATGCCGGTCACCAGGGTGCCCAGGCGCAGCCGCGTGGTGGCCTGGGCCAGGGCGGTGAGCGTCGTCCAGCCCTCGAGGCAGGGGCCGGTGGAATCGGAGAAGATCGGATAGAAGTGGTCGAATGTCCAGCCGGACTCGTACACCTCGATCTGGTCCGCGGCCCGCCAGACCGCCAGCATGTCGGCCCAGGTGGTGTTCTGCGGTGAGGTTTTGAAGGCGAATCGCATGGGTGCAACGCTACGATCTGGAGTGTGCTCCATGTCAAGCAGCCTGCGGAAATGTCATCGCGAGGCATGACCGCCTGGCAGGTCACCCGGCCGGGGCCGATCTCCGGCGGGCCGTTGCGGCGAGCGCGGGTGCCGATTCCCGAGCCGGGCGCGGGTGAGTTGTTGGTCCGGGTGCTGGCCTGCGGGGTGTGTCGCACGGATCTGCATGTGGCGGAGGGAGATCTGCCGGTGCATCGGCCCGGTGTGATTCCCGGACACGAGATCGTCGGCGAGGTGGTCGCGCGCGGCGCTGACACCGCCGCGGAGTTCGCGGTGGGGGACCGGGTGGGCGTCGCATGGCTGCGGCACACCTGCGGGGTGTGCCGGTTCTGCCGTCGCGGCGCGGAGAATCTGTGCCCGGATTCGCGCTACACCGGCTGGGACGCCGACGGCGGATACGCCGAATTCACCACGGTGCCATCGGATTACGCGCATCCGCTGCCGTCCGGATATACGGACGCGGAGCTGGCGCCGCTGCTGTGCGCGGGCATCATCGGATATCGGGCGTTGCAGCGGGCCGCGCTGCCCGAGGGCGGGCGGTTGGGCATCTACGGGTTCGGCGGCAGTGCGCACCTGGCCGCCCAGGTGGCGCTGGCGCGCGGTGCGCAGGTGCATGTCATGACCCGCGATCCGGCCGCGCGCGAACTGGCCGTCGCGCTCGGGGCGGCCTCGGCACAGGGCGCGGCGGACCCGCCGCCGGTGCCGCTGGATGCGGCGATCCTGTTCGCGCCGGTCGGTACTCTGGTGCCGCCGGCCATGGCGGCGCTCGACCGCGGCGGGGTGCTGGCGATCGCGGGCATTCATCTCAGTGCTGTTCCGGCGCTGAACTATCAACGACATCTGTTCCAGGAGAGAGAGATTCGGTCGGTGACGGCCAATACCCGAACCGATGCACGCGAATTCCTGGCCTTCGCCGGTGCACACCGGCTCGAGGTGACGGTGCACCCGTACGGGTTGGAGTTTGCGGACCGCGCCCTTTCGGATCTAGCAAACGGGCAGTTTGCGGGCGCCGCCGCGCTCATCCCCTGACACGCCGGTGACACGCCGAGTAACCTAGCCGGAGTTCGCGATTCACCCTCTTTGTCTCGGTATCTGATGCTTTGCTGGAGCTGTACACGGCGAGTAGAGGGTGGAGGCGAAGTCGATGCATCGGGTATCGCAGCAGGACCATGCTCGTAGCGCGCGGCCGTGGTTGTGGGCGACGCTGACAGCGGTGACGGTGATCGCGGCAGCGGTGTGGGCGGTGCGTCCGGACCCGTCCGCCTGCCGGACCCCGTCGCCGGATGCGGGACCCCGCCCGGCGACGATGAGTGTGCCGAATATGCCGTATTTCCAGAGGATTCCGATCACCGAGCAGGTCGATCCACCGATTCTCACGCAAGCGCGCTACTACGAGTTCGGTGCGGACGTGGCGTGTTCGTACCCGGACCTGCCGACGGACGGTTATTACGTCGGGGTGCCGACGGACGAATACGACGGCAGCGCGGCCTGCGGGCAGTACGTCGACCTGTACGGACCGCTGGGTTCGGTGCGCGCGCAGATCGTGGATCGCTGCCCGGGATGCGCTGCGCGCCAATACGATCTGAGCGCCGCTGCCTTCGCGCGGGTGGCCGATCCCCGCGCGGGCGTCGCGCAGATCGGCGTCAGCCGTGTGCACAACCCTTCGCCATCGCCGGACCTGGTGTACCGGATCGAGGAGGGGTCCTCGCCGGACTGGCTGGGGCTGCAGTTCACCGATACCGGAAATCCGTTGCGCCGAGTCGAGATTCGGTCGGCGGCGGGCGGGGCCGGGCATATCCTGACGCGGCGCATGGACAACTTCTGGACGATCTCGGGAGCCGGTGCGGGGCCGTTCACCGCGCTGGTGACCGATGCGGAGGGCCATCAGGTCATCGTGCCCGGAATCGTGGTGGAGCCGGGGCGATCGCGGCACGCCGGTCGCAGTCTCTACGCACCTGCCACCCAGGTTCCGGCGGTGAGTGTTTCGCGGCCCGTATCCTCCGCGCTGACCTCGGCGGTCGCCGTCTGCTCCTGAGGCGGGCAGCGCGGCGGCCCGGGCGTATGCGATCATCGGCCGGAACACGTTCTCATCCGTCGTGGGCGGTGCACCAGGAGGCAGGCGATGGCCGATCGGAACACAGCGAACCGGAGGGCGGCCGCGCGGTTCTCCGCGGTGCGGCCGATGCGCAGCCTCAGCGACCGGGTCACGCGGCTGCACGAGGTACCCGCCGGGACGATGGTGGAGCTGCCCGGCCGCGGCCGGACCTATCTGACCGACATCGCGGGTCCCGAGGGTGCGCCCACGCTGATCCTGTTGCACGGCCTGGTCGCCACCGCGATGCTCAACTGGTTCCCCGCGCTCGAGGAGCTGTCCCGCGCCTACCGCGTGGTGCTGTTCGACCAACGCTGGCACGGCCACGGAATCCGTTCGCAGCATTTCGCTCTGGACGATCTGGCCGAGGACGTTATCGCGGTCCAGGATCTGCTCGGCGTCGAGCGCCCGATCCTGGCCGGATACTCCATGGGCGGTATGGTCGCCCAGCTCGTGGCGCACCGGTTCCCCGAACGCGTCGGTGGAATCGTGTTGTGCGCCACCACCTATCGCTTCCGGGAGACCTGGCGCGAACGCGCCTTTCACGGCGGTCTGGCCGCATTGGCAGGCCTTGCCTCGGAGACGGCCTCGCGTCGGGTGATCCGGATCGGGGAGCGCCTGCCCGGAGTGCCGGAGATCTCGTGGGAGACCGGACGTTTGGATCGCTGGGCGTTGTCGGAGCTGCACAGTGTGAGCAGCTTGGGTATGGCGGAGGCAATCGCCGAACTCGGGAAGTTCGATTCCTCGTCCTGGCTCGACAGCTTGAAAGCCCCTGCGGCAGTGGTCATCACGACGCGCGATCGGGTGCTGCCGGTGCGTCGGCAGCTGGAGATGGCCGCGCTGATTCCGGGTGCGGAGATCTTCCTGGCCAGGGCGGGACATGCGGGCTGCGTGCTGGAGGCAGACGCCTTCGTCCCGGCACTGCTGGACGGGTGTGCCGCGGTGGCCGCCCGGCTGTGATCAGCGCCGCTGGACGCGGCCGGCCGGCGGTTCGATCTTCGCGTGGTTGGCCAGATACCCGTTGAACGCGGCGAGGTCGTCCGGGCCGACCGCGCTCTGCTGCCCCTGAGTGAAGACGGTGAACCCGTCTCCGCCCGCGGCCAGGAAGTTGTTCGTCGAAACCTGGTACACCGCACGGGTATCCAGAGCCTGTCCCGCGATCCGGACGGTGTCGTCGAGGATCTTGTGGCCCTTGGGCGCGGTGTCGGAATAGGAGTAGGTGATGCCGGCCACCGACAGCACACCGGGCGTGGTCTTGTTATCCCATTGCTGCTCCAGCAGATTCAGGATCTGCTGACCGGTCAGGGCGACGGTGACCACCTCGTTGCCGAAGGGCTGCACGGTGTACGCCTGTTCGTAGGTGATCGCGCCGCCGCTCAGATCCGCCCGCACGCCACCGGGATTCATGAACGCGGCCACGGCGTGGTCGGGCGCCATGGCCGCGAGCATGGCGTCGGCGATCACATCGCCGAGCGGTGAATCACCGCCCGGGGTCGGGTCGTTGGACAACGGACCGTCGCTGGTGCCGATCACCTGCGCGGCGCGCGGGCGGGCCTGATCGGCGAAGAATCCGACGAGTTTCGCCGCGGCCGGGTCGGGTGTCACGGTGCGGGTGACCACGCGGTTGACCGCCTTCGCATCGACGGTGCCGTCGTGGAAGCGCAGGGTGACATCGGTGATCAGGCGTCCGTAGGACGCGGCCTGCGTCACCACCTTGCCCGCGATGGTGCAGTTGTAGGCCTGATGGCTGTGCGCGGTGAGCAGTACCTTCACCCGGGAATCGAGGCGATCGGCGAGGGCGGTGACATTCGGGCTGATATTCGCGCAGCCGTTGTAGTCGACCGGCGCGCCGTGCGTCTGCTGTGCGCCGCCGTCGTGTACCAGCGCCACCACCGTTTCCGCACCCGCGGCGAGCATTTGCGGGATGTACTTGTTCACCGCGTCGGCCTCGTCGCCGAAGGTGTAGCCGCGGATCGCGTCGGGCATCACGATCTGCGCGGTCGTCGGGGTGACCGTGCCGACCACGCCGATCTTGTGGCCGCCCACCTGCAGCATCGTCCACGGCTTCAGACCGGGCGGGAGCTGACCGTACGCATCGGTGACGTTGGCGGCCAGATAGGGAAACGCGGCTCCGGTGAACGGCTGTCCGGGGGAGCAGCCGTCGGCGGCGCAACCGCCCTCCTGCAACCGCGTCAATTCGGCCGTGCCATGGTCGAATTCGTGATTTCCCGCCGCGGAGGCGGCCACTCCCAGCGAATCGAGATAGTCGATGGTGGGCTCGTCGTGGAACAGCGCCGACAGCAGCGGGCTGGCGCTGACATTGTCGCCGGCGGACAGGACCGCGCCGGCCGGATAGGCCGCCCGCAGCTTGGCCACATGAGCGCTGAGATATGCCGCGCCGCCGGCCTGGTACGCGCCGACGCGTCCGTTGCCGCCCTCGGGTGGTTCCAGATTGCCGTGCAGATCGTTGATCCCGAACAGATGCACCTCGCCAGGCTGTGCCGCGGGCAGGTCATCGGTGGAGATGAGCGGTATCGCGTTGGCATGCGAGGAGTTCGACGGTGCGGTACCGTGACCCCCGCAGCCGACCAACGACACCATGCCCAGGACGGCGATCATCGCTTCGATCAGGCGGCGGCGCAGCTTCATAACCCTCGACTCTGGCAGACCGATACGGCGTGCCGGCTGCGCCCGGGTGAATTTCCGGCGCAGCTGCGGCCGCAGTGTGATTGTGCCGGACCGATTCCGGTGCGACCGCGGACTCCGTGCCGACGTGATCGGTCACCCCGGCACGGATGACGGTCCTCACCAGTGCAGGCCGGGGATCCGGTTGGTGATCCGAGTGGCCGGTTCCGGCATTCCCATGAGCGGCTGCACGATCGGGGCCAGCGCCAGCAGCGGGCTCCGGCTTTCGGTCGCGCCGGTGTCCGGACGCGCGGCGCCGGACGTGGCGGCGGCCGACTCGCCGAACATCCGGAAACCGCGGTGCAGGATCGCCTTCTTGACCGAGGGCATCACGGTATCCACGACCTGTGCGAAAGTGCCGATCGGGGTATCGATGCGAGCCGGGCGTTCGATCAACGCGCGCACCACGATCGCCGCGGCCTGATCGGGCGTGTGCACCGGGATGGAGCGGTACAGATCGGTCGGGGCGATCATCGGGGTGCGCACCAGCGGCATCCGCACCGAGGTGAAACCGATTCCGGCGTCGGCATTCTCCACGGCCGCGATCTCGCTGAACGTGTCCAGGGCGGATTTGCTCGCGACGTACGCGGCGAAGCGCGGCAATTTGGTCTGCACGGCGATGGAGGAGATGTTGACGAAATGTCCGAAGCGGCGTTCGCGCATCGCGGGCAGCACCGCGAGGATCAGCCGTACCGCGCCGAAGTAGTTCACCGCCATGGTCCGCTCGAAATCGTGCATCCGGTCGGTGGAGTTGAGCACCGAGCGACGGATCGAACGGCCCGCGTTGTTGACCACGTAGTCGATGTGGTGATGGTCGGCGAGCACCTGTTTGACCAGTAGCTGAACGGCCTTCTCGTCGGTGATGTCGTAGGAATACGCCTGTGCCGCACCGCTTTTCGCGCGCACCTCGGCCGCGGCGGCGTCGAGTTCGTCGGTGCTGCGGGCCACCATCAGCACCGTGGCTCCGCGGCGGGCGACCGCGTGTGCGGTGGCCAGCCCGATGCCCGAGGAGGCGCCGGTGATCAGCACGATCCGCCCGCGCAGCGGATCGCCGTCGGTGCGGCGTGCCCGGTCCGGGTCCAGGCGGCCGCGCCAGAACTCCCATAGCGTTCCGGCGTACTCGTCGAATGCCGGCGGGGTCAGCCCGCGCAGCTGCGCGCGGGTGAAGTCGGAGACGAATTCGGAGGCGAAGGTGACATGCGGCGCGACCTCGGCCGGAATCCCCAACTGCCGCAACAGGTAATCGCGGGCCTGCGGCACACCCGGAATCCGGCCGAGCAGCTGCAACGCGCCCTGGCTGCCGGGCAGTGTGCCCCGTCCGGCGGGTGCCCCCGCGGCGCGGGCCAGTGCGGCGTAGACCTCCGCGAACGGCTGGGGCTCGGGATTGACCAGGTGGAAGGTGCGGCGGTTCAGGCCAGGGCGGCGGATCAACCGGACCATGGCCGCTGCCACGTAGTCCACCGGAACGATATTGGTGCAGCCCAGATCCGGAAGCATCATCGGCAGTTCCGAGGGCAGTGCCGCCAGCCGGGCGATGGCGGCGAAGAAGTAGTAGGGACCGTCGATCTTGTCCATCTCGCCGGTGGTGGAATCGCCGGCGATGATGGCCGGGCGATAGATCCGCCAGCGCAGTCCCCGGGCTTCGCGAACCAGCTTCTCGGCGGCGAATTTGGTTCGGTGGTAAGGGGATTCGAGATTCTGGCCGAGGTCGAAGTCGTCCTCGAAGAATTGACCGCGGTGATCGCCCGCGACCGCTACCGACGAGACGTGATGCAGGACCGCGCCGAGTTCGGTGGCCAGCTCGATCACCGCGCGGGTGCCGGTGACATTGGCGGCGTAGGCGGTCTGCTCGTCGGCGGTCATGTCGTAGACCGCGCCGAGGTGGATCACGTGCTCGGCTTGCGGCGGAAGATCCTGCAGCCCAAGGTTTTCCGCGGTCAGATCGCCGATCAGCGGGAAAACCCTATCGGTGGCGCGCCAGCTCGCGGTCAGCTCGGCGAGTTTGGCCGCGGAGGCCTCGCGCACCAGGATGTGGATCACCGCGTCCGGATCGCTGGTGAGCAGATCCTGGACCACCCGCCGGCCGAGAAATCCGGTGCCGCCCGTCACGATATACGAAACCATCGCCCCTCCTGGATGTCGAACATGCTGTGGCGCAACGACTTCGGTTGCGCATAACACTGTCCGTCCGACATTCGCCGGTGGATGCGGACGTGAGAATCGGCCGCTGAGGACTGCCTCGCTAGCAGACGTCGGGCCGAGGTAGGAACACCGTCGTGCCTAACTGATGAGTAACTTTAGCGGGCGTTCCGTTGTTTCCGCAACAATGCCGCGCCCTTCGTAGTGTGTGTCGTATCACCACGTGAGGGCGTCGATTGGTATCTGTGTCAAAGGTTTTCAGATAACTTCCGGAGGGATTGGTTATCTGTTGGCATCCGGTACCGTGCGGTCGGCTCAGCCCTGTTGCCGAGTCGGGAACTCCGCGGCCAGTTCGCGGAACATCGCCGAATTGAAATCGAACGCGCGCTGACATTCGCCCAGCACTCGCTGCTTCTCGAGATCATCCACCGCGAGCACGTCGAGCAGTTCGCGGTATTCGCGCTTGAACGCCGCCGGGTTCGGAATCTGGTCGAAGACGTAGAACCGCACGCCGTCGCCGCGCTTGGGCAACTGCCACAACTTCTCGGCGGTGCCGCGGATGACCTGTCCGCCGGACAGATCCCCGAGGTACCGGGTGTAGTGGTGCGCGACATATCCGGCGGGCCAGTGCCGAGCGCACTCGCGCACCCGGTCGGCATAGGCGGCGGTGGCGGGCAGCGGATCCAGATCCGCGCGCCAGTCTTCGCCGCCGAGGTGGGCCAGGTCGTCCTCCAGATGCGCCACCCGAGCCAGCTCGGGCCGCACGAACGGGCCCGCCACCGGATCGGCGGCCAATGCCTCGCTGTGCTCCTCGAGCGCGCGGTAGACGTGCCACAACTGCCCGGTGTACCGGTAGAACGCCACAACCCCCAGCTCGCCGCCGAGCATATCGCTCATGAACGTCGAGTTCTCCGCATCCGCGTGTTGCCGTTCGGTAGCGGTGCGGATCTGCGCGGAAAAGGGAGTGGCGGTGTCGGGCATGGTGCTGCTGTCCTCACTTCGTTCCCGGGCAACGCTCCGGCCTGCTTTGGGTTACCTAACTTTCCCATGACGATACCTGGTCGCACGGCTCGTGGAATCAAACTTTCGGACGAGACAGCGCCCTCCGGGGGTATCTGCGGATGGCCCAGGGGGCGCTTCTACCCGTTGACCGTCACCGGTCCATTGGGTCCTGGGCGGTGTGCGCCGGGCCCGAAAGTGAGCTGCCGAACGGTCGCACCAAAGTGCTTTCGCGGCAATGTGAATGGTCCAGAACCGCGCTGTTTCCGATTGTGCGATTCGGCGTTCGGCGAGGTCGGTGGGGCAGGGATGGCGACGCGCCCGGCGTCTGCGACACGGGCGCATTTCTTTCCCGTCCCGGAGGCCTAGCGGGGGCGAATGTGCCCGTGTTACAACGGAGTTACGTGTAGTTGTTGTTGCTAACTAATCGAGAGGGCGTGAATATGTGCGGAATCGCGGGCTGGGTGTCGTTCGACTCCGACCTGACCCAGCAAGAGCGTGTCCTCGACGCTATGACCGAGACGATGGCCTGTCGCGGGCCCGACGGCCGGGGCACGTTCGTGCGGACACACGGTGCGCTGGGGCACCGCCGCCTGGCCATCATCGACCTGCCCGGCGGCACGCAGCCGATGAGCCTGCGCACCCCGTCCGGCGATATCGGACTGGTGTACTCCGGAGAGACGTACAACTTCCACGAGTTGCGCGCCGAGTTGACCGCGCTGGGCCACACCTTCCGGACCGACAGTGACACCGAGGTCGTCCTGCACGGCTACCTGCAGTGGGGCGAATCGGTGGTCGACTATCTCAACGGCATGTACGCCTTCGCGATCTGGGATCAGCGCACCGAGAAATTGGTGATGATCCGGGATCGCATGGGTATCAAGCCGTTCTACTACTACCCGACCCCGGACGGCGTGCTGTTCGGCTCGGAGCCCAAGGCGATCCTGGCGAATCCGATCGCCCGCAAGGTCGTGGACAACGACGGGCTGCGCGAGCTGTTCGCCTTCACCAAGCAGCCGAAGTGGTCGCTGTGGAAGGGGATGTACGAAGTCCTGCCGGGCACCTTGATCACGGTGGACCGCAACGGGATTCACGAGCGCACCTACTGGCGTCTGGATGCGGTGGAGCACACCGACAGCCAGGAGGACACCGTGGCGAAGGTGCGTGAGCTGCTCACCGACATCGTGGACCGCCAGCTCATCTCCGACGTGCCGCGCTGCGTATTGCTCTCCGGCGGATTGGATTCCAGCGCGATCACCGGTTTGGCCGCCGCGCGGCTGGCCCGCGACGGCGAGCAGCTGCGCACCTTCTCGGTCGATTTCGCGAACCAGGAGGAGAATTTCGTTCCCGACGAGATGCGCGACACCCCGGATTCGCCGTACGTGCGCGAGGTGGCCGCACTGGTCCGCTCCGCGCACGAGGACGTCGTGCTCGATCCGGCGGAACTGTCGGATCTGGCGGTGCGCCGCGCGGTGATCACCGCGCGCGACATCCCGGCCGGGCTCGGCGATATGGATTCCTCGCTCTACCTGCTGTTCAAGGCGATTCGCGCGCAGTCGACGGTGGCGCTGTCGGGTGAGTCGGCCGATGAGGTGTTCGGGGGGTACCGCTGGTTCCACGACGAGGTCGCCTTGAAGGAGGAGACCTTCCCGTGGCTGGCGTTCAACAACTCGATCACCGGCGAGGGGCGCTGGCAGATGCTCGAACCGCGACTGCGCGAACGTCTTCAGCTGGAGAACTTCATCTCCGATCAGTACGCCTCGGCCGCCGCGGAGGTGGAGCATCTCGACGGTGAGTCCGAGGTCGAGCACCGCATGCGCACCGTCTGCCACATGCATCTGACGCGTTTCGTGCGGGCTCTGCTGGATCGCAAGGACCGCGCGTCGATGGCGGTCGGACTCGAGGTCCGGGTGCCGTTCTGCGATCACCGGCTGGTCGGCTATGTCTACAACACGCCGTGGGCGCTGAAGACCTTCGACGGCCGGGAGAAGAGCCTGCTGCGGCATGCCGCGAAACACGTTCTGCCCCAATCGGTCGTCGAGCGCGTCAAGAGCCCGTACCCCTCGACGCAGGATCCGGGTTACGCGGCGAATCTGCAGCAGATCGCGAAAGAGATTCTGGCCGAGAAGGATTCGCCGGTCTTCCAGCTGGTCGACAAGGCTTGGCTGCAGAACGCGGTGACCCGGGACCCGCTGCAAATCGACGCGATGACCCGCGGCAATCTGGATCGCACCGTCGACCTGTACACCTGGCTCGACATCTACTCGCCGGAACTGCTTCTGGACTGATCGAACCCGGCCTGTCGCCTCGGTCGCCCCGGGCCACTTCGCCGGGGCGGCCGACGTGTGCCGCCGGAGGCGATTCCTCGGAACATCATCGCCCGTGCCACGAATCCGGATAGGTACCGGTGCACAACAGGTTTCGCTTGCCTTGGTAATGCCGGGTGTACCCGGCGGACTTCTGCCGCAGCGTCGCCCGAGATGGCGGATTGCCCGCAACCGTCGGTCACCGGTGGCGGTTTCGAGCGGCGGTTGGCGATTGGCTGGAGTTGTTCCACGCCCGCACCCACGATGGGCGCATGACCATCGAACAGCGGTTCGAGACGCCTCGGATCCCCGTATTGATCGTGGGCGGGAGCATCGTCGGGGCATCGGCCGCCCTGTTCCTCGCCGCGCGCGGCATCGTTCCCGTGCTGGTCGAGAAACACGAGAATATCTCGAACAGACTGCGCGCCAAGGTTTTCTACCCGCGCACCATGGAGGCGTACCGATCCGTCGGAGCGGACAAGGACATCTACGCGCGTCAGGCCGCCCTGCCACCCGCCGACCATGCCGCCCGGGTGGTCTCCCTGGCCGGACCGGAACTGTGCCGCTGGCAACTGCCCGCCGCGGCCGATCTCGGCGCGGTATCTCCTTGTCCGAGTGCACTTCTCAGCCAATCCGAGGTCGAGCGGATCGTGCGGGCGCAGGCCCGTGCCGCGGGGGCCGACCTGCGCTGGGGACACCGCCTGATCGGATTCCGGGACCGCGGCGACCACGTGTGCGCGTGGATCACCGGTCCGCACGGCCGGGAGTATCGGGTCGAGACCGAATACCTGCTGGCGGCGGACGGCCAGGCGAGCCGGGTGCGCGAGCGGCTGGGTATCGGGCGATCCGGCGATCCGGCGGTCGCGCACGTCATGGAGATCGGCTACACGGCGGACCTGCGCGCCGCGCTCGCCGGGCGTCGGCTGGCGATGGCGTGGACCCAGGCGCCCGAACGCGCGTACCTGTCCTGGAATACCGCCCACGACCGCGGCGTGGTCTCGGTGAACTACGACCCCGCCCGAATCGACCCGGCCGCCTTCGACGGTCCCCGCAACGCGGCGATGGTCTCCCGGGTGCTCGGCATACCCGCCGCGCGGCTGTCGATCACCGGCGCCCGGTCGTGGCAGATGGGCGGTTGGGTGGCCGACAGGTACCGCGCGGGCCGGGTGTTCCTGCTCGGCGACGCGGCCCATGTCACCCCGCCCGCCGGCGGTTTCGGCGCGAACACCGGTATTCAGGACGCCTGGAATCTCAGTACGAAGCTGGTCTCGGTGCTGCGCGGCGACGCCCATCCCGCCCTGCTGGACGACTACGAGCCGGAGCGGCGCGCGGTGGGCGAGCTGACGGTCGCGCAGGCAATGGCACGCGCGGGGCACGGGGACGAATCCGGCCTGCTCGGTGAGACCGCCGTGGCGATCGGCTACCGCTACCCGATGCCCGGACCCGATCCGGGGCTGCCGCCGGCGGATGAGCCGCAGCGCTGGCGCGGTGAGGCCGGCACCCGGCTCGCGCACCGGCCGCTGCCCGGCGACCCGGGCAGTTCGACGCTCGACCTGGTGCGCGGCGGTCGCTACCTGCTGCTCACCGGTGCGAACGGCGAGCCGTGGTTGCGGGCCGCGCGCGCCCTCGATCGGCCCGGCGAATTCCTGGACGCGGTCGCGTTGCCCGCCGAACTCACAGTGGCACAGGATGATTCGTTCGGCATCGGCGAGCGCGGCGCGTTGCTGGTGCGACCGGACCACGTGATCGCCTGGCGCGCGGGCGACCACGGGCCCGATGCGGCCGGTCGATTGGCCGCGGCCGTCTGGGGCGCGCTGACCCGGCATTGCGCCTGACTGCTCCGCCAGGCGGACGGTCCGCCGAGTCCTTCGGCCCGGACCGCCCCAGCGTGCGATGCGGAGCCCCAGGGTGTGCGGGGTGTTCCGGGCCCGTTCCGCGCGGCCCTTCCGAGTGAAATGTTTACGGAGTTTAATAATAGGTGTTCACAAAACTGGTGTGGTGTGGTTCACTCATCGAAACGTGTTCCAAAGGAGGTAACCGTGTCCGCTCCCTCTCTGTCGCACAGCTTCGACTTCACCGATCCGGACCTGCTCGCCAGTCGTTTGCCCGTCGCCGAGTGGGCGGAGTTGCGCCGCACCGCACCGGTGTGGTGGGTGGACCAGCCGCACAACGTCGCGGGCTTCGGCGACGACGGTTACTGGGTGGTCAGCAAGCTGGACCACATCAAGGAGATCTCCAAGAAGCCCGACGTGTTCTCCAACTTCGAGAACACCGCGGTGATCCGGTTCTACGAGGACATCGCCCGCGAGGAGATCGACATCCAGCGCGGCATGCTGGTCAACCAGGACCCGCCCTCGCACGACAAACTGCGCCGGATCATCTCCCGGGGTTTCACTCCGCGCGCGGTGGAAAGCCTGCGCAACGCCCTGCGCGAGCGCGCCGAGCGCATCGTGCACGAGGCCAAGCGCAACGGCGGCGGCGATTTTGTCACCGAGGTCGCCTCCGAACTGCCGCTGCAGGCGATCGCGGAACTGCTCGGCGTCCCGCAGTCCGACCGGGGCAAGCTGTTCGAGTGGTCCAACACCATGATGGGTTACGACGATCCGGAATTCGGCGGCGATCACAAGATGGCGACCGCCGAGGTCATGGGCTACTCCTGGAATCTGGCCGAGGAGCGGCGCGGCTGTCCGGCCGACGATATCGTGAGCCAGCTGGTCACCGCCGACGTGGACGGCGAATCGCTGGGCTCGGACGAATTCGCCTGGTTCGTCATCCTGCTGGCGGTCGCGGGCAACGAGACCACCCGCAACGCGACCACGCACGGGATGAAGGCGTTCATCGACTTCCCGGAGCAGTGGGAGTTGTACAAGCAGCAGCGCCCGCGCACCGCGCCGGACGAGATCGTCCGCTGGGCCACCCCGGTCATCGCGTTCCAGCGAACCGCCCTGTCGGACACCGAGATCGGCGGTCAGCCGATCGCCAAGGGACAGCGCGTGGGATTGTTCTACGCCTCGGCCAATTTCGACGAGGAGCGGTTCGAGAAGCCCTTCGAATTCGATATCCTGCGCGACCCGAATCCGCACGTCGGATTCGGCGGCACCGGCACCCACTACTGCGTCGGCGCGAATCTGGCCCGCCTGCAACTGGACCTGATTTTCAACGCCATCGCCGACGTGATGCCGAACCTGCGTCAAATCTCCGAGCCGGTGCGGCTACGCTCAGGGTGGTTGAACGGAATCAAGAGCTGGCAGGTTGCTTACGAATGAGCGGTCGGGCCCGGAGGAGGTAACGTGCCCAACCACAACGGGCCCCGGTCGATCAGTGGACAAGCCACCGCCCACGTCCCCGCGCGCCGGGGGCGGGCGCCCGCGGTGAACGACGCGGACATCCGGCGGGTGGCCAGATCCCTTCTCGCGGAACAGGGTCCGGAGGCGGTGACGCTGCGCGCGATCGCGCGGGCACTGGGCATCACCGCCCCGGCGCTGTACCGCTACTACGCCTCGCGCGAGGATCTCGTGGCGACCCTGCGCCGGGACATCTGCGCGGATCTGGCCGAGGAACTCGCCCAGCAGGTCGCCGAACTCCCCGACGACGGCGTGGTGCAGCTCCTGGCCGTATGCCGCGGCTTCCGGCGCTGGGCGCTGGACCACGCCCCCGAGTTCACCCTGGTGTTCGCCTCGCCCGCCGGGGAGAACACCAGTGCCATGCGGCAATTCGACGAACCCTTCGGCCGCATCTTCCTGCAGGCGGCCGGTCTGCTGCTGACCACCTACGACATCGTGACCCCGTCGGCCGAGGTGATCCCGGAGGCACTGTGCCCGGATCTGAAGCGATTCCAGGCCGACCTGCTCGAGGTACTCGCCGAATCGGGCCAGGAGTTCCCGGCCGAGAAGCTGGACCTGGGCGTCACCTATCTGATGACCACCTTCTGGGCGCGCATCTACGGCCACGTCACCTTGGAGGTCTTCGGCAATTACCCGATGGCCGTGCGGGATCCGGACATCTTGTTCGACGCGACGCTCGAGGATCTGGCGCGCAGCATCGGGGCCTGAGGAGCGCGGCAACCGAATACGAGGCCGGCTCACGGCGGCGGCACGCTCGGCATCTCGCCCGTGGCGAACGTCGGCGGGTGAATCCCGCGGAAGCGCAGCAGAATTCGCGGCCGCCGCAGGAACCGCGCGCCCCACTCACCGAGGGTGACCCCGGCCGCGAGCGCACAGCCGACGCCGAACGCGGCGAGCATTTGATTCAGGCCCGTGGCCTGCTGATCGTTGAGCAGCGCGGAAAGCCCCCGGTAGATGCTCAAACCCGGGAGCAACGGGGTGATTCCGGCAACCGCGACGACCAGCGGCGGCGTCAGCGCGCGGCGGGCCATCAGACCACCGGCCAGACCCACCACGCAGGCGGCTACACCCGAGGACATCACCGGCCCGAAACTGGACCGCTGCACCAGCAGGTAGCACAGCGTCGCCGCGGCGCCGCTGACCGCCGCCGCGGCGAGTGCACGGCGTTCGGCGTAGCACGCGAGCGCGAAGGCCAGCGAGGCCACGGCGCCGGCGATGAGCTTGAGCGGCAGGTTGGTGATGTTGGCCGAGGAATTCATATCGATCGACGGCGCGACCGCGTGCAACATGTCCGCGGCCCGCAGCGCGAGCGCGACCCCGGCGATGATCCCGCCGGTCATCATGAGCAGGTCCAGCATGCGCGCCGCCGCGGTGATGGGTGCGCCGGTGATCGCGTCCTCGACCGAGCCGACGAGCTGTAATCCGCTCAGCAGCACCGTGATTCCGGCCGCGACGATCAACGACGGACTCGTCTCCACCCGCCCGGCGAAGGTGGCGAGCAGGATCGCGGGTACGGTCGCGATCGCGCCGCCGACGATCGCCTGGAAGAACGAGGGCAGTCCGCGGTAGTTCAGCGCCCGGTTGGTGCGGTCGATCGCGGCGGTCGCCACGAAACTGGTCGCGGCCACGATCGGGCCGCCGCCCAGCAGCAGGCCGATGGCCGCCGCCAGCAGCGCCCAGCCAGCGGTCGCCACCCAGCGGTTGTAGGGGTGCGGAGCGGTGGTGATCTCGTCGAGCGCGGCGTGCGCCACCTCGGGCGGCACCACCTCGCGGCGGATCCGGCGGGTGAGCCGGTCGACGGCGGCGAGGCGGGTGAAGTCGAGGGTGCGGTAGTTGACCACTCGCATGGTGGACGCGGGCGGCATGGTGGGGCCGCGATCGGCCGAGATACGGATCGAGTTGTAGGTGACGTCGATATCGCACTGCGACAAACCGTATGTGGCGGCGATGAATTCGACCTGGGTGGTGGTATCGGTGACCGCGGTTCCCGAGGCGAGTACGACCTCGCCGACCCGTTCGGCGAGTTCCATCACCTGCGTCACGGCGGCGTCGTCGGACAGATCGATCGGCTGCAGTGGAGCCGGCGCCTCGACGACCGCGTCCACGGTGGCGATGCGCTCGGCGACGATCCGGTCGGTCACCCAGTCGAGCGCGCGCCGCCAGCGTCGACGCGGCCGCGGGCTCTCCGGTTCCTCCACGGCCTCGGTCTCGAGTTGCTCACTCACGTCCGCACCTGCCCGGCAGACGGTGCGGCGGTATTCCGTACCCTCACACACAGCAAGGTAAAGGGTGCCGGCCCCTCGTGTCAGCCTGGCTCGCAGATCTGTGGCCACGCGAACACCCCGGCACATCCGCACGGTGAGCCCGGTCACCCGGCGCGGCCGGTTTAGGTGGCTAGGGTCGGGGAATGGCCAATCCCGTGAATCAGACAGCGGAAATCCTTCGTGCGGCGCTCGACGGTCCTTGGCGGGAGGTGCGCGAGCAGGTACGGCCGCGACTGGATGACGAGCGTCTGTTCGCGGATCCGAACCTGGACTGTCACGAGGCACGGGCGCGGGTGCTCGAACAGATGCACCTGGTCTCGAAATTCGGTATGGCCGAACTCGGATTCCGGCGCGAGCACGGCGGTACCGCCGATCCCGGCGGTGCGGTGACGGGGCTGGAGATGCTCGCCTACACCGATCTGTCGCTGTGGGTGAAGAGCGGTGTGCAGTGGGGGCTGTTCGGCGGTGCGGTGGAGAATCTGGGCACCGAACGCCACCGGGACGTGGTGACCCGGCTGATGTCGCTGGATCTGCTGGGCTGCTTCGCCATGACCGAGTCCGGGCACGGCAGCGATGTGGCCAAGCTCGAGACCACCGCCACCTACGATCCGGCGACCGAGGAATTCGTCGTGCACAGCCCGACCGAATCCTCCCGCAAGGACTACATCGGCGGCGCGGCCGAACACGCCCGGATGGCGGCGGTGTTCGCCCAGTTGATCACCGGTGGCGAGGGCAGGGGAGTGCACTGTTTCCTGGTGCCGCTGCGCGACGCCGACGGCAACGATCTGCCCGGCGTGACGACCTCGGACTGCGGGCTCAAGGGCGGCCTGCCGGGCGTCGACAACGGCCGCATCCGGTTCGACCACGTCCGCATTCCGCGCGAGAACCTGCTCAACCGGTACGCCGACGTCGCCCCGGACGGCACCTACAGCTCCGATATCGAGAATCCGAGCCGGCGCTTCTTCACCACGCTCGGCACGCTGGTACGCGGCCGGATCAGCGTCGGCGGTGCGGCCGCGGCGGCCGCGCGGGTCGCGCTGAGCATCGCGATCCGCTACGCCGAGCGGCGACGTCAGTTCGAAGACCCCGATACCGGCGAAGAGGTCGTCCTGCTGGATTACCGCAGTCATCAGCGTCGATTGCTGCCGCATGTGGCACGGGCGTTCGCGCTGTCCTTCGCGCAGAACGATCTGGTCCGCCGGATGCATCTGGTGCAGACCGGCCAGGATCTGGATCCCGGAGCCCAGCGCGCGCTGGAGAAGCGCGCGGCCGGATTCAAGGTCGCACAGACCCGCCACGCCACCCGGGCCATCCAGGAGTGCCGCGAAACATGCGGCGGCGCAGGGTATCTCACCGAGAACCGGTTGGTGACGCTCAAGGCCGATACCGACGTGTTCACCACGTTCGAGGGCGACAACGTGGTGCTCACCCAGTTGGTCGCCAAGGAGCTGCTCACCGCCTACGCCGACGAGGTGCGCGATCTGGACGCACTGGGCTGGGTGCGATTCGCCGCGACCATGGCACTGGACGTCGCGCGGGAGAGTTCCGGTGTGCGCCAACTGATTCAGCGGTTGCGGGACCGCGGCGGCGATTCGCTCGAAGACGGCGATCTGTCCCGTCGCGAGGTGCAGCTGGCGCTGTTCGCCGACCGCGAGGACTATCTGGTGCGCACCGCCGCGTACCGGCTGCGCGCCCGCGCCCAGGAGACCGGGCCGTTCGAGGCGTTCAACAATGCCCAGGACCACATCCTGATGGCCGGCGAGGCGCATATCGAGCGGTTGATACTCGAGACGTTCATCGAGGGCATCGCCGACATCGAGGACGAGCAGGCCCGCGCGCTGGCCGAGACCGTCTGCGATCTGTACGTCTACTCCACGCTGGAACAGAACCAGGCCTGGTACATCATGCACCGGTTCATGTCGGTGGAGCGGGCCAAACTCGTGCGCCGCGGCGTCAACGAACTCGTCGACCGGCTGCGCCCGCACGCGCTGACCCTGGTCGAGGCCCTGGGCGTGCCCGAGAGCACTTTGCGCGCCGCCCTGCTGGACGATGCGAGTTCGCACCAGGGGGAATGAGCCGGCGGGGTGAAACCGCCGCACGGCGACGCGGGCGGGCGCGGATAAGGTCGTGCCGTGAAACGCGTGTCCGCTCTGCCGTCCTATCGGGTCGTTCCGCTCGCGACGGTGGTGTTTCTCGGGGTCCTGATCACCGTCCTGCTGCCGCTGGCCTTTCCGGCCGGCGGCGGGCCGACCGGATTCGATCGCGTCGTGGACGACCGGATTCATTCCGCCCTCGATACGCATCACACCGTCTACACGGTCTCGGTGACGCCGAGCGACGCGCCCGTCGCACTGGCCGTACTGCTGATCGGGGTGCTCTGGTACGCGTGGCGCCGGGACTGGTGGCGCGCCGGATTCCTGCTCGTGGCACCGGAACTCGTCGTCGCGATCAACACCTACGCGCTGAAATACGTGTGGCACCGGCATCTTCACCACTACCTGGCCTACCCGAGCGGCCACACCGTGCAATTCGTCGCCATCGCAACGGCTTTCGTGCTGATCGTGCCGACGCCCCGGCTCCGGATCGGCGCGACGGTGCTCACTCTGGTACTACTGGCGTCGATCGCGATCGGCATGGTCGGTTCCGGCTACCACTATCCGACCGATATGCTCGGTGGCGCCGCCATCGCGCTCGCGTTGGTGACCGCGATGTACGCGGCGCTCCCGGGCGCGCTGCGGTGGAATCCGGAACGTGTTCAGCCCGGCCCGAACTGAATGGCCGCGGTGATCACGAACCACAGCACCCACGCCACCGCGACGAGCATTCCGACCGCGAGTAACGCCCGCATGACGCTCTGGCGCAGATCCATCTCGCCGGGCTCGTTGGGATAGAGCTGCCACGGGCTGTACCAGGGCATGGCCATCGAGGTCGGCCTGGCCGCGGCCGCTTCGGAATCGGCCATCTCCTCGCGGAAGGCCTCGGCCTGCGCCTGCTGCGGTCCGCCGCGCCACAGCGTGGTGTCCACCGTACCGCCGAAACCCTCGGCGACCAGATCCTGCGGCGACGGCAGATAGGGCAGCAGATTGAGCCCGCGAAAGGCCATCGCCACATCGTTGGCCGTCCACTGCGCACGGCCCAGCGATGCCAGGGCGTGCAGGTATTCGGCCAGATGCCGATCGCCGATCGCCACCTGGAGCCCGGGATCGCTCCACAGCTGGCGCAGCCGCACATTCGATCCCTGCGGCGGCACGACCAGCACCAGGCCTTGCACCACTCGCTGCCCGAGCCCGCGCTCGGCCAGCCAGGCCTGCAACGCGTAGGTGTGCTCCCGCGACGCGTCCAGTGGGTTGCTCCGGCCGCCCTCCAGGGTGACCAGCTGGCTGCCGACCCGCCAGGGGCCGTCCAGCGGCACTTCCAGTTCCCCGGACACCCGCTCCACGAGTGCTTCGGCCTCGATGATCACGCAGCCGGTCGGCGTCCAGACGATCGCGTCGAACTGGTGCAGCCGATTGTCGAAGAACAGGCTGCAATTGACCATGGCGACGCCGTGCGGATCACCCGGCCCCTTCCAGGTGCGCAGCCAGTCGATCAGCACCCGCTCGGCTTGCGTCCCCGCGGAACTCTGCACGCGCACGAGCATTGGCGACCCGCCCTTTCCCGTCGATACTCGTCACCGCAAAGCATAAGCGCCCGCGCGGGATCGGGGAGTTCAATTCGCCGCTGTGTCCGGTTGCGGCCGCGCGACTTCGGTGTTTTCACCCCTCCCGTGCGCCCGGTTCGCGGGCTTCGGCCGTGTACGCGGGCTCGGCCGGTCACCCGGCAGCGCACGCCTCGCCTGCGTCCGGGTGCCCGTATCGAGTTGGGAGAGTGGGAATTTCGAGCGGTTGTGGTGGACGGCACCGGCTCTTCCGGAACGCTGTGCTCGGATCGGTCGCGTATGAAGTTGGGAGAGTTCCGGTCTCGCCTCCGATGCCGTCGGCTCTCGGCAAGATGTGTTGCCCGCCCGAAGCTTTCGGTCAGGCGGTGGGCACGGCGGGCCCGGCGGGAGTGATCGGCAGCCGCAGCGCGCCCGGGGCCCACACCGGGACGGACGGCTGGATCGGGGCCACGGGGTCGATGCGCCGATACGGGCGGCCCAGGGCCGGGCGCGGATCGGGGGCGCCCTTGTTGGGCCAGAACGCCATCGCGCGTTCGGCCTGCGCGGTGATGGTGAGCGACGGATTCACGCCCAGGTTCGCCGTGACCGCGGAGCCGTCGGCGATGTGCAGGCCCGGATGCCCGAAGACGCGCTGGTACGGGTCGATCACGCCGGTGTCGGGGCTTTCGCCGATGACGCATCCGCCGATGTAGTGCGCGGTCGCCGGGATGTTGAACACATCCATCACCAGGCCGTGCACATCGCCGTCGACCTTCTCGCCGAAGCGGCGGCCGACCTCGTGCGCGATCGGGATCCAGGTCGGATTCGGCGCGCCCGTGCCTTGCCTGGTCTTGAGGCCGCCCCAGCGCCGGAACGAGGTGAGCGAGTTGTCCAGCGACTGCATGACCAGCAGGATCACCGACTTCTCCGAGGCGTGCCGGGCGTTGAGACTGCGCAGGAACACCATCGGCCGGGCGAATATGGCCAGCAGGAAGCGCAGGAACCGGAACGCGCCGCCGTCCACGATGGGGACCGACATCGGGAACAGCGCGTTCTGGCCCTTGCCGTAGTGGCAGACCTCGATGTGGGTATCCGGTTCGGGGTGGATCGACGAGGTGATCGCGATGCCCTCGGCGAAATCACGCCGGTCTCGGCTGACCACGTTCAGGATCGCCTCGGAGTTGCTGCGGGTGAGCTCGCCCAGCCGCGGGGACAACTGCGGCAGCACCTTCTCGTCGCGCATCTTGTGCAGCAACTTCTGGGTGCCGAGCGCGGCCGCGGCGAACACCACCTGCTCGGCGGTGAATGTCTTGCGCTGCTTGCGGATCCAGCGATCCGAGCGACGGGTCTCGATGGCATAGCCACCGCCGATCATCGGCCGGACCTTGCTCGCGGTGGTGAGTTCGAACACGTGCGCTCCGGCCTGTTCGGCCAGGTAGAGATAGTTGGTCGGAGTGGTGTTCTTGGCGTTGTGCGGGCAGCCGGTGAAGCAGCGCGCGCAGTGGACGCAGCCGCTGCGGCGCGGTCCGGCGCCGCCGAAGTACGGGTCGTCGACCTCGGTGCCGGGATCCTGTTCGTTGAAGAAGACACCGACATCGGTCGGGTGGAAGGTGTCCGAGACGCCAAGATCGTCGGCGATCGAGCGGATGACCTCGTCTGCCGGCGTGGTGCGCGGATTCTGGGCGACGCCGAGCATGCGCTTGGCCTGGTCGTAATAGGGCGCGAGCTCGCTGCGCCAATCGGTGATGTGCGCCCACTGCCGGTCCTCGTAGAAGTTCGGCAGCGGTTCGTAGAGGGTGTTGCCGTAGATCAGCGAACCGCCGCCCACCCCGGCGGCGGAGAACACCGCGCACTTGCCCAGCACGCTGATCCGCTGCGGACCGGTCAGGCCGAGGCGCGGAGCCCAGATCGATTTGCGCACATTCCAATTCGTGTTGGGGATGGCCTCGGCAGGCCAGCGCCGACCGGATTCCAGGACCGCCACCCGGTAGCCCTTCTCGGTCAGCCGCAGCGCGCTCACGCTGCCGCCGAACCCGGAGCCGATCACTACGACGTCGTAATCGAAGTCGGGCATGGTCTTCCTTCCGAACGAGCACATCGCATGAAACGCTTTCGGCATCATTCTCCTCACCGCCGCGCCGGCGCGGAACTCGGCCCGGAACATCTCGCGCACCCCGTCCGGCGTGCCCGAATGGCGACACCGGGCCGATTCGGGTAAGCAACAGGCTGTGACGAGCCAATCCGGTGGCGCCCCACCGGCCCCGCGGCGCGAGGACCGCGTCCTGACCCTGCCCAACGTGCTGAGCGTGCTGCGGCTGATCGGGGTGCCGGTCTTCCTCTGGCTGCTGTTGGCCGTGCGGGCGGACGGGTGGGCGTTCGCACTGCTGATCGCCAGCGGCGTCACCGATTATCTGGACGGCAAACTCGCCCGGTTGCTGGATCAGTACTCACGGCTCGGCGCACTGCTGGATCCGTTCGTGGACCGGTTGTATCTGGTGGCGACGGTGCTCGGCCTGCTGGTGCGCGGAATTCTCCCGTGGCCGTTCGTGGTCGTGCTGATCGGGCGCGATCTGATCCTCGCCGCGACCCTGCCGATCTACCGCCGCCGCCACCTCGATCCGCCCGAGGTGATCTATCTCGGCAAGGCCGCGACGTTCGCGTTGATGTCGGCGCTGCCGTGGTTGCTGGCGGGCGAGATGCACTGGCCGCTGGCAGGTTTCGGCCGCGCCTTCGGCTGGGCATTCCTGATCTGGGGCACGGCCGTCTATGTCTGGACGGGACTGCTCTACCTCGGCAAGGCCCTCGCGGTGGCCCGGACCATCCCGGCCACACCGCCTGTCGCACCCCGCGATTAGAGTGATCGCCACGCCCGTGAAAGGACGCCCCGTGAAAGGACATGAGCATTGACCGCCCTTCCCGAGGATCTGCGCTACACCGAGGAGCACGAGTGGGTCCGGCGCACGGGTCCCACGCGCGTGCTGGTCGGCATCACCGACTACGCCCAGCAGCAGCTCGGCGACATCGTGTTCGTACAGTTGCCCGCGCTGGACAGCGACGCACCGGCCGGGGACAGCATCGCGGAGGTGGAATCCACCAAGAGCGTCTCGGACATCTACTCCCCGTTGAGCGCGAAAGTCGTTGCGGTGAACGAGGTTCTGGATTCCACGCCGGAGACTCTCAACAGTGATCCGTACGGCGAGGGCTGGATGTTCGAGCTGGAGGTTTCCGACGCCGCGGCACTGGACGCAACGCTCGGTGAACTGCTCGATGCCGCAGGTTATCAAGGAGTTATCGGGGGCTGAAGTGGCCTTCACAGTTCTACCTGCACGGGATCGCCCTGGCAGGGTACGGTCAATGCCAACAGATGTGCC
Organism: Nocardia sp. PLKS1-43; assembly: GCF_059510335.1. Classification (NCBI taxonomy): domain Bacteria; kingdom Bacillati; phylum Actinomycetota; class Actinomycetes; order Mycobacteriales; family Nocardiaceae; genus Nocardia; species Nocardia sp. PLKS1-43. The sequence continues at coordinate 483,855 of NZ_JCAJZQ010000002.1, read as the reverse complement.
GGCGACCGGTGCCGGAATGTCCAAGGGCGCGACAGCCGGTCGCGCTGGGTGATGGAATCCGGAATCGGATGCTTGTACGGATAATCGGTTCGAGGAGGAGAGCAAGGGTGAGCGAGAACAAAGACCCGGGTTACGGGGAGAGCGCGGCCGAGACGACGTCGGTATTCCGCGCTGACTTCCTCAACGAGGTCGACGCGTCGCGCTCCGGTGAGCAGACCGGCGAACAGCCGGTGCAGGGTGTCGAGGGCCTGCCCGCGGGTGCTGCCCTCCTGGTGGTCAAGCGCGGCCCGAACGCCGGGTCGCGGTTCCTGTTGGATCAGCCGACCACGTCGGCGGGGCGTCATCCCGACAGCGACATCTTTCTCGACGATGTCACCGTCAGCCGGCGCCACGCGGAGTTCCGGCAGGACGACGACACCTTCCAGGTGGTGGATGTGGGCAGCTTGAACGGAACCTACGTCAATCGCGAACCGGTGGACTCCTCCGAGCTGCAGAACGGTGACGAGGTGCAGATCGGCAAGTTCCGGTTGGTCTTCCTGACCGGTCCGCGCCCCGCCGCGAGCGATGCGGCAGGCGCACTGTAGGAGCCGGTACGAGATGACAGGCGCTGCGCAGTGGACCCGCGGAGGGATGTCGATCGGCTCCGTGCTGGATCTGCTGCGTCCGGATTTCCCGGACATCACCATTTCGAAGATCCGGTTCCTCGAATCCGAGGGGCTGGTCAGCCCGGAGCGCACGCCTTCGGGTTACCGCAGGTTCTCGGTCGCGGACGTCGAGCGGCTGAGGTTCGTCCTGACCGCGCAGCGCGATCAGTACCTGCCGTTGAAGGTGATCAAGGAGCAGCTCGAGGCGATCGACAGCGGTGCCGCGACGCTCGGGGTGCGCGAGGCGCGCGCCCGGGCGGACGGGGTCGACGGGACGGGGCGTGCGCCCGAGTCCGTCCGCCCCGCCGGCGCTCTGACCCCGCCCCGGCGGCTGGGTGTCGTGCCCGGTGAGGTGACACCGGACGAACTCCGGTTCGACAGCGAAATCCGTATCACCCGTGCGGATCTGATCGAGCAGGCCGGTATCGATGAGAAATTCCTCACCGAGCTGATCCGCGCGAACCTGATCACTCCGGGCGCGGCCGGATACTTCGACACCGAGGCCGTGACGCTGGCGCGCGCGGCCAAGGCGATGAGCGAATTCGGTTTGGAAGCGCGGCATCTACGGGCCTTCAAACTGGCCGCCGATCGCGAGGCGGCGATGATCGCCCAGATCGTGGCCCCCATCGCCAAGAGCCGGGACGCCGATGCGCGCGCTCGCGCGGAGGAAACTGTCCGCGAACTTGCGGCGCTCTCGCTGACGTTGCACACCAGCCTGGTGAAGACGTCGGTGCGCGCTGCCCTCGGCGGCTGAAATCTTCGCCTAGACTCGGTGATACGGCCGGTTTCGTAGTGGCACGCTGGACGGGCCGCGAGTATGGGAGGCAGTGGCGAGTCATGACTGAAATGCGTGTGATCGGCATCCGCGTCGAGCAACCCCAGAACCAGCCCGTGCTGTTGCTCCGTGAGGTGGCCGGTGACCGGTACCTACCCATCTGGATCGGCCAGGCCGAGGCCACGGCGATCGTCCTCGAGCAGGAGGGCGTCACACCCATTCGCCCGTTGACCCACGACCTGATCAAGATCCTGATCCACGATCTGGGGCACACCCTGAAAGAGGTCCGGATCGTCGATCTCCAGGAGGGCACCTTCTACGCGGACCTGGTGTTCGAGAACGATCTGCGGATCTCGGCGCGTCCCTCGGATTCGGTAGCCATCGCGCTGCGGGTCGGTTGCCCGATCTACGCCGAGGAGCCGGTGCTCGAGGAGGCGGGGCTGGTGATGCCGGACGAGCGCGAGGACGAGGTCGAGAAGTTCAAGGAGTTCCTCGAATCGGTCTCCCCGGACGACTTCAAGGCGACCGACAGTTAGACCCCGGAATGTGCCCTCGACCTCTAGTTGAGGTCGAGAAACACGCCGCGCGCGGAGTTTGGTTCGATGCCTGTGCTGCCGAGACAATCGGGGGAGTAGCCTCGACAGTTAGGCCGTTGTTCTCTTCGGCGATGCAGTGAGGGAGTAGTCAGTGGGAGACCAACCGCAGCAGACATCTCAGGCGCGGCCCGCCCCGGCAGAACATGCGCGGTCCGCCGCGGTGGTACAGCCCGGACTGTTCCCCGACGACACGGTGCCCGACGATTTGGTTGGTTACCGGGTGCCCAGTGCGTGTCAGGTGGCCGGAATCACTTATCGGCAGTTGGACTACTGGGCCCGCACCGGCCTCGTGGTCCCGTCCATTCGCAGCGCCACCGGTTCGGGCAGCCAGCGGCTGTACTCGTTCAAGGACATCCTGGTTCTGAAGATCGTCAAGCGCCTGCTCGACGCCGGGATCTCGCTGCAGAACATTCGCATCGCGGTGGACCACCTGCGCAGCCGCGGGGTCGAGGATCTGGCGGGTATCACCCTGTTCTCCGACGGCGCGACGGTATACGAATGCGCCTCGCCCGAGGAGGTCGTCGATTTACTGCAGGGCGGGCAGGGTGTGTTCGGTATCGCGGTCAGCGGCGCGATGCGGGAGCTGACCGGCGCGATCGCGGCCTTCCCGGCCGAGCGGGCCGAGAGCCACACCGCTTCCGAGCGCCCCGAGGACGAGCTGGCGTTCCGCCGGAAGGTTCGGGAGAACCGCAAGACCGGCTGATCCGGTCCGCGCCGGTGGCGATCTCCGGGTCCGGGTTTCGATGCGGTGGTGCCGGGTAGAGCCGGATACGTCAGCGCCCAGACCGGAAGGAGTGCATGATGAGTGCCACCGATAAGGCGAAGAACAAGCTGGACGAGATGACCGGCAAAGCGAAGGAAAAGCTCGGCGAGGCCACCGGTGATCGCGATACCCGCAACGAGGGTAAAGGTGATCAGGCCAAATCCAATCTGAAGGATGCCGGCGAGAAGGTCAAGGACGCCTTCGACAACTGATCGAATGCTTTCCGATGGCCGGCCGCCCGTTCTCGGGTGGCCGGCCATCGGCGTGTATCGGGCGACGCAGCCCGACCCAGGGCGGAAACACAGGTGACACACACGTCCGACTAGACTGACGGTGCGCCGATGCCGTGCGGGAGAGTTCCGGGTACCGTCCCGGGCGCCGAAGGAGCAGCACCTCCCCGTCAATCTCTCAGGCACAAGGGACCGTGCGGGCAGTGGGCGCCTCTGGAAAGAGCTGGCCGCACACAATGCGGACCAGCCGCCCATGGGGAAAAGGTCCGCCGCGCGCGTGCCCCGAATCTCTCAGGCGCCACGACAGAGGGGGAGGGCCCGACGTTGTCGACCCGCCCCGTCGACGCCCGCCCGACCCCTGGGAGCTGCCGTGACCCGTCCCTTCGCCGACCGTCATATCGGTCCCGATTCCGCCGCCCTCGCCGATATCCTCGACGTCGCCGGCGTGCGCTCGCTGGACGAGCTGGCCGGACGCGCCGTTCCCGCCGCGATCCTGGACCCGGCCGCCGATACCGGGCTCGGTGTGCTGCCTCCGGCCGCGTCCGAGCACGAGGTGCTCGCCGAACTCGCCGAACTCGCGCACGCCAACACCGTCGCGACCTCCATGATCGGGCTCGGCTATTACGACACGCTGACCCCGCCGGTGCTGGTGCGTAATTTGATCGAGAATCCGGCCTGGTACACCGCGTACACGCCGTACCAGCCGGAGATCAGCCAGGGACGCCTGGAAGCGCTGCTGAACTTCCAGACCATGGTCTCGGACCTGACCGGTATGGAGGTGGCGAACGCGTCCATGCTGGACGAGGCGACCGCCGCCGCCGAGGCGATGACGTTGCTGCGCAGGGCGAATCGGGCGAACAAGTCCGCGCGGCTGCTGATCGACGCCGATCTGTTCCCGCAGACCCGTACCGTGCTGTACACCCGCGCCGAACCGCTGGGTATCGAGATCGTCGAGGCGGATCTGAGCAGTGACATGCCCGCGAGCCCGCCCCGGTTGCCGGACGGTGAATTCTTCGGCGTGCTGGTGCAGACCCCCGGCGCGTCCGGGCGCATCGTGGACTGGACCGCGCTGATCGAGGCCGCGCACGAGCGAGGTGCGCTGGTGGCCGCCGGCGCGGATCTGCTCGCGCTGACGTTGATCACGCCACCGGGTGAACAGGGCGCGGACGTATGTTTCGGCACCACACAGCGTTTCGGTGTGCCGCTCGGATTCGGCGGGCCGCACGCCGGTTATCTCGCGGTGCGCACCCCGCACGCGCGCCAGCTGCCGGGCCGCCTGGTCGGGGTGTCCGTCGACGCCGACGGCAGCACCGCCTACCGGCTCGCGCTGCAAACCCGTGAGCAGCACATTCGCCGGGAAAAGGCCACCTCGAACATCTGTACCGCACAGGTGCTGCTGGCGATCGTCGCGGCGATGTATGCCTCGTATCACGGTGCCGACGGATTGCGCGCGATCGCGCGCCAGGTGCACCGGCACGCCGAGGACCTGGCCGCTGGACTCGGGGAAGCCGTTGTGCACGAACGGTTCTTCGACACCGTGCTGGTGCGGGTGCCCGGCGGCGCGGAGGCCGTGGTCGGTAAGGCGCACGGGCGCGGGGTGAATCTGCGCCTGGTCGACGCGGACCACGTCTCGGTGGCGTGTGATGAGGCCACCACCGCCGAACATGTCGGTATCGTGCTCGAATCCTTCGGTGCGACAGCGGATTCGGAACGCGCGCCGCTGCCGGGTATCGAGGACCGGCGGTCGGAGTATCTGACGCATCCGGCCTTCACGCGGTATCACACCGAGACCGCGATGCTGCGCTATCTGCGCCGGCTCTCGGACAAGGATATCGCGTTGGACCGCAGCATGATTCCGCTCGGATCGTGCACGATGAAGCTCAACGCGGCCGCGGAGATGGAACCGATCACCTGGCCCGGATTCGCCCGCCTGCACCCGTACGCTCCCGTTCAGGATGTCCCCGGCATGCTGCGGGTGATCGAGGATCTGGAGGCGTGGCTCGCGGCCATCACCGGATACGACCGGGTCAGCCTGCAACCCAATGCGGGAAGTCAGGGCGAATACGCTGGGCTGCTGGCGATTCGGCGCTATCACCTCGATCGCGGCGACACCCGGCGCGACACCTGCCTCATTCCCTCCAGTGCGCACGGCACCAATGCCGCGTCGGCGGCGATGGCCGGGCTGCGCGTGGAAGTGGTGAAGTGCCGCGAGAACGGCGATATCGACCTGGACGATCTGCGTGCCAAGATCGCCGACCACGCCGATCGGCTGGCCTGCATCATGATCACCTATCCGTCCACGCACGGGGTGTACGAGCACGAGGTCGCGCAGCTGTGCGCCCTGGTGCACGATGCGGGCGGCCAGGTGTACGTCGACGGGGCGAATCTGAATGCCCTTGTCGGACTTGCCCGTCCGGGCCGCTTCGGCGGCGACGTCTCACACCTGAACCTGCACAAGACCTTCTGTATTCCGCACGGTGGCGGTGGTCCGGGCGTCGGCCCGGTGGCTGTGCGCGAACATCTGGCGAAGTACCTGCCGGGCGACCCGCTCGAAACGGGCTCACACGCGGTGTCCGCCGCCCGGTACGGCTCGGCTTCGATTCTGCCGATCACCTGGGCCTATATCCGCATGATGGGCGCGGACGGGCTGCGCCGCGCCACGCTGACCGCCATCGCCTCGGCGAATTACCTTGCGCGGCGGCTCGATTCGCATTTCCCGGTGCTCTACACGGGTGCGGACGGCGTGGTCGCGCACGAATGCATTCTGGATCTGCGCGAGATCACCAAGCGCACCGGCGTCACCGTGGACGATGTGGCGAAACGATTGGCGGACTTCGGGTTTCACGCTCCCACGATGAGTTTCCCGGTCGCGGGCACGCTGATGGTCGAGCCAACCGAGAGTGAGAATCTCGAGGAGCTGGACGCGTTCGTCGACGCGATGATCGCCATCAAGGGCGAGATCGACCAGGTCGCCGCGGGCGTGTGGCCCGTCGCGGACAGCCCGCTGCGCGGCGCCCCGCACACCGCAGCTTGTCTCGTGGGTGAATGGACCTACCCCTACAGCCGCGAAACCGCGGTCTACCCACAGGGTCTGGCCGCGGCCCGCGCCAAGATCTGGCCCTCGGTCCGCCGCATCGACGGCGCCTACGGCGACCGCAACCTGGTCTGCTCCTGCCCGCCGCTGGACGCCTATACCGACTGATCGAGCACACCCGGCGCCTCTCCGGTTCGCGGACTGCGCGGCACAGCCGGCGTCATTCGGCCGGAGAGGGCCTGGGGCACACCATGTTACAGAATTCGGTGGGGCATTTATTCCATCGGTAACCATTGCGCAATACGGCGAGCGTGAAATCTAACTGTAGCCGTTCTCCACCATTCCGGGAGTGCCCCATGTCCGTATTCGACGCCACCATCACCGAGAATATCGAGAAGTCCCTCGCCGAGATTCCACACCCCTCGCTGCCCGCCGGTTCGAATCTGTACGGCGGCACGAAGATATTCCCCGACTACCAGGCCGAGAACGGGGAGAGCTATTTCACCCTGGTGCACGGTATCGCCCACGAATCCTCGGTGGCGTTCGTGGCGGTTCTGCAGGCCACCCGTGCGCTGCGGAAGGGGTTCGAGTCGGCGATCTATTTCTACGGACCTGGTGCGCTGAATTGCCTCGCCACCCGCGGATTTCCGAAGACCGGTGATTCCGGATTCCCCGGTGAGCAGAATATCAACGACGCGTTGGCGACCTTCATCGCCGAAGGTGGCACGGTGTTCTGCTGCCGTTTCGGCCTGGCCCTGCACGGCGCCCGCGAAGAGGATCTGATCACCGGTGTCGTCCCGGCGCATCCACTGGACGTGCAGGACGCGGTCATCCACTACGCGCGCAAGGGCGCCATCATCAATTCCACCTACATGGTGTGATCCCGTATTTCTTCGGTAACGAGGTACAACATGGTCACCATCGGATCGGTTGCCGCCAACTTCACCCGGGATCTGGAACAGAATTTCGCCACCATCGCCGATTTCGTCGCGCGGGCCAGGCGTCGCGGTGTGGATTTCCTGGTCTTTCCCGAGGCCGCGATCGGCGGCTATCTGTCCAGCCTGGGCAATCACGGCGACACCGTCAAGACCACGACACGCTCACTGCCCCCGGCGATCCGGCTCGACGGCCCCGAACTCGCCCGGGTCCGCGAAATAGCCGGTGACATGATCGTCGCGATCGGTTTCTGCGAACTGGGCGAGGACGGCGAAACCCGGTACAACGCGGCGGTTCTGCTGGACGGGGAACGGATCTACGGCAGCTACCGCAAGGTGCATCAGCCGTTGGGTGAGAACATGTCCTATGCGGCTGGTGACGGCTACGGCATCTTCGATACGCCGGTCGGGCGGATCGGCTTGCAGATCTGCTACGACAAGGCATTTCCCGAAGCCGCGCGCATGATGGCGCTGGGCGGAGCGGAGATCATCGCCAGTCTGTCCGCGTGGCCGGCGGCCCGTACCGCCACCGCGGAGAACCTGCAGGACGACCGGTGGACCTACCGGTTCAATCTGTTCGATACCGCTCGGGCACTGGACAATCAGGTGTTCTGGGTGGCGTCGAATCAGTCGGGCAGCTTCGGCTCGCTGCGATACGTGGGCAATGCCAAGATCGTCGACCCGGGCGGCAACGTCCTGGACACGACCGCCCTGGACAGCGGACTGGCGGTCGCCGAGGTCGATGTCGATGGCACGTTCACGGCCATGCGGGCGGGCATGTTCCACCTGCGGGATCGTCGGCCGGACGTGTACGGGCCGCTGGTCGCCGACGACACCGCAGCCGCTGCCTGGCGGGAGATCGCGCATGCCTGAGATGACGTTCACCGTCCGGTGGCCCGAGGGCGCTCCGGTGGGCTACTACTCGCCGAGTCTGGTCGTTCACGACTTCCTCACGGCCGGAACGCAATACACCGTCGGCGACTTCGTGCACCGGTCAATCACCGCACTGGACCACGCGACCGAGCGGGTGCGGGCGAAGTTCGGGTTCGCCTGCACCTCGGCTCGGGCCACCGCGGCGCAGATCCGCTTCGCCGCAAGCGCTTTCCCGGCGGACGCGTTGGTGGAGGTCCTCACACTGGAACCGCCGCTACCCGAGCGGACGCCGTCATGACCACGGCGGCGAATCACGTTCCGGTCGTGGTAGTGGGCGCGGGGCAGGCCGGGCTGTCGGTCAGCTGGTATCTGGGCCGGGCCGGGATCGAGCATCTGGTGGTCGAATCCGGGACGCCGATGCACGCCTGGTCCGACACTCGCTGGGACAACTTCACACTCGTCACCCCGAACTGGCACTGCCGACTGCCCGGCTACCGCTACGAAGGCGGTGATCCGGACGGGTTCATGACCCGGGACGAGGTGGTGCAGTGGCTGGCCGGATGGCTGGACACCTTCGACCCACCACTGCGCACGCATACCAAGGTCGGTCGATTACGCCGTACCGCGGACGGTTTCGAGCTGACGCTGGAATCCGCGTCCGGTGTCGAGTCGCTCCGCTGCGCACAGGTGGTCGTGGCGACCGGCGGATATCCGCTGCCGATCCTGCCGCCGTTCGCCGCCGCGATCGATCCCGCTGTCGCGCAGCTGCATTCGGAGCAGTACCGCAATCCCGAGCAGTTGCCCGACGGGGCCGTGCTGGTGGTCGGCACCGGGCAATCCGGCGCGCAGATCGCCGAGGATCTGCATCTGGCGGGCCGGTCGGTGCACCTCGCCGTCGGCGGCGCACCGCGGGTGGCGCGGCGCTACCGTGGCCGCGACTGCATGACCTGGCTCGCCGACATGGGCGTGTACGACACACCCGCCCAGCAGTATCCGGGCGGTAAGGCGGCACAGGAGAAGACCAACCACTACGTCACCGGTCGCGACGGCGGCCGGGACGTGGATCTGCGCCGCTTCGCGGTCGAGGGAATGACGTTGTACGGCAGGCTCGTCGGCGGCAAGGACACCGAGCTGGCCTTCGCTCCCTCGCTGACCGCGGCACTCGATCGGGCCGATTCGGTGTACAACTCGATCTGCTCGGATATCGATCGCTATATCGAGGACGCCGGGATCGACGCGCCGCCGCCGTCTCGTTACGAGCCGGTCTGGGCCCCCGCCGCGGATCCGACCGGGCTCGATCTGGCCGCGGCGGGAGTGCGAAGCATCGTGTGGGCCATCGGTTATCGGCCCGACTACCGCTGGATCGAGGCGAGCGCATTCGATGGCGGCGGTCGTCCGATGCAGACCCGCGGCATCACCGAGGTGCCCGGATTGAGCTTCGTCGGTCTGCCCTGGATGCACACGTGGGGTTCGGGACGTTTCCTGGGCATCGACCGGGATGCGCGATACGTCGCCGAGTCCGTCGTCACCACGCTGTCCTCGGCAACGGTGCCGGATGCCCTGCCCGAGAACGGAGTTCGATTGTGAACACCCCCTCGACCCGAGTGGATCTGACGCTCATCGGCATTCGCGGCACGCCACCGGTGCACCGCACCGGAGGGGCCGGGCCGAGCGACGACGGTCACCTGCTGATCGACGGCCTGCCCGCCGCGGTGCCGCGAAATCCGGACAGCCCGTACGTCTTCGACGGCGACCGGGTGTTGTTCGACGGCACCGATACCGGCGTCGAGGTCACCGCCGTGGAGCGGCCGCGGTTCTACGATCGGACCACGGCCGCCGGCGTGCCCTACGAGAAGATCGCGAAGCTGCACGGCCGCAGCGTGCTCGCGACCACGGTGCTGCAGACCTGCATCCGATACCGGGAGGATCAGCGTTGCCGATTCTGCTCGATCGAGGCATCGCTGCGCGCCGGAGCCACCACCGCGGTCAAGCAACCCGGTGAACTCGCCGAAGTCGCCCGCGCCGCAGTCGATCTGGACGGCGTGACGCAGATGGTCATGACGACCGGCACCTCGGCGGGGGCGGATCGCGGGGCCCGTCATCTGGCCCGGTGCGTGCGGGCGGTGCGGGAGGCGGTTCCGGATCTGCCGATTCAGGTGCAGTGCGAGCCGCCCGCGGATCTGTCGGTCCTGACCGACCTGCGAGCGGCGGGGGCCGATGCCATCGGGATCCACGTCGAGTCGCTCGACGACGCGGTGCGGCGGCGGTGGATGCCGGGCAAGGCGACCGTGCCACTGGCCGAGTACCGCCGGGCCTGGAGCGAGGCGGTGCGAGTGTTCGGCCGCAACCGGGTGTCGACCTACCTGCTGGTCGGCCTCGGTGAGAATCCGGACGAATTGGTCACCGGGGCAATCGAATTGGCGGAGTCCGGGGTGTATCCCTTCGTGGTGCCGTTCCGTCCGCACGCGGGCACCCTGGCCGTCGACGTCGACCGGGCGACGGCGCCGGATCCGGCAGTGCTGGAACGGGTGACCCGCGCGGTGGCGGAGCACCTGCGGCGCATCGGAATGCGCGGATCCGCACAGCAGGCCGGCTGCGCGGCCTGCGGTGCGTGCAGCCTGCTTCAGGTGATGGGAGCCTGACATGCTCGACGGCACTTCGTATTCGGCTTCTCCGGCAGCGCCGGCCTCGGCTCTGTCGATCCTGGCGGGGGAGCCGCCCGCCCGGCGACCCGAATTCCTCGTCACCGTGGCGGACGCACGCACCCGGCGGGACCATCTGCGCCTGCGTCATCGCGAATTCGTCGAGCGGCAGAAGCTCTTCCCGCGATCGGATCTCGACGAGTTCGATGCCGACCCGCAGACGATCACCCTGGTCGCGGTGGCACCGGACGGCGTGGTGCTCGGCGGGGTCCGGCTGGTCTCGCATCGTGACCCGGCCACCGGGGCGGATATCGGCTGGTGGTCGGGGAGCAGGCTCGCGGTCGTGGACAGCCGGCACGCCCGGGGAATCGGTGCGGCACTCGTGCGTGCGGCGTGCGCGCATGTCGAATCGGCCGGTGCGCTGCGTTTCGACGCCACCGTGCAGGACCGTCACGTGGCCCTGTTCCGGCATCTGGGTTGGGACGACACCGGTCCCGGGCCGGTCGTGGGCGGCCGCGCGCATCGCCGCATGCGGTGGCCGGTGGGGCTCGTGCGACGCGCCGTCGAGGCCACCAAGGCTCCGCTCGGGACGTTGCTCACACCGTTTCTGCGGCAACCGGATGGACTGGGCCCCAAGGGGTTCCGGGGCGACGACGGTGCTCCGGTGCCGGGGACGGACGTGGTCGCGGCGTGCGATGCGATCCTGCCGTCGATGGTCGAACGTGATCCGGAGTGGGCGGGTTGGTGTTCGGTGCTGGTGAACGTCAACGATCTCACGGCGATGGGTGCGCGCCCGGTCGGTCTGCTCGATGCGGTTGCCGCACCCACCGCGGGGCAGCTGGACCGGATCGTGCGCGGTCTGGCCAGAGCCGCCGATGCCTGGGACGTGCCGGTTCTGGGCGGGCATACCCAACTCGGCGTACCGGCGGCGTTGGCGGTCACCGCGCTCGGGACGACGCCTGCGCCGGTGCGGGCGGGCGGCGGAAAGGCCGGGGACCGGGTCTCGCTGATCGCCGATCTCGGCGGCCAGTGGCGGCCGGGATACCGAGATCGGCAGTGGGACAGTACGAGTCGGCGCAGCGGCGGCGAACTGCGGGGCATGGCGGAGGTGATCGGGCGGCTGCGTCCGGCGGCGGCGAAGGATGTCAGCATGGCGGGCCTGGCCGGAACACTGGGCATGCTCGCCGAGGCGTCGGGCACCGGTGCCGAACTCGACATCGCGGCGATCCCGCGGCCCGCCGGGGCCTCGATGGGCGCGTGGCTCGGGTGCTTCCCCGGGTTCGCCATGATCGTCGCCGATCCCGAACCCGTGCACACGGTTCCGGCCCCGCTCACCGCCGCGGCGTGCGGACGGCTGACCGCGGAACCGGGTGTCCGGTTCCGCTGGCCGGACGGCACGATCACGGTGGCACTCGACTCCGGCGTGACCGGTCTCGGTGCCGCCTGACGCGGTCGGACGATCGCCCGCCGGGCCGTCGACGCTGCTGGAGGAGTGCACGACGGGGCGAAATGGTGGGGCAGGATGGTCGACGGGAGTTGGTCGGACGACGCTGCCGGACGAGGAGTGCGGATATGCCGATGGTGACACTGGGCGCGGTCGCGGGCCACTTCGGCCGCGATCTGGAACGCGGGGTGGACAAGGCGCTGGGGCTGATCGAAGCCGCTGTGCGCGACGGCGTCGACCTGCTGGTGTTCCCGGACGCGGCGCTCGGCGGATACCTCGGCGATCTGCGCAGTCCGGCGCTGGACGACCTGCCCCCGGCGCTCGATCCGAACAGTCCGCAGATAGCCGCCCTGATCGCGGCGGCCGGTCCGGTGACGGTATGCGTCGGATATGCCGAAGCGGCCGGTGACCTGCGGTACAACACCGCGGTGTGCCTGTGCGGGGACGGCGTCCTGGGCACCCACCGCAAGGTGCATCAGCCTGCCGGAGAGCATCTGGCGTATGCGGCGGGAGATGTCTTCGGCGCGTTCGACACCCCGGTCGGCCGGCTCGGGATGTTGATCGACTACGACAAGACCTTTCCGGAGTCGGCGCGGTCCCTCGCTCTCGACGGCGCGAGCGTCATCGCGGCGCTGTCGGCCTGGCCCGCCAGCGTCACCGATCGCGCGGCCCGGCTGCCCGCGGACCGTCAGTCCCGGCTGTTCGACCTGTACGACTGCGCACGAGCCGCCGAGAACCAGGTCTTCGTGGTGTCCTCGAATCAGACCGGAGTGCAGGGCCAGCTGCGGTTCCTCGGCCAGGCGAAGGTGGTCGGTCCGGGCGGTGACATTCTCGCCACCACCAGGTCCAAGGGCGGGCTGGCCGTGGCCACCGTCGACGTCGAGGCCGAGATAGTCCGGGCGCGGCGGGTTCTCGACCACCTCGCCGAGCGCCGGACCGATACGTATCTGCTCGAATCACCTTCTCGTACAAGGTGATTCACCGCTGAACCAGGAGGAGGCGTGCCGTGCGAGTGGCCCTGCTGACCTATTCGACCAAACCGCGCGGCGGTGTGGTGCACACCCTGAACCTGGCCGAGGCGCTGACCGATCTCGGTGTGGAGGTGACGGTCTGGTCGCTGGCGCGCGGCGGTGACCAGGGGTTCTTCCGCGCGGTGGACGACCGGGTGCGACTGCGGCTGGTGCCGTTCCCGGAGGTGCCGGGTGAGCAGGTCGCGGACCGGATCGTGCGCTCCATCGAGGCGCTGCGGGACAATTTCTCCGCCGCCGAGTACGACGTGGTGCACGCGCAGGACTGCATCAGTGCCAACGCGGTCGGCCGATGCGTGCGCACCATCCACCATCTCGATCACTTCACCACTCCGGTGCTGGCGCAGTGTCACGAGCGGGCGATCGCCGCACCGTATGCGCGGATCTGCGTATCGCGAGCGGTCGCGGACGAGGTGCGGGCCGGGTGGGGATTCGAGCCGACGGTGATCGCGAACGGCGTGCGGGCCGACCGGTTCGCCGCGGCCGCCGCTTCGACGCCGCGGGCCACCGCGGCCCGGCGGCGGTGGCGAGACCGCCTGGGGCCCTACGTTCTCGCCGTCGGCGGGATCGAACCACGCAAGGGCAGTATCGATCTGCTCGAGGCCTATCGGCTGCTGCGCCGGCGCCGCCCGGATCTGGCCCTGGTCTTCGCCGGCGGCGAGACCCTGTTCGACTACCGCGACTATCGCGCGGAATTCGACCGCCGCCGTGGCGAATTCGGGATCGAACCGGTAGTGCTCGGCGCCGTCGCCGACGACGATCTGCCCGCGCTGGTCGCTGCCTGCGACGTGTTCGCCTTCCCGTCCGTGCAGGAGGGATTCGGCCTGGCCGCGATGGAGGCGCTCGCCGCTCGCCGTCCCGTGGTGGCACGTGATCTACCGGTGCTTCGGGAAGTGTTCGGCGACACCGTCGGCTACGCCGTGGACGTCGCCGACCTCGCGGATCGACTGGCCGAGGCGCTGGTTGCCGATTCGGCCCGCGCCGCAACCGGATTCGCGCTCGCGGCCGCCCACACCTGGGATGTCGCGGCCCGCGCACATCTCGACTTCTATCGCACGCACGCGCTGTCCGGCGCTGCATGACCCGCCCCCGCCCGGCGTCTCGCCGGCGGATGTGCCCGGGGCGGTGTTCACCGGCGAGGACACACCGACGGTCAGGGGGTGGTGAGGGCCTTGTTGACCGCGGTGCCGAAGGACAGATCGTCGGAGGTGGTGACCTTGGTGTACGTGCCGCCGGTCTTCTGGGCGAGGGTTTGCAGCGTCGCCGCGCCCTGGCCGCCGATGACGATGACGTCGACGCGGACGTGGTGGGAGGGGTCGGCGGTGAGGTCGGCGATCAGCTGCTGTCCGGTGACCGAGGAGTTGTCGTTGGGGCCGCTGGTGATCAGCAGTACGGAATTGGTTCGGCCCGAGGCGAATCCGCTCACCGCGCTCTTGTACGCCGCCTCCAGCGCCGGATAGGCGTGGTCCGATTGGGAGCTGGTGGCGGAGATACTGCCCAGCGATTGAGCCAGTTCGGAACGATGCTGGTCGGTCAGCGGCCCGGTTTTGGAGACGATGCGATAGGGACTGCCGCCGGAATCGCCCGCATAGGTCCACACACCCACGCCGAAGTCGGCGGGCATGGTGTCCAGGGTCGACTCCACGGCTCCGACGGTGTTGTTCAGCCGCGTCATCGTGCCGTCGTTCGTGGCCATCGCCGCGGAGGTGTCGATCAGGACTGTCGACTGCACGCCGAGCACCGGGTTGGCCAGAACCGAATGGACCTGTTCGAGAACGGATTTGGCGGGAACCTGGGCGGGTTGCGGCGCAGCGGCGCCGAAGCCGGCGGCGGTGAACTGCTGCTGCTGCGCTGGGGCCCGCAGGTAGTCGGCGAACATTCCGGCGACCACCTGCTGCGTCTGATCCACCCACGATCCGGTCAGCAGTGCGGCCGGGAAATCGGCGACGGGCGCCGACCCGGCGGGACGGTATTCGGCAAGGCCGCCATTGGCTTTCAGTTGCTGTTCGGTAACCGCGACCGCGTGCACCGGTGCGGCGGCGGCATTGCCCGCAGAGGTCGCGACGGTGTTCATCGCGCTGGCGACGTCGGCGGACTGCGGTGCGTTCTGCGCCAGGCGGGAGATCGCCGAGATCACCTGCCCGGAGTGCGCGGAGTCGTCGGTCAGCGGATCCGAGCCCGAGACCGCGGCGCCGACGGCGGTGGCCGCGGCCAGGGAGCCGTCCCCGCCCGGCAGAGCCATCCGCAGCCCGCCCCAGCTGCCCAGGCCGAGTTTGCTCATCGAGGTCTGCAGCGTGGGCAGGTCGGCCCAGGAGGTCTTGGCGGTGGTGAGGGCCTGGCGCAGCTGATCCGGCACGGCCAGCACGATGGGGCTCACCGCGACGGGTTCGGGAGTGCCCTCGATCACACCCGGGATGCGCATGGACTGTACCGAGCGGGAGGAGTCCGGGATCCACAGCGCGGGCGGTGCGCCCAATTTGGTGTCCCAGGACTTCGCGGTGAATCCGGCGACCATGGCCGCCGAGGGCTGCGGGTTCACCGAGATGGTGACGCAGTGGTCGCGAACGTGGGGTTTGGTGGCGTTGAACCTGTCCGCGGCGCTGCGTACGGGCCCTGAGACGGCCGGATCGACGGTGACGGCCAGGGTCGCGGGACCCTCGACGCATTCGGCGGCGGCATTGCGGTTCTGGGCCGCGGAGTGGCGGCCGAGCCAGAACCAGCCGACGACGGCCACCGCGAATAACAGCACCGCTACCACGGAAATAACCAAACCTTTGCTGACGCCTCGTGTTCCGCCGATGCTGCGATGTGTACCCACGACGCTCAGTGTATGAGCACCCGATATGTGCCGCTTCGCGCGCCCGATGCTGGGCCCGGCGGCCGGTGACGCGGGTCACAGCCCCGGCATCCGGTGATGCCGGGGCGGCTCCTCACTCCCGGATCATCCGGCCGCGATCGTACTCGTGGCCACCCCAGACGCCGGACTGACCGGTTCGGGTGGCGAAGTCGCCGCAGGCGCGCCGGATCGGGCACCCGGCGCAGATTCCGCGCGCGTACGCGAAGTCCTGCGACGGGTAGGGGAACCACGCGTCGTGGTTCGGGTCACCCCGGCAGGCGGCGGCCTGCCAGTCCTTGGCGTCCGAGAGCGGGAACAGGTCGATCAGGGTCGGCTCCTGCACTGCGTTGGTCATGGCGAAACTCCTCGTGTGTGCTGTGTCATGTGGTGTTGGTCAGATGGGTGGTCGCGAGGCTCTTCCAGACCTGCCGCTGGGCGCGGGCCAGATCGGTGGGCGCCTTGGGCTCCCACAGCAGTCGCATGCCCGCCTCGGTGGGCGTGCGATCGGCCTTGCGGGTGTTGCAGTCCGCACACGCGGCGATCAGGTTGGACCAGGTGTTCGTGCCGCCCCGGCTGCGCGGGAGGATGTGGTCGACGGTCCGGGCCCACCCCGTGCAGTACCCGCACCGGTGCGCATCGCGGCGCAGCACGCCCGCGAGCGTGGCTCGGCTTTCGTCGTGCACCAGGACCCGATGCTCGAGGTAGACGTAGCGGCGCAGCCGAATCGTCTCCGGCAGTGCGATTTCCACGTGTTGCGAACGGATCGGGAAGCGCGGCGCGCGCTCGACGACGATTTCCGCGGCGTCGCTGATCAGCAGCACCACGGCGCGGTCCGCGCCGACCTCGGTGAGCGCCTCGTAGGAGGCGTTGAGCACCAGCACCTCGGTGTGTATCCAGTTGTCCGGGTCGATGGCCGCGCCAGCGGCAGGATGGAATGGCATGGGCGTCACCATGTTTCGTGAAAATGCGGATTTCGGGTCGGAATCGGGGAGGGCGCGGTCAGGCCACGACGGTGAGGCGGCCGAACGTGATGCCCTTGTGCGCATCACGCGACAGGCTGTTCGACAACCGTTCCCGGAACACGCAGAACTGCTGCGGGACATCGGTATTCATCGAAGGCATCGGCCACCTCCTCTCCGTATTCGCCGAAAGTCGCGCCCCGGCCGGAAACAGGCCGAGGCGGTTGTTACATCGTCCTCATGGTGACACAGCGTTACCACCGCTGTCGGGTCATTTTTTTCGCACGCGACGGTTCTGTGTGCCGCCGATTTCAACGTGCCGCGCGCCGGAACTATTCCCGCATACGTTTCCGGATCCGATCCGGTCACGGTGTCGAGAAACGCCGATTTCTCCGGCCTGGGGAGCTATACGATCGGCGGCATAATTCGCGGCGGTGGCACGGGGTTGGAAGCTGGTGCCACCGCCGTCGTTTCGGTACGCATGGATTGCGGGGTGGCTCGTGTGGGCTCGGTGTGTCGTCGTTCTGGCCGTTGTCGTCTCCTGCGGCGGTGTCGCCGCTGTCACGCGGGCACAGCCGCCCGATCCTCCTGTGATACCCACGATTCCGGTGCCGCACGGGCTCGGCATCACCGATCTGCAACAGTGGATCGATGCGGTGGTGCCGCGTCCGGAACTCACCCAGCCGACGTCGGTTCCCAAGGCCTCCGCTCAGGCTCGGTCGTCCAGTGCCGCAACGGATCCGGAGGCTCTGCGCGCCGCGGTACTGCCGTCCGACATCGGTGATCCGATGTTCGATGTGCGGCCGCCGAACCTGGCGAGCCTGGCGCCCGGTGACGTCGTGGAGACCCGCGATGTCACCGCGACGGCCGCACCGCTGCTGACGGTGCCGGTGCGCCAGGTGCTGCAGCTGAAGTTCCGCACCACCGGCGCGCACGGCGAGCCCACCTTCGCGACGGCCTCGCTGGTACTGCCCGCCGCGGCGTGGGCCGGTCCGGGGGATCGGCCGATGCTGGTGAACAATCTGGCGATCGATGGTCTGGGACGGCAGTGCACGCCGAGTTACACACTCGCGCACGGTTATTCGGCCAATACCAACAGCGCCGACTTCTTCCCGCCGCTGACGCAACTGGCCGTACTGCGCGGATACGCGGTGCTCGTTCCGGATCACGAGGGCCCGGACATGGCCTATGCCGAACCGTATGTGGCCGGGCACGCGGTACTGGACGCCATTCGCGGTGCGCGCAAGCTGTTCCCCGGCGAACTCGGTTCGGGCCGGTTCGCGATGACGGGGTACTCCGGCGGTGCGATCGCGACGCGGGCCGCGGCGGTGCTGATGTCCGAGTACGCACCGGAATTGGCGGCATCGGCGGTCGGCGCCGCGCTCGGTGGCGTGCCGGCCGACTACCGGATGCTCTCGACCACGATGAACGCCAATATCGCCACGGGCGTCTTCATGGCCGCGGTATTCGGCATCGGGCGTGAGCATCCCGAGGTCCTCGCCTCGATGAACAACCTGGCCCAGCAGGTGACGACCTCATCGCTGCGGAACGTGTGCATGAATCTGATCGAGGTGCCCGGCGTGATCACGCCGCCGATCGATATCGCCGCGAATATCGCCGATCCGCTGCACAGTGCGGTGGCGCAGAAGGTGTTCGAGGCCACCGACATCTCGGCGCGCAAATCGGCCATGCCGCTGCTGGTGTACAACGGCGCGCAGGATTTCTGGATCCCGGCCGCGGGAGCCCGCGAACTGTACCGCCAGCAGTGCGCCCTGGGCGTGACCGCGATCTACCGCGACGTCCCCGGCGAGCACTTCCTGGCGGGAGACACCGGCTGGCCCGGCTTGATCGACTGGCTGGATCAGCGGCTGCGGGCGGTGCCCGCACCGGACGAATGCTGAACTGCCGCGCGGTGTTCGGCGGACACCGCGCGGCCGTCGAGCCGCGGCGCGAAGGTGCCGTCGAGGTGACCCGAACCACCGGTGGATGAACTACACTACGCACGTCATGATGACGCATCACGTGACCTGCGGCACTCCGCCGTACCACCACAAGTGGATGATCAGCTGAACGTCAGGTGAACAGCTCGCCGTGCGGTGGTGGGTGGGGCTTGCCGGGACGAAACTGGTCGAGTGAGCGCAGAACTCATTGTCCTTCTCATAGTTATAGTCACGGCGTTGGCCTTCGATTTCACGAACGGCTTCCACGACACCGCGAACGCGATGGCGACCTCGATCGCCACGGGTGCGCTGGGGCCGCGTACGGCGGTGGCGATGTCCGGTGCGCTGAATTTGATCGGCGCGTTCCTCTCGGTGGAGGTGGCCAAGACAGTCTCGTCCGGGTTGCTACGTATCGACCATGTGCACGGTATGGCGTTGCTGCAGATCGTGTTCGCCGGTCTCGTCGGCGGCATCCTGTGGAATCTGATCACGTGGCTGTTCGGCATCCCGTCCAGTTCCACGCACGCGCTGTTCGGCGGGCTGATCGGTTCCGCGATGGCCGCCCTCGGCGTGTCCGGTGTGATCTGGACCGGCAACGAGAAGACCGGGCTGATCAACAAGGTCGTCGTCCCCGCCCTGCTCGCGCCCATCGTCGCGGCGATCGTCGCCGGTATCGGCACCTACATCGTCTACCGGCTGACCAAGACCTCGGACGAGGTCAAGGTGCGCAAGAGTTTCCGGATCGGCCAGATCGGCTCGGCCGCACTGGTTTCGCTGGCACACGGCACCAACGACGCGCAGAAGACCATGGGCGTGATCTTCATGGCCCTGGTCGCGTACGGCTCGGCCAACAACAGCCAGGAGATCCCGCTGTGGGTCAAGGTCTGCTGTGCGCTGGCCATCGCGCTGGGCACCTACCTGGGCGGCTGGCGGATCATCCGGACCCTGGGCAAGGGCCTGGTGGAAATCGACGCACCGCAGGGATTCGCGGCCGAGGCGTCCTCGGCGGCGATCATCCTGACCTCGGCGCAGTTCGGTCTGCCGCTGTCCACCACGCACGCGGCGACGGGTTCCATCCTGGGCACCGGCCTGGGTAAGCCGGGCGCGGAGGTGCGCTGGGGCGTGCTCGGCCGGATGGCCGTGGCCTGGGTGATCACCCTGCCGCTGGCCGCACTGGTCGGCGCGGTGTGCTGGGGTATCACCGACCTGGTTCCCGGACTGGGTGGCGTGCTGATCGACGCGGTGATCCTGGTCGCCGCATCGGGCTACATCTACCTGCGTTCGCGGAAGAACAAGGTCGACACCAGCAACGTCAACGAGGACTGGGAGGGCGGGCTCACCCCGCCGTCCGAGGTCGCCACCGCCGACAAAGCCACCACGGCCGTCTGAGGAAGGTTCCGATGCATACCTTCAACGCCATTGCGACCTCGCTCGGCGAGGTGACCTTGATCGCACTGCTCCTCGGTGTGGGTATCCCGCTGATCTTCTCGATCGGGGTGCGGTTCTGGTCGATCGAGACCGCCACCGTCAACGGTGCGCCGGGGGGACGCAACACCGTCTTCCAGGCGGTCGCGTACGTGTGCTTCGCGATCGTGCTGATCGCGGTGCTGCTCGGAATCATCTACATCGCAAAGGATTTCATCAGCCACACCTTCGACGTCCAATTGTTCGGCGCGAAGCCTCCGAAGAAGTGACGAGCGATCGCCGGGCGAGCTGGACCTGGCCCGGCGATCGGATGAGTCTGTCGTTCCGGCCGGCCGGGGCACACCGTTACGGTGGCCCCGGCCCAACTCGTGTAATCGGTTGGCGCGCATAACGATCGCGGCAGGTGCCCCGGCTTGCGCTCACGTAGCCGGGGCACGACGATGACAGCGCAGTCGCCGTCCCGGCCGTGCCGTGGCCGGCGGGACGGACAGACGAAGCGGTATCCGCCCCGGCCCGACAGAACTGGTAGAGCATGGCCTTATCCGAGATGGTGACGAAGATCGTGGACTGGTTGCGGGCCGGTTATCCGCAGGGCGTCCCGGAGCACGATTACATTCCGTTGCTGGCATTGCTGGCGCGGCGTCTGACGAAGGAAGAGATCCGTCAGGTGACCGACGCGCTCATCGAGGCCGGCGCGCTGCCCGCCGATCGGGTCGACGCCGGGGTCGTGATCACCGAGATCACCGACGAGCTGCCCCGGGAATCCGATCTCGACCGCGTCCGTTCGCACCTGATCGCCAACGGCTGGCCCGTCGACGACGACTGGTCGGAGAGGTAACGCTCACCTCGAGACCGGCCGGCTCGCCTCCCGGCCGGGGCACGGCACCGGATGACCGGCCGGATAGGCCGGGTCCAGGGCGGTTTCGACGAGATGGCGCACGACGGGATCGAAGGGGAGCATCTCGTGCTCCACGATGTCGGCCGGGCACAAATCCTGCACCCAGACGTTCCGGACGCTCGCGCCGGGACCGGCGGTCAGGAAGGTGGCCTGCGGCGGTATGGCGGTGATGTCGTACAGGGTCGCGATCGCGGTGTAGGCGACGCCCGGTTCGGTGTCGCCGCCCGCGTCGAGCCGGGTCAGGAAGTCGCTGCCCGCCACCTGCTGCAGGGCCGCGACGGGAATCAGGGTCCGGGCCGCGCTGCCGGGGAGTGTGCCGGGCTCCAGGGCCGCCCCGGTGATGCCGAGTGCGGCCAGGCCCGGCAGCGGGACGCCGTGATTGGTCCCGCCGAGGGTGATCAGATGCGCTACCCGGTTCCGCGCCGGATTCGCGGGATCGGCGCCGCCGTCGAAGCGCAGGTACTGCCGGGCGAGTGGACCGCCCTGGGAATGGCCGACGAGGTCCACCTGACGGGCCCCGGTCGCTGCGAGCACCCGCTCGACGAAGGCCGCGACCTCGCCGGCGGAGGCGGCGATGTCGCCCAGACCGTAGACGCCCGGAATCGCGCCGAGTGCGGCGTCGGCCGCCGTGCTGGTGTCCCGGCCGTAGTCCAGCGTGTAGACGCAGTACCCGTCGGCGGCCAGTTCCGGCGACAGCGCCGCCCACGCGCCCTCGTTGTCGGTGGTACCGTGCAGCAATACGACTGGTCGTGGATGTTGTTGTGCGGGAACGCAATTCCAGTCGTTCGCACCGGGTGGCGTGCCGTCGACGCCACGGGTGGGCAGGGGCAGGCCGGAGCCGATATCCGCACCCGCGGGTGCGCCGACGCACGCGAGTGCGCACACGGCGCCGACGCACAACAGAAGTTTCCGGATCGCACCCATGCCCACGCCTTCCCCCGGACACCGATGATCCCCCGGCCGAACGGCGTTCGGCCGGGGGATCGGTGGGGTTGTGTCCCGGTTGTGGCTGGTTCGGTGCCCGTTTCGAGACTCAGCCCTTGGCGGCCAGCGCCTTGGCCTCGCGACGGCGCCGGTGCAGGATCGGCTCGGTGTAGCCGTTGGGCTGGTCGCAGCCTTCGAGGATGAGTTCCTTCGCGGCCTGGAACGCGACGCTGGCGGCGAAGTCCGGAGCCATCGGACGGTAGTTCGCGTCCCCGGCGTTCTGCCGGTCGACCACCGGGGCCATCCGCTCGAGGCTGGCCACGACCTGATCGGCGGTGACGATGCCGTGCCGCAGCCAGTTCGCCATCAGCTGGCTCGAAATGCGCAGGGTCGCACGGTCTTCCATCAGCGCGACATCGTTGATGTCCGGCACCTTGGAGCAGCCGACGCCCTGATCGATCCAGCGGACCACGTAGCCGAGGATGGACTGGGAGTTGTTGTCCAGTTCGTTCGCGATCTCCTCGGCGGACCAGTTCGGGTTCGCGGCCAGCGGGATCTCCAGGATCTGGTCGACCGTGGCACGGGTGCCGCCGCGGGCGATCTCGGCCTGCCTGGTGAACACGTTCACCTGGTGGTAGTGCGTGGCGTGCAGGGTCGCCGCGGTCGGGGAGGGCACCCAGGCGGTGGTGGCGCCCGAACGCGGGTGGCCGATCTTCTGCTCGAGCATGTCGTGCATCAGATCCGGCATCGCCCACATGCCCTTGCCGATCTGGGCCTTGTGCGGCAGCGCCGCGCTCAGGCCGGTGTCGACGTTCCAGTCCTCGTAGGAGGCGATCCACTGCTGCTTCTTCATATCGGCCTTGCGGACCATCGGCCCGGCCACCATCGAGGTGTGGATCTCGTCGCCGGTGCGGTCCAGGAAGCCGGTGTTGATGAAGACGACACGGTCGCGGGCGGCATCGATACAGGCCTTCAGGTTGACCGTGGTGCGGCGCTCCTCGTCCATGATGCCGACCTTGAGCGTGTTGGCGGGCAGGCCCAGCACACCTTCCACGCGGGCGAACAGCTCGTTGGTGAAGGCGACCTCGTCCGGGCCGTGCATCTTGGGCTTGACGATGTAGACCGAACCGGTGCGCGAGTTGGACACCTTGGCCTCGCCGCGCAGACTGTGCATCGCGGTGAGCGAGGTGAACAGCGCGTCCAGGATGCCCTCGGGAACCTCGTCGCCGTTGGCGTCCAGGATCGCGTCGCTGGTCATCAGATGTCCGACGTTGCGCACGAACAGCAGCGAACGACCGTGCAGCACAACGTCTTTCCCGTCCAAGCCGGTGTAGACGCGGTCCGGGTTCATGGTGCGGGTGAAGGTCTTGCCGCCCTTGCTGACCTCTTCGGCCAGATCGCCCTTCATCAGGCCGAGCCAGTTGCGGTAGCCGAGCACCTTGTCCTCCGCGTCGACCGCGGCGACCGAGTCCTCGAAGTCCATGATCGTGGTGACCGCGGACTCGAGTACGACGTCCTTGACTCCGGCGGTGTCGGTGCTGCCGATCGGGGAGGACGGGTCGATCTGGATGTCGATGTGCAAACCGTTGTGGCGCAACAGGACCGAGGTCGGCGACTGCGGAGAGCCCAGGTAGCCGACGAGGGCGGAGGCGTCGGCCAGGCCGATGTCGGTGCCGTCCTCGAGGGTCACCTCGAGCTCGCCGTCGACGATCTTGTACGCCTTGGAGCCGATGTGCGAGCCGGTGATCAGCGGCACCGCGTCGTCGAGGAAGTTGCGCGCCCACTCGATGACCTTGTCGCCGCGGACCTTGTTGTAGCCGGTGCCCTTCTCCGCGCCGCCGGTCTCGGGGATGGCGTCGGTGCCGTACAGGGCGTCGTAGAGCGAGCCCCAGCGCGCGTTGGCGGCGTTGATCGCGAAACGCGCGTTCATCACCGGAACCACCAGCTGCGGGCCCGCGGTGGTGGCGATCTCGTCGTCGACATTCTGCGTGCCGATGGCGAAGTCGGCCGGCTCGGGACGCAGATATCCGATCTCGGTCAGGAACTGCTTGTAGGCCTTCTTGTCGTACCCGGCGCCCCGGTTCTCGGCGTGCCAGGCGTCGAGCTTGCCCTGGATCTCGTCGCGTTCGGTCAGCAGGGCACGGTTGCGCGGGGCGAGGTCGTTGATGACCTGCTCGGCACCGGTCCAGAACGCGGCGGAATCCACACCGGTGCCGGGGAGCGCCTCGTTCTGCACGAAGTCGTGCAGAACACTTGCCACCTGAAGCCCGCCGACCTGAATCCGCTCTGTCATCTACTGCCTCATTTCGAGAAAGCCGGATGGAAAAAGTACGACCGTCATGTTACTCGGCGGTAATAGCCCGTTGGTACCTACCCCACGCGAATCCGCTCTGCGGTTCCGGGTCTCGCCGCCGTTGGGGACCGCGTTGTGACCTTTCCGTTACCATGGTGAGCGCAAACCGATAACTCGATGTTAGGAAGTTTGATGGGCAGTACTGCCATCGATGTGGTGCACGTGATTCTCGCGCACGCGACCGCGTTCTGGAACTGGTTCTCCACGGGGTCTTCCGGCTTCCCGCCGCTTTAACCAGCCGTGAGCGATGCCCGCCGGACGATCCGGCGGGCATCGTCGTTTTCGAGGGCCGTCGTACGGATTCTCAGGGGAGTGGCTCGGCGCCCAGTTGTTGCAGCATGAGCGCGATGATTCCGGCCTCCTGGCCCTGGCCGGTGATCATCGCGCGGGCCTGCTCCTTGACCGCGCCGGAACGCAGGGTGTGATCGGCGGCGCGGGCCATGGTGATGCCGCCCAGATGATGGCGATACATCAACTGCAGGAACAGAACCGCGGCGTCACGGCCGCGGGCGGCGGCGAGGGTGTCGAGCTGGGCCTGCGAGGCCATACCGGGCATGGTGGCCGCGGCCGGGGCCGTGGCGGTGGTCATCGGCATGCCGGAACGCATCGGCGCGGCAGCGGTTTCGGTGTGCATCCAGGCCATCGGATGTGCGGACATGGGCGAGGCGCCGGCCAGCCGCAGCCAGCCCAGCATGGTGCCGATCTCGATCCGCTGGGACTGATCGATCTGCCGCGCGAGCCGAAGTAGCGTCGGGTCCACGCCGGGATCGAGCCGTTGGACCATGAACAGCGCCTGTTCGTGGTGCGTGATCATATCCTGCGCGAAGCCGATCTCCACGTTGTCGAGAATCGGTGGGGGCGTGTGGTGTTCGGGCAGGATCACCGGGCGCAGCGCGGCG
Organism: Nocardia sp. PLKS1-43; assembly: GCF_059510335.1. Lineage (NCBI taxonomy): Bacteria > Bacillati > Actinomycetota > Actinomycetes > Mycobacteriales > Nocardiaceae > Nocardia > Nocardia sp. PLKS1-43. Next base: position 458,657 of record NZ_JCAJZQ010000002.1, on the reverse strand, counting down.
CCGACGACCAGCAGGATCAGTGCCGTCGCGGCATAGGCGGCGATGCGGTACGCCCGCGCGCCCAGCCGCGCCCACGCCGGAAACTCTCGGCCCATCAGGACCCTACGATCGAATGTTGGTTCGCGGGAGGCGAATACACGTTCCGGTCCAGTTGCAGGACCATGAAACCGTTGTCGTTGCAGGTGGTCCACAACTGACTGCCGTGCCATTCCGGCGGGGCGAAACACCAGTCCGTGGACAGATCGCCGAGGGCCACCATTCCGGTGCGCGGCGAAAGCGCCTCGGCCGGATCGAATTTTCTGTCCAGCACCGCGCGGGCCATCGAGAAGCCTTCCAGTGCGGGCGGTCCGATGAGCGAGGCCAGCGCGTGCGGGGAGTTCCACAGATCCAGGTTCTGTCCGGTGCGCGCGGGTGGGTTGTAATAGGCGATCTCGCGGGCGTGGAACGGATTCCGCACATCGAACACCCGGATGCCCGAGGACTCCCAGCCGCAGGCCAGCGCGGTCGGATCGTCCGGCCGGTCGGCCGCGCAGTAGTGCGGGTCGTAGGAGAACACCGAACCGCCCATCGAGGAGGCCAGTTGGCTGTCCAGGTGGTCGGGCAGGTTGATCTCCAGCTTGATCTTGTTCACCACGTGCGGATTTCGTTCGTCGGAGATGTCCACGAGCTTCACCCCGCCCGCGCCCGCCTCGTCGACGGTGAACAGGTACGGTTTGCCGCCGTAGCTGACCGGAATGCTGTGCTGGGTGGCCCAGCCGTCGGTCCAGAACACCCGGCCGATGTGGTTCACCTGCGGGTTCGGGTCGCGTCGCTGGACGGCGCTGATGTCCAGCACGGTGAAGCCGGCCAGCGCCGACAGGTACATCCTGTTGCCGTCGGGGCTGATGCCGAACCCGTGCGCCTCGATTCCGGCCAGCCCCTGCCAGATCACGTGCGGATTCGACGGATCGGTGAGGTCCACGGCGCTGAGGAAGCCGGGCGCGATGCCCGAGGCCCAGTAGGTGCGGCCGTCGGCGGAGAAACCGCCCTCGTGCGTGGTGATCGGCAGTGGCATGGCCAGGTTGGTACCCGGGCCGGGGTTGAGCAGTCGCGGATGCGCGCAGTCGGAGATGTCGTAGACCGACAGCAGGCCCGCACCCACGAGGAATGGAACGCCGGTGCCCACCAGCAGTTTTCGCGCGGTATTGACCTTCAGGCTCTCCCACGTGCCCGCCAGCATCGCCGGCTCGGTGAGGGTGGCGGTGAGCACCGGATGCGCCGGATCGGCCACATCGAGCACCTGCACGCCCTGCGCCGGGCCCAGGATATTGCCGGGGAAGAACGAGCCGGTGTAGGAGCAGTGGTCGAAGGTGGTGGAGGTGATGCCCGCGCCGCGCCCGGTGTAGCCGCCGAGCAGGGCGATGTTGCAGCGGTAGCCCTGTTTGCTGCGGCCGCTGTCGCGGTCGGCGGCCGAAACATCGCCCTGCATACCGGTTTCCGGCAGGGAGCCCGGTCCGCAGTTCGCCCGCGGCACCGATGTCGTTCCGACGTCCAGGAATTGCCGCACCTGCGTGGCGATGTCGGATTGCAGATCGGCCGACGCCCCGCCCAGCGGCAGCGTCGCCGCCGCGAGTAGTGCCGCCAGCAGCACCAGAACCGGTTTGGACCGCCGAATTCCCGTGAACCGCCTCATCGCGGAACCCCCAACCTGTCAGCCGGAATCGCGTCGGCGTCCGGGCGGAATCGCCCGCTCACGTCGACAATCGGGAACGGTAACTCACATAACTGGCCGGTAGGTTCGTTTTCGCGGAATAGCTTTCGCGGTTCGCGGGCGTCTTCGACCCGTTTTCGAGTTGCTCCCGGTGCGGAATTGCTGGTCACCTGTTGGATACCGGGTGATCGTCGAGCATGCGGCGCGAGTTCGCCGAACGCCGAGACCCGCCGCAGCCGTGTGGTCGGTGCCGCTGCGATCCGGTTGTGTCCGAATCACCGTGCCGGAACGGATATTTCGGCGAGACACTCGTGACGCGCCACGGAATCGCCGGTACGGAAACTGCGGAATCAGCGGCGGCGGGGACGGCATGCCGTGATCGAGCGCGGTCCGTCCGGTCGCGTACCGGTGGGAATCGGTGTCCGATCCGGTCACCATGGGCGGCCCGGCTGGAGTCGCCTCGCGGGGGTGGTGCCGAGACAGGTGGCGCGGGTCGGTACGCTCGCCTGCGACCTGCGAAAGGAGCGTTCATGAGCGTCGCTGCCACCGCCGATCGATTCGCGGATATCGCATTCCCACTGCCGCCGTGTGCGGACGAGAGTCGAGCGTTCCACGAGCAATGGCCGGTGCGGCTCGGGGATACCGACGGTAATGCGCAATTGCGGCTCGACGCGGTGGCTCGGTACCTGCAAGACGTGGGGTACGACCATCTGCAGGCGGTGGAGGAGGGCGATCTGCATCAGGGCTGGATCGTGCGGCGCACGGTGATCGATATGCTCGCGCCGATCGAATTCGGCGATCGGGTGCACCTTCGGCGCTGGCCGTCCGCGCTGTCGAACCGATGGTGCAATATGCGCATCCAGGTCCGCGGCGAGAACGGCGGGTTGATCGAGACCGAGATGTTCATCATCCACGTCGACCTCGAGGCCGGACGCCCGGCCCGGATGAGTGACCGCTTCATGGCTCCGATGCTCGCGGCGACCACGGAACACCGGCTGCGCTGGCGTTCCGCGCTCGCCGAGCGTGCCGACGGCGACACCGAGCGCTGGTCTTTTCCGCTGCGGGTGACCGATGTGGACCGCTACGGCCACGTCAACAACGCGGTGCACTGGGAGGCGATCGAGGAGGCGCTGGCGCGGCACCCGCGGACCATGCCGTACCGGGTGATCCTCGAACACGCCGGTCCCGTGCTGGCCGGTGACGAGGTGCTGATCCGCACCTGGCAGGGGGAGTCCGCGTTGCAGGTGCAGCTGGAGGTCGACGGCAGCGCCCGGACGCTCGCGCGCGTCGAATCGCTCCGCTCGGCCTGAGCGGCCGGGTACCGGTCCGGCCGCGGATCGAAATCAGTTGCCGCGGAACGCCTTCGGCGCGCTGATGCGGTGACGGTGCGGAATCCGGCCGGAACGGGAGCGTCGGCGTGGCGGCCGAGGCGGTTCGTCGCCGAGTTCGGCGAGCAGTTCGCGGCGGCGGTCGAGCGGGATACCGCGCCGGTCGCGGTGGATCAGCGCACCCTCCATCGCCCACAACATCCGCGGGTCCAGCCCGCGGACTCCGGCCGCGCGCATGCGTCGATACGCCTCGACCGCGCCGATCGCCGCCAGATCCTCCAGCGAGTGCACCTCGGCGACGCCGAGCATGGCCGCGGCCGTGTAGCCGAGGGTCCAGCCGCGGTCGCGAAACACCCGCACTCGCAAATGTTCTTCGCCCCTGATGGTTTCGGCCTCGTCCCAGACCGCCGCGCGCAGTTCGTCCGGGTTCGTCGATGCCTCGGCCGAGGACAGTACCTGCGCGCGGGCCTGAGCGGCGATGTTCACCATCGGGCCGAATCGCCGGAAGATCTGGATCTCCCCGTCGTACCCCCGATCCCAGGGGCCGAGGTAGGTGTGGTCGGTGCCGTAGGCGTTGGTGGTGTCCAGACGGGCCGCCTGTAGCGCCCAAGCGCGGGACCGGTCGGGGGTGTCGGGGGTGAGCACGAGCAGTCCCGCGCGCCGGGCGACGGCGCCGTTGTCCGGTCGGTGACGGTGGTGGCGCCACCAGGTGTCCCACCACGTGTCCAGCGTCGCGGGCTCGAGCGTCAGGTCCAGGCCGAACGAGCGCCAGCGTACGGTTCCCGCCGGATTCGACAGCGGCAGAAGGTTTTTCAGAGTCCGGGCGGCGTTGTCGCCGAATGCGGTACACCAGCCCGGGACCAGCACGATCGGGTCGGCCGGATCGGCGTCGAACGGCGTCGGCGCCAGGAACGGGCGGTCGATCAGCACAACCGTGCCCGGCCGCGCCTGATACGACAGGCCCCACAGCAGCCGCGCCAGCAATCGTGCGCCGTGGTCGTCGGAGAGCAGGTGCCAGGTTTCGTGAAAACGGTTGGTGCTGAACCGGACCCGCGTCCCCGGCCGCAGGGTGATCACGCTGCGGACAGGGCCGTGCGCCCGCATCGGATGCCGATGCAGTTTGAGTCCGTCGGCGACGGATCGTGCCGTGCCGGGTCGTTGCTGTTTCATCGCCCTCCATGACGCCACGCCGGCGCCTCGGGTTCAAACGATTTTCCCGAGCCGTGCCGGGACGGCCGATCCGGTGACCTCGCGGCGGAGACCTGTGGACGACGAGAGAACGGGAACGCGGGCGATCGTCGTGGTCTACGTGGTGGCGCGGTCTATCTGCGGTTCCCGAAGGGCTCCTGAGCGCGAGGTCAGGCGAGACCGAAGCTTCCGTTGGCGGCCTCGGGCGGGTTCGGCGCGGTCGCCTCGGCCGGAGCGGCGGGCAGTGTGGTCTCGGCGGCCAGGCCCTTGGTGGCGGCGGTCGTGCGGATCGCGTCCACGACCAGCAGCAGGGCGGCTCGTCGCGCGGTGTTGCTGCGGTAGGCCAGCGATACGGTCCGGGTGAGTGAGTCGCCGAGCGGGAGGATGTCCACGCCCGGCGGGCGCAGCGCCAGGCCGAGGTCGGAAACCAGGGTGACGCCCAGTCCGGCCGCGACCATCGCCATCGCGGTGGCCTGCTCCTCCACCTCGTGATCGATCCGGGGCGCGAGCCCGGCGGACTGGAACGCCAGCCGGACCGCGTGCCCGAAATGGGACCGCGAGGGCGCCAGAATCCACGGATGTTCGGCCAGGTCGGTCAGCGTCACACCGGCCATCGCCACCGCGTCGGCCGGCACCGCGGCGTGCAGCCGTTCGACGGCGATGACCGTGCGTTGCAGATCCCGGTCCCAGGTCATCGGATAGTTCGAGTACTCGAGTACGAAGGACAGATCCAGCGCGCCGTCGCGGACCGCCGCGGCCGTGGCCTCCGGGGCCAGCTCCTTGGTCCGCACCAGGATTCCCGGATGGGTGCGGGCGAGGGTGGTGAGCGCGTCGGGAAGCAGGCCGGACGCCACCGACGCCCACACACCGGCGGTCACCTTGGCCGTGACCGATTCACCGGCCTCCTCGAGCGCCTGGGTCGCGCGCTCGACCGCGGCGAGGATTTCCTCGGCGTGCTCGGCGAGCAGCACACCGAGATCGGTCAGCTGTAAGCGGCGGCCGCGCCGCTCGAACAACCGCGTGCCGACATCACGTTCGAGCTGCGCGAGCTGCTGAGATACCGCCGAAGCCGTGTAGTGCAGTGCGTTGGCGGTCGCCGTGATGGTTCCGCGTCGGTTCAACTCACGCAACATCCGCAGGCGGGCCAGCGACAGATCCATGACATCGAGCCTAAAGGCGAGTGGCTGCTTCCCGCCGGGGCGATCCAGCGCTCTGCAGGAACGCTGAAAACCTCCGTTAATGAACCGTAAATGGACGCAGAAACAGGTTTAGCCGCAGGCTGGAGGCGCGTCGGACGTGAAGTTCGGCCGGGACGACGAGGTCCGCAACGGGAGATGACGTGCCCACTGCCCTCGGATCGGCGGCGGGTGCGAGGACGAACAGGAGGCGATCGCTGTGACGACGCTACAGGAGCCGATCGAGGGGACCCCGCACGTGACCACACCCACCGTTCCGGCACTACCGACCGAGACGGTCGCCCCTGCCCCCGTTCGCCGTCCCGAGCCGTACATGCGCCTGCAGTGGACGGATTCGCTGACCGGCGCGGTCGGTTACCTCGTCGTGCACACGCTGCGCTCGGGTCTGGCCACCGGCGGCACCCGGATGCGGGCGGGTTGCACGTTGACCGAGGTCGAGGATCTGGCTCGCGGTATGGCGAACAAGACAGCCACCTTCGACCTGCCGGTCGGCGGCGCCAAGGGCGGCATCGACTTCGACCCCAAGGACCCGCGCGCGGTCGAGGTGCTGGAGCGGTTCTGCGAGGCCATGCGACCCTGGATCGACGCGCACTGGGTCACCGCCGAGGACCTGGGAGTCCCGCAGCACCTGATCGACGAGGTCTTCGAGAAGTTGGGCCTGGGCCAGAGCTATCACGCCGCGATCCGCCGGGCCGATGATCCGGCCGCGACGCTGGAACGAGTCCGCAACGGGCTCAACGCCGCGGTCGACGGCGGATTCCTGCTCGGCGACGTGATCGGCGGATACGGTGTCGCGCACGCCTGTCTCGCCGCCGCGGTGTCCTGGGGGCAGTCGCCCGCGGAGACCACCGTCGCGATCCAGGGCATCGGCACCATGGGCGGCGCCGCCGCCTACTACCTGCACGAGGCCGGGATGACGGTCACCGCGCTGGCCGATGCCGCGGGCACCCTGTACCGCGCCGGGGGGTTGGACGTTCCGGCGCTGCTGGACCTGCGTGACGGTTTCGGTGAGATCGACCGCACGCGGCTGCCGGAGGGTATCGAGCAGTTGCCGCGCACCGCGATCCTGTCCATGGACGCCGATATCCTTGTCCCCGCGGCGATCTCGTACGCGATCACGCCGGACAACTCGTTCGATATCGCCGCGCGCGTCGTCGTCGAGGCCGCGAACGCCGCCACCACACCGGAGGCGGAGGCCATGCTCGCCGCCCGGGGTGTCCCGGTCCTGCCCGATTTCGTCGCCAACGCCGGCGCCGTGGCCTGGGCCTGGTGGTTGTTGCTCGGCCAGGTCGACGACAACCCGGAGAACTCCTTCGACCGGCTGCGCACCATCATGCACAGCAAGGTCGCCGAACTGCTGTCGGCGTGGACCGAGCACGGCCGCACCCCGCGCGAGACCGGCCACCACTGGGCCGACGACCCGGCCCCGCTCGCCGGGCCGGTCATCATCCCCTGAGCACCGCGGGCCCGGCCAAATCCGCCGGACGATCGGCCGGCTACGCCTCGGTGAGCGCCCGGATGGCCTCCCGAAGCCGGCCGGTCGCCTCCTCGGCCACCTCGTCGACCGCCGGAACGTCGACGAGACCGGACATCATGCGCGGGTCCGCGGCCTCGACCAGCACGACTCCCGGATCGATATCGCGAACGACGACGTTGCACGGCAACAGCAGTCCGAGGCGGCGTTCGGTGTCGAGCGCCCGATGTGCCAGCGGCGGATTGCATGCGCCGAGAATGAGGTAGTTCTCCATCTCCGCGTCGAGTTTCGCGCGCATCGTCGCCCGCACGTCGATTTCGGTCAGAACACCGAAACCCTGCTCCGACAGTGCCTTTCGGGTCCGCTCGACCGCATCGTCGAAAGGTGCGCGCACTGTGGCGGACAATGTCGGATCGGTTTGCATCACATCACCTGCTTTCTGTCAGCCGGACAACCGGCGAAATGGGTTTCTGCGGTTGGCGTCGGAGCCGCTGCCGTCCGAGTGTCCGGGGCACCACTGTTCGGCGGGGACCCGTGCGCGGACCTGGTCGATGTGCCGCCCGCACCCGGACCAGGTCGTCCTACCACAGGTTTTACACCGGATCGGGCTGCACATGTCGTTCCTTTCCGCGATAGTTCACGCCGGAGCGTCTGCGAGGGCGCCGGCGAATTCGCGGCATGCTTCGTAGGCGCGCGCCCCGTGGATGGTGGCCGGCCCGCCGTGCATGAGGAAGGTGACGCCGATCGCGTCGGCGGCTTCCTGGTGAGTGGCCCCGGCGCGCGCGGCGGCCTGTCCGTGCGAGGCGATGCAGCCATCGCACTCCTCGACCACGCCGATCGCCGGCGCGATCAGCTCCTTGGTCTTGCGGTCGAGCGCTCCGGGCGCGAATGCGGCGCCACTGAGTTCGCCGAAGCCTCGGTAGACCTCGGGGACGGCCCGGCGCAGCGCACGGTGTTGCGGGGTGTTCGCGCAGCACCTCGGCGCCGTGGCGGGAGATGTGCGCCTCTTGCTCCGTCATCGCCCGGATGAAGCGCGCGCACGGCCATCTGGCCATCTCGCGCGGGTGATCCGCATGATGGAGGAGTGCGCCGAATGTGAGGACGTTCTCACTCAGCTGGCGGCGGTGAACAAGGCGCTGAGCCGCAGCGGGTTCGCACTCGTCACCACCGGCCTGCAACAGTGCCTGACCAGCGAAGATCCGGACAGTGTGAATGTGAAGAAGCTGGAGAGACTCTTCCTGTCCCTGGCCTGACCAGCGGACGCTCGCGAACGGGCGCTCAGGCGGCGCTGCGTTCGTGCGCCGGGCGGCGGCGCAGGTGCGGGTTCTGCAGGGCGGGGGGCTGATAGGCCTGGTCGAGAGTGCCGACGTCGGTCCCGGGCGGAACGATCTCGTCGATGCGGTCGAGGATGTCGTCGCCGAGGGTGACCTCGATACCGCTGAGCAGCCCCTCGAACTGGTCCATGGTGCGCGCGCCGAGCAGGGCGCTGGTCACGCCGGGGTGGGCGATGGTGAACGCCATGGCCAGATGGATCAGCGGCAGGCCCGCCTCGGCCGCGAGCGGGATGAGCTGTTCGACCGCCTCGATGCGGCGTTCGTCGTTGAGCGACCCGAGCATTCCCGCGCGGCGCACGTCGTTCTCCTGGCCCTTGCGGATGCGGCCGGTGAGCAGTCCCTGGCCCAGCGGGCCCCAGACGAGCACGCCCATGCCATAGCGTTGCGCGATCGGCAGCACATCGCGTTCGATAGCGCGGTTGAGGATCGAGTAGGGCGGCTGTTCGGCGCGGAAGCGTTCGTATCCGCGACGTTCGGCGACCCACTGAGCCTCGATGATGTCCGAGGGGGGAGTGTTGGAGGACCCGATCGCGCGAACCTTTCCGCTGCGGATCAGATCGGACAGCGCCGAGAGGGTCTCCTCGATATCGGTTTCCGGGTCCAACCTGTGGATCTGGTAGAGGTCGATGTGATCGGTCCGCAGGCGGCGCAGCGAATTCTCCACCTCGGCCATGATCCAGCGCCGTGAGGTGCCCTGCCGATTGGGGTCCTGGCCCATCGGGCGGCTCACCTTGGTGGCGAGTACCACGTCCTCCCGGCGGCCTCGAAGTGCTTTGCCCACAACCTCTTCCGAGTCGCCGTAGGCGTCGGCGGTATCGATGAGGTTGATTCCCGCGTCCAGCGCCCGGTGGATGATGCGGGCCGAGTCGCCGGGGTCCGGATTGCCCACGCTGGTCGCGAACATCAGTGCGCCGAGCGCGTACGGACTCACCCTGATACCGGTGCGGCCGAGTGTGCGGTACTGCATGGAGAGCTCCTGGGATCGGGTGACGGATGTGGTCGCCGGCCGTGCCGTGTCGTACGCTCGACCTAAGCGGAAAGCTATTCCGGAACTATACGGAAAACTTTTCCGGTTAGGCAAGAGAGGGATCGAATTGACCGATGAAACGCCGCTCACCGGCCAGGATCCGGGTGGCGGCGCGGGTGCGGCTGCGCCGCGCCGGCGACGGGCCGACGCGCAACGCAATGTCGACGCGCTGCTCGAAGCGGCCAAGAGCGTCTTCGCGCTCTCGGGCGTGGACGCGCCCGCGAAGGAGATCACCGATCGCGCCGGAGTCGGCGTCGGCACGTTGTACCGCCATTTCCCGCAGCGGTCCGATCTGGTCGCGGCCGTACTGGAACGCGAGATCGACGCATGCGTCGAGTTGGGCCCGGCTCTGGCCGCCGCCCACCGCCCGGTCGAGGCGCTGGCGAAGTGGTTGCACCGTCTCACCGAATTCGTCGGAACCAAACGAGGGCTCGCGGCCGCAATACATTCGGACGCACCGAAATTCGACGATCTGGCCGGGCGCCTGCTGAAGCGGCTCGAACCCGTGCTCGGCGAGCTGATCGACGCGGCGGTCGCGACTGGTGAAGTCCGCGACGACATCGGCCCGCGAGAACTGGTTCACGCGGTGGCCCTGCTCTGCCAGCCCGTGCCAGGCGAAGATCTTGCCTACAACCAGCACATGGTGAGCATCCTCGTGGACGGATTGCGGCGCGGATGACCGCGCGGCCGATGTCACCGAGCCCCGGGCGGTGCCGACCTATCGAACGAAAAGCCGGCCCGGTCAGCTGACCGGGCCGGGCAATCGATTGTGTGGCAACAGGATTCGCGCGAATGTTCCGCTACTTCGGGTCCAGGACGAAGACCGGGATCAGCCGATCGGTCTTGGTCTGGTACTCCGCGTAGGGCGGGTAGGCGGCGACGGCCCGCTCCCACCACTCGGCGCGCTCGGCGCCCTCGACCTCACGGGCGACATACTGCTTGGTCACGGTCCCGTCCTGCAACGGGAACTCCGGATGCGCCTTGATGTTGTAGTACCAGACCGGGTGTTCGGGTGCGCCCCCCTTGGAGGCGACGACCGCGTAGTGACCCTCGTGCTCGACCCGCATCACCGGGGTGTACCGCAGTTTGCCGCTCTTCGCGCCGCGCAACGTCAACAGCACGACCGGCGACCCGACGACCTCGATGCCCTCGGTGGTGCCGGTCTCGAGGATCTTCTTGGTCTGATCCTGTACCCAGTCCGTGGGGCTCAGCTCTACCGTCTCATCTGTCATATTCAGGCCCAACGGTGTGCGGATCGTTCTCATTCCCGGTGCGGGCGCGGGCATAGCAAACCCCTGGTCATCGGGTATCGGTACCGCTAGGCGCGAGCGCCGCCCGATCGGCCGGGCCGATCGGCGCGCTGACCGCGCTCGGTGTCGGGCGCGGTGCCGACATGCACGAGGTGCCGCGATACCGGATCATCGCGGATATGCCGAAACCCTACTTCTTCCCGGATCAGCTGGACGAAACCGGTTGTCCCACATGGCTCAGCGCGCTCGCCGGGCAGGAACACGATCCGAATCACCTGGTGCACATCGTGCGTGATCTGGAACCGGCCGATGCGCTGGCGGTGTTGGGCGTCGACCGGCAGGAGATCATGCCGTGTGCCCTGCCGGCCCGAAAGCCCGGCGATCGGACGTCGATGGCCAGGGCCGCGGTCGATCCGCTGAACCCGATCGTGGTGCTCATCGCCGGGCGCGTCGGCGAGTGGACGTTCATCTACGACGACCTGGGCGAGACCGGCTACGTGTGGCACCTCGACCAGCGCCCGCCGGTGCAGGCGGTGTCGGCGCTGTCCAGCGCGGGCGGCGCGGCCGCCACGAGCGTCGTGTCGATAACCGGGCACGTCAACTTCGACTATGCGGTAGACGGGGAGACCCTGTGCTATCACTCCCGGGACGATTCCGACCTCGACGATCCCGCCGGGGTGCCCGCCGAGGTGCGTGCGGCCGTCGAGGCGGCCGGAGCGGTCGAGGCCGAGTACGACGACGGGATCACCATGCGGATCATCTGCGCGCTCGGTGGACTGCCGCGCACGTTGGACGAATTGCGCGAGGTCCCGTTGCTGATCGCACCGCACGACTCACGGCCGGAGCTGTTCCTGAAGCGTCGCTGACATCGGCGCCGCAACCGTATCCGTTCCGATGAGCCGGCCGGGCGCGCGGCCCGGCGTCCGCCACCCGATCGTGAACTCGCTGCGGTCGGAATGCTCGGCTACAGCGTTCGAACGTCTTCGGGCCGAACGTCTTCGGGCATACCGGCGAGCAGTTCCAGGCACGCGGTGAGCAGCCGGGCGCGCAAGCCCTCGGCCTGTTCCGCGATCTCGGACTGCCGCCGCGCGTAATCGGCTCGTCCGGACGGCGTTTCGATGGCGATCGGCTCGTAACCGAATTCGGACAGATCGTAGGGACTTGCTCGCATATCGAGTTCGCGTGCGGTGCAGGCGAGTTCGAAGCAGTCCAGCAGCAGGCCCGACTCGACCAGCGGGACGAGTTTGAAGGCCCACTTGTACAAGTCCATGTTGGCGTGCAGGCAGCCGGGTTGTTCGCGCATGACCTGGTCGTCGCGGGTCAGCGGCTCGGCGTTGCGCGGGACCGCGTCCGGGGTGAAGAAGCGGAAGGCGTCGAAGTGCGTGCAGCGCAACGACATCGACTCCACCACGGCATCGGTGCCGGCGTGGCCGAGGCGCAGCGGCACCTGCTGATGGCGGACCTCCCGCGAGCGATACACCATCGCCCATTCGTGCAGGCCGAAGCAGGACAGCCGGGCAGGGCGGGACGCGGTGGCGCGCAACAGGTTCGCCACGAATTCGATGGTGTCGCGGCGGCGCAGCAGATACCCGGCGTCGGCGGCCCAGGCGCCCGCGCCCGAGGCGGTCTCGTGCTGTCGGTACCCCCGTGCGCCGTCGTACTCCGAGGCATTCTCCAGCGCCACACCGTAACCAGGGTGCCAGCGCCGCAACTGGGCCGGCTTGTGCCCGTAGTAGGTGAACAGGAAGTCGATGACCGGATGTTTCGACCCCGCCGCCCGGCGTCGCAGATACGGGCCGACGAGAGTATCGACCCGGTCTCGATGCACCCGCGCGCGGGCACGCCATTGCGACTCGGCAAGTAGATCGTGGGCCGGATCGGTCATCGCGGCTCTCATTCGGCGATCCGGTGGGTGGCGTCGCGGACCGTGCCCACGAACTCCTCCACCAGATCCTCGAGCGCGACGATGCCGACGGTGTTGCCGCGACTGTCGACCGCGCGCCCGAGGTGGCTGCTGGTACGGCGCAGCCGCGAGAGCGCCTCGTACAGGGTGGTGCCCATACTCACCGTCGGCAGCGGACGGATATCGGCGCGGGGGATCGGCGTGCCCGGGCCCGCGTCGTCGTCGGCTACCTTGTCCAGCACATCCTTCACGTGCAGATAGCCGACCAGCGAACCGTCGCCGGTGCGGACCGGATAACGGGAGAAACCCGTCTCGGCGACCGCGGATTCGATATCGCCGAGCGTGGTGCCGTCCCCGCGCAGGGGCACGCACCGGGTCTTGGCCAGCGGCACCATCACATCGGCGACGATGCGGTCGGTGGTGCCCAGCGCCTGGGTGAGACGACGATGCTCCTCCTCATCGATCAAACCCTCCGAGCGGGATTCCCCGAGCATCTCGGCCAGCTCCACGGACGAGACCGTGGTGTCCAGCTCGTCCTTGGGCTCGATCCGCAGCGCCCGCAGCGACAGATTCGCGGCAAGGTTGTAGCACACGATCACCGGACGGGCCAGCCGCAGCCAGCTCAACATCACCGGAACCAGAAGCAGCGCAACGCGTTCCGGCCCGGCCAGGGCGATGTTCTTCGGGATCATCTCACCCAGCAGCATATGCAGCATCACCACCAGGCACAGCGACAGCGCGAACGAGATCGGGTGCAGCAACTGCTCGGGTACGTGGGCCAGATCGAAGGGGTATGTCAGCAGATGCGCGATGGCCGGTTCGCCGATCCGGCCCAGCAGCAGCGAGGCGATGGTGATGCCCAGCTGGGCGGCGGCGAGCATCATCGACAGGTGCTCACCGGCCCGGATGACCGTCACCGCACCGCGTTTGCCCTGCGCCTGCAAGGCTTCGAGCCGATCGCGGCGAGCGGAGATGAGCGCGAATTCCGCGCCGACGAAGAAGGCGTTGCAGCCCAGCAGCACCAGCGTCAGCAGCACGCCGAACAGATCACCCATTGCTGAGCTCCCACTTCGCCACCGCGTCGGCGTCCACCGGCTGCAGCAGCACCCGGTCGATCCGGCGTCCGTCCATGCGTTCCACCCGGGCCAGCCAGCCGCCGCCGGAGTGTATTCGGCCCGAACTCTGTTGGCCCGTACCCGGATCGGGCAGCAGCACTTCGTCACCGGTCTCGGGGATCCGGCCCAGCCGGGTCAGCACCAGACCGCCGAGGGTTTCGTATTCGCCCTCGGGCGCGTCGTATCCGGTGGTGCGGGCGACCTCGTCGATGCGCAACAGACCCGAGCAGTTCCAGCCCGCGGAGGTGCGGCGCACGTCGAGTTCCTCCTCGTCGTGCTCGTCGCGCACATCGCCGAGGATCTCCTCGATGATGTCCTCCATCGTCACCAGGCCCGCGGTGCCGCCGTATTCGTCGACCACCAGCGCCACCTGCATACCGTCCGCGCGGACCCGTTCCAGCACCGAGTCACCGTCCAGGCTCGCCGGAACGATCGGCACCGGGTGGGCGATGGCGCGCAGCACGATGTGGCGGCGCTCCCGGACCGGATGCAGGAATGCCTGCTTGACGTGCACCACGCCCAGGGTGTTGTCCAGATCGCCGTCGATCACCGGGAATCGGGAGAATCCGGTGCGGTTCGCGGCGGCGATCAGGTCGGCGATGGTCTCGTCCCGATCCAGGGTTTCGATCTTCACCCGGGGCGTCATCAGTTCCTCGGCGCTGCGCTCGCCGAATTCCAGGGAACGGCCCACCACCTGTGCGGTGCGCAGGTCCAGCGCGCCGTGTAGTGCGGAAGTCCGGACCAGTGATCCCAGTTCCTCCGGGGAGCGCGCCGAACGCAACTCCTCGGCGGGTTCGATGCCCAGATGCCGCACGACCCAGTTGGCGGTGCCGTTGAGCAGCTTGATCAACCAGGAGAAGGCCGTGGAGAAGGTGATCATCGGGATCGCGGTCAGGCGCGCGATGGCCAGCGGCGCGGTGATGGCGATGTTCTTCGGCACCAGCTCGCCGTAGACCATGGACAGCGAGGTGGCCAGGATCAGCGAGATGACCAGCGAGATACCCCGGGCGGCTCCCGGACTCGCCCCCAGCGCGGTGCACAGGGGTTCGAACAGCCGGGCCAGGACGGGTTCGGCGATATAACCGGTCACCAGGGTGGTGAGGGTGATGCCGAGCTGCGCGCCGGACAACTGGAACGACAGTGTCCGGTGTGCGTGCCGGACCTGGCGCGCGCGGCGGTCACCGTCGCGGGCATGTGCCTCGACGATGCTGCGTTCCAGGGCGGTGAGCGAGAATTCGGCGGCGACGAACAGCGCCGTGCCGACGGTGAGCGCGACGAAGCCCACCAGACTCAGAATCGTGAGCAGGACGGACACGTCTCAACACCGTCCCCGATGTGTGAGGTGTCCGGGAATTGCTGCGGTTACGGGGGCGCCGGGTATGTCACCCGGCTCGGTAGAGGAGCCCTCCTGAGTGGCGCCCTCGGACGCGGGTGACAACTGGTTCCTTTCGCAAGCGGAAGCTGTTCTTCGATACGGACGCCGTCGCGGGCCTTCCTCGTGCCCGGACCGGCAACCTTCATGTTACCGGGAGCCGCTGCCCGAGTCGCCACCGCGGCGTGCGGCGGCGACCCGGGCAGCGGCCGAGCGGGACTCTCACCACCCGGACGGGAGCGGACGACCCTCGGCGAACCCGGCCGCGGACTGCACGCCGAGCACCGCCTTGTCGTGCAGTTCGTCCAGCGTGCGGGCCCCGGCGTAGGTGCAGGCGCTGCGCACGCCCGAGCAGATGTGGTCGAGGAGGTCCTCCACACCCGGCCGCTCGGGATCCAGGCGCATCCGCGAGGAGGAGATGCCCTCCTCGAACAGCGCCTTGCGGGCCCGGTCGAAGGCGTTGTCGGTGGCGGTGCGGGCGGCGACCGCACGCTTGGACGCCATGCCGAAACTCTCCTTGTAGGCGTTGCCGTCGCGGTCGACCCGCAGGTCGCCGGGGGATTCGTAGGTGCCGGCGAACCACGAGCCGATCATCACGTTCGACGCGCCCGCGGCGATTGCCAGGGCGACGTCGCGCGGATGCCGCACGCCGCCGTCGGCCCAGATGTGCACGCCCAGATCCTTTGCCGCCGAAGAGCATTCGGCCACGGCGGAGAACTGCGGACGGCCCACGCCGGTCATCATCCGGGTGGTGCACATCGCGCCGGGCCCGACACCGACCTTGATGATGTCCGCGCCGGCCGCGGCCAGATCGCGGGTGCCTTCGGCGGAGACCACATTGCCCGCCACCAGCGGAACGCCCAGCCGCAGATCGGCCACCGAACGCAGCGCCTCGAGCATCTTGATCTGGTGGCCGTGCGCGGTGTCCATGACCAGGACGTCGGCGCCCGCGTCGACCAGTGCCTTCGCCTTCGCCGGCACGTCGCCGTTGATGCCGACCGCCGCCGCGATGCGCAGTTTGCCGGAGGCGTCGACCGCGGGGTCGTAGATGCCGGTGCGCACCGCGCCGGTGCGGGTGAGCACGCCGGCGAGCGTGCCGTCCGCGGCCAGCAGAACCGCGAGGTGCGCGTGCTGGGCTTCGAGGATCTCGAAGATCTCACGCGGTGAGGCGTCGGCGGCGGCGGTGACGAATCCGGTCTCGGCGACGCTGCCCAGGCGCGCGAAGCGATCCACGTCGGCGCAGGCTGCCTCGGTGACCACGCCGATCGGCCGGTCGTTCTCCACGACCACCACCGCGCCGTGCGCGCGCTTGTGAATCAGCGCGAGCGCCTCGGAGACCGAATGGTCCGGGCCCAGCACCACCGGGGTGTCCGCGACCAGGGAGCGGGTCTTCACGAAGGAGATCGTGTCGGCGGCCGCGCCGAGCGGAAGATCCTGCGGCAGTACCACGATGCCGCCGCGGCGGGCGACCGTCTCGGCCATCCGGCGGCCCGCGACCGCGGTCATATTGGCCACCACGATCGGGATCGTCGTGCCCGTCCCGTCGCTGGTCGACAGGTCGACGTCGAATCGGGACGTGACTTCCGTCCGATTCGGGACGAGGAAGATGTCGTCGTAGGTCAGGTCGTAGGGCGGCTGATGGCCCGGTAGAAACTGCACTCCGGCAATTGTAGGGGAACCAGCGGGTTGCGCGGACGAGCTCGGCCGACGTCGTGGGCCGGTCACCGGCCGATCGAGGGTGCCAGCGGCGGTCAGCGGTTCCGGCGGAACAGGGTGCGCCACCACCGTGGCGCGGCCGGCGCGGCGGGCGTGTGCTCGGCGGTCGCCGGGCGCTGTGGCCGTGCGGCGGGTTGCCGCTGGGCGCGCCACTGCGCGACCACCTCGTCGGCGCGGACGGGCCGGACGTTGACGTGCGGGCCGTGCGGCATCCGCAACCAGGCGACGATCCGGGCGTTGAGCTCGCCGACGTGCTCCCGGACCCGCTGCTCGGAATTCATCCCCCGCACCTCGTCCGGCAGCCGTTCCACATCGCGCCGCAGCAGCAGGGACGGTGGCAACATGCCGTCGCCGCTCACACCCTCGCGTCGCAGATAGTCCTTCAGCCACCAGTTCTCGTCGTAACTCTGCCCGGCATCGGGCAGCGGCTTGCCCGCACCGGGCAGATCATCGAATTCGCCGCGCTCGGCCGCCTCACGAATCTGCTTGTCCAGCCACGACTCCTGGGTCATACCGGCGGGTTTGCGTTCGGTCATCGTGACCCCTCCCGTGATCGACTGATGTCAGCCTAATCGATCCGACTGTCCGAATTGCCGGAATATTCGGCAGTGTGCATGGAATCGCCGATGATCCCGCCGAAACGGTTGCGCATGTCCATCGCATGCCCTGGAACCTCGGTGTTCAGGGCGACCCTGGCGAGTAGCGGCTCGCAAGGCGCTTGCCGGGCAGTGCGCCCGAGCGTGGCCGAATCAGCGATCGTTCCGCGGTTCGCTGGGTGCGGCGTGTCCGTTCGTCATCCGCACAGTGCAGGTCCCGCCGCAGCCTCGTTCCGGGTGCAGCTCCGCGACGATGGATCCGCGTTCATCGCCGCATAGGAGGCGGGGATCGCGCCGAACTCGGTAACGAAGCGTGTGCCCGCACTGTCCCCGGTTCGGGAGCCTTGTGGTCCGCGGTGGTGACATTCACCGCGATAAGCACCAACTGCCGCAATCCGAAATCGCTTGTCCGCCTTGTTTATCAGTAAGCCGAAGGTGTGCCGGTCAGCGGAAGGTGGTTCCGCTCGCCGGATCGCACGGACGCTGTCGGAGCAATGCCGCTCGACGATGCGGCTGTTCGCGGTGTGCGGCCGCCGTCGCTCCAGCGAGTCAGCGGGTACGGCGGTTGCGCCGGGTGGAATACGAGCGGCCGGGGCGGGGGCGGCGATGGTGATCACCGGGGGTGGTCCGAGGAGTCTGCGGGGGAGCGGGTGCGGTCGGGTCGGGGACCGGGGTGCCGGACGGGCGGCGGGCTCCGGTGAGGTCGGCCAGGGGACGGTCGCCGGGGCGGATCTCGGTGTGGGCGGGGCGGATTCCCGCGTCCCGCAGCAGTTGTTCGGCCGTCTCGCGCTCGTCCGCCGTGACCAGGGTGACCACCGTGCCGGTGGCGCCCGCGCGGGCGGTGCGGCCCGCGCGGTGCAGGTAGTCCTTGGGATCGGCGGGCGGGTCGACGTGCACGACCAGGGATATGTCGTCGACGTGGATGCCCCGGGCGGCGACGTCGGTGGCGACCAGAACGGGCGCCGAGCCGTCGGCGAATGCGGCCAGGGTGCGGGTGCGCTGATTCTGAGCCTTGCCGCCGTGCAGCACCGCCGCCGCGATACCGGATTCACGCAGCCGGCGGGCCAGTTTGTCCGCGCCGTACTGGGTGCGTACGAACAGCAGCGTGCGACCCTCGCGGGCGGCGATCTCGGTGACCACCGCGCGTTTGTCGGCCTTGCGCAGATGCAGCAGGTGGTGGGTGATCGCCGGACTCGATCCGATCTCGCCCGACGAGGCGGCGCCGCGCGGCCCGGAGGCGGCCCGCTGATCCGGCGTAACCGCCTGCGGCACAACAGTATTCGGGATACGTGCGCTGCTCGGCGGTGCGTCGGCCGAATACGGTACCGGATCGCGCAGATACCGCCGCACCAGCACGTCCACCGCGTCGTCGAGGGTGGCCGAGAACAGCAGGTGCTGGCTGTCCTCGGGCAGCCGATCCAACAGGGCGGTGACCTGGTCGAGAAATCCGAGCTGGGCCATGTGATCGGCCTCGTCCACCGCGACGACCCGGACCGCGTCGAGTCCGACCGCGCCCTGTGCGATCAGATCGTCGAGTCGGCCGGGAGTGGCGATGAGCAGATCCACGCCGCGTTCGAGCCGCTGAACCTGGCGGGCGATCGGGACGCCGCCGACCGCGCTGCCCAGCCGGAGCCCGAGGGCCAGGGCGGGTTCGTCCAGGGCCGTCTCGATTTGCAGGGCGAGTTCCCGCGTCGGTGCGAGGACCAGTCCGCGCGGCCGCCGGGGTGCCGATGCCGCGCGGGTGAGCCGCACCAGCATGGGCAGGCCGAAGGCGAGGGTCTTGCCGGAACCCGTCGCGGCCCGGCCCAGCACGTCGCGTCCGGCGAGAACGTCGGGCAAGGTCGCGGCCTGGATCGGGAAGGCGGTCTCGAGTCCGGCCCGGCGCAGCGCCTGCACCAGCGGAACCGGCAGGCCCAGATCGGCGAACCGCGGCGCGCGAACCGCGCCCGGCTCAGGCACGGAACAGGCGCTTCAGCTCGACCAGCCAGGGAATGGCAACGGCGAGGGTCGGCACCACCAGGATGGCCGCGGCCGCGAGATAGGCCGCCATCGCGATACGCAGATCGCCCAGCGGGCCGGCCAGGCGCTGGATGCGGATGAGGGTGGTCGGGCCGCCGACGGCCATCGCGCCCTGGGGCGCGGTCGAATTGGAACAGGCCACCAGCGCGCGGGCCAGCGGCGTCGCGCCGGTGACCTTGACCGCGGAATCGTCGGCGAGCAGTTCGATCAGCAGCTTCACCGAGTCGAGCGCGGATTTGCTGCGCACGAATCGCGGGAAGGCCTCGTGCGCGGCGGTGAACGCCTCGAGTACCAGATCGTGCCTGGCACGCAGATGTGACCGTTCGTGGCTGACGATCGCGGTCAGCTCCGATTCGTTCAGGCTGGTGAAGGTGCCCTGACTGAGCACCACGCGGCGGCGCAGCCCGGGCAGGCAGTAGGCGATCGGCTCGGCCGCGGCCAGCACGCGGATGTCGGCGGCGCGATGGCCACTCAGATCGCCGCCCTGATCGAGCAGATCGACCAGGATGCGGTGACGGGTCCGGCGGCGCCGGGTGTGGATGCCGACCCGGACCACCATGTAGATCAGGCGTGCGCCGACCAGCAGGGTCAGTGCGAGGACGATCACGTAGGCCGACCACAGCGGCAGGCCGAGTGCGTGGATCTCCCGGGTGGGCGAGGTGGTCGGCCGCCCGTCCGGGCCCGGAACCAGCAGCAGGCTGGCGATGGCCAGGCCGGAGCCGAAGGCACTGAGCACCGCGGCCAGGGCGACGGCCTGCCACAGCACCAGGGCCGCCCGTGGCGTCCGGTACGGCCACGAGGCTCGGCTGAGCAGGGCTGGGACCGGTCCCGCCAGAAGCAAAGCGAGACCGGCGAATACCGGCGCGGTTGCGTTCATGCTCAGCTCACTGCGTTGTGGGGCCAGGGCCCGAGATCGCGGCGCGGGAACGCCGCAGTTCGCTACTGCGGCGGGGCGACTCCCTCGTCGTTCGACACGTTGGGGGTGGTGTCTGGCTTGGTGCGCGCGGCCTCGGTGGCTTCGAGCTTAGCGAGTGCCTCGCGCAGGGCGGCAGCCCCGTCGTTACCGACCTGTTCGACGAAGTGCACCAGGGCCGCGCGACGGCTGCCGACCTCGTCGGCCTGCTGGAGCGCGTCGACCATCAGGCTTGCGACCAACTCGTCGCGGGTGTGCACGGGCGCGTACCGGTGTGCACGGTCGTCGCGCTGCTGGACGACGAGATCCTTCTTCGCCAGACGCTGCAGAACCGTCATCACGGTGGTGTACGCGAGTTCGCGATGCGCTGCGAGGGCTTCGTGGACCTGCCGGACCGTCTGCGGTTGATCGGCCGACCACAACTGGTCCATGACCGCTTTCTCGAGTTCACCAAGACCTGCCATCCCTCGAGTTTACGGAGCCAACGACGCGAATGCGTACTACGTGCCGTCGTAACCAGCCGGTAGCCGTGTGGGATTTTTCATAGGTGGGTCGCTTTGTCGAATAAGTCCTGGTTGATTCCATCCATTGCCCACCAAGTCTGGTAAGGCTAACCTAACGAACTGTTCCGGTCCGCTCCGTCTTCCGAAGGAGGTTCGAATGTTCGAGCCGATCACCGCCTGTCCGCCCCGCCACTGCGAGCCGGTATTCGGACACGCGTGTCAGCGGATGCGGGCGCTGCAACCGGAGTATCCGCGCGTCTACGCCGTCGCCGCGATGGCCGATCACGGCCGGCGCCGCTGGTGGCGCCTGTCGGACGGGCTGGACGAGGGGCGCATCGCCCTGATGTACCGCCGCCACGCCGCCGAGATGAGTAATGCCGACATCGCCGCGGAGGTGGTGGCGACGGCGCTGATCCACGCTGTTGTCGGCCGCGTGGTCGCGCTGCTGGTGGCCGAGGGGCGCGCCTGGGATCCCGGTCTCGAGAATCTGTGGGTGCATTCGGACAACGATGGCGGAATCGACTGGGCGGGCTTGTCCGACACCACGATTCGCGTCGCCGAGGGCGATCGGCTGGCGGGGGAGCCGGGTGTGGTGGTGCTGCCGTGTGAACGGGCCTTGCAGGTGTGGCTGGCGCATCGCTGTTCGACCGCGCTGACGCTCGTGCAGGTCGCCCTGTGGCGTTGCGCGGGACTGGCCCCGCGCCGGTTCTGGTCGCTGGTGGCCGAGAGTGTGGTCGGTGCGGCGACGTACGTGCCGGATCTGGCGGGCACCTCCTCGGCTGTCGGTGCGCAGCGCGGTCAGGGTCTGCTGGCCGCGATGCAGGAACACGGGTTGCCGGTGCGACGGACTTGCCTAGTTAGGTAAGCCTGCCCTATGCTGAAATCGGCGTCAAGATCGAGCGAGAGTCCCGAGGGCTGCGGTCGACTCCCCGATCTGTTGCCGCTGCGGGTCCGGCCATCGTGCCGGACCCGCCGCTCTCGTCTCCGGCGTGGGAATACCCGCCGACCCTCTGTCCTGCGACCCGCGCTCCGGGCGGTTGCCGGGATATGCAACTGTTTTCGCATGACAGAGAACGATCGGTCCGGGATCCGCTCGCTGGCGGATCTGACTCCCGAGCAGATGACCCGTTTCAGCGAGGGAAGCTTCTCCGACCTGATCGGATTGAAGTACACCGAGGTCTCGCCCGACCGGGTGGCCGGGGAGTGGGTCGTCTCGCCGCAGCTGCATCAGCCCGCGGGCATCGTCAACGGCGGCGTGTACTGCACCGTCATCGAGACGCTCGCCAGCGTGGGCGGCGGGGTCTGGTACGGCGACCGCGGCTCGGTGGTCGGGGTGAACAACAACACCGATTTCCTGCGCGCGGTGCGCGAGGGCGTGCTGCGCGGCATCGCGACGCCGGTGCACCGGGGCCGTCTGCAACAGCTGTGGCAGGTGGCGATCACCGATGAGCAGGAGCGGGTGGTCGCGCGGGGGCAGGTCCGGCTGCAGAATCTGCCCGTCGCCGACTGATCTGTGCGGACGTGGCGCGCGGTGGCGCGGCCGACGTGCCAGAATGTCCGACACCGACAGATCCGCCGAGGAGTCCGCATGCGATTGTCGCCGCACGAGCAGGAACGGCTGATGCTCAGCTATGCGGCCGAACTGGCCCGCCGTCGCCGGGCCCGCGGACTGCGCCTCAATCACCCCGAGGCGATCGCGATCATCACCGACCACGTGCTCGAGGGCGCGCGCGACGGGCGCACCGTCGCCGAGCTGATGGCCTCGGGACGCTCGGTGCTGACTCGTGCGGACGTTATGGAGGGCATCCCCGAGATGATCGCCGACGTGCAGGTCGAGGCGACCTTTCCGGACGGCACCAAACTCGTCACCGTGCACCACCCGATCGGCTGAGCCCGCATGAGTCACGACGATTCCGCCCGCGAGCGCACGGGCTTGGTGCCCGGCGAATTCCTGTATGCCGCAGCGGCGGTCGAGATCAACGCCGGCGCCGACCGGATCGAACTCGACGTGGTCAACACCGGGGACCGGCCGGTGCAGGTGGGCTCGCACGTGCACTTCCCGCAGGCCAACCAGGCATTGCGGTTCGATCGGGCGGCCGCGCACGGCCGTCGGCTGGACATTCCCGCGGGCACCGCGGTGCGTTTCGAACCCGGTCTGGGGCAGCGCGTTTCGCTGGTTCCGCTGGGCGGTGCGCGCGAGGTGCACGGGATCGGTCTCGACGCACCCGGAAAGCTGGACGCCTGATGGCCGAATTGTCCCGTGCCCGTTACGCGGAGCTGTTCGGGCCCACCGTCGGTGACCGGATTCGCCTGGCGGACACCGATCTGCTGATCGAGATCACCGAGGACCGTTGCGGCGGACCGGGAATC
Organism: Nocardia sp. PLKS1-43; assembly: GCF_059510335.1. Taxonomy (NCBI): domain Bacteria; kingdom Bacillati; phylum Actinomycetota; class Actinomycetes; order Mycobacteriales; family Nocardiaceae; genus Nocardia; species Nocardia sp. PLKS1-43. The sequence goes on along the minus strand of NZ_JCAJZQ010000002.1, from coordinate 435,663 downwards.
GCCGGTGACGAGGCCGTCTTCGGCGGCGGCAAGGTACTGCGCGAATCCATGGGGCAGGCCCGCGCCACCCGCGCCGAGGGTACGCCGGACACCGTGATCACCGGTGCGGTGATCGTCGATCACTGGGGAATCATCAAGGCGGACATCGGTATTCGCGACGGGCGCATCTGCGGCATCGGTAAGGCCGGCAATCCCGACACCATGGACGGCGTCCACCCTGACCTGGTGGTCGGCGCGGGTACGGAGATCATCGCGGGCAACGGGCGCATCCTCACCGCGGGCGCGATCGACTGCCACGTGCACTTCATCTGCCCGCAGCTGCTCGAGGAGGCGCTCGGCGGCGGTATCACCACCATGATCGGCGGCGGTACGGGCCCGGCGGAGGGAAGTAAGGCCACCACGGTCAGCCCCGGGGCGTGGCATCTGGGCCGCATGCTCGAGGCCACCGACGGATGGCCGGTGAACATCCTGCTGCTGGGCAAGGGCAATACCGTGCGGCACGAGGCGATGTGGGAGCAATTGCGCGGCGGCGCGGGCGGATTCAAGCTGCACGAGGACTGGGGGACCACGCCCGCGGCGATCGACGCCTGCCTCACCGTGGCCGATGCGGCGGGCGTTCAGGTCGCCCTGCACTCGGACACGCTGAACGAGGCCGGATTCGTCGAGGACACCCTGGCCGCCATCGCGGGCCGGGCCATCCACTCGTATCACACCGAGGGCGCGGGCGGCGGGCACGCGCCCGACATCATCACCGTCGCGGCACATCCCAACGTGATGCCCAGTTCGACCAACCCGACCCGCCCGCACACGGTCAACACCCTGGACGAGCATCTGGACATGCTCATGGTGTGCCATCATCTGAACCCGTCCGTGCCGGAGGATCTGGCCTTCGCCGAGAGCCGGATCCGGCCGTCCACCATCGCCGCGGAGGATCTGCTGCACGATCTGGGCGCGATCTCCATGATCGGCAGCGATTCGCAGGCCATGGGCCGCATCGGCGAGGTCGTCATGCGCACCTGGCAGACCGCGCACATGCTGAAGCGGCGGCGCGGCGCGCTGCCCGGCGACGGCGCCGCGGACAACAACCGGGTGCGCCGGTACATCGCGAAATACACCATCTGCCCGGCGATCACGCATGGTCTGGACGACGAGATCGGTTCGGTCGAGGTGGGCAAACTGGCCGATCTGGTGCTGTGGGATCCGGCCTTCTTCGGCGTGCGCCCGCACGCGGTGCTCAAGGGCGGCGCTATCGCGTGGGCGGCCATGGGTGATGCGAACGCCTCGATTCCGACCCCGCAGCCGGTGCTGCCGCGACCCATGTTCGGCGCGGCGCCGGCGGTGACCGCAGGCACCGCACTGCATTTCGTCTCCGAACAAGCGATCGAGGCGGGCCTGGCCGACCGGTTGCGGGTGAACCGCCGATTGGTTCCGGTGGCGAACGTGCGGCGGCGCGGCAAGGCGGATCTGCCGCACAACGACGCCATGCCGCGCATCGAGGTGGATCCGGACACCTTCACCGTGCGCGTCGATGGCGAGGTCTGGGCCGAACAGCCTGCCGCCGAACTGCCGATGGCGCAACGGTATTTCCTGTTCTGACCGCGCGGTCAGCGCGTTGCGCTGCGGCGCAATGGTTTCCGAGTCCGAGTCGCCGGATCCCGGCCGCGGTACCGTGGATTCGGATTCACAACACGGCTCGACACAGCGGGGGAAGGATGGATTTACCGCCCGGGACCGTATTTTGCGGGTACCGGATAGAGCGATTGGTCGGTGCGGGCGCAATGGGCGCGGTCTATCTGGCCGCGCATCCACGATTGTCGCGCCTGGTCGCACTGAAAGTGCTCGACGAGGCGCGGGGCCGGGATGCGCGGGTGCGGGCCCGGTTCGAGCGGGAGGCCGAACTCGCCGGACGGCTCGAGCACCCGAACATCGTCCCGGTATTCGATCGCAGTGCTCCCGGCGAGAAAATCCTTTGGCTGTCGATGAGATATGTCGATGGTGGCGACGCGGCCGCCGCTGTCCGGCGGGCGGGTCCGCTGGAGATGCGGCGGGCGGTCCGGCTGATCGCGGACGCCGCCGCCGGTCTGGACTTCGCCCATCGCCACCAGGTGCTGCACCGCGACGTGAAACCGGCGAACATCCTGATCGACGCGGATGACACGGGCGGTGAGGGGCACTGGTGGCAGACTTCGGCATCGCCCGGGCCGTGGACGACACCGTGACCGCGGGTGTGGTCAGCGGCAGTCTCGCATACACCGCACCGGAGCTGTTCGAGGCCGACGGGGGTGATCATCGGGCCGACATCTATTCGTTCGGCTGCACGGTCTTCGAATTGCTCACCGGCAGGACGCCTTTCGTACGTTCGGATCAGGCGTCGATGATCGCTGCCCACCTATCCGCGCCGCCGCCGAGCCTGCGTGCCCTGCGCCCGGATGTACCGCCCGAACTCGACGCCGCCGTGACGGCCGCTCTGGCCAAGGATCCCGGTGAGCGGCCCGGCGACTGCGGGGAATTGGTGGCCGGGTTGTGGAACGGTCCCTCGGAATGGACTGCCGTGACGCCCTCTCGCGGGCCCGCGCGGGGACCGGGTTCACGGCCCGCGGCTGCGGTCGCGGATACCGTTGGCGCCGCCCCGGATTCCGGTGGTGTGACGGTCGGCTCCCGTGGGCCGGAGAGTTCCGCGGGGACGCAAACCCCCGGCGAGGCGGGCGATCTCGGGGAAGCCGGAAGCGTGCGCGGGATGGCGCGGGCCGGGGGAGCGGAGCATGCCGCCGGAGAGAACGGCGGCGTGCGCTGGCGGCAGTTGTTCGCCGCGAGTCTGGTGGCGGCGGTGATCGCCGGCGTGGTCGCGGTGGGTGTCGGGGCGTGGATGTCCGGTGCGGGTACGCGACGTGCGGCGGCCGGTAGCGAATCGAGCGATCCGGCGTCGCCGTCGAGCCGTGCGGCGCTGCCCGCCCAGGATATCGAGCCGCCGCGAGTGGTGGGCCGCTGCGGCGGTCCCGGCGAGATCCGCCCGGTGACACTCAGTTCGATGCACTGTGATTCGAATGCCGATGTGGCGATCGAGAAGATCGACTGGACCGACTGGACCGGCACGATGGCCATGGGCAGCGGCACCATCCGGATCAACAGCTGCGAGCCCACGTGTTCGGCGGGAAACTATCTGCCGCGCAAGGTATTCGTGAAATTGAGCGAGGTGAATCGGTTCACCAATGTTTACACTCGGTTGACGATCACCGGGGACGGGGTGGACTCGGAGGTCGACGAGCTGCCCGCGCCCTGAGTGGCCGGCGCCGACCGTGCGCCGCCGATCCGGGGCGGGAAAGTGGCAGACTGCGATCATGACGAATGCCGCATGGGACGACGTGGATCGCTTTCTGGTACCGACCCTGGTCGGGCACGGGGATGACGGTGTGCTGCAGGCGAATTCGGCCGCCGGACTGCCGCCGATCGACGTATCGCCGACGCAGGGGAAGTTCCTGCATCTGATCGCGCGGTCGATCCGGGCCCGGCGGGTGCTCGAGATCGGCACGCTCGGCGGATACAGCACGATCTGGCTCGCGCGGGCCGTCGGCGAGGACGGGCAGGTGCTGAGCCTGGAGTTCGAGCCGCGTCATGCCGAGGTCGCCCGCGAGAATCTGGACCGGGCCGGAGTGGGCAAGCGGGTCGAGATCCGGGTCGGCGCGGCCCTGGACAGCCTGCCGGTGCTCGAGCAGGAGAATCCCGCGCCGTTCGATCTGGTGTTCATCGACGCCGACAAGGTCAACAACTCCCATTACGTGCGGTGGGCGCTGCGCCTCACGCGCCCCGGCTCGGTGATCATCGTCGACAACGTCGTGCGCAACGGCGGTATCGCCGACCCGGATTCGACCGACGCGGCGGTGCGCGCCAGTCGCGAGGTGATCGAGCTGCTCGGCGCCGAACCGCGGCTCGAGGCGTCGGTCCTGCAGACCGTCGGCAGTAAGGGCTGGGACGGATTCGCCTACGCGGTGGTCGTGCAGTAGCCGGTCACCGGTCGGCGGCGAATCCGTCGCAGAGTGCGGTCAGGCCGGTGCGCAAGAGCTGCACCGGGTCCAGGAGATCGCCGCGGCCGGTCCCTTCGAGCGCGGCCAGGCCGGGCGGGGTCGGCCAGCGCGGCGCGCCTTCCAGGAGCGCGTCGAGTGCCGAGGTGTCCTCGTGTTCGCTCTCGCGCTTGGCCAGCATCGCCGCGCTGACCTGCTGCAGCGCGATGCCGGAGATGTAACTCCACACCGCCAGGGACATCCGCGTGGCCTCGTGCGGATCGTCGGTCAGTTCCGTGAACCCCTCCACCAGCCAGGCTAGGCAGACCAGGCTGTGCGGGCCGAAGTTGTAGCGCGGCACCGCGAAGGTGAACAGCACCCAGGGATGTTGCTGATAGAGCCGCCAATCGATATCAGCGGCGATGCGCACGCGGTCGCGCCAGGTCCAGCCCGGTTCCGGCGCGGGATAGGGATTGCGGCGGGCCACCTCGTCGGTCATCTCGGCCAGCAGGGCGTCCTTGTTCGGGACGTGCCGGTACAGCGACATCGCGCCCACGCCCATCCGATCGGCGATGCGCCGCATCGATAACGCGTCCACCCCGGCCTCGTCGGCCAGCGTGATCGCCGTGTCGACGATGCTCGCGCGGGTGAGTTTCGGCTCGTGGCCGCCCGTCTCCCGGCCGCCGCCCGCCACGGAATCGCCGCGCGGTGCTGTGTTCACTGCGTTACTCGCTTTCGTTTACCCAGCCGGGTGCGTACGCTGTACCCAGACTATCGCGTACGTCGTACGCGCGATTCGAAGGATAGGTGATGAGCGAGACGGACACCGGTGTGCCCGCGACGGCGCGGCGCGCGTGGCTGGGATTGGCCGTTCTGATTCTGCCGGTACTGCTGGTGTCGATGGATATGTCGGTGCTGTACCTGGCCATGCCGACGGTGACCGCGCACCTGGCTCCGGATGCCACCCAGCAGCTGTGGATCCTGGACATCTATGGATTCCTGATCGCCGGACTGCTCATCACCATGGGCAATCTGGGCGATCGGATCGGTCGGCGGAACATCCTGCTGGCCGGGGCGTGCGTGTTCGGAATCGCCTCGGTGCTCGCGGCATTCGCGCCGAGTGCGAGTGTGCTGATCGCGGCGCGTGCGTTGATGGGCGTCGGCGGGGCGACGCTGTTGCCGTCGAGTCTGGCGCTGATCTCGAGTCTGTTCCCGGATCCGCGCCGGCGGGCCGCCGCGATCGGTGTGTGGACGGCCTTCTTCGCCGGCGGGTCGGCGGTCGGGCCGCTGATCGGCGGTATGCTGTTGCGCCAATTCTGGTGGGGCGCTGTATTTTTGATCAACACCCCGGTAATTCTGGTGCTGCTGGCGCTGGGGCCGTTCGTACTGCCCGAACATCGGGCGCCACGTCGCGGGCCACTGGATCTGCTCAGTGTGGGTATGTCGATCGGCGGCATTCTGCCGGTTGTCTACGCGGTCAAACAGGCCGCGGCGGAAGGGGTCGACCCGATCACGGTGCTGATCGGCCTGGCGGGCGCGATCGTGCTGGTGGCCTTCGTGCGACGGCAGCGTCATCTCACCGAGCCGCTGCTGGATCTGAGCCTGTTCCGGCGTGGACTGTTCTCCATCGCGATCGGATCATCCACGGCCGGAATGATGTCGCTGGCCGCGATGAGCTATCTGACCAGTACGTATCTGCAATCGGTCGCCGGGCGCGACGTGCTGTCCGCCGCCGTGGTCGGTATCCCGGCGGCCGCGGTGGTGTTCGTCTGTTCGATGGGTGGTGCGCGGGTGGCCCGGCGCCTGGGGACGCGCACGGCCTTCGCCTGCGCTCTGGGCCTGGCGGCGGTGGGCAACCTGATGCTGTCCGGGCTGGGCGTCGACGGCGGAATCGGTTGGTACATAACGGGTTCCACGGTGGCGGGACTGGGCTACGGCACGATGTTCACCCTGGTGTCGGAGGTATCGGTGTCCTCGGTGCCGCCCGAACGGGCCGGCTCCGCGGTCGGAATCTCCGAGACGAGTTTCGAATTGGGCAATGCCCTGGGGCTGTCACTACTGGGATCGCTTGCGGCACTGGTGTTCCGGTCCGGTGGGGAGTACGCGCCGACGCTCGGGGAGACCGTCGCGCTGGCCGGTTCCGATACCGGGCTCGTGCGGGCCGCGCGCGGTTCGTTCGTGGACGGTATGCACGTGGCCACCACGGTCGCCGCCGGGCTGCTGGCGGTGATGGCGGTGGTCGCGCTGCTCGCCGGGCGCGGACGTGCGGCGCGTGCGGATCCGCGGTCGGCCGTAGTGGCGGCCGCGGCGGAGTGATCACGCGAGCCGGCGGTTGCGGGCGGTTCGCGGCGGGGCCGTTTCGACCGCGAAGATCGAAACCGCGATTTAGAGTCGAGGCGTGAACGACACCTCGTCCGCGAACGGTCGCCCGCTCGCCGAACGGCTGGCGACGCGTCTGCTGTATCCGACCGCGCGCCCGCGCGACGGTGCGCTGCGCGCGGCGGTGTCCGGCCGGATCGTGTTGGTGACCGGTGCCTCGCACGGCATCGGCAAACAGGCCGCGCGCAAGCTCGCGGCCGCGGGTGCGACGGTACTGCTCGCGGCGCGCTCGCCCGACGAGCTGGAGGCGGTGGCCGCGCAGATCGCCGCGAGCGGCGGCATCGCGCACATCCACCGCGTCGATCTGTCCGATATGGACGCCACCGACCGGCTCGGCCGCGAACTGCTCGACCGATACGGGCACGTGGATGTGGTGATCAACAATGCGGGCCGGTCGATCCGCCGCGCGATCGATCAGTCCTACGACCGATTCCACGATTTCACCCGGACCATCGATATCAACTATCTGGGCCCGGTCCGGCTGCTGCTCGCCCTGCTGCCGAGCATGCGCGAGCGCCGCTCGGGCCATATCGTCAACATCTCCACCTGGGGGCTGCGGATGCCTCCGGCCCCGCGGTGGTCGGCGTACGGCGCCTCCAAGGCGGCCTTCGACATGTGGCTGCGCACGGTGGCCACCGAGATCGCCGCCGACAACGTCACCACGACCTCGGTGTACATGCCGCTCGTGCACACCAGGATGAGCGCGCCCACCGATTTCGGCAGTATGCCCGGTCTGACCGCCGAGGAGGCCGCCGATGTGGTCTGCCACGCCGTCGTCGCCAAACCCGTCGAGATCTCGCCCTGGTGGTCCGGGCCGCTGCAGGCCTGGACCGATCTGACTCGCGGCCCGGCCCAGCGTCTGATGTCCCGCACTTTCCGGCACTGAAGACGTTGGCGCACAGCATGAGTGCGCTGACCCCGCGCATACTGCAGCGGCCGACTGAGGATTCCCTGAAGCCTGTCGTCGGGTGGTTGTTTTTTCGCCGGGGACACTGTTTGTTGATGGCATGCCGGTTCCGTGGGTAGTCCGTGCGGCCGCGGTGGCCGCCGTCGCTTCGCTGATCACCGTCGCCGGGTGTGCCGTCGAGCCGGGGCAGGGCTGGAGGCCTGCCGCGTCGACGGAGACCGTGGTTCCGGCGGGCTCCTCGACGCACACCATCACAGTGAGCGGGCGGGTCCGCACCTACCACCTCTACCGTCCGGCGACGGTGTCCGGCCCCGCGCCGCTGGTGGTGATGCTGCACGGCGGATTCGGGACCGGTAGCCAGGCCGAGGCGTCCTACGGCTGGGATCGGCAAGCCGATTCGGCCCGGTTTGTCGTCGCCTATCCGGACGGACTCGACCGGGCCTGGAACACTGGCGGCGGCTGTTGCGGCATCCCCGCTCGCGACGGCGTGGACGATGTAGGCTTCCTCACCGCGATGGTTCGGCAGATCGAGAACAGCGCCGTGATCGATACCGCGCGGGTCTATGCGACCGGTATCAGTAACGGCGGAATCATGGCCTATACCTTGGCATGCCGCAGCGACGTGTTCGCCGCCATCGGCCCGGATTCGGCCACCGTGCTCGGCCCCTGCGACCACCCGCGGCCGCTGTCGGTCCTGCACGTGCACGGCACGGCCGACCACAACATCCCGTACGCGGGCGGCACCGGGCAGGGGCCCGCACGTATCGATGGCCCAGCCGTGCAGACGGTCGTCGAGACGTGGCGACGCGTCGACGGATGCGCCGCGCCGACGGTCACGACCCACGCGCCGGTGACCACGTCGACCGCATCGTGCCCCGGCGGGAAGACGGTCGAGCTGATCACCATCGATGGGGCCGGACACCAGTGGCCGGGCGGGCGGCCCAACACCCCGGCCGAGAACCTGCTCCGTCTCGACCCGCCGTCCACGGCTCTGGACGCCACCGCTGTCATCTGGCAATTCTTCGCCGCGCACCCGAAGTAGCGCGTTGCCGGCCGGCGGAGCAGTACTGGAGCAGGTGCGCACCGCACCGCGCACCGGTCCGGGTCGTTCGGACCCGGATTCCGGGCGCGCGGCCGTATCGGCGGGAGAACGACAGTGCGCATCGGCGGACGAAGCAGCCGGGTAGTCGTCTCGGCGCGCTGCCGGAGCGCCTCGCCGATGCCGCCGGGTCCGTCCGCGTCGGTCGATACCGTCGCGAAAGCCGCACCGGCGATCGACTGTCTCGGCCGATGCCGTCGGTTGCCCGCGACTGGCGAACCGCCGCCGATCCGCACATCGGTGACCGGTGCAACCTCGTACTCGGCCCGGTGCACTGGATGCGTTCGGAGGCCGCCGGGGTGATGTGCGGAGCGAGAGGTCCGGCGCACACCCCCGGCCCAGCGTGGGCAGGGTCATTCGGCCGGGCAGGCGGATATCGGTGCCCGGAGCATAGGATCGGGTGATGTTCGACCCGGGTCCGTGCCGATGAGTCTGGCGATGCTGTTGACGCTGGCCGACTCACGGCTGCCGGTGGGCGGACATGTGCATTCCGGCGGGGTGGAGGAGGCGGTGTCCTCCGGGCTGGTGCGCGATGTCGGGACGCTGGAGCTGTATCTGCGGCGGCGTATCCGCACGTCGGGGTTGGTGGCCGCATCGCTGGCGGCGACGGTGTGCGCGGGCGAGTGGGATGTGCGGCGCGCCGAGGCCGAGGCCGATGCGCGCACTCCCGCGCCGGCTGCTCGGGCGGCCTCGCGGGCTCAGGGGCGCGGAATGCTTCGTCTTGCGAAACAGATTTGGCCGCAACAGGATTGGCGCGCATTGGGAGTGCGGCCGCATCTGTCGACGGTATTCGGGGTGGTCGGCATCGCGGCGACGGTGAGTCCGCTGGAGGTCGCCGGGGTGGTTGTCTACACGACCATGACCGGTGCCGCGACGGCCGCGCAGCGACTGCTCGCACTGGATCCGGCCGCGGTGGCCGTAAGCACGATCCGGCTCGCCGAACTCTGTGATCGGACCGCGGCGGAGGCGGCGCGCGGTCCGGCCGCGCTGTCCGACCCACTGCAGGATGTGCTCGCACAGCGCCACCCGGAACGTCCGATGCCCCTGTTCGCCTCGTGATAGGAATCAACCCATGCCCCCACATCTGATCGACGGCGAACCGCACGATCACGCGCACGACCGGCCCAAGCGTGTGCGTTCGGCCGGTGAGCCGGTGCGGATCGGCATCGGTGGTCCGGTCGGGTCCGGAAAAACCGCGCTCACCGCGGCGGTGTGCCGGCAACTGCGCGAAGAGTTGTCGCTGGCGGTGCTGACCAACGACATCTACACCACCGAGGACGCCGATTTCCTGCGCCGCCACGCCGTCCTGCCGGACGAGCGGATCACCGCCGTGCAGACCGGCGGCTGCCCGCACACCGCGATCCGCGACGACATCACCGCCAACCTCGACGCGATCGACGATCTGATCGAATCCAACCCGCCGCTGGATCTGATCCTGGTCGAATCCGGCGGGGACAACCTGACCGCCACCTTCTCCTCCGGTCTGATCGATGCGCAGATCTTCGTCGTGGACGTCGCCGGTGGTGACAAGGTGCCGCGCAAAGGCGGGCCCGGAGTGACCTATTCGGATCTGCTGGTCATCAACAAGACCGATCTGGCTCCGCTGGTCGGCGCGGATCTGGCTGTGATGGAACGTGATTCGGCCGCCGTGCGGGAGGGCCGGCCGTTCGTGTTCACCTCGCTGACCCAGGATCCGGCCGCCACACCCGTCCTGGCCTGGGTGCGCGAACAACTGCGCACGATCGCGGAGCGCGATGCCGCCGCGGGTGCCGGTATTGCGCACTGAACTGCGGATCGTCGCGAGTCCCGGTGCGCTGCCGCGGATTCACGCCACCGGCGGACTTGCGGCGCGGCTCACCGGCCCGGACGTCGTCCATCTGATCGGTACGGCCGCAACACCTTTGGGCGGCGACGAACTCGACATCTCGATCGTGGTCGAACCGGGCGCCCGGCTGCGGGTGCGCTCGGTGGCCGCGACCATCGCGCTCCCGGGCCGCGCGACGCCGGTATCGCGCGCGCACTGGTCGTTCGAGGTCGGCGGGAGCGGCGAACTCGAGTTCGACCCCGAACCCACCGTTATCGCGGGCGGGGCGGTCCACGAAACCGTCAACACCGTCGCCCTGGCCGCCGACGCCCGCCTGCGCCTGCGCGAACGCGTCCAGATCGGCCGCACCGGAGAGTCGTCCGGTCACTGGCGCGGTGACCTGATCGCCGATCTGGACCGCACCCCGCTTCTGCGCCACCGTCTCGAACTCGGCGAGAACGCTGCCACGGACGACGCGCTCACCGCCCCTCGCGCGATCACCAGCGTGCTCCGTTATCCGGACGAAAGCCCGTCGCGCACGCAGGGTTTGGCAGCGGCATGGCTTCCGCTCGCGGCGGGCGGCTCACTGCACACGTGGACGGGTCCGCGGCTGTCCGCGGAGTCCTGCGCGGACGAGTTCGCTGCCACCCGGGCCTGAGTCGTTCTGCTCGCCGAGCCGCACCTCGGCTGAGCGCGGCGAACTCGCGACCGAGCGCCGCATCGCCCCGCGCTCTCCCAATTCCGGTGACGGACAGGTGATCCCGGCCGAGCACTGCGGGCAGTTCATCGGCGCGGAGATCTCACCCGCTCGCACCCGGGGAGCCCTGCGGGCGGAAACGAAGGTCCCGGTCATCGAGCGGACCCGGGTGTCCCGCCGGCGAAGATCAGGTCGCTCCGCGATAGGGCAGGGCCGGTTGCCCCGCGACGCCCGGGGAGGCGCGGAACAGGGCTCCGGCGGCCGGTTGGGTGCTGGGATCGATGCCCTGGCGCGACGTGGTGATGTACAGGTCCGTGAGCGTCGGGCCGCCGAAAGTGCATGCGGTGACCTGGGATACGGGCAGGCGCACGATGTCCAGCAGGTGGCCGTCGGGGGAGTAGCGGTGGACCGCGCCGCCGCCCCACAGGGCTACCCAGACGGTGCCTTCGGCGTCGACGGTGAGGCCGTCGGGTGAGCCGTATTCATCGGGGATGCGGATCGCGGGTCTGCGGTGCGACAGGCCGGATTCCGGGCTGTAGTCGAAGGCGTCCACGCGGTGCGTGGGTGTGTCGGCGTAGTAGGCGGTGGCGCCGTCGGGGCTCCAGGCCAGGCCGTTGGAGATGGTGACGCCGGTGAGTTCGACGTCCACGCTCGAGTCCAGGTTCAGCCGGTACAGCGCGCCCGCGCCGGGGGTCTCGGCGTACGCCATCGAACCACAGTGGAAGCGGCCCTGGGGATCACAGCCGCCGTCGTTCATCCGGATGCCCGGATCGGACCACAGTTCGGGCAGCGCAGTGACCCGCCCGAGGTCGTCGTCGGCGAGGGCGAATCCTCGTTCCAGGGCCAGGACCACACCCTTCCCGGCGCACGGGCGCAATGCCGCGGCAACCGTGCCGACCCGAAAGCGGCGGAGTTCGGCTGTGCCGGAATCGAGTTCGAGAACGTCGCCGGCGAGCATGTCGACCCAGCGCAGACCGGGCCAGCGGTCGCACCAGACCGGCCCTTCGCCGTGCTCGGCGACAGGCGCGGTGAGCTGTTCGACGGAAATCACGGCCGCAGCAACACTTTCACCGCACCGCCCGCACGCAGCACCCGCAGGGCGGAATCGACCTCTTCCAGCGGGAATTCGTGCGACACCAGCGGCGCGGGATCCAAGGCGCCCGCGGCGAACGCGCGCACCGCATGGGTCCAGGCGCGTCCCGGTGCGCCGAAGACGGTATGCACAGTGATCTGGTCGAGCACCAGATCGGAGGGAGAGATCGGATCGGGTGCCGCGGCGGGGATTCCGGTGAGCACCACGCGTCCACCGCGACGCACCAGCGAGGTGGCCAGACGAGCGGTCCCGATTCCGCCCGCGGCTTCCAGCGCCACGTCGTACCGCCGGGAACCGTCTGCTTCGGTGCTGAAATGCGTTGCCCCGCAACGCCTGGCCAGCGACTCGCACTCGGCCCGCCGATCGATGACGGTCAGCTCGCCCGGCCGGACCGCAGCCACGAGTTGGGTGATGAGCAGTCCGAGCGTCCCCGCGCCGACCACCGCGACCCGCTCGCCGGTCCGCACGTTCGCGCGCAGACCGGCCGCGGCGGCACAGGCGGCCGGTTCGAGTGCGGCGGCTGCGCGCAGATCGGCGTCGGGGGGCAGCGTGTGCAGTAGCCGCGCGGGCAATGTCAGGTGGTCCGCCCAGGCTCCGGGATGGGTGAAACCGGTCTCCGAGTATCCGCTCGCACACAGGTTGGTATCGCCACGCCGGCACGCATCACAGCGCAGGCAGGACCGAAAGCCTTCTCCGACAACGGGTTTACCGATCAACTCCGGATCGACACCGGCGCCGGCCTCGGCCACCGTCCCGGACCATTCGTGCCCGGGAACGATGGGATACCGCACGAAAGGCGCGGGCCGCGTCCCCTGCACCAGCTCGAGGTCGGATCCGCAGATGCCCGTCCAGGCAACCCGCACCAGCGCCTCACCGGGCCCCGGTGCCCGCGGCGCCATCGGCACCACCCGCACCTGCCCCGGCGCATCGACCCGGACCGCTCGTGGTGACATCAGCGCGCTCCCGTCGGCAGGGACTGCGCGCTCGGCCGGCAGTCCGGCGTTACCGGGGTGACCGACCCTCGCCGCACTCGAACCGCAGCGGGAGTGTCGAATATTGTGCGCGACACCTTCCGCGACCGCGAATCCCCCGCAGGGCAGCGGGCCGCGCCCGGGGCGAACTGTACTGTGGGCGTGGTCATTCGACGTCCTGACCCACGGGAACGGCCAGCCCCTGCGCACCGAGTTCGGAGGTGACCGCATCGGGGGCGAACCTGGCCAGCAGATCCAATCCGATGCGTGCCCGGCGGACCCGCTCGCGGCCCAGCGCCACCGCCGTCGCTTCCAGATGCGTCCCGCTGGGGTAGATGTTCGGTGCGTTGCGCAGGCCGAATTTCAGGTACACCGGCGCGGCTACCCGGACGATCTCGGCGATCTCGTAGTGCCGCACGAAGCCGCCCTGATCGTCGGGAGCCTCCACGTAGATGTCCAGCGGGATGTCGACCACGCGCCGGATCTCGGCGAGCTGGGCCGGGCTCAGATCGGTCGGGACGTTGTAGGTGTCCGCGCCCAGATCCTCCGCGATCCGGATCGCGGCCGGATTGGCCAGGCCCATCTGCACGCTGATCTTGAACTGCATATCCGGTGGGAGATACCCCTGCTCCCGCATCCGCGCGGCCGCGGAGAGCACCCCGATATCGGTTATGAGCACGCTGCGCAGGCCGAACCGCGCGGCCCGCTCGATATCCAGCAGACAGTGCGTGAGCTGCTCGTTCCCGCGCGCCTGTGCCCCCACCGCGCCGGCGCCCGAGGCCGATGCCGCCGCGCCCGTACCCCATCCGGCCAGCGGCCGGGCGAACAGGCTCACCTCCACCGGTTCCGCCGCACCCTGCGCGGCCATGGCCGACAGCTCGTCATCGGTGAGCAGCAGCACGCCGCTGCCCTGCGACAGTCGGTGCACCCTGACGCCCCGGGCGCGTGCCTCCGCCAGCACCGCGGCCAGTACAGCGGGACCCTCCACGCTCGGGATTTCCACCCGGTACTGCGCACCGTCGGGAAAACGTTTCGCGCTCGCCGCCGCCGCGGGCCCGTCCGTATCGGACATACCGTTGGCCCGCAGGAAATCTCGTACCTGTCCGGACATCAGGACTCCGTTCGGGCCGCCATCGCATCGGCCGTCGTTTCGATGAGTTTTCGGCAGGCGCGTGCGGCGGCGTCGGGACGACCCCGCCGGACCGCGTCGAGCACCGCGCGATGCATCGGCAGGGTCTGCTCGACCCCGCCGGGCAGTTCACTGGTCGCCTCGAGGCCGTGCTGCAACCCGGACTCCAGTAGCCGGCCCAGCTGTTCGACGAGCTGATTTCCGCTGGCCCGCAACAGGGTCAGATGGAAGGCGAGGTCGGCGGCGACGAACTCCTCGCTTGCCTGCGGCAATCGCGCGGCGTGTTCGGCCATCGCGTCGTAGGCGGCGCTCATCGCCTGGATCTGTGCACCATCCACCCGCTCGGCGGCCAGGCGGGCTGCGCCCGGCTCGACGATCAGGCGCAGTTCGAGCAGATCACGCACGAACGCCGGATCGGTGTTGTGCCAGCCGATCACCTGGCGGTCCATCAGATTCCAGGACGAGCGCGGCAGCACCCGAGTGCCGATCCGCGGCCGCGGATCGACCAAACCCTTGGCGGCCAACGCCTTCACCGCCTCACGTACCCCGCCGCGGCTGACGCCCAGCTGGGTGGCGAGATCGGATTCGTTGGGCAGCTGGGAATTCTCGGCGTAGACACCCGAGACCACCCGCTCGCCCAGCCAGTCCACCACCCGGCCGTGCATCGTGCGATGCCTGCCCAGCGGGCCGGCGGAGAAAGTGTTCATGACTAAATCATCGAATGATTGGATGGTAAAAGTCAAAGCGTTGTATCTTCGAACCGACTGCACGACAGGAAATCCGATGAAGATCACCAAGCTCAGCACGCACGTTCTCGGCACGGCGTGGCGAAATCTCACCATCGTCGAGGTTCACACGGACGATGGCGTGACCGGCCTCGGCGAGGTCCGCATGCTCAATCACACCGACGCCCTGCTGGGCTTTCTGGCCGAGGCGACCGACAACCACATCCGCGGCAGCGATCCGTTCGAGGTGGAGTCGCTGGTCCACCGGATGATGCGGCTGGACTACGCGCGGGCCGGGGAGATCGCGATGTCGGCGCTCGCCGCGGTCGAGATCGCCTGCTGGGATATCCAGGGCAAGGCCCTGGGCGTGCCGGTGTACCGGCTGCTCGGCGGTGCGGTGCGTGACCGGATCAAGGCCTACGCCAACGGCTGGTACCAGGTCGAGCGGACTCCGGAGCAGTTCGCCGAGGCCGCGCGAGGCGTCGTCGCGCGGGGATATCGGGCGATGAAGCTGGACCCGTTCGGGGCCGGGATGTTCGAGCTGGACCACGTCGAGACCAGCCGCTCGCTCGAGCTCGTGGCCGCGGTGCGTGAGGCGGTGGGGCCCGAGGTCGAGATCATGATCGAGATGCACGGCCGCTTCAACCCGGCCACCGCGATCCGCCTGGCCGGACTGCTCGAACCGTACGATCCGGCCTGGCTCGAGGAACCGGTGCCGCCGGAGAATCTGGCCGCCCTGGCGAAAGTGGCCGCGCACACCTCGATTCCGATCGCGACCGGTGAGCGCATGCACACCCGATACGACTACCGCGAACTGTTCGCGCTGCAGGCCGCGGACATCCTGCAGACCGATATCACCCACTCCGGCGGGCTGTGGGAGGCCAAGAAGCTCGCCGCAACCGCGGAATCGCACTACCTGCTGATGGCGCCGCACAACGTCGGCGGACCCATCTCCACCGCCGCCAACCTGCACCTGGCCGCGACGACGGTGAACTTCAAAGTGCAGGAACATTTCAACGATTTCGCCGACGTCTTCGTCAAGGACTGCGCCCCCGGGCTGCCCGAGGTGGTCGACGGCTACTTCCCGCTGCCGCAGGGCCCGGGCTTGGGTGTCTCGCTGGATTACCAGGCGCTGGCGCGGCATCCGCGAAAGCCGGTGAACTTCAACCTGTTCAGCTCGGGCTGGGAACGCCGCCAGGCCGCCGAGGGCTGATCACACACGTTCCGGCCGCGGGCCGGGCGACCCGAAATAAGTGGTAGATGAGGAACCCGCAATGTCAGAACATCTTTCCGATGCCGTAGAGATCTCTCGGACCGCGAGCCGGCGCGGCGCGTTGAAACTACTCGGGGGCGCGGGCGGCGCGGCGGCGCTGGGCACGCTGCTGTCGGCCTGCGCCAGTGCGACCCGATCCGGATCCGGTGGGGTGGGCAACTTTCCGTCGACCCCGGCGTGGAAGTTCGTGTTCGTCAACCATGTCACGACGAACTCGTTCTTCATCCCGACCCGTACGGCCCTGGCGGACGCCGCCAAACTGCTCAATCTTCCCACCCCGCAATGGACCGGCTCGGAAAACGGGACCGTCTCGGAGATGGTCAGCGCCTTCGAGAACGCGATCAACTCCGGCGCGGCGGGCATCGCCATCCCGCTGACCGACAACAACGCCTTCGTCGAGCCCACGAAACAGGCTCTGGCCAAGGGGATTCCGGTCGTCGCCTACAACGCCACCGCGCCGGGAAACTATCCGCTGGCCTATATCGGCCAGGATCTGTACAAGTCCGGCATGCTGATGGGGCAGCGGATCGCGCAGAGCGTCACCTCCGGCACCATCCTGGTCGGCATCGCCCAGCCGGGCGCGAACAATCTGCAGCCGCGCCTGGACGGGCTGACCGCGGCACTGGCGAAGGCCGCGCCCGGTGTGGTCGTGAAATCGATCAATACCGGTGCGGCACAGGCGGGTGAGCTCAACGCGATGACAGCTGCCTATGCGGGCCAGCCCGACGCGGTGGGCCTGTACGCGGTGGACGCGGGCAGTACCGCCTCGATCGCGCAGCTGATCTCGAGCAAGAACATCGCGGGCAAGGTGCATGCGGGCGGGTTCGACACGCTTGCGGACACGATCAAGGGAGTTTCCTCGGGCGCACTGGAATTCACCATCGACCAGTCCGCCTACATGCAGGGCTTCCTGTCGGTGCTGTATCTGTACCTGTACCGGCTCTCGGGCACACTGCTCGCACCGCCGGAAACCGATACCGGCCTGACCTTCGTGACGAAAGAGAATGTCGCGGCGTACAACTCGGGCAGCGCCTACGAGGGGCAGCAGGGCCACAACCTGGGCGCCATGCCCGCCTCGATCCCGCTGCCGCAGCCGTCGACGGTGACGCTGTGACAGAACGGTCCTTCGGCCGCACCGTCGTACAGGCACTGGTGCGGCAGAAGGAACTGAGCATTCTGATCGCCACCATCGCGGTGGCGATCTATTTCAGCATCACCACAACCGGTTTCAACCTCTCGGACAACTACATCACCATCATCCACTACCTCGCGCCGTGGGCCATCGTCGGCGCGGGCGAGGTGATGTTGCTGATCTGCGGTGAGATCGATCTGTCCGCCGGGTTCATGTTCACCCTGTCGCCGTTCGTGCTGATGTCGTTCTTCAACGGCGGAACTCCGCTGATTCTGGCGCTGATCCTGGCACTGGTCGTGTGCGCGGCGATCGGCGCGGCCAACGGGTTCATCTCGACCCGGTTCGGCATCGCGTCGTTCATCGTCACCCTCGGCAGTTCCTTTCTGCTGGAAGGTATCTCACTGCTCATGTCGAACGGCGCACCGGTCGCCGCACCGGCCTCCGGCTGGGTGGTCTCGGCGTTCGGCAAGGCGCACTGGTCCGAGTTGCTGTGGGTGCTGGGGATCGTGGCGGTGATGCAGACCCTGTTGTCCGCCACTCGATTCGGCATCAGCACCCAGGCCACCGGCGGAAATCCGGTGGGTGCGGCCGAGGCGGGCATCCGGGTGAATCTGGTCAAGGTGGTGAACTTCGCGATCGTCAGCACGCTGGCGGGACTGGGCGGCATCATCGACGGGCTGCGGCTGGGATCGTTCGATCCGACCAACGGCGGCCCGAACACCATGTTCCTCGCGGTCGCCTCCGCGGTGATCGGCGGCACCGCACTGCTGGGCGGGCGCGGCACCGTGGTGGGCGCGCTGCTGGGCGCATTGTTGCTCGGCATCGTCTTCGACGGATTCTCCCTGGCCGGAGTCAGCGCGAACACCTTCGACGTCGTGCTCGGCGTCGCGATCGTCATCGCGATGCTGCTGAACGTGTATCTCGGACACCTACGCAAGCGAATGAGCCGCACATGACACAGACAACCGAAAATCCGGACGATGTTATCCGTGCCGAACACATCAGCAAGCGGTTCGGGCCGGTGCAGGCACTGACGGATATCAATCTGCGGGTGGCCCGCGGGGAGATTCTCGGCCTCATCGGCGACAACGGCGCGGGCAAGTCGACGCTGATCAAGATCCTCACCGGATTCCATCAGCCCGACAGCGGCCGGCTGCTGTTCCAGGGCAACGAGACTCGGCTGCGTTCGGTGGTGCACGCACGATCACTCGGAATCGAGACGGTGTTCCAGGATCTGGCGCTGATCCCGGATCTGCCGGTGTATCTGAACCTGCACCTGAACAAGGAACTCGTGCACCGCCCGCTGCCGTTCCTGCGGCGGGCGGAGATGAAGCGCCGGGCGCGAGAGTCGTTGGACCGCATCGGGATCAACATCCCGTCGGTCACCGCGGAGGTGGGTGCGCTGTCCGGCGGGCAGCGGCAGGCCATCGCGGTGGCGCGTTCGGTGCACTCCGAGGCCAAGCTGCTGCTGCTCGACGAGCCGCTCGCGGCGATGGGAGCCAAGGAGGGCGGCCAGATCCTGCGCCTGCTCGACCGGCTCAAACAACAGGGCGATCTGGCCATCATCCTCATCGCGCACAACTACAGCCAGGTCGTGGACGTCTGCGACCGAGTCAACCTGTTGCAGCACGGCGAGATCACCTTCGACCGTCCGTCGAAGGACACCTCCGTCGAAGAACTGCTGTCCCTGGTACATGCGGAATACCGCCTGCCACCGGCCTCCGGTGACTGATCCCGGTACCGAATGAGGGGGTGCGGGCCGCTGTTTCGCAGCGGCCCGCACCGATTCCTATTCCGTTCCGAAGGCGAATACCGTTGTGGAACTGAAGGTTTGGCCGGGGTTCAGAGTGGTGGTCGGGAATTCGGGGTGGTTGGGGGAGTCGGGGTAGTGCTGGGTTTCCAGGGTGAATCCAGCGCCCTGGCGGTAGACATGTCCGCTGGTGCCGGTGAAGGTTCCGGTCAGGAAGTTGGCCGTGTAGAACTGGACGCCGGGTTCGGTGGTGGAGACGGTGAGCGTCCGCCCCGACTGTGGGTCCTCGGCCTTGGCGGCCTGCACCAGTCCGGTGTCGTTGCCGCGGTTGATCACCCAGTTGTGGTCGTAGCCCTGGGCGAGGAGCAGCTGCGGGTCGTTCGCGGTGATGTGCGCGCCGATCGCGGTGGGGGTGGTGAAATCCATCGGCGTGCCCTTGACCGGCACGAATTGCCCGGTCGGGATCTGCGTGGCGTCGGTGGGAGTATAGGTGTCGGCGTTGATGGTGAGCTTCTGGTCGTAGCCGCCGAGCGTGGATTCACCGGCCAGATTGAAGTAGCTGTGATTGGTCAGGTTGATCACCGTCGGTGCGTCGGTGGTCGCGCCGTAGTCGATCCGGAGCTGGTTCCGTTGATCCAGGGTGTAGGTGACCGTCGTGGTCAGCGTACCCGGATATCCCATTTCGCCTGCGGGACTGACATATTGCAGCTTCAGCCCGACCGTTCCGTTGCCGTTCTGCGGCGTGGCCTGCCACACTTTCTGATCGAAACCGTCGGTGCCGCCGTGCAGGCTGTTGCCGTTGTTGTTCACCGGGACGTGATACTCGGTGCCGTTCAAGGTGAAGGCGCCCTTGGCGATTCGGTTCGCGTACCGGCCGACGAGTGCGCCGAAGTAAGGTTTGCCCGAGCCGTTGTTGGCCAGATACCCGTCCAGCGTGGGGAATCCGAGAACGACGTTGTCGGCACGGCCGGATTTGTCGGGCGCCTCGATCGACTGCACGATGCCGCCGTACGTGAGTATGCGCACCCGCATGCCGTGCCCGCTGGTCAGGGTGTAGCGGCTCACCGGTGTGCCGCCGACCTGGCCGAACGGTTCGCTGCTGATCGTGGGCGCCGTCGTGGCCGCGATCGTCGTCGTACTGCCTTCGTTGGCGGTGTTCTTCGTCGTGGTGCTGCTACAGGCCGCCAGACTCGCAACCCCGGCGATCGCCACCAATCGAAGTAATGTCCTGCCGCGCATGGGAGCTCCTTGCATCCTCATCGAATCCCCCTGTGCACAGCGATTATCCGCGCGTCGGCGGGTCCGGATCACCGATTTCGGGCAAGATGTCGAATCATTCGATGAATAGATGAATCAGACCTGCTCGCAGGGCATCCGGAAACGACGCCGGGCGGGAAGCGGACCAGTTGGTCGCTTCCCGCCCGTGTCGATACGCGAGAAATTCAGCCCGCGACGGCGTGCGGAGGTGCGGTGAATCCCTGGGCTGCCCCGACCGCCGCCCCGGCCGCGGCGCCCAGCGCGGCGGCGGAGACCGTGACGGCGCCCGCGCTGATCGCCGCACCCAGCACCGGCCCGGCGATCAGGCCGCCGACGGGCAGGAACGGGACTCCGGCCACCAAACCCGTCGCAGCGCCGACGACACCGGAGCTGACAGCCAGCGGCACGGCGGCCGTTGCCCCCGCGACCGCGCCGATGGCGGCAGTGCCGACGGTCGCCGAGGCGATCCGGTCCGACCGGGTCCGCTCCATGCCGACCGAGTCCAGGAAGGTGGCAACGCCCGCCTCGGCCCTGGCGGCACCGTCGTTCACCGCGACCTCCTGGCCGCGATCGATCCAGGTCGGCGCGTCCAACTGGACGTCACCGAGCCGAAGCTTGCCGGGCGGCGGTGCGATCGGCGCCACCGGGGCGACCGCCGTCGGCGCGTGCAGCGCGCCGACCGGAGCCAGATACCCCTGGCCGGGCAGCGGCCGAGCGGACGGCAGCGAGCTGAGCACATCGTTGGCGACGTACGGCTGTGCGTTCGGGATACTGCTCGCGGGCGACCGCGTGGGTATCGCCCCGTGCTCTGCCGTATTCGAATGCGCGGGAGCGGCGGAGGCCGCACCACTTCCGACGACGGTCAGCACCAGCGGAACCGCGCTCGCCGCAACGACACTGCCGACGCGGTTGCGGTGCGGATTGGGCGCTCTGTGTTTGCCTCCGGCCATTGCGACCTTTCTTCAGTACGGGGACAGTATCGACGCCCGGCATTCGGATCCATCCGGCCGCTGGATTGGTCGGATCCGGTTATGCGTGGAAAGTCGCGGTGCTCAGCCCGCCTTGGGGTCCGCCGCCGTTTCCGCCGCGTGCGCGCCGGCGCCGATCCCGGTTTCGGCGCGCACCTCTTTCTCGTCGCTCTCGTTACCGTTGAGCGCCTCGAGCGCCAGCCGCGCGAACACCCACTGTTCGGTGGCGGCCATCTGCCCGCGGTTACGGCCCAGGAACGCGACGAACCACTGGAAGACCGTGACCAACCGGCTGCGATACCCGATCAGGTAGTACAGGTGCAGCACCAGCCACATCAGCCAGGCGATGAAACCGCTGAACTCCAGCTTTCCGATCTGGCACACCGCGTCGAATCGCGAAATGGTGGCCATACTGCCCTTGTCGAAATACTTGAACGGCGCCCGATCCGCGGCTTTCTGCTTGCCCGCCACCTCGGCGGAGATCTGCTTGGCCGCGTAGGTCGCGCCCTGAATGGCGCCCTGGGCTTGGCCGGGCACACCCGGCACCGACATCAGATCGCCGACCACGAAGACATTCGGATGTCCCTTGATTGTCAGATCGGGTTCGACGATGACGCGCCCGGCCCGGTCGGTCTGCGTCCCATCGGAGCGTTCGGCGAGCAGTTTGCCCAGACTGCTGGCCTGCACACCGGCCGACCAGACCTTGCAGGCGGCCTCGATGCGACGTTCGCCGTCGTGGTCCTTGATCGTCACGCCGCGGGCGTCGACATCGGTGACCATGGCGTTGAGCTGCACCTCGACGCCCATCTTCTCCAGTCGCTGCTGCGCCTTCGGGCCGAGTTTGGGCCCCATCGGCTTGAGCACGGCGTCCGCACCCTCCACCAGGATGACGCGGGCGTCACGGGGATCGATGTGTCGGAAGGTGCCCACCAGGGTGCGATCGGCGAGTTCGGCGATCTGCCCGGCCAGCTCGACGCCGGTCGGGCCCGCGCCGACCACGACGAAGGTCAGGAATCGGTCCCGCTGCTCCTGCGTCGTGGACAGCTCCGCCTCCTCGAACGAGCCGAGAATCCGGGCGCGCAGTTCGAGGGCGTCATCGATGGTCTTCATGCCCGGGGCGTAGGTGGCGAAATGGTCGTTGCCGAAGTACGACTGCTGTGCACCGGTGGCCACGATCAGGCTGTCGAAGGGGGTGACGGTGTCCCGGTTCAGCAGTTCGGAGGTGACGGTCCGGTTGACCAGGTCGATATCGTGTACATCGCCCATGATCACCCGCACGTTCTGCTGCTTGCGCAGCACGATGCGGGTCGCGGGGGCGATCTCGCCGGTGGACAGGATGCCGGTGGCGACCTGATACAGCAGTGGCTGGAACAGGTGTGTGGAGGTCTTGGAGATCAGGACGATGTCGACGTCGGCCTTCTTCAGATGTCTGCAGGCGAACAGACCGCCGAAGCCGGAACCGATCACCACCACCCGATGGCGCTGCTTACCGCCGGTCTGGTTGCTCATGTCTCCCGCTCCTCGCACGATCGCGTTGGCTGTACCGACACGCCATACCGTAGTCGGCGACCAACGGACAGTCACGGCGAGCGTGCGGAACCGGCGCGCCCGGTTCACGCCTCCGGACGGTGTATCGCCTGGTCGGAGAAGGGGCCGGGACCGTGCTCCTCGGGCAGATCGATCGGCCCGGCGAATCGGTCACCGCCGATACTCTCCACCGAAGGCCACAGGAACGCGGTCAGCCGGTCGACGAATTCGGCACGGTCGCGGACCGGATCGCGGCCCCAGTCCTCGGCCGACATGAGGATCGCGCCGATGGTCGCGCTGGCCCAGACCCGGGCCAGCGCCGGATCCGCGCCGACGGTGCTAAGGATGGATTCGAAGACCTCGGTGGCCCATTCGGACAGCCGGGCGAACAGCGGGCGGTGATGGCCGGTGGCGCCCGCGCCGGATGCACCGGATTCGTCCGATTGCAGGCGTTGCATGAGCAGGTGGTGCAGATTGGGGTCCGCGTCGACGAAATCGCAGACCAGCGCGACGATCGCGCGCAACAGCTCGCGGACCGGCAGGGGCTGGGCCAGAATCGTGTCGGCTGCGGCGAGCAGACCGTCCATATGTCGTTCGGCGAGCGCGTCGACCAGGGCGGGCATATCCGGGAAGACCGCGTAGACCGCGGTGCGGGCGTATCCGGCCTCGGCGGCGACCTGGGCGAAGGTGATCGGGGTGCCGGACTCGGCAACAACGCGCTCGGCGGCGTTCAGGATCTCCGCGCGGCGGACGGCGGGATCGCGCGACGGGCCGCGCGGACGCCCGCGCGGACGGCGCGATTCGCTCGGTGTATCCCTTGTCACACTGCCATCGTACCGGTAATGTACAAGGTGTACTTTTATTGAAAGGCTCGCTGATGGTCAGTGTCGACAGTGCGGAACGGGAAAATCTCGGACTTCTGCAGATTCCGGACCGGCATCCGATCGACCGGATCCTACGTCTGCTCCCGTCCCGCGAGCTGTCGCTCGCCGCCCCACCCGCGGGGAGTGGGCAGCTGACCGTGCGCGGCGATGTGGGTCTGCCGTATCTGGGCCGGGCGTTGCAATATCTGCGCTGGGGCACCGCGGAGATCATGGACCGGTACAACCGCTACGGTCCGGTCAGCTACAACAAGGCGCTGGGCATCGAACGGGTGCTGGTCGCCGGGCCCGAGGCAGTGGACGAGGTGATCGGCAAGCGCCGCAACGACTTCGGGCAGGGGTGGGACTACTTCATCGGTCCGTTCTTCCATCGCGGACTGCTGTTGCTCGAGTTCGACGAGCACATGTACCACCGCCGGATCATGCAGCAGGCATTCACGCGCGACCGGCTGGTTTCCTATCTGGCGCACCTGGCGCCGGCCGTCGACAACGCCATCGCGCGATGGGTGCCCGCGGGTGCCGACGGTGCGCGGGTGGAGCTGTATCCGACGGTGAAGGATCTGGCGCTGGAGACTGCCAGCGAGGTCTTCATGGACGCCGATCCGGGCCCCGAACGCCGCCGCCTGGGCTCGGCGTTCATGGATTGCACCCACGCGGCGCTGTCGGTCGTGCGGCAGCCGCTGCCGGGCACCGCGTGGCGAGCCGCGGTGCGTGGTCGCAAGGTGCTCGAGGAGTACTTCCAGCGCATGCTGCCGGAGAAGAGGCGTTCGGACACACCGGACTTCTTCTCCGCGCTGTGCCATGCCCGCACCGAGGACGGCGCGCAGTTCAGCGATGCCGACGTGGTCAACCACATGATCTTCCTGATCATGGCCGCACACGACACCACGACCACGACGGCCACCGCGGTCGCCTACTACCTGGGCCACCACCAGGAGTGGCAGCAGCGGGTGCGGGCCGAGGTGCTGGCCTTGCACGAACGGACCAACGGAGCCCCGCCGACCATCGCCGATCTGGACGAGTTGCACGACCTGGAGCTGGTCATCAAGGAGAGCCTGCGCCTGGTGCCGCCGGTGCCGGGGCTGGTGCGTCGCTCGGTGCGCGACACCGAGATCGCGGGTCACTACATTCCGGCCGGCACGCATATCGACGTGGCGTACGGCATCAACCACCTGCTACCCGAATTCTGGTCCAACCCAGCGGTTTTCGATCCGGAACGGTTCGCCGAGCACCGCCGCGAGGACAAATCCCACCGGCTGGCCTGGATGCCCTTCGGCGCGGGTGCGCACAAGTGCATCGGCATGCACTTCGGCATGCTGGAGGTCAAGGTCGTCATCGCCGCCATGGTCCGCGAATACGAGTGGCTGATCCCCGAAAGCTACCTGATGCCTTGGGGATTCAACACCATCCCGTTCCCGCGCGACGGCGCCCCGATGCACTTGCGCAGGCGCTGAGCCTTATCTGCCGCTGAGCAGGATCTTGGCGACCTGGGTGGTGGTCTGCTCGCCCTCGTCGTAACCGCCCTTGTTGCCGAGGTCGTTCATGACGGCCAGGGTGTAGCGCTCGCCGGGGCCGGCGAAACCGACCGAGTTGACCACCCATCCGCTGCTCTCCTGGGACCAGCCGTTCTTCAGGCCCGGATTCATCGCCGCGCCCGCGCCCCAGACGCCCCAGTGCTGGTTCGTGTCGACCTTGCGCATGCGGTCGACCAGGTAGTTGCGGTCGGCCGGATTCATGTGATCCAGGACGTTGGACATCAGCCGGTCCAGGTCCGCGGCGGTGCACTTCTGGAAACCCCAGTCCGGGAACACCTTTCCGGCGGGGGTGGGCTGCGGGGCGAGGCCGGTCATGCCGTTGGCGCGGAAGGCGTTGTTGAAGGCCCGGTGGTCGGGTCCGGCGAATTTGGTCCAGAGGATGTCGGCGGCGTTGTCGTTGGAGGTCGCCAGCATCGACTCGAGCAGGGCGCGATCCTGCGGGGTGATGGCGATCGCGCCGACGCGCTGCCGGTTGATCAGGTCCTCGGCGATGGCGAGTTTGATCGTGGAGGCGGTCCAGATCGGCGTATTGGCATTGCCGTTGCTGTACACCGCGCCGGTTTTCCGGTCGCGCACAACGTAACCCGTGACGCCGGGCCGCCCGGACAGATAGGAGTTGACCTGCGCGATGCGCTGGCTCATATCGCAGTCGAAGCCGTTGACACAGCCTTGGACGCGAATCGGGAACGCCGCCGCGGGGGCCGGGTGTACGGCCGGTGCGGTGGCCATCAGGCCGGCGGCGAGAACGCAGGCACCGACGGCCATGCGTGAGGGGCGAGTAGCGCGCGAGGCGGAGCGAGGATGACGCACGGTGGAACACCTTAGACAGACAACTGCGTCCGATGCACGTCTTGAGCTCTGCCGCACATTGTGCTAGGCCACCGTGGCCGTTGTCGCGCAGTGCGTTTCGGCCGAGGCCCGGCTCGAAACGGGCCTGCTGTGCGCCTCAGCGGAAGGCGGCGAGCAGTTCCTCGACACTGCGGCCGTTGAGCCGGTAGCAGTGTGAAAAGGCCTCGGTGTGCCGGTCGCGAGGCCAGGAGTTCAGCACGATCGTTCGGCCGTAGTGGCGTGAATTGACCAGTTCCCAGCGGTCACCCATGCGGCGAACCGTGAACCCTGATCTGGGTACGAGGGGAATCACCGACGCAGACATTTACCGAACCAGCCTTTCGAAACCGCTTCTCCCGTTGCCTCCCCGCAGAGCACTGTGGCACATCGCGCCCGGTCCACCGGGGTGACACGCGGTGTGGAGTCCCGGTCGATGCGCGGATTCGCCGTCGAGCGTGGATCCGCTTGTGTTGCTACGAATTTGGTATATATCGAGAATTGCGGACAATGTGGTGTTCAACACCATTCGCTGTAGGGTAGCCACGGGTCGGGAGTTATCTCGGGGCCGAATTCGGGGCCGGTGTGGTCGTCGGCGTGTCCGGATGGTCACGGTGTGTCGAGGTCGGGTCGGGCCTGTCGGGGTGCACGATTGTCGGGACCGGATTCCTGGTCTCGACGCTCACCTGCGGTTCGCTGGGGGCGGTGCGAACCGTCTCGGGCGCGGGGCCTCGGGGGCGGCGCGATCGCGGGCGGTAATGTCGCGTGGTCGATCGGCAGGTGCCGGGCCGAGACACAGTTCACCGGGTCGCGGTGTCGCGGGCCGCGCGGAAGAGACGGAGAGGCGGTCCATGGCGCTGCACATCCACCGGGCCGAACGTGCGGACACGCTCGCCGGTGAGCTCGCGTCGCTGCTGGCCCGGCCGCTGGCGGACCCGTTCGCGGCCGAGGTGGTCACGGTCGGGGCGAAAGGTGTGGAGCGCTGGCTGACGCAGCGGCTCGCCGGTGTGCTCGGCGCGGGTGGCGGTGACGGTGTGTGTGCGAACGTGCGATTCACGTCCGTGGCCGCGCTGACCGCCGATGCCCTCGGCGCGGCGAGCGGTATCCCCGCCGATGCGGACCCGTGGGCGTCCGAGCGCATGGTGTGGTCGCTGCTGCGGGTGCTCGACGCGTCGGTCGGTCAGGCGTGGTGTGCGGTTCCGGCGCGGCATCTGGGTGCGGATGATCCGTCCGGTCGGTCGTACCGGGCGGGTCGCCGGTTCGCCACGGCCGCGGGTGTCGCGGCGCTGTTCGACGGCTACGCCACCCAGCGTCCGAGTGTGATCACCGACTGGGCCGCGGGCGCGGACACCGACGGATTCGGTGCGCAACTACCGGCGGATCTGCGGTGGCAGCCGCAGCTGTGGCGGCGGCTGCGCGAGCGGATCGGCACGCCGAGTCCCGCGGAGCGGCTGCCGGAGGCGTGTGCGCGGTTGCGCGCCGAGCCGGGCATCGTCCAACTGCCGCAACGGATTTCGCTGTTCGCCCCGGCGCGGCTGAGCGCCGACCAGGTGGACGCGCTCGCCGCGCTGGCCGAACATCGCGACGTGCACGTGTGGTTGGCGCATCCGAGCCCGGCGATGTGGGACACGCTGAACGGACTCGGCGCGGCGGCCGAGCCGGTGCGCAGGTCGGCCGATTCCGGTGCGCTGGCCGTCGCGCATCCGCTCTTGGCCGCACTCGGACGCGACGCGCGCGAGCTTCAGTCGCGGGTGCTCGCGATGGGTCCGGCGATCGATGTCCATCATCCGGGCGAAGGCGAAAGCCGCTCGCGCACAGTGCTTTCCAGCTTGCAGGCGGATATCCGAACCGATACCTGGCCGCCGCGGCGGGATTCGATGCCCGATGACGAGACCGTGCGGGTGCACTCGTGTCACGGGCCCGCCCGGCAGGTTGAAGTGCTGCGGGACGTACTGCTGGGCCTGTTCACCGAGGATCCGACGCTCGAGCCGCGCGATGTGATCGTGATGTGCCCGGACGTGGAGAGTTTCGCGCCGCTGGTGCGAGCGGCGTTCGGGCCTCCGCACCACGATCCGCGGGCCGGTGAGAACGCCACGGCGGCAAGCAATCCCGGGCACGATCTGCGTGTGCGGCTGGCCGACCGCGCGTCGGGGATCGCCAACCCGGTGCTGGCGGTGCTGCTGGCGCTGTTCGATCTGGCCGACGGCCGGGTGACCGTGACCCAGGTGCTCGATCTGGCCGCGGCCGAACCGGTTCGGATGCGCTGCGGATTCGACGACGACGATATCGAGCGGCTGCGGGAGTGGGCGGCGGAAACCGGTGCGCGATGGGGAATCGGACAGCGGCAGCGACAGGCGTTCGGGCTCGGCGACTTCGCGCAGAACACGCTCAACGCCGCGGTGGACCGGATCCTGCTCGGCGTCGCGGCGGGCGAATCCTCCGAGGACTGGCTCGATCTCGCGCTGCCGCTCGAGGATGTCGACTCCGGTGATGTGGATCTGGCCGGGCGGTTCGCCGAATTCACCGACCGTCTCGCGGTCTGCGTGCGGGATCTGCGCGGGCCGACGCCGGACGACCCGGCCGGGGGAGTGCGTCCGGCGCACGAGTGGGCCCAGGTGCTCGGGCGGGCACTGGATCTGCTGACCGAGGTGTCGTACGCGAACACCTGGCAGGCCGTGCAGGCGCGCCGCGATGTGGCCGCGGCCCTCGAACACGGCGGCGATATCGCGTTGCGGCTGCCCGATATCGCGGCGCTGCTGCATTCGCGGCTCGCCACCCGCTCGGTGCGCACCAATTTCCGCACCGGTGAGCTGACCGTCTGCACGATGGCCCCGATGCGTTCGGTGCCGCATCGCGTGGTGGTCCTGCTGGGCTTGGACGACGAGGTGTTCCCGCGGGCGGGCGGCGTCGACGGTGACGACGTGCTGGCGCGCGAACCGCATGTGGGAGAACGCGATCCGCGCAGCGAGGATCGGCAGTTGCTGCTGGATGCGATCATGGCCGCGGGGGAGCGGCTGGTCGTGCTGCACACCGGGGCCGATCCGGTCACCGGCGCGCATCGCCCGCCCGCGATCCCGCTGGCCGAACTGCTCGACGTGCTGGCCGCGCGGCGGGGCGGTGATCTCGGCTCGGTGGTGCTACGACATCCCCTGCAGGCCTTCGACAGCCGCAACTTCGATCCGGTGCGGCCGTTCAGCTTCGACGCGATCGCGCTGGCCGGTGCGGGCGCCGCGGCCGGTGCGGTGCGCGCGCCGGGCGGCTTCCTGCCCGCTCCGCTGCCCGCCGCCGCGCGCTCGGATGTCGAACTCGCGGAGCTGATCTCCTTCGTCGAGCATCCGGTCCGGGCATTTCTGTGGCAGCGCCTGGGAATTCGGGTGCCCGAGGAGGAAGAGGAGATCGACGAGCGGCTGCCGATCGAACTGGACGGCCTGACGAAGTGGAATATGGGCGAGCGCATGCTGACCGCGCGACTGCACGGCGCCGAGCCCGAGACGTTGCGCGCGGCCGAATGGCGGCGCGGGACGCTGCCGCCGTTCGGACTCGGTTCGGCGGTGCTCGACGAGGTGGAGAGCACCGTGGACCGGTTGGTCCGGGTGGCCCGGCCGATCCACGAATTGCCCTCGCGCAGTATCGATATCGCGGTCGACCTGGGCGAGGGCAGATTGCTGCGCGGTACGGTCGCGGACGTGCACGACGATGCGGTGGTCCGCACCACGTTCTCGCGTCTGGCCCCGAAACATCGGGTCGCGGCGTGGGTGCGCGTCCTGGCCTTGGCGGCGACCGAACGGCATCAGAGCTGGCGGGCGCTGAGCATCGGGCGCGGCCGCTTCGGGCGTCCAGCTTGGCGTTCGGAGCTGACCGCACCCAATGGCGCTGTGGCGCAGGAGATTTTGCGTGACCTCGTGGCGTTGCGCGATCTGGGCCTGAACGAACCGCTGCCGATCGCCACCGCCGCGTCGGCGGTCTATGCCGAGCGTCGTTGCCAGGGCGCGAGTGTCGAGGAGGCCCGCGCGGCGGCCGATCAGGAATTCCTCGGCGGCCCGCACGGCCCCAAGCCCTACGGTGAGCACACCGACCGCTATCTGCGCTACATCTGGGGCCCGGCGCCCCGCCTCGAACTACTGGAAACCCCACTGGCCGAACCGGACCCAGCGGGCGAACCGACCCGGTTCGGATCCCTCGCCCGCTGGCTGTGGAACCCGTTGCTCGCCGCCGAAACCCAGGGACAGCCATGAGTGAGGAACTTTTCCCCGTCGAGGCCCCGGCCCACCGTCCCCGCCGCCGTACCCCGAAATCCCCGTCGTCCCACCGCCCGGCCACGCCGGTCACCGCGGACCTGTTCGACCTGCCCGAGGCGGACGAATCCGTCGTCCCCGCAGGTACCTACCCCGGGTCCGCTGCCAAGGCCGCGAGCGGCGAACGCGAGCAACCTACGGGCGCAGTCGAACCGGCACATGACCATGTGACCGAATCGTCGGAGTACGCCGAGGGTAACCCCGCGCGTACCAACCGCGGTGCCGCTGCCGAGGTCGGGAGGGGCGAACGCGGGCAACGTACGGGCGCAGTCGAACCGGCACTCGACGATGTAATCGAATCGTCGGCGCACGCCGAGGGTAACCCCGCGCGTACCAACCGCGGTGTCGCTGCTGAGGTCGGGAGGGGTGAACGCGGGCAACGTACGGGCGCAGTCGAACCGGCACCCGACGATGTAATCGAATCGTCGGAGTACGCCGAGGGCAGCGTGCACGATGAGCCCTCGACGCCCGAAAGTTCTGGCCGAGGCGAGATCTCCGCCGTGGGAACGGATGTCGACCGCGAACGTGCAGCGGGAACGGATCCGGCCGTTGTCCGGAACCGGGTCGCCACAACCTCGGCCGCGGCAAGTGCGGTGACGGATGCCGTGCGGGAGCAGGCGATCGATGCCATGCCGCCATCGGCGGCTGCGAACGGGCACTGGCGTGGTTCGAGCGATGACGACGAGCCGTCGCAGGGCTCAGGCCTGCTTGTCGTCGTGCCGGATGAACTCTCGGATCCCGATGGGAGTGCGGATTCGGGACAGGTCGGCGGTGGCACGTCACGGCCGGGCCTGGGCGGGAACCGGCGGAACGCGCCCGGGAACGGATACGGCGGAGCCGACGCGAGGGGGGCGGGGGAGCCGGGGCGCGGGTTCGAGTTGTGCGGGGAGTTGCCGAGCGGCACAACAGTGCTCGAAGCCAGCGCGGGAACCGGTAAGACGTATGCGATCGTCGGGCTCGCGGTGCGGTATGTGGCCGAGCGCGGGGTGGACATTTCGGAACTGCTTCTGGTGACGTTCAGCCGGGCCGCGACGCAGGAGTTGCGCGAGCGGACGCGCGACCGATTCGTCGCGGCCGCCGCGGCGCTTGCCGATCCGGAGTCCGCGGCGCGCGGTGACGACGAGCTGATCCGCCATCTGGCACAGGCGGATTCGGCGGAGGTCCGGCTGCGTCGTTCGCGGCTGCTGGCCGCCTTGTCCGAGTTCGACGCGGGAACCATCGCGACCACGCACAGTTTCTGTCAGCGGATGCTGGACGAGTTGGGGCTGGCCGGTGAGCACGATCCGGGGGTCCGGCTGGTCGAGAACGTCGACGATCTGGTCGCCACCGTCACCGAGGATCTGTTCCTGGCGCGCTACGCGCGGGCCGAGCCGCCGTTCTCGATGAAGGACGCGCATGCGCTGGCGGCCGCGGCGGTCCGGGATCGGCAGGCCCGGCTGGTGCCCGAAGACGACTGGGGCGATGCGACGGCATCGGAGCGGGTCGCGTTCGGTGCCGCGGTACGTGCGGAAACCGAACGGCGCAAACGGCTTTCGGGTATCCGCGATTTCGACGACCTGCTCGTGCTGCTGTCCGGCCTACTTGCCGATCCGGTGCACGGTGAACGGGCGCGCGAGCGCATTCGCGAGCGGTTCCGGGTCGCGTTGGTGGACGAGTTCCAGGACACCGACCCGCTGCAGTGGGAGATTCTGCGCCGGTGTTTCCACGAGCACGCCACCCTCGTGCTGGTCGGTGATCCGAAGCAGGCCATCTACGCGTTCCGCGGTGCGGAGGTGCTCAGTTATCTGGACGCGGTCGCGGTGGCCGATCGACGCCGTGAACTGACCGTCAACCGACGTAGCGATGCCGGTCTGCTGGCCGCGCTGAACCATCTGATGGGCGGTGCGGCGCTGGGGCACAAGGAGATCGGGGTGCATCCGGTGGCGGCGGTGCGCCCGCACACCAGCCTGTCCGGAGAGGGCGATCGGACGCCGTTGCGGCTGAGGTGGTTTCGGCGCACCGGCGCGGGACCGCTGAACAAGTCCGGATTTCCGGCGGTAGGGCGCCAGCGGGCGCGGGTCGCCGAGGACCTGGCCGCCGATATCGTGCAGCAGCTGGACTCGGGCCTGCGAATCGGCGAACGTCCCCTGGGGCCCGGCGATATCGCGGTCCTGGTGCGAACGCGCTCGCAGATCGACGTGGTACAGGCCGCCCTGGACGAAGTGGGGGTGGCCTCTGTACTCGCCGGTGGGGCGAGCGTATTCGCCACCCGCAGTGCCACCGACTGGCTGTGGCTGCTGCGTGCTCTGGAACAGCCGCACCGTGCCGACCGGGTGCGCTTGGCCGCGGCGACACCGCTGCTGGGCTACTCCGCGGCCGAGATCGATTCGGGCGGAGCGGATCTCGTCGGCCGCGTCGGCCAGCAACTGCGTGAGTCCGCGCGACTGTTCGGCCGGGCCGGATTCGCCGCCGTCGCCGAGCGGCTCGCCGCCGAAACCCGGCTGGCCCCACGGTTGCTCGCGATCGCCGGCGGTGAGCGGGAGTTGACCGATCTGCGTCATATCGCGCAACTGATCGACCAGGTGGCACTGCGCGAATCGCTCGGGCTCAGCGCGTTGACCCGCTGGCTGGGCGATCGCGTGCGCGATCCCGCCTCCGGCGCGGTCGCCGATCGCAGCCGGCGGCTCGATCGCGATGCCGCGGCGGTGCAGGTCGCGACCGTACACGCCAGTAAGGGCCTGGAGTTTCCGCTGGTATATCTGCCCTTCGCCTGGGACAACGCGCGCAATCCCTATCCGGCGACGCTGATGTTCCACGACGAGCGGGGCAAGCGGGTCCTGGATGTGGGCGGTCCGGAGGCGGTGGGCTACAACGACCGCAAGCGCCGCAGCGAGGCCGAGGAGGCCGGGGAGGAGCTGCGCCTGCTGTACGTGGCGCTGACTCGCGCCCAATGTCAGGTGGTGGCCTGGTGGGCGCCCACCTACGGCACCGCCGCAGCGCCGCTGCACCGGATGATGCTGGGGCGGATGCCGGGCAGTGCGGAGGTTCCGGGTCGCGGCGAGATTCCCGCGGACAACGTTGTGGGAGAACGTCTTTCGCATTGGGCACAGCGAGCGCCGGACGGCGTCGTCGCGGTCCGGCCGGTCGAGCACGCCGCCGCGGTGCGGCCGCGCTGGGAGCGCGCGGAATCGGATACCGCCGAGCTGGCTGCGGCGCGCTTCGACCGGGTCATCGATCAGGACTGGCGGCGCACCTCCTACTCCGCGCTGACCGCGGGGGCGCACGAGATGCACATCGCCGAATCCGAGGCCGA
This sequence comes from Nocardia sp. PLKS1-43, assembly GCF_059510335.1. NCBI lineage: Bacteria > Bacillati > Actinomycetota > Actinomycetes > Mycobacteriales > Nocardiaceae > Nocardia > Nocardia sp. PLKS1-43. Next base: position 402,126 of record NZ_JCAJZQ010000002.1, on the reverse strand, counting down.
TACGGGTGTTTCGGACGAGCCCGCGGAGCCCTCCGCCGAACTCCCGGGTGACGCTGAATTCGCTTCCGCCGCACCGTCGCTCATGAACGATCTGCCCTACGGCGCCGATTTCGGCACCCTGGTGCACGGTGTGCTCGAATACGTCGACACCGATGCCCCCGACCTGGCCGCCGAAGTCCGCACGCGGTGCGCGGACGCCATCGCCGAACTGCTCGCCGATATCGATCCCGACGCGCTGGCCACCGCCTTGCTCGCGGTCCTGCACACGCCCATGGCGACCGGTAGCCTGGCCGAAATCTCCAGCCGGGACCGGCTCAGCGAGTTGGATTTCGAACTACCGCTGGCCGGTGGTGACACCCCGTGCGCGCGGCGGGTGACGGTGCGCCGAATCGCCGATCTGCTGCGCGAACATCTGCCCGCCGACGACCCGTTCGCCGGATACGCCGACCAGCTCGACACCCTGCCGGACACCCCGTTGCGGGGCTTCCTGACCGGCAGTATCGACGTCGTACTGCGCACGGCCGGACCGCGTTTCGTCGTGGTGGACTACAAGACCAACCGGCTGGGCACCGGTGATCTGACCGTCGCGCACTACACCCGCGAGCGGATGGCCGCGGAGATGATGCGGTCGCACTATCCGCTGCAGGCGATCCTGTATTCGGCTGCGCTGCATCGCTACCTGCGGTGGCGTCTGCCGGACTACGACCCCGCCCGGCACCTCGGCGGTATCCGGTATCTGTTCGTACGCGGCATGATCGGTCCCGCGACACCGCCCGGCTGCGGCGTTTTCGACTGGGATCCGCCACCCGCGCTGGCCGGTGCGCTGTCCGACCGGCTGGCGGGGCGGTGGCGATGACCGCGATCCAGCTCGCGCAGCGGGCGACGGGTTTGTTGCGCACCTTCAACACCGCCGGTGTGCTGGCGGCCGCGGATGTGCATGTGGCGCTTCGGCTCGGGCGACTCGGCCGCGAGCAGGACGAGTCGGTTCTGCTGGCCACGGCGCTGGCGGTGCGCGCGGTGCGGTCCGGCTCGGTATGTCTCGAACTGACCAGGATGCACGAAATCGGCGTGGACGGTGAGGGTTTCGACACCGACGCGGACACCGCCGCCGAACCGGTCGATCCGGCGACGCTGCCCTGGCCCGACCAGGCGCGGGTGCTCGCGGCCCTGCGTGAGAGTCCACTGGTGCAAGGCAGCGCGGCCGGGCCACTGCGCCCGTTACGCCTGGTCGAGTCCGCAGGTGCGGGCCCGCTGCTGTATCTGGACCGGTACTACCGGCAGGAACAAACCATTCGCGAGGTGCTCACCGAGCGCGCCGCGACCCATCCGATGATCGATCCGGAGACGATCCGGCGCCAGCTGGACCGGCTGTTTCCGGACAGCGGCGCACCCGGGGATCCGCCGGACCGGCAGCGGGTGGCCGCCGCGCTGGCCGCGACCCAGTGGACCACCGTCGTGGCGGGCGGTCCCGGCACCGGCAAGACACACACGATCGCCCGGATTCTGGCCCTGCTGGTGGCCCATCAGCGATCCATGCCCGATGCCCCCGAACTGCGCATCGCCCTGGCCGCCCCGACCGGGAAAGCCGCTGCGCGCCTGCAGGAGTCGGTGCGCGAGCAGGCCGCCGACCTGGACCTGCCCGAACTCACCGCCGCGACCCTGCACCGCCTGCTCGGCTGGCAGCGCGGCGGCGCGACGCGCTTCCGGCACAACGAGTTCAACCGCCTGCCGTACGACGTGATCGTGGTCGACGAGACCTCGATGGTGTCGCTGACCATGACCAGCCGGCTGCTGCCCGCGGTGCGCCGGGACGCCCGGCTGGTCCTGGTGGGCGATCCGGACCAGCTGGCCTCGGTGGACGCGGGCGCGGTACTCGCCGACCTGGTCGCCGGACCCGTTGCCGGCCCGCCGAATCCGGTGTTGGAACAGGTGCTGGGCGATGATCTCGGTGGGCAGGCAACCGTGGACCGTGCCGAGGCGTTGAGCGCCCGCGAGCGAGAACGTTTGCGCGGCGGCATCATCAGGCTGACCAGAGGTCGCCGGTTCGGCGGCCGGATCGCCGAACTCGCCGTCGCGGTGCGCGCGGGGGACGACGACACCGCCCTGCGACTACTGGCGGACGGGGGCACGGAGTTGTCGCTGTGCGAACCCGAGGAGATCGCCGCCGTCCGCGACGATGTGGTCCTGGCCGCCCGCGAATGCACCGCGGCGGCCGAGAAGGGCGACGCCGCGGCGGCTCTGGCCGCCATGGAATCGCATCGCCTGCTGTGTGCGCACCGGCAGGGCCGATACGGCGTCGAGCGGTGGGACCGGATGGCGGCGGCGTGGGTCGCCGCATCCGGGATCGGCGCGGAACCGGGTGCCGGACACTGGTATCCGGGCCAGCCGCTGCTGGTCACCGCGAACGATCACGAGGCCCGCATCTACAACGGCGACACCGGGGTGATCGTGCGCGGCCCCGACGGTGGGCTGCGCGCGGCCCTGCAGCGCGGCAGCGAACCCTACCTGGTGCATCCGACCCAATTCCCCGGCGTCACAACGGTATACGCGATGACCATCCACCGCAGCCAGGGCAGTCAGTACGGTACGGTGTCGATCGTGCTTCCCGGCCCGGAATCCACCCTCCTGACCCGCGAACTGCTCTATACCGCGATCACCCGCGCCCGCCGGCACGTCCGCATCATCGGCACCGAGGACGCCATCCGCGCCGGAATCGGCCGACGCGTATTGCGCGCCAGCGGGTTACGCGGCTGAGTCCACGCGGGTGACCGCATAAGACGGCCCAGCCTCGTTCCGGCGGGCGCTTCGCCTGTCTCTGTGCGGCAGCCAGTGTCGGCCACCTTGGGAGCGTCGACGCGTTGTCCACGTCGGTCCGGCGGCACACGCCGCATGGGACGATGGCCGCCCGGCGCGGCCGCGATCGCTCAGCCGCGCTCGTCGAAAATCCCCGGAATCGTCAGCGCCCGTTCGACATCGGCGCGATTGCCCAGGGCGACGAGTACGCTGCGGATCATCGTCAGCCGGGCCGCGGTGACCTGTTCCGGATCCGGTTCGCGACCGGGCGTCGCGGCCGCGGAGACGCGGTAGACCACGTACTCGCAGGTGTGCAGTGCGGTGTCGAGGTCGAGCGGGCTGGGCAGCGGCCGGCCGAGTTCGGTGAATTTGGCGCGGACCAGCGCGCGGATATCGTCGAACGCCTCCTCGCGGTAGGCCGATACCGGTGAGGCCGGATCGTGCAGTTCGGCGAAGACCGGGCGCAACATCGGGCCGTGTCCGCGCGCCCATTCCAGATAGGCGTCGATGATCGCGATGCCGAGTTGTACCGGTTCGAACGAACGCGCCAGGGCGGTCCGGATCCCGCCGACCAGGCCCTCGTTGGACAGCCTCAGCAGCGAGTGCAGCGGCTGTTCGGCATTGCCGAAGTAGCGGTAGAACGTCGGGCGGGAGATGCCGGCCTGCTCGATGATCCGCGCGACGTTGAGCCCGCGCGAGCCGTGTTCGGTGAAGACCGCGGCGGTGGCCAGTTCGATCCGGGCGCGCACCTCGTCGGCCTGTTCCGGGGTTTGTGGCGGCCGACCGCGCCGGGCGCCGTTGTGAGCGGGGACCACCACGTCGCCGGGCATCTGGTGAAACCTCCTCGATCATCGACGGTCGCTTGACAGCATACGGCTCAGCCCTATTAATCTAACACCACTGTTCATGTAACATTAGTGTTCAATAAATTGCATCACCCGCTGACCGAGAGGGCCGACGATGCCGACCGCCCCGCAGACCGCTCCCGCGGATGCACTCCCCTCCGAGCTGGTGCAGCGCCTGCTGGCGCTGGCCACGGCCGGTGCGGCCGCTCCGGTCGAGGTGTTCGCACCCGCGACCGGCGCGAAAATCGCCGACCTGCCGCAGTCCGATATCGCCGACATCGAGAGCGCCTTCGTCACCGCGCGCCGGGCGCAGCGGGAGTGGGCGGCGGTGCCGGTGCGGGAGCGGGCCGCGGTGCTGCGGCGGTTCCACGATCTGGTGCTCGCCGAACAGGACGTCATCCTCGACATCGTGCAGACCGAGACCGGCAAATCGCGGGTGCACGCATTCGACGAGGTGGGCGACGTCGCGGTCAACGCCCGCTACTACGCGGCGCAGGCGCGGCGGCTGCTGGCCCCGCGCAGCCCGCGCGGTGTGCTGCCGGTGCTGACCCGGGTCGAGGTGCGGCATCGGCCCAAGGGTGTGGTCGCGGTCATCTCGCCCTGGAATTACCCTCTGGCGCTTGCGGTTTCCGATGCCCTGCCTGCCCTGGCGGCCGGTAACGCGGTGGTCGCGCGCCCGGACAACCAGACCGCGCTGACCGCGCTGTGGGCGATCCACGCCGCCGAGCGCGCGGGTCTCCCCAAGGGGCTGTGGCAGGCGGTGCTGGGTCGCGGCTCGGTGATCGGCGGCGAAATCATCGCGCGCGCCGACTATGTCGACTACACCGGATCCAGCAGTACCGGCCGCACCATCGCCCGGCAGGCGGGGGAGCGGCTGATCGGCTGCTCGCTCGAATTGGGCGGCAAGAATCCGATGCTGGTGCTGGCGGACGCCGACGTGTCCGCGGCGGCGAAGATCGCCGTGCGGGCCTGCTTCGCCTCGGCCGGGCAGCTGTGCGAGTCGATCGAGCGAATCTATGTGCACGACAGCCTGTACGAGCGCTTCGTGACCGAATTCGCCGGGCACACCGAGAATTTGGCGCTGGGCTCGGCGCGGGATTATTCCTACGAGATCGGTTCGCTCACCTTCCAGCGTCAGATCAACACCGTCACAGCGCATGTCGAGGACGCCGTGGCCAAGGGCGCGACGGTGCTCGCGGGCGGGCGGGCGCGTCCGGATCTGGGTCCCTACTTCTACGAGCCGACGATCCTGGCCGATGTCCGCGAGGGGATGACCGTGTACCGGGAGGAGACCTTCGGGCCGGTGGTCTCGGTCTACCGGGTCGGCAGCGACGAGGAGGCCGTCGAGCAGGCCAACGATTCCGCCTACGGGCTCAATGCCAGTGTGTGGAGCCGTGATACGGGCCGGGCGCGGCGGATCGCGGCTCTGGTCGAGGCGGGCTCGGTCAACGTCAACGAAGGATTCATCGCCGCGTGGGGAAGCGTCGCGGCGCCCTCGGGCGGGCTGGGCATCTCCGGCGGCGGCCGCCGGCACGGGCCCGAGGGCCTGCGCAAATACATCGACACCCAGACCATCGCGGTGCAGCGGGCACTGCCGATCGCGCCCCTGCCGGGCATGTCCGAGGCGATGTGGGCCAAGACCATGACGCTGTACTTCGGCGTCATGAAGGCGTTGCGCCAGTAGTGATCTCGCATCCGGCGGCAGCGGTACGACTACAGGAGTGGATATGGATTCGGTAGCGGGCAAGAAGGTCCTGATCACCGGCGCGGCCATGGGGCTGGGCAAATCCTTCGCCGAGCAAGCGATGCGGGAGAGGGCCGCGGACGTGGTGCTCTGGGATGTCGACGACGCCGCCTTGAAGGAGACCGCGGTCGAACTCGCGGCTGTGGGGCCGGGTACGGTGCACCACCGCGTCGTCGACGTGTCCGACCGCGACGCCATCGCCGAGGCCGGCGCGGTCGTGCGCGACGAGGTGGGCGATATCGATGTGCTGATCAACAACGCGGGCATCGTGCGCGGTAACGGGTACTTCTGGGAAACCGCGAATCGTGCCGATATCGCACAGACCGTGGCGATCAATTCCCTTGGGCCCATGTACATCACGCTGGAATTCCTGCCGGCCATGGTGACTCGCCGGACACCGGCGCGAGTACTGAACATCGCGTCCTCCGCGGCGCTGGTGGCCAATCCCCGGATGAGTGTGTACGCCGGTTCCAAGTGGGCGGCGCTGGGCTGGTCGGATTCGGTGCGGCTGGAGCTCGAACAATCCGGGAACGACCACGTCAAGGTCACCACCTTCTGCCCGACCTACATCAACACCGGCATGTTCGCGGGCGCGAAAGGGTTCCTGTTCACCCCGATCATCGAGCAGGAGGAGGCGGTGCGGACCGCGTGGACGCAGATGAAGAAGGGGACCGCGCTGGTCGTCATGCCGTGGACCTCGCGCTTCAACCGGGCGATCTCCGGCCTGCTGCCGCTGAAGGTCCGCGACCTGTATCTGAACTTCGTCGGCGTCTACCACTCGATGGCGGAATTCACCGGCCGCAAGGGGTGAATCGCGGATCGGAACCGGTCGGCGCTCTCGCGCACAGACCGCCCGACGCGCCGATACCGGCGAGTCGGTATGTGTTCCTTCGCCTCCGGGATATCGGGAGGCCCGGGCCGTCCTACCTGTGACATACTCTGGCCGGACGGGTGCCGAGCTGCCCGAGGGAGGACGGAGGCGACGCATGGGCCTGATGGACAAGATCCGCAACGAATTCATCGACATCATCGAGTGGCTCGATGATACGAATACCACGTTGGCGTGGCGTTTCCCGCGCTACGACAACGAGATCAAGAACGGCGCGCAGCTGATCGTCCGCGAGGGACAGCACGCGCTGTTCGTGTACCGCGGTCAGCTCGCCGATCAGTACCAGCCCGGTCACTACCAGCTGACCAGCGAGAACATGCCGATCATGTCCACGCTGCAGGGCTGGAAATACGGGTTCAGCAGCCCGTTCCGCTCCGAGGTGTACTACATCAACACCCGGCCGGTGACCGATCTGCGTTGGGGCACACCGCAACCGGTGACGGTGCGCGATCCGGACTTCAAGATGGTGCAGGTGCGGGCCAACGGCACCACCATCGTCCGGGTGATCGATCCCGCGGCGTTCCTGCGCCAGGTGATCGGCACCGAGAGCGTCGTGGACATGGAGCAGATCACCGAGATGATCCGGCGCAATATCGCGCTGGCGTTCTCGGACATGGTGATGGCCAGCGGCCTGGGCGCCATCGACCTGCAGGGCCGTCAGGTCGAATTGTCCGACAAACTCCGCGAATTCGTCGCCCAGCGCGTGCAGTCCTTCGGTCTCGGCGTGGATCAGGTCACCATGTCGATCTCGCTGCCTGAGGAGATCCAGCAGGCCATGACGCGCGGTGTCGCGCGTGGTGTGGAGGCCAGCGGATTCCTCAACAACGTCGGCGACCTGAACCGCTACCAGCAGGCCCAGACCGCCGATGCGATGCTGGCCGCGGCGCAGAACGAGGGCGGCGGCCCGATGGGTGCGGCGATCCAGGCCGGACTCGGCGTCGCGCTCGGTGGCCAGATCGCCGGGAACCAGGGCGGTTACGCGCCGCAGGGTTACCCGCAGCAGCAGGGCGGCTACCCGCAGCCGGGTGGCGGTTACCCACAGCCCGGCTACCCGCCGCACCCCGGCGGCGGCCAGCCCGTGCCGCCGCCACTGCCCACTCAGCAACAGTTCCACATCGACCTCAACGGTCAAGCAGCAGGCCCGTATCCGGCCGATCAGCTGCGCCAGTTCGTCGCCAGCGGTCAGCTCACGCCGAAGACGAATGTCTGGTCCAACGGAATGGCGAATTGGGCCGCGGCCGAGACGGTGCCTGCGTTGCAGGGGCTGTTCAACAGCCCGCCGCCGCTGCCGGGCACCCCGCCGCCTCCGCCGCCCGCGCAGTAGCCCGGACCGGTCCTTGCCCGTCAGTACGGCCCCGGGGGAGCCATGAACAACCCACAGCAGCCAGATCGCGCACCGCAGACCCCGCCGCCGCCACCGGGCGGCGGGGGCTCGCCGCAGCAGGGCCAGTCGGGGGCTCCCGGCGAGACCTATCCGGCATCCGCGCCGACTCGCAATTACGGTGGCGGACAACCGATCCGGCCGGGAGCGAACCCCCCTGCGCCGCCGGGCCTCCCGCCCTCCGGCGGTCCGCGGCCGGGTAGCCCGCGATCCCTCGGAAGCGAGCCGTCGCCGTTGCCCGGTTCGGGTGGGCCGGTGCCTCCGCCGCAAGGGCATCCGAATGTTGCTGTGCCGCAACCCGGCAGCGGCGGTGCGACACCATGGGGTGCGCAGCCTCCGGCGAATTTCTCCGTATCGGGCGCCCCGCCGGTACCCGCCGGCCCACCGCCCCTCCCCGCCGGATCGAAACCCGTTGCACCGCAACCGATCGGCGGCCTCCATCCACAGCCCGGCGGCCGGACCTACGGTGGCCGGCACTCGCCCGAGGGGCCACCATCGCTCCCCGGTGATCCGAACCCCGGTGCGCCGCAACCGCCCGCCGTGCCGCCGCCGTTACCCGGCGGTCCGAACCCCGGTGGTTCCCGCTCCCCGGGTGGCCCGCCGCCGTTGCCGGGCGGTTCGAACCCCGATGTGCCGTGGTCCCCGGGTGGCCCGCCGCCGTTTCCGGGCGGTTCGAACCCTGGTTCGCCGCAGTCGCACGGTGGCCTGTATCCACAGCCCGGCGGTCAGCATCCCGGTGGTTCGCGCTCGCCGGGGAGCCCGCCGCCGTTTCCGGGCGGTCCGAACTCCGGTGTGCGGCAGTCAGGTGATGATCTGCGTCCGCAGTCCGTCGGTCCGACTTCGGGTGGTTCGCAGTCGCCGGGTGGTCTGCCGCTGTTACCCGGCCCGAATCCAGGTGGGGCGCAGTCGCCGAGCGGGCCTCCGCCGTTGCCGGGTGGCTCGGTTTCTGGGGCGCCGCAATTCCCCGCCGGCGGGCCTTCGCCGATGGGGCCGCCGCAGCGGCCGATAGGGCCGCCGGTTGCGGCTGCCGTGGCCGTCGAGTTCGTTCCACCGGGTGGCGGCGCCGAGGGGCAGCAGTCCGGTATGGCCGCCCAACAACTTGCACCGCAACCGGATCGGGCGATGCTGCATCGCACCGAACACACCCGTACCTACCCGTGCTCGGCCTGCGGCGGTCAGCTGCAATTCGATATCGCCAGTCAGAAGTTGCGGTGTCCCAACTGCGGCAACTACTCCGAGATCGAGGCGCCGCGGGCGCCCGTCGTGGCGCGCGACCTGCGCGAGGCGATGGGGGAGTTGCGTGCGCTGCAGGCCACTACCGCGGGGCCGGAGATCACCGGCAATCACGAGATCAAATGCCAGAACTGCGGCGGTACAACGTCGTTCGTCGGCACTCTGACCGCGACCAGATGCCCGTACTGCGCCACCCCGATTCAGCGTGACGATGTGCACAATGCGCCCGCGCGCCTGCCGGTCGACGGTGTGGTGCCCTTCCGCATCGATGAGAGGAACGCTCGCGCGCTGGTCGAGAAGTGGGTTTCCGGACGGTGGTTCGCACCCAGCGAATTCAAGAAGTACAAGCGGCTCGGGTCGTTCGCGAGCGTCTATCACGCGTACTTCACCTACGACGCAGACACGTACACCTGGTATCAGGGCGAGCGGGGCATCGAGTACACCGAGACCTACCGGGACAGCGATGGCGATCTGCAGACGGTGACCCGGGTCCAGTGGTATCCGGTGCAGGGCGAGGTCGCCAACCAGTTCGTGGATGTTCCGGTCCTGGCCAACGAGCACGCCGACCGTGCCCGGATCAAGACCCTCGAACCGTGGCCGATCCAGGACGCGACCAGCTACTCGCCGGAATACGTGGCCGGCCACCTCGCCCGCACCTACGACCGCGACGCCGAGGAGTCGCTGTCCGAGGCGCGTTCGGAGATGGAGAGCGAGATCGAGCACACGGTCCGCCGCGATATCGGCGGTGACCAGCAGCGCATCCACTCGTTGAATTCGACCTGGAATTCGCTGGCGTACAAGCATCTGCTGCTGCCGATCTGGTTGCTGACGGTGATCTACATGGATCGGCCGTTCAATGTCTACATCAACGGATTGACCGGTGAGGTATCCGGCGAGCGGCCGTGGAGCAAGATCAAGATCGCCATCGCCGTCACGCTGGCGATACTCCTGATGATCGCGATCGTCGTGCTGTACATGAAGTTCGGGCACCATTCCACCGGGCACGGCCACACCACCACCGTGCACCATTCGACCCATCGGAGGTGAGCGGTGGTACTTCTGCTGATCCTGCTGGCGCTGCTGGTGCTGGTGGGCGGTGTGGTCGCGATCGTGATGGTGATCGCCCGACATCAGAAGCAGTCGGTCGCGTACGACAACCAGGTCGTGCCGGGCATCCCCTCGAACGCTCCGGCGTCCTGGGCGGGTTCGCACGACCCCGAGGCACGCCTGCACCGCCGGTTGCGGGACGCGATCCGCGCCCTGCACGGCGTCAATGCCTACGACACGGCCGCCAGCGTGAATCTGCGTGCGGGACTGGAGCAGTCGGCGATGGCGGTGGACACCCACCTGATCGCCATCGCCACCCTGCCGCAGTCCCATCGCGATCAGGCGCTGCCGGACGCCACCGCCGCGGTCGAGGCCGTCGAAGCCGGTGTGGCCCAATATGTCTCGGCCACCACCAAACCCGACCCGGTCGCCCTCGAAGCGGGTTTGCAGGGCGTGCAAACCAGTATCGACGCGATCACCCGGAATCTCGGCGCATTGGGCCCGGGTGGATCCGCCGCCGGAATCCACCCGGCGCAATTCGGCGTCCGGTTTCCCCAAACCGCGCCCCAGCAATACCCCGGCGCAACCTACTCCGCACCTCCTGTGGGCGGCCCCTACCCGCCGGCCGCGACAGCCGGTGGCTACCCCGGCGCCCCGGCGGGCGCCCCACCGCCCGCCGGATACTCACCTCAGCCTGGCACAACCTATCCGCAAGCCCCGTCACCCGAGCATCCGGCCGGCGAGGCGCCACAAACTCCGCGCCCCCAACAACAAGCAGGAGCACCGCCCCCTCCCGAGGACACGGGGCCCTCGGACCCCACGATCATCCGCCGTCAACCCTGACCCGGCCGCTCCGGCTCGAAGCCGTTGTCGCACTGCGAATCACGCACGCCGAAGTCGCCCACCGGGACGCGTGCCGATCACGACCGTCGCGTAAAGTTCCTCGGATTCGGCGATCGCCGGTGTAAGTCCCTGCCGCGCAAGGATTTCGGTGGCCGCGCCGGACTGTTCGCGGCTCGTCTCGACCAGGAGACGACCGCCGGGGGCGAGCCAGTGCGGTGCGGCGGCGGCGACGCGGCGGAAGACGCCGAGTCCGTCGGGGCCGCCGTCCAGCGCGGTGCGCGGTTCGTGATCGCGCGCCTCGGGCGGCATATCGGCGATGGCGGCGGTCGGCACGTACGGGGTGTTGGCGAGCAGCACATGTACGCGTCCGGCCAGATCCCGGGGTAGCGGAGCGAACAGGTCGCCCTGGTACACCGGTGCGTTCAGCGGCGCGAGATTGCGGCGGGCGCAGGCCACCGCGGCGGGCTCCAGATCGCTCGCGCTGAGTTCGACACGGATTCCGGCCGCGGACAGCTCGGTCGCCACCGCGAGACCGAGCGCACCGCAACCGCAGCACATGTCCAGGACCACGCACGGGTCGCGTGGATCGGCGACGGCGAGTTCGACCAGGAATCCGGTGCGCTGACGCGGTACGAACACCCCGGGTGAGACCGCGACCCGCAGTCCGCGAAATTCCGTCCAGCCCAGCAGATATTCCAGCGGCACTCCGGAAACCCGTTGTGCGACAAGCTCGTCCAGCTCCGACTCGGCGGCCGCCGCCGCGGCCAGCAGTGCGGCCTCCTCCTCGGCGAACACGCACCCCGCCGCGCGCAGCGTGGTGACCAGCGAACCGATGTCGGAGACGTTCATCGGTCCATTGTGGCCGAGCGCTGGGTTAACCGGAATTCGGCAGGAAGGTGTGGATGGCGTCGAGGTAGATGCCGCGCTGAGCGGCCTTGGACGGTGGCATCAGCTGGGAGATGATCTCGTTGGGCGAGGTCATCGCACCCACCACCCGGGTCCCGGAGACGATGAAATCGGTGACCGCGCGGCGGATGTGATTCGGCGAAGTGATCACCACCGCGCTGCCGATGCCGCGATCCCGCAGGATCCGGGTGCTGAACAGAGCATTCTGCACGGTGGAGCCCGACCGATCCTCGACCAGGATGCGGGCGGCCGGAATGCCGTGCCCGATCAGCCAGCCTGCCATGGCGGCGGCCTCGGGCACCCCGTTCTGCGGTGCGCCGCCGGTGACCACGATCGTCGAATCGGGTGCGGCGACCGCCTGCAACCAGGCCGCTTGCAGGCGGTTCACCAGTTCGGGTCGCATCGCGCCGTTCGGCAGCAGGCCGTAGCCGAGCACCACCAGAGCGGTCTGCGGACCGATCATCGAGGGCAGCGGATTGGGCAGGGTGCCGACGCCCGCACCGATCGCCCCGAGCACGCCGCGCGCACCTGCGGCCATCCCGGGATCGACCGCGTCGAGCCGGTTGAAGGCCGCCTCCCGGGTGAGCAGATCGCCCGCATAATCCGCCCAGATCGCTTGCAGGGCAAGCGCTTGCGGGTTGTCGGGCGCGGCGGCGACCATGCGCCCGAGTTTCCGCAGTCCGGCCGCGTCGTGACCGGTCATGAACTCGGCCTGTGCCGAGCGGTACAGCGGGGCCGGTGTGTTGTCGGCGGCCGCGATTCCGGAGAGGGATCCGGCGGCCAGGAGCAGGGCCGAGGTGGCCGTGAGGAGATACGTGAGACGCTGTGCGATTTTCACTGCTATCGATACCTTTCCGACCGAACGGATCAGGCTATGTTGCTGGTAGTTGGCTTGGTGGCAGCCGTCACTACGATACGGTCCGATATCGGGTCGAGCTAGGATTTGGTTGTTGTGAATTTCCCAGTCTTGGAGGGTAGCGGAGGGGTAGCCGTACTGCGCGCCGGGCGTCGACACCGCCGGCGGGCCGATTAAGGTGTCAGGAGTGGACACCATTTCGCTGACCGGCAAGGAACTCGCCGCCGCCCTCAATTCCGATACCGCCGAGCGCGCCGCCGCGCTCACTCAGCGGGGAGCCGCACCGCGGTTGGTGCTGGTGGTGGCCAATGACGATCCAGCCAGCGGCTGGTACGTGAAATCGCTCCAGCGCGCCGCCGGACGCCTCGGAATCGATTGCGACACAGTCGATCTGGGGGCCACCGCGACGGCCGATCAGATTCGCTCGAAGTTGCGTGGGCTGTGCGCCGACATCGCGGTCGACGCGGTCATGTTGCAGACGCCGCTGCCGGACGGGGTTGCCTTGCAGGATGTCAGCTCGGCGATCGCCGCGGCCAAGGATGTCGACGGGGTCAGCCCGCACTCGCTGGGCCTGCTGGCGACCGGACTGCCGGGTTTCCCGCCCGCCACCTCAGAGGCCGTGGTCGAATTGGCCAAACATCACGATATTCGGCTCGCCGGACGGCACGTCGCGGTCGTGGGCCGTTCGAACGTGGTCGGCAAGCCGCTCGCGCAACTGCTGCTGGCCGAGAATGCGACCGTCACGGTCTGCCACTCCCGGACCACCGATCTGCCCGCGGTCACCGCCGCCGCCGATATCGTTGTCGCGGCCGCGGGCCGTGCGGGCCTGATCACCGGTGATCACGTGCGCGAGGGCGCCGTGGTCATCGACGTCGGCACCAATGAGGGGCCGGACGGCAAGATCGTCGGCGATGTGGACGCGGCGTCCGTTCAGGGCAGAGCGGGTGCGCTGAGCCCGGTTCCGGGCGGTGTCGGCCCGGTCACCACCGCCCTGCTGATGCGTCACGTGGTCCGGGCGGCGGAGGCCAGCCGGGCCTGAGAGACGCCGCGGCGGCGAGCCGCGCCCGAAACGCGCGGCTCGCCGCCGGTTCGCCACAGTTCACCAGTGTGTGGTCACCGGGTCGCCGACGCTGACCTGGTTGTAATACCACTGGGCGTCCGCGGGCGCGAGATTGATACATCCGTGACTCACGTTCGAATTACCCTGCTGGTTGACCGACCACGGCGCGGAATGCACGAAAACCCCGCTCGAGGTGAGACGTTCGGCCCATTCGCCTTTCAGGTAGTACCCCTCGGGCGAGCTGAGCGGAATGCCGATCGTGCGTGAATCGAAGATGATGGTCCGGTCCTTCTCCATTACCGGATAAGTACCGACCGGTGTCGGGCGGGACGGTTTACCCATCGACGCGGGCATTACCCGAGGCGCCTGCCCGGGGACGAATACGGTGAAGGTGTGCGCGGACATATTGGCGTCCGCGCGCGTGCCGCCGTTGCTGCCGAACTGGGATCGCGCATGACCCGCCTGCACTGTGAATCGGGCGTTGACCGGGAGTAATCGGTCCGGTGTCCAGACCAGTTCCCGATCGCCGTTCCAGGCGAACGTGCCCGGAAGACGCTGACCGGCGGTGACCGTGACGGATCGTTCGGCGACCGCGCGATCCGCGACCGGCTGTGCGAAATCGACCGTGACCGGATGGGCGATGCCCACCACCGCTCCGTTGGCGGGTGAAATGGATGTCACGACAGGAATCTGCTGTGGTGTGACCGATGCCGCGGCGGCGATGCCGGAGGTAATGGCCGTGAGGGCTGCGATGACGATCGCGAAGAACAAATGACGAATCATGTTCCGCATGACCCCACCCCTTCGCTGGTGTGGTTATGAGACGTTCATCTTAGAACTTCATGATCACGCCGGCATCCCGAAAGCGCACGCATCGTAATCAAACCGCAGCATGTCGCAACGGCGCTGATTGCCGATTGTGTGCTGGTCGGCGATGATTTCCGGGTCAGCGGTGTATGGCGGCCATCACATCGGCGTAGACCGCGTCGGCCCGGGCGGTGAGTTCCTCGATGCGGGCGAGCACCGGGGCGAACTCCGCACCCTCGCCCTCGCCCAGGGAAGCCACGTTGATGGCGATGTTGAGCCGGGAACTTGTGGCCGCGGCGCGGGCCGCGTCGGCCGCGGCGCCGATGTCGGTGACCACGTTCGGATTGCCGATCGGCAGCAGATCGGCTGCGAGAGAGATGATTTCGTCGGCCTCGGCGACCACGGCGGCGGGCACCCGGGCGGCGGTGAGCAACGCGGCGTTGACGGCCTCGGTCCGGGCGGTGCGCTCGGCGTCGGTCTCCTTGGGCAGTTTGTAGGCCGCACCGACGGCCGTGAACGCCTCGGCGTCGGCTTCCGCCAGCGCCAGCGAGCGCTCGCGCGCCGAATCGGCCGCAGCGATGATCCGGTCGACGACGGGCCGGTTGGCGGCGTCTTTGGCGCGGGTGGTGTAGCGCGCCACCATGGCCACCAGCGCGGCCGCCTGCGCCGCGTGCAGGGCCGCGACCGCGCCGCCGCCGGGGGCGGGGATCTTGGCGGCCAGATCGTCCAGGTACCGCCCGATGGCCGAGGCACCGAAGGTGGTGGTGCCGGTGGACGATGCGGTGTCCTGAGACATGTTGCGGGACCTTTCTTTTCGGTGCGCGACTGCTCGACGGACCGGCGGGCGCCGATCGGCCGAGATGCCGATTACCGTACCGGGTCCGCGGTGCGGCCTGTGGTTCGGCACCCGAGGTCGGCGCGGTCACCGGCAGCCGGCCCGGACCTTCGAGTGTGGGGGGTCACGCGGCCCGATAGCTGTGCGCAGTAGGTTGAGCGTCATGCGTATCGGATTGGGCATCAACTATGCAGGCGGATTCAAGGAGGTCGCGGCCGAGGTCGCGGATCTCGAGCGTGCGGGCCTGGACATCGTTTTCGTGCCGGAGGCGTACTCCTTCGACGCGGTGAGCGCACTGGGCTATCTGGCGGCCAAGACCGAGCGCGTGCAGCTGGCCTCGGGCATCCTGCAGCTGTACACCCGCACCCCGACGCTGACGGCGATGACCGCTGCCGGGCTGGACTACGTGTCGGACGGCCGCTACATCCTCGGTCTCGGCGCCTCGGGACCACAGGTGATCGAGGGCTTCCACGGCGTGCCGTACGACGCCCCGATCGGCCGGACCCGCGAGGTCGTGGAGATCTGCCGCCGGGTGTGGCGGCGCGAGCGCCTGACCTTCGAGGGCAAGCACTACACCATCCCGCTGCCCGCCGAGCGCGGAACCGGCCTGGGCAAACCGCTCAAGCTGATCAATCACCCGGTGCGCGAACGCATTCCGGTGCTGCTGGCGGCGCTGGGACCGAAGAACGTGCAACTGGCCGCGGAGATCGCCGAGGGCTGGCAGCCGATCTTCTTCCTGCCGGAGAAGGCGCGCGAAGTATGGGGTGAGAGCCTGGCCGCCGGTAAGGCGAAGCGCGATCCGGCCCTGGGCGAGCTCGAGGTGTTCGCCGGACCCGCGCTGGCGATCGGCGAGAACGTCGAGGGGCTGCTCGAGTTCGTCAAACCGCACCTGGCGCTGTACATCGGCGGTATGGGAGCCAAGGAGAAGAACTTCTACCACGCCCTGGCCACGAAATACGGCTACGGCGCCGCCGCGAATCGCATCCAGGAGCTGTACCTGGCCGGTGAGAAGGAGGCGGCCGCCAAGGCGGTCCCCGACGAGCTGGTGCGCGACGTCTCGCTGATCGGATCCGCCGGGTTCGTCAAGGAGCGGGTCGCCGCCTTCGCCGAGGCCGGGGTGACGGTGCTGAACGTGGTGCCGATGGCCGCCACGCCCGCGGACCGGGTCAAGCTCGTCGAACAGCTGCGCGCGCTGGTCTGAGACGGCCGAAATCCCGTCGTCCCGGCACAGCCCGCTGGGACGACGGGTATCGAGGCGCTAGTTCTGGCGTAGCGCCGTCAGCGCGCCGTCCAGGGTCGTGTGCATCGAGAAGACCTTGTCCAGGCCGGTCACCTTGAGCTGGCGGCCGGTGGCCGGACCGTCGGCGACGACCATGATGCGGGTGGTCTCCCCGGCGCGCTTGTGCGCGCCGACGAGAGCAGCCATACCGGCCGATGCCAGGAAGCTCACCTGGGTCAGATCGATGATGACGACCGAGGGCTTACCGCCCAGTGTTGCCTCGATCGCATTCTCCAGCGCCGGGGCGGTCGCCAGATCGACCTCACCCGCCACCGTGAGCACGGTCGCTTCGTCGTGCACCGAGACCGATGTGGTCATCGCGTCGGCGAGGGGATGCGCGTCTCCGGAAGTGTTGGTCACCTAGACAATCTGCCACGAACCCGCGCCGGATGCCGCATCGTCCGGCGGATTGTCGGTGTTTCGTAGTACTCACGAACGCGAAAACCCCAGGTACGCCGCGTATTCCGAATTTTTCGACGGATCGGCCGCGCGGTGGCGTGAATGTGCCGTTCGCGCGGACGGGAGCGCTGCGGCTAAACCCGGCTGGCCGCTGAGAACGACACCGCCGGAAGTTTGGCGATCATCCGCACATGGGTGCCCACCCCGACGTGGTCGATCGTCAGCTCGTCGGTCAGCGCGTGCATCATGGCGATGCCGCGCCCGCGGTAGCCCGGATCCTCGGGGAGCGGTCGCCAGTTGCCGTCGTCGGAAACCTCGATGGTGACCCGGTCCAGAGCGCAATCCGCGGACACCACCACCCGGCCGGGGGCGCCGCCGAGGTACGCGTGCTCGATGCAGTTGCTGCACGCCTCGTTGGCGGCGGCGACCAGATCGGTCGCCAGATCGGCGGGCACCGCGGCCGCGCCCAGCCAGGCGGTCAGGCGGCGGCGTATCCCGGACAGGCCGCTCGCCTCGGCGGGCACGTCCAGATGCAGCGCCCGCGGCGGCTGCCGGTAGACGACCATGGCGACGTCGTCGTCGTAGCCGCCCGCCGGACGCAGGCGGGACAGCACCGCGTCGGCGACCTCGCGCGGCGGCATATCCGCCGCATCGGACAGCTCGTCGGCCAGTTCGTCGAATCGGATGTCGATATCGATACCGCGTTGCTCGACGAGTCCGTCGGTGAACAACACCAGGGTCGAGCCCGGTTCGAGCGTCGTGGTCGCCTCGGGACGCTGCGGCATCTCGAAGGTGGCCAGCGGCACCGCCCGGCCGCCCTCGAGCAGTCGGCCCTTGGTCCCGGGCGCGGCCAGCACCGGCGGCATGTGCCCGGCGTTGGAGTAGCGGAACGTCCCGCGCTCGGGATCCAGGATCGCCGCGCAGACCGTCGTGCACATCGCGCCCGGGATCCGCGCGGCGACCGTGTCCAGTTCGGCCAGCAGTTGCGCCGGCCCGGCTCCGCGCAGCAGCAGTGCGCGCGCCGCGGTGCGCAACTGGCCCATCACCACCGCCGCGGACAGGCCACGGCCGACGCAGTCGCCGACCACCAGGCCGATCGTGCCGTCGGCGAGTTGCACCACGTCGTACCAGTCGCCGCCGATCTCGAGCGGCGGTAGCGCGGGTTCGTAGTGCACCGAGAAGCGGGGCGGCAGTTCGATCGGGCCGAGCATCGCCCGCTGCAACGTGAGCGAGGTGGAACGGGCGGCGTCGAAGTTGCGCGCGCGCTGTACGGCCAGGCTGAGCTGACCGACCAGCAGCGAGAACAGCGCCCAATCGCCCGGACTGATCGCGCGGGGCGCGGCGAAACGCAGCCACAGCGCCGCATCCCCGGTTTCGCCCAACGGCGCCACGATGCCCTCGGAACTGGCCGCGCCCTCGGGGATGGCGAACATCGTCCGGCCCGGTCGCAGCCAGGCGCGGTCCAGCAGGGCCCGGGCCCTCGCGTCGAGCACCTGACGCGACTGCACCGCGTCCTCACCGGAGACGTACATCTCCGGCCCGGTCTGGCGGTTCGGCCACATCGACACCACGGCGGTCTCCGCGCCGATCGCCATGCGCAGCTCGTCCAGTCCGACGGTGAGCACCTCCACGACGCTGGTGCACGCCGCGACCGCGGTCGCCAGCCGGGAGACGGCCTGATCGCGGGCCTGGGCGTCGTGTTCGGCGGTGACGTCGCGGATCGTGCCGACGAAGATCCGCTCGTCGTCCTCCGGCCGGATCAGCGAGGACGTGCTGACCGCCAGCCACAGCCGGCGCCCGTCCCGATGACGCACCGGCATCACGAAGCGCGCGGCCTCGGTGCCCAGATCCGGATAGTGCGACTCCTCGGGGATCGACCACGGGTGCGGCAGCGGATACGGCACGGTCTCCGGCCCGTATCCGGTCAGCGCGCCGAACGCGGAGTTGACCTCGGTGAGGGTGCCGTGCGAATCGGCGACGAAGAATCCGTCCTGCAGCGATTCGACCAGCGCGGTGCGGAAGGTGTCGCGTCCCTCGAGATCCTCGGCGCGCAGCCGCTGCAACTCGTAGGAGCGGGTGCTGTCCAGGAATCCACGGGTGGCCACATCGAGTGCGGCAAGGGTCTGCAGCAGGAATTCCAGCGCGGTGTCCCCGGCGTCCGGGCCGCCGGGATGTTCGCCGCTCTCCTGCTCGGCGGCCGCCGCCGCGGGTGGCGGGGCGAGCAGATTCCATCGGCCCAGCAACCGGAAGTGGTGTTCGGTCAAATCCAGGATGCTGACGCCCTCGACGAGCGCGCGGCGACCGAGCTCGTACCCCTCGGCCAGGGTGTACTGGGTCGGCGAATCCAGGTGCAGCCGTAGGGCGTTCGTATACGCCTCACGGAATGCGGCCAGCACCGTGGTCATGCCGCGACCTCGCTGCCGCGTCCGGGCATCGGGGCCGGCACGACGTGTGCGCGCGGTGTGCGCCGGTTCATTGCGCCGGACCCGTATGTCCGCGATGACGCGCGGCCAGTACCAGCGCGTCGTCGGTTTCCTTGGAATGACCCTCGAGGATGTCCGTGGTGATCTCGGCGGTCGGCCGGGACAGGTCCACGGTGTCGACGAAATCGGTGACGATGCCGTCGGTGGCCATCAACAGCAGATCCCCGGCCCGCACCGGAACCGTCTGCGTCTGCAGATTGGGCGGGAGCCGATAGCCGACGATCCCGGCGGTCAGCAGCGCGGTCGCGCGGACCGCGAGTTTGCCGGGAGCCTTCGCGATGATCCGGGACTCCACATTGCCGACGCCGAGCCAGTGCACCCGGTCACCGGAGTCGAACAGCGCGAGAGTCAGTGCCGCGCCGCGAGTTTCGGCCAGGGCGCGATGACACAGCAGGGCCAGCACGTCCAGCGGCTCGGCCCGGTTGTCCGAGAGCACCTGGGCGGCGCGATCGGCGGCGTCCGCGGCGGCGGCGCCGTGCCCGAGCCCGTCGAGCACCGCGAACAGCACCGAGCCCCCGCCCGCGTCCAGGACCACCGCTCGGTCCCCGGATACGCGTTGACCGGGGAGCGCCCGTCCGGCCGTGGCCCATTCGATGGTGCCGATCAACCCGTCCTCATGCACGGGGAGGCACCCACTTCCACATCTCCACCAGCGTTCCCTGGCCGGGGCCGGAGTCGATGATCAGCTGGTCCATCAGTCGGCGGGCGCCCGGAAGCCCCAGCCCCAGGCCGCGACCGGTCGAATAACCGTCCTCGAGGGCGCGCGGAATGTCCAGAATGCCCGGCCCCTGGTCCTGTGCCTGGACCACCAGGGCCGGCCGTCCTTCTCGTTCCTCCACGGCCACACGGACTTCACCGGTTCCGGCGTAGCTGGTGATGTTTCGGGCGATCTCCGAGATTGCGGTGGAGATCATGGTGATGTCGGTCAGGGAGAAGCCCAGCTGCGCTGCCAGTTCTCGCCCGGCCTGACGTGCGGTAACGATGTCGCTGGACACCTTGACCGCGATCACCACACTGTCAGCGACCACGGTCACGACCATCTCGTTGATTGTGGGTGTGCAGCAATTTGCTGTTCAGCCAGGACAAACCCTCTTCGAGGTCCAGGGCGGTGTGCATGTCCTCGAAGGTGAGACCCAGCTGGACCATCGCGAACGCGACTTCGGGCTGCAATCCGACGATGACCGTCTCCGCACCCCGCAGCTTGGTCATATGGGCGATCGTACGCAGCGAGCGCGCCGCGAAGGAATCCATCACATCGATCGCGGTGACGTCGACGATGATGCCCTGGGCGCGGTATCTGCTGACGTAGGTCATCAGATCGTCCTGCAGGCGTTCGGTGTCGGCGTCCGTCAGGGCCGATTGCACGGACGCGATCAAGTAGGTGCCCTGTTTCAGAATGGGTACCGGCATTGTCCCCGCCTCGGGTTACCGTCGGTCGCGGTCGGTGAGGCGCGAGATCTCGTAACCGAGCAGCCGCTCCGCCTCCTGGATCCCGCCTTGCAGGTCGCCGACGGCGTTCATCTTGGTCAGGTCGAGCCCGATGGTGACCAGCGCGAGGGCGATCTCCGAGGACAGACCGGTGAGGATGACGCTGGCGCCCATCAGACCCGAGGCGTCGACCGTCTGGACCAGGTGGTTGGCCACCGTGGAGTCGATCATCGGCACACCGGTGATGTCGATGACGACCACCTTGGCGCGGTTGGCGCGGATCGCGCGCAGCAGCTGTTCGGTGAGCTGGCGGGCGCGCTGGCTGTCCAGCACGCCGATGATCGGCAGAATCAGCAACTGCTCGCGGACCTGCAGAACGGGCGTGGACAGCTCGCGGATGGCCTCCTGCTGCTGTCGGATGACGCGCTCGCGCTCCTGCACGAAGGAGATGGCCACGGTGTTGGCGATGCGGTTGGCGGCCGGTTCGTAGGCGTCCAGTACTCGCTTGAGCAGATCGAAGTCCGATTGGTACTTCTCGAACAAGCTGCGGGACAGCACATCTCGCAGCAGCAGCACGATGCCGATGACCTCGTCGGTCTCGACGCCCCGGGGGATGATGCGTTCGGACAGGTCCCGCGCGTACGCCTGCAGGGCCTCGACGCTACCGGTCTGCAGCGCCTCGACGTAGTTGTCGTAGATCGAGGTGGCCTCGGAGAAGACCTCCTCCGGCGTCATCGCGGTGAGCAGTGCGGCTACGCCGATGCGACGGGCCCATTCCTCCCGCAGTTCGGTGCGGTTCTGTCGCAGGTGCTCGACCAGCTGGGGCAGCAGGTCGTCAGCCGAACCGGTCGGCAGCGAATCCGGCGACAGGCCGATGGACACGTCGGACATGAAAACTCCTGCCCCTTTCGTTAAGGGTAGGTCGGTTGCTTCGTCGGGCTCGCTCACACACGGCTGCTCACGCATGCCCTGTCGAGCCTAGTCTTACCCGATACCCGCTGGATACCAAAACAAACATCCGCACCGCGCACCGGCTCAGCCCGCGCGACCGCCGCGCTCGCGCAGCCGGGGCTCGTCCCGGCGCTCCGACAGCTGGTCCGGCCGCTTGTCGAGGGCGCCGACCCGGGCCTGGGCGGGGCGGCGGTGGTGGGTCAACAGTGTGTCGTAGATATCGGCGAGCGCGGCGAGCTGATCACGGTCCAGCACATCGATCATGTGCCGCCGCACGCTGTCGATGTAGGCCGGTTCGGCGGTGGTGAGCACCTCCGAACCCTTACCGGTCAGTACCGCGGCCGTGCGCCGCGCGTCGTCCGGGATCGATTCGCGCGCAACCAGTCCGCGCTTCTCCATCCGGGTGATCTGGTGCGAGAGCCGGCTCTGCGACCATTCCAGGACCGCGGCGAGTTCGGCGAAGCTGCGCCGGTGGTCGGGAGCGTCGGCCAGCCGGGCCAGTACGGTGTACTCCACGTAGGTCAAGTTCGAGGCCCGCAGCGAATCGCGGCCGACGGCCGCTGCGATGAGGTCGCGGGTGAACACGAAGCCGAGCCAGGCCCGGGACTCGAGCTCGTCGAGCCAACGGATTTCGGTCACGATTGCGTGCCGCGTCCGCGACGG
This sequence comes from Nocardia sp. PLKS1-43, assembly GCF_059510335.1. Classification (NCBI taxonomy): domain Bacteria; kingdom Bacillati; phylum Actinomycetota; class Actinomycetes; order Mycobacteriales; family Nocardiaceae; genus Nocardia; species Nocardia sp. PLKS1-43. The sequence goes on along the minus strand of NZ_JCAJZQ010000002.1, from coordinate 379,684 downwards.
GTCAAGCTTGGACTGGTCATGCGCTGCCTTCCACCTCGGTCATCCCCACGTCAATGACAGGTACACCGAGCGTGTTGAAGGTGCAACCTGTGTGTCGAAACCGAGCAAGATTAGGCTTGCCTGACATCGTCTGGACAGGCGCCGATGGATACAGTGCCAAATGCTCGATTCCAGCCACAAGGAGTGCGATTCGTGACCACGCCTGACTTCCTCTACTCGGATCTGCTGCCGACCGGCGCCGACGAGACCCCCTACCGGCTGCTCACCACCGAGGGAGTCAGCACGTTCGAGGCGGGTGGGCGGACGTTCCTGCAGGTCGAGCCCGATGTCCTGCGCATGTTGACCGCCGAGGCGATGCACGACATCAGCCACTACCTGCGCCCGGGGCACCTGTCCCAGCTGCGCAAGATCATCGACGATCCGGAGTCCTCCGGCAACGACCGGTTCGTCGCGCTGGACCTGCTCAAGAACGTCAACATCTCCGCGGGCGGAATCCTGCCGATGTGCCAGGACACCGGTACCGCGATCGTGATGGGCAAGAAGTCCGAGGGCGTGCTGACCGGCGTGGACGACGCCGAGTGGATCTCGCGCGGTGTCTTCGACGCCTACACCAAGCTGAACCTGCGGTATTCGCAGCTCGCTCCGATCACCATGTGGGACGAGAAGAACACCGGCTCCAACCTGCCGGCCCAGGTCGAGTTGTATTCCACCGCAGCCGATCCCGCGCATCCGGCGTACAAGTTCCTGTTCATGGCCAAGGGCGGCGGCTCGGCGAACAAGTCGTTCCTGTTCCAGGAGACCAAGGCGATCCTGAACCCGTCCAGGATGCTGGAATTCCTGGACGAGAAGATCCGCTCGCTGGGCACCGCGGCCTGCCCGCCGTATCACCTCGCGGTCGTGATCGGCGGCACCAGTGCCGAATTCGCGCTCAAGACCGCGAAATACGCCTCGGCGCACTATCTGGACGGCATGCCCACCTCGGGATCCATGGCCGCGCACGGCTTCCGGGATCTCGAACTCGAGCAGGAAGTGTTCAAACTCACGCAGTCCTTCGGCATCGGCGCGCAGTTCGGCGGTAAGTACTTCTGCCACGACGTGCGGGTGATCCGGCTGCCGCGGCACGGTGCGAGCTGCCCGGTGGCGATCGCGGTGTCCTGTTCGGCGGACCGGCAGGCGCTGGCCAAGATCACCCCCGAGGGTGTCTTCCTCGAACAGCTCGAACGCGAACCGGCGCAGTATCTTCCGGAGCAGACCGATGCCATCCTCGGCGGCGACGTGGTGCAGGTCGACCTGAACCGGCCGATGTCGGAGATCCGCGCGGAGCTGTCGAAATACCCTGTGAAGACGCGTCTTTCGCTGACCGGCCCGCTGGTGGTCGCGCGCGACATCGCGCACGCCAAGATCAAGGAGCGGCTGGACGCGGGCGAGGAGATGCCGCAGTACCTGCGCGATATGGCCGTCTACTACGCGGGCCCGGCGAAGACTCCCGACGGGTACGCCTCGGGTTCGTTCGGCCCGACCACGGCGGGGCGGATGGACTCCTACGTCGATCAGTTCCAGGCCGCGGGCGGCTCGTTCGTCATGCTGGCCAAGGGAAATCGTTCCGCGCAGGTCACCAAGGCGTGCAAGGAGCACGGCGGGTTCTACCTCGGCTCGATCGGCGGCCCCGCCGCGCGGCTGGCCCTGGACTGCATCAAATCCGTCGAGGTGCTGGAGTATCCGGAGCTGGGCATGGAGGCGGTCTGGAAGATCGAGGTGGAGGACTTCCCGGCGTTCATCGTCGTGGACGACAAGGGCAACGACTTCTTCGCCGAGACCCAGAAGCCCATCGCGCTGCGCGTGCGCACCCGGTCGGCCGAGCGGGTCTGATCCCCCGATCGCCGGACGCGCCTCAGAGCGTGATTCCCGTGCGCAGCAGTCCATTCGGATCGGTGGACCGGGCCAGGGCGCGCAGGCGGGCGAGGCTGCCCGCGTAGTAACGCTCCGCCGCGACAGCGGGTTCGGAGTAGTTGGCGTACGCACCGGCCGAGGCCGCACCCAAGGCCCGGTGCGCGCTGGTGATCCACGCGCGTGCGTCCTCGGGCGCCGCGGGTGCGTCCACGATCCACTGCAGCGCCGCGGCGTGCGCGCGCCACGGGAACGCGGTGGCGTCGGCCCGGACGTCCCGCACCGCGCCGTCGAGCGGATCTACGAGTACGTATCCGGCTGCGCCGCCGCGGGATCGGGCCGTGACGATATCGACGATGGTCTCCGCCACCGCCGCGTTCAGCTCGGCCACCACGTCGGATCCGGCGACCTTGGTCGAGCGCGGGGTGGTCGAGCCACCCGAGATGTCGTCGGCGGCCGCCAGATGGCCGAGAGTCCGGTGCGTGACGGAAATCGGCGTCGCGGCGGCCGCGGCGGTGAGCCCGGCGATGGCGGCGGCGCCCTGGCCGGCGGGGGTGACGATCATGACCGAGCATTCGACAGTGCCTGGGGTAGCGCCGATCTCGACGTTCGACCACACCGATCGGTCGGCGCCGGGCAGCCAGCGGGCCCAGCCGGTCAGCACGCGAGCCGCCGCGTCGGCGGGGAAGCCGAGTCGTGCGATGTCGCGGTCTTCGGCCGCGTGGGTGCGGAAGGTGAGCGAAGTCAGGATTCCGGCGCTGCCGCCCGCACCGCGCAATGCCCAGAACAGGCCGGGCAACTGGTTCGCGGAGGTGTGCGCGACAGCTCCGCCGGGCAATACGACCTCGGCGGAATCCAGTGCGTCGCAGGTCAATCCGTAACGCCGGGAATCGACGCCCAGACCGCCGCCCACGGTGAGTCCGGCCAGTCCCACCGTCGGGCACGAGCCGATCGGCAGCGACCTGCCGGACTTGTTCAGTTCGGCCAGCACCGCGCGGATGTTCACCCCCGCGCCGACCGTCACCAGATCGCCGTTCAAGGCGATGCCGTCGAGGCCGCGCACATCCACCACCAGCGCGCCCGTGGTCGCCGATGCGCCCACATAGGAGTGCCCGCCGGCGCGGGCGGCCAAGGGCAGCCGGTGATCCCGGGCGAAGGCCAGGGCCGCGGTGACATCGCTTGCCGAAGCGGCCGCCACGATGGCCATCGGCGCCCCGGAGTCGAATTGCGGATCGAAAAGCTGTTTGGCGAAGTGGTATTCGCCATCCGCGGGCAGTAGCAGCCTGCCCCGCAAGCGGTTTCGCAGACCGTCCCAGTCCGGGGTGTCCGCCCCGGCCGTACCAGCGGGTGTCAGCGCGGTGGCGACGGTCAGGGCGCCGACACCGCGCAGCACGGTGCGGCGGGGGACGGGGCCGCGGTCATTCGAAGTCACCCGATGCTCTCCCGCCGGGATAGGGGTCGCGACCCGCGCCTGCCGAACTCGATCGGGCTCGGTACGCCCGACCATACCCGGCGTCGGTGCGCGCGGGAGACAGCGCGGTGAGGGTGACCAGGGCCGTCGCGCCGAATGCGGCGGCGGCGATGAAGAACACTTCGGGCGTGCATGACATGGCGGCTCTCGTTCTTCTGCGCAAAATTCTCCGTCGTTCGGACAAAGCAGCGGGTGAGGGCGAGGTGCTCGCACCCACGCGCTCAGCGTGGCGGGCGCGAGCCCGGCAGGAGAACCGCTGCGGCACAGCCTGTTCGACGGGGATGCAGCATAAACCGTACCTCCTGAGGGTGAGTTCGCCGAGCCGATCACCGATCGCGGTGGCGCCCCGGCGAATCGGTGTTGCCGTCGCGATGCGATCACAGCGTAGCGAATCATCAGCTAACTCCGGAAATTCCGGCTCCGGTACGGGTCGTTCCGTGGTCGAAACATCGAGCCCGATGCGCGACATCCGAGCGAAATGAGGGCAAAATGTATCGACACGCCGAACTACCTGACCATTACCGGTGTGGCGGTGTGTGTAAGCGGGCAGTCTGAGTACTCGGCGACGTTCGGGCATCTTTTCCGGACCGGTCGGGATGATGGAGGTTTCGGGCGTGCAACGGCGAGTTGCGGGTGAGTGGTCGGTGCCGATGGGTGAGCCGCAGCTGCGGCACGGCCGCGGCACGGTGCGGCGCGGTCCGGTGCGGACTCTGCCGTGGTGTCCGCCGGGGTGGTTGCTCCTGGAGTTGCCGACCGCCCTGCTGCTCGCGGTCTTCGTGGGCACCGGATGGCTGGGCTACGCCCAGAACGGTCGTTCCACGACCGGACCTATCCCAGCGGTCGTCGCTCCGGCCCCGGACCCCGTAGTGCCGGGACCGCGCTGAGCGACGGCGAAGGGATTCACGCGTCCAGGATCTTGCCCGGGTTCAGCAGTCCGTGCGGATCCAGGGCGCGTTTGAGCCGGCTCATCACCTCCACGGCGCCGCCGTGCTCGTCGCGTAGATATTTCTTCTTGGCCAAGCCGATTCCGTGCTCGCCCGAGGCGGTGCCGCCGACGGACAGGGCATGGCGCACCACCGCATCCGAGAACCGCAGGGCGGCAGGAAGGTTCGCTTCGGTATAGGGCACCACGACGTGCACGTTGCCGTCGCCGATGTGTCCGGCCACGCTGATGTCCAGACCGAGCTCGGCGCCGAGCCGGGTCGCGGTGCCCACCGCATCGGCAATGCGGGAACAGGGCACGGCGGTATCGGTCACCAGGAACCGGTGTCCCGGGCTGCGTGCCCTGAGCGCGAAGAACAGTGCGTGCCGGTCCTCCCAGAGCGCGTGTCGTTCGGTGTGCGTCCGCGCCACCTCGACGGCAGTCGCCCCGTGTGCCCGGACGATGCGATCGATGTCGCGTTCGTTCGCGTTCGCCGCCGCGGCCGAGGCGGTCTCGAGATCGACGAACAACGCGGGCAGCTCGGCATAGCGGGTGCGGCGAAAGGCGTTGAGCGCGGCCATACTCGCGGCATCGACGAATTCGAGTCTGCTCACCGGCAGCGCGAGTCCCAGCATCTCGACCGCGGCAGCCACCGCGGCGGCCACATCCGGAAACGAAATACGCAGTGCCGCCTGGCATTCGGGAATCGGATGTAGCCGCACGGTGAGTTCGGTGATGATCGCCAGCGTCCCCGCCGACCCGATCAGCAGACTCTTCAGGTCGTAACCGCTCGAGGACTTGCGTACCGCCCGCCCCAACCGCATGACCCGGCCGTCGGCGAAGACGGCCTGCAGTGCAACGACATTGGCTCGCATGCCGCCGTATCGCACACTGGTCGTGCCGCTGGCATTGGTGGCGGCCATCCCGCCCAGCGTGGCGTCCGCGCCCGGGTCGACGGTGAATTGCAGGCCGAATTCGGCTGCCGCCGCGTTGAGCCGGGTTCGGGTCACACCCGGCTGCACGGTGGCGGTGAAGTCGGCGGGTGAGATGTCCAGGATCGAATCCGCTTGCGACAGATCCAGGATCAGCTCGTCCCCGCGGGCGAGCAGATGCCCCTCCAGGCTGGTGCCCGCGCCGCGCGGGATCAGCGGGGTGCGTGAGTCGCGTGCCCAGGCCATCACGGCGAGTACGTCGTCGAGGCCGGTCGCATGGGCGACACCGCGCGGGCGGCTGCCGTTGCGGCCGGTCTCGTCGGTGACGAATTGATCCAGCACCGCCGCGCGGGTGTCGACCGGGATCGGCGGGCCGTCGAACGAGGTGGTCATCCGCGTTCGAGGACAGTGGTGACGAGCATCGTGTGGTCCTCCATCCGGCGGGTCACGGACCAGCCGAGTTCGGCGAACGCGGTCTCGTACTCCTGTTGCGTCCACAGCCGCACCCCGGTGATGGTGTGGTAGATCTCGTAGGTCGGCGAGAACCAGGGTTGCTGGGTCCACTGTTCGGCCTCGAGCAGATAGCCGTCGCCGATGACCAGGCGGCGCACGTTCGGGAACCACTCCATCCAGCCGCGCAGCACCGCCGCGATGCCCTCGCCGTCGCTGGCGAGTTGATGCAACAGGAAGAACGACATTGCGGTGGTGACACTCTCGCGGTCGACGTGCGCGAGCCAGGCCGGCGGTTCGGACCCGGGCTGTACCGAACCGGCCAGCAGGGTGACCCGATCGGTGAGCCCCTGCCCGGCCAGGACCGCGGTGGCTGCGTCGATCACCTCGGCCTCGATGTCCACGCCGAGGAATCGCTCCTTCGGTGCGATCGCGGCGAGCGCCTGTATCCGTCCGGCATCGGCGCAGCCGAGATCTATGGTGCATCCCGGGGTTTCGTCGGCGGCGATGGCCGCGCCGATGCCGGCGAAGATCTCCGGGCGTCGTCGGGCGATATCGGTGCAGGCTCGTGCCACCTCACCGGGTTCGGTTGCGGCGGGGATGAATTCGTCGAGTGCGGCATCGGACAGCTTGCGGAATGTGGGTTCCCAGCCACGCACCGCGCACCGGACGAAACCCCGGTTCTTGCCGACATCGTGACCGGTGTGGGTGAGGTGGTAGCGGTGATTGCGCCGGACCAGGAATCCGGCGCGCACCAAGCCGACGGCCACGGCCTGCTGGATGCCGGTGGTGGGTGCGATGGTGTTGCCGCCCAGCAGTGTCGCCCACCAGCCCCAGTCGTCGGCGGCCACGATGAGCTGCCCGGCCGTCTGGCCCTCGATGACGTCGCGGATGGTGAAATCGCCGATGGCGGAACGGGTATGCAGGAGTGGAGTTGCGGCGGTCATTGTGGATCTCCCTCAGGATGCGGCGACCGCGATCGCCTGGATTTCGATGAACAGCCCCTCGATGGGCAGGGTGGTGACAGTTGTGGTCCGCGCCGGTGCGGCTGACTCGAAATACCCGGCGAAGGCCGCGTTCCAGGACGCGAACCACCGCCGGTCGGACAGATAGCAGTCGAGTTTCAGGACCTGCGCGCGGCTGCTGCCCGCCGCGTCGAGTGCGGCGTCGAGCTGGTCCAGGACGATGGCGGCCTGCTCCTCGAAGGTGTCGGCGGACACCGTCATCGTGGCGGTGTCGACGGCGGCAAGACCCGAGGTGAACAGCAGGCCGCCGCCGGCGCGGGCCGCGGGAAAGGGAGCGTTCACGACGGTGATCTCCTTCGGCGGGACGGTGGTGTCCGGACGTCGGTGCGGCCCCGGCCCCTCATGCCGGGGCCCGCACGATCCGGGAACCATCGATGTCTCCGAGAGTCGCTGCGCCGGAGAGGATCATGAGTGTGCGCAGTTCCTCGCTGAGCAGCTGGAGTACTCGATCGACTCCGGCTTCTCCGGCGGCGGCCAGCCCGTAGATGGCAGCCCGGCCGATGATGACGGCGTCGGCCCCGAGCGCGAGCGCCAGATAGATGTCGCTGCCGGTGCGCACGCCGCTGTCCAGCAGAATCGGCAGATCCGGGCCGACCGCCGCACGAATGCTCGGCAGCATCTCGAGGCTGGCCGGAGCCGGATCGCACTGGCGGCCACCGTGATTGGAGACGACCAGTGCCGATGCGCCGACGGCGAGGGCGCGTTCGGCCGAGGCCGGTGTCAGAATGCCCTTGGCGATCCACGGCAGCCCGAAGCCCGCCGCCGCGTCCGCGAGCTGATCCCAATCCCACACCGCGCCACCCTGTTTGAGCAGTTGCCCGAACACCTCCGCGACGCCGGGGGCGCCGTTCTCCCCGGTCAGGTTGCCCGCGAACAGGCGCTGATCGGGGTCGAAGCGATTACCCATGTTCCGGGTGCGGAATCCGCCGACCGGGCAGTCCACGGTGATGCACAGCGCCTCGAACCCGGCGTGTGCCAGGCGGTCCGCCTCGGCGGGGGCATGACCGAACGGGTGCAGTTGGGCGATGCGCGCGGCGCGCGGTGCGGCCGCGTGCACGCGCTGGTAGGAGAAGCTGCCTGCCTCGGGCACGATCGACAGCGCGCCGTGCCGCTGTGCGGCTCGGGCGACGGCGAGGTGGCCCTCGGGGTGGAACAGCGCGTCGCCGCCGAACGGCGCGGTCAGGATCGGCGTGTCGAGTCCGATGCCGAGCAGGTCGGTGTGGGTCGAGGGGGCGCCGACCCCGCTCATCGGCTCGGGGAGGATGCGCCAGCGGTCGAATGCGGCCAGGTTGGCGCGCAACGTGATCTCCTTGCCCGCACCGCCTTCGACGAAATCGAACACGTCCGGGGGCAGTGCCGCCGCCGCGGCCCGGTGGATTTCCGCCAGGGTGCCGAAGTCGACCCGGGTGGGGTAGAAGCTGTCGAGCTGGGCGGTCATGCGGCGCCTCCGGTCACGGTGGCATCGTCGGTGGGCTCGGGTGCGCGGCCACCGCCGACGACCGAATGCCTGCGCCCGTAGGTCAGGTAGAGCACAACGCCGGCGGCACTCCAGATCACGAATCGCAACCAGGTCAGCGGCGCGAAAGTGGTTGCCAGCCAGACACATCCGGCGATCGCGAGCAACGGCACGATCGGCATCAACGGTGTCCGGAACGGGCGTGCGCGGCCCGGATCGGTCCGGCGCAGGATCAGCACACCAAGGGCGACGATGACGAACGCGAACAGCGCGCCGATATTGACCAGTTCGGCCACGGTATCGATCGGCAGCAGCCCGGCCACCACCGCGATGACCGCACCCAGCACCAGGCTCAGCCGAACGGGCACCCCGCGAGAACCGGTGCGGCACAGCGCCTTGGGCACCAGACCGTCGCGGGCCATGGCGAATACCAGGCGGGTCTGTCCGTAGAACACCATCAGCAGGCCCTTGGTGAGCGCGATCACCGACGCCACCAGGATGACCTTGCCGATCCAGCCCGCGCCGATCGCGGCCAGCGCCGTCGCCACCGGTGCGGCGTTGTTCAAGGTGGAATACGGTGCGACACCGGTCAATATGGCGCTCACCGCGACGTACAGGATGGTCGCGATGACGACCGACCCGATGATGCCCCAGGGCAGATTCCGGCGCGGATTCCGGGTTTCCTCCGCCGAGGTGGCAACGACGTCGAATCCGAGATATGCGAAGAATGCCAGCGCGGCCCCGGCGGCGATGCCGTTGACGCCGAACGGAACGAACGGTGCCCAATTGCCCGGATGCACATGCGGCGCGCCGATCGCGACGACCAGCGCGAGCACGGCGATGGTGAGTGCGACGAGGGTTTTCACCACGGCCGCGGCAATTTTCACCTCGAATACGAGCACGGCGACGATGATGCCGACGATTATCACGGCCGGGAGATCGATCACACCGCCGTCGCTCGGCCCGCTCGAAATCGCTTTGGGAAGCGTTGTGCCGAACAAGGATTGGAGTGTCGCGCGGAAAAGCCCCGACCATCCGATCGCGACCGCGGCCGCGGCCACGGCGTATTCGAGCAGTAGATTCCAGCCCACCAGGAATGCCGGGACCTCACCCATCGTGGAATAGGTGTAAGTGTACGCGCTGCCGGATACCGGCGTCATCGACGCCAGTTCGCTGTAGCAGAGTGCGACCAGTACGCAGATCGCTCCGGCCAGCACGAACGACAGGATTATCGCGGGTCCGGCCTTGGTCGCGGCCGCGACGCCCGTGGTGACGAAGATGCCCGCGCCGATGATGGTGCCGACTCCCATCGCGATCAGATCCGTGCGGCCGAGGCTGCGTTTGAGTGTGCCACCGGTGTTTTCGGCGGTGGCGATCGACGCCTCGGTGGTGCGGACTCGGAATGCGTTCGTCCGGCGGGAGATCGACGGGCCGGTCCGGGTGGGTGTTGCCATGATCGGAATCCATTCGCTGGGAATGTATTTGGTTCTCGTACATCAAGTGAAGCAATCGAATTTTGTGTCCCGGTGAACGCAGGTAACGAACCCGTTTCCGAAACTCGGGCAAATCCATTGCAGCCCAACATATTCCGAACACGCAGAAGGCGCACGGTGGCAATTCCGTGCGTCTTGCCGCAGTGCTGTTTCCGGTGGATTTCGGGAGAGTGGAGGTACTTACTCCGGCGAGGAAATCGGAGAATGCGTGCGGGGGATTATGCGGTTGTCGATGTTCGTGAAACGGGAGTACAACGCGCGGCGTGCGGCACTGCGCGGCGGCGGAATACCCAAGTGGCCGAGGCGATTGCGGTGAGTACGGCGGCCGCGGCCAGAACCGCGTCGCGCATCGATCCGATGGTGGCCACGACCCCGAGGGCGACGGTGCCGACCGCCGCGCACAGATACGCCACGGCGGCGAAGCGTGCGGCGATTCGAGCGTGCCGATCCGGAGTCGCGGCGGCGCTGACTATGCGCAGCCCGGTGCGATAGGCGATGCCCTGACCGCATCCGGCGATCGCGCCGCCACACAGCAGCAGCGGCAGGCTCGAAACCCAGGAGACCGCGGCGGCGATGGCGACACCGGCGATGATGATCAGTTGCGCGGCAAAGGGTTCGGCAGGCAGGGCTCGGGGCGGCAGAGCGCGCTGGGCGAGCCAGGCGCAGATCAGATACAGCGTGACCGGGAGTGCCAGCAGGGTCAGATTCCGGGTGCCCAGCAACTCCGCGCCGTAGCTGGGCAACAGGGCGACGACCAGGCCGGCGGAGACCCACGCTGCGATTCCGGTGAGATATCCCGCGATCGGCGGTTCATCCGCGCCGGGCACGGGTGCGGCGCCACGTGCGGGGGCCGTGACGCGCACACCGCGATCGGCCAGCACGATCAGCGCCAGCAGCCCGAGCGTGACCGCGTGTACCAGGTAGACGGTGACTCCCGGTGCGGGCAGGTACTGTGCCAGCGCGGCGGCGGCGAATGTGCCCAGCGCGGAACCGAATACGGTGGCGGTCGCCATGGCCGTGCGCCCGCGCTCGCCCCGGCGTTCGAGGATCAGCCCGGCCAGCGAGCCGGTCACCAGGCCCACCGACAGGCCCGCGCAGATCCGCGCCAGGCAAGCGGGCCAGGCCGAATGTGCCAGTGCCATCGCCAGATCCGCGCCGATGCCGAAGGCGCTGCCGAGCCCGATCCGCCACCACCACCCGGTGCGTGCGGGCGGCGTTCCGAGCAGTGCCAGCGTCGGTGTCAGCGCGAACAGATACGCGGCGAAGATCACCGTGATGAGCAGCGGGGCCAGTGCCCAGGCGTGCCGGTAGTACGGCATCATGCCGGTCGCCATGTTCGGCTGCGCCATGATCAGCACCAACAGCGCGCCCGGTGCCGCTACCCGCATCTCGCCCCCTAAGTGAGCAGATCTTCTCGATTGAGATGATAGATAACTGAGAAGAACTTCTCTACTCGAACGGGGAATCGGGCAGGGGCCCGATGGCGCACCCACCGTTTTCGACCCACCCGGCATGCCGGCAGACGCGCTTGTGCAGGATGGAATCGTGCCCGTGAACACCCGCAGCGATGCCCAGCGCAGCCGAGTGCTGCTGGTCGACGGCGTCCACACGTTGCTGCGGGCCGGTCGAGTCGGGTTCTCGATCCCCGAACTCGCCGCTGTGGCGGGCGTCGGTGTGGCCACGGCGTACCGGCATTTCCCCACACCGCAGGACGCCATGGCCGCGTTCCATCACCGGGCGATCACGCAACTGCTGGAGGCGTTCTCGATGATCGACGCCGCGGTTTCGGAGCCCGGGACACAGCGCGATTCGCTCAGCCGGTTCCACCGCTTCTGCGGTACCTGGGTGGAGCAGTCGATGCAATGGGGGTCGGCGGTGCGCTACATCCGCAGCAGCAGCGGATTCATCGAGCGGCTCGCCGGGGGCGACGAGGCGATCACCGGCCTGCACGACATTCTCGCCGAAGTGCTCGAGGCGCTGGTCCGCGACGGGCTGGCGCCCGATCTCGACATCACCTACGCGGTCCTGCTGTGGATCACCATCTTCGATGAACGCGTCGTCTACGACCTGGCCGAGCACCGGCGCTGGAATCGCGCCGAGATCACCGACCACCTCACCAGGGCGGTCGCGGGCGCACTCGGGGTGGACGCGGGAGCGGTGCGGCAGCCACCGGCCGTGATCCGGTCGCAGCAGCGCGGGCCGTGATCCGGCGCGCAGCACGGCGCGCCGGGGCGGTTGCTCGGGCGGTGGCTTGTGGAGCCGCACGCCCGTGGCGCTTCGGTCCACAAATCTGCGCACTGGGATGAATACCGTTGTCGAGCACGGTGATTCGTGACACAGCAGCGTCCGCGGGCAGGACGGGCCCGACGGTGCCGGTCCGCGTAGGGCCGTTCGCGGCAGTAGGCGTTGTGGTCGCGGTGAATGGGTTGCGACAGGTCTCGAACCGTTCCAGCGCTGCTCGGTTCGGGCCCGGCGGCGCCCGCACCCGGCGAAGCCCGCTATTCGGGCTGCGGGCCGCGAAGGCGCGCCAGTGGTTTGCGGGATGGGTCCACGGTGGTCGCCCCGCACGCGGGTCAGCTGTCTCGGATCGGCCCGCTTCGAGTTCAGTATCCGACGGTGAACCGGGTCCGATGGTGCTCGGGCCGCTCGGCCTCGTCCAGCAATGCGACCGCGAAGTCCTCCATCGAGATGTGCGAATTGCCCTCGGCGTCGATCAGCAGGTCGTGCGCGCCGACCCGATAGCGGCCGGTCCGCACGCCCGGCTCGAGCAGCGCAGGCGGGCTCAGGTAGACCCAATCCACCGGCCCCGCGGTGGCCGCCTGGAAAACATCGAGTTGCTGGTTACAGGCGAGTGCGATCGGCCGCAGGTCGGGCGGGAAATCGGGGGTGTCGAGCAGCATCGTGCCGCCGGGAACTCGCAGACCGGCCGCGCCGCCGACCACCAGCAGCCGCACCCCGGTGCGTGCCAGCCCGGCCAGCAGTGCCTCGGCCACCGCCGCCAACTCCTCCTCTCGGCCCGGCGCCGGACGGGTCGCGCTGATCACCGCGTCGTGCCCGGCGCTCAGTTCGGCAACATGATCGGGTTTGGCGGCGTCGCCGGACCTGATCTCGACCCGCGAAGACAGTTCGCGCAGACGTGCAGCGTCCCGAGATACGGCCGTCACGTTGTGGCCGCGGCAGACCGCTTCGGCGACCACTCGGCTGCCGGCGGCACCGGATGCTCCGAAAACGATGATGCGCATGAGGATTCGATCTCCTTCTCCTGTTGTCGGCAGAGTGCCGACGCGGGCGGTATCGGATGCGATCGGCCGGGAACCGGTTGTCGGCGCACGTGCCGACCCGATGCGATCGCCGGTGACAGGTGGCGATCGGCGGGTGCGGATCGCGCTGTTTTCGGCCGAATAAAGTAGTGGTAGAACGGTTTTCGCGGTGACAGCAGACTGTGGCGTTGGCGGCGCGCGATGTGAAGACCGCGTTCTGGCGGATGCTGTGACAACCGCGACGGGCGGTTGGGCGAGCCGTCAGGCGGATTGCTCTGCGGTGACGGCGGTTTGCGGTTCCGGTGCGGGGCTGCCGGAAATCTCGTGGCGGGCGGTCCGCCTCGTTGTTCGGTCGGCGCCGGTCTGGCCGAGCAACGTGCCGCCCAGGGCGATCGCCATTCCCAGGATTTGCAGCGGGCTCAGGCCCTGTCCGAGGGTGGCCCAGCCGATCACGGTCGCGGACAGCGGGCTCAGCAGCCCCAGGAAGGCAACCGAGGTGGCGGGCAGCCGGGAGATGCCACGGAACCAGACGACATAGGCCAACGCCGTGCCGATCACCCCGAGGTACAGGTAGCCGCCGATGTTGTGGGCGTCCAGCGCGGGCGGGGCACCCTCGGCGAGCAACGCCAGCGGCAACAGCAGCAGGCCGCCGGCGGTGAGCTGCCAGCCGGTCATGGTCAGCGGCCCGACGCCCTCGGGCCGACCCCAGCGCTTGGTCAGCACAGTCCCCGCGGCCATGCACGCCGCACCGGTAATGCCGGCCAGTACGCCGATCGGATCGAGCGTTGCCCGTGCGCGCAATACGACGATGGCCACTCCGGCGATGCCGACGACGGCGGCCACCACCTTGCGGACGGTCGGGTGTTCGGTTCGGAACACCGCCGCGAAACCCAGCGCGAACAGTGGGGATGCCGAGGCCAGCACGGCGGCCGGGCCGCCCGGCAGTCGATAGGCGGCCAGGAACAGCAGCGGGAAGAAGGCGCCGATGTTCAGGGTGCCGAGCACCATGGCGCGCGGGATCCAGCGGCCGCGCGGCAGCACCCGGGTCAGCGCCAGCACCGCCAGTCCGGCGGGTAGCGCCCGCATCAGGGCCGTGAACAGCGGCCGATCGGGTGGCAGGAATTCGGTCGTGACGGCGTAGGTGGAGCCCCAAACCAGCGGCGTCAGGGCGGTGAGCGCCAGGGTCGCGACAGGCGACCCGGCGACGTTCCGAGTGGTCATGGCCTTCTCTCCAGATTAACTATCTTAATGTTGAGAGATAACACCACACGACGCTGGTTTATGCCAACGCTAAGATTCTTCATGTGGAGAGGGCTATTGATGGTTGATGCGGTGGACCTGATCACGGCCGCATGGCGCGAACAGCGCCCGGACGTCGACGTCGCGCCGATGGAAGTGGTCGGCCGGATCACTCGGCTGGCCCGCGTGCTGGACCGCGAGCTGCGCGAGTTCTTCACGGGTCACGGCTTGGAGCGCTGGGAGTTCGACGTGCTGGCCACACTGCGGCGTTCCGGCGGCGAACAGGGACTCACGCCGGGAGCCCTGATCAAGGCGGCGATGATCACCTCGGGCGCGGTCACCAATCGCATCGACCGGCTGGAGTCGAAGGGACTGGTCCGCCGCAGCTCCGACCCCGGTGACCGGCGCTCGGTCCGCATCCAGCTCACCGCCGCCGGACGCACCCTGGTCGATGAGCTCCTTCCCCGGCACGTCGCCAATGAAAACCGCCTACTGGCAGACCTTTCCGCTGCCGACCGCGACAACCTGAAGGCCCTGCTGCGCACCCTCTCCGAATCCCTCGGCGACACCACCCTCACCTGACCCGCGGCCCGCGCGAACGGCCGAGCCGACAGGCCGGCCGGTGGAGGGTGCTCCGCTCCGGCTCTCGATCCTGTGGGCTCTGTCGCGCCAACCGGCGGTGAGCAGGCGAACGTGTCGTCCGGACGATCATCGCGCAACTGTCGCTGCAGATCCTCGGCCGGTGTCACGCTGTCGCTGTGGTGGCGGCGCAGCGGCAATCCGGCGGTGCCGGTTCCTGCCGTATGTCCGCATCGATTCGGTGCGGCAGATGCTGCTGTACGGGCACTGACCCGTCAGGAGGTGAGTTCCATTGCCTCGTCCATGGTTATGGCTCCCTCGACGGTGTGCGGCACTCGGCGGCGGCCCGGAGAACCCAGGGCCGCGGTGAGGTCGGAGCCGTCGTGTTCGGCCAGCAGATCGCGCGAGTCCCACACCAGAAGCGTTGCGCTGACGGTGTTCTCCGCGGCCGAGTGCGCCAGATCGTAGTGCGCGCAGGCCGGGACGTGGTCGTAGGTGATCCACAGGTCGTAGCCCGTCATGAACAGGTCCAGGTCGAAATCGACCGACAGGCCCAGCAATTCGCTGCGGCCGTTGTCGTCCACACCGGCGAACGCCTCGTCCAGGGCGAGCAGGCGCGGGGCCTGGGGGTCGGCCGAATCGAGCATGACGTGCGCGGCGGCGAACAGTGGAAGATGCAGGGACACAGACTGTTCGCCACCCGAGAGGGCGCTGTGCCGGGCCACGGTGAGCCGGTCCTCGCTGCCGTCAGCGGTGATCAGGGTGAACGAGAACACTCGCCAGGTCCGGTAATCCAGTGTGGTGGCCAGGATTTCGGGGTACGAGCGTTCCGGGTGCGCGGCACGCGCGGTGCGGATCTCCGCGGCGAAGTGGGCGCGTATGGCGGCCAGATCTGCCGGGCTCAGCTCCGAGGCGTCGCGGTCGAGCAGTTTGCACACCGCGCGGGCGGAATCGGACAGGTTGTCCGCGAGCACCCAGTGCACGCCGATGGTGTTGCCCGAGGACATCCGGCGCTGCTTCATCTCGCTGCCCATGCGGGTGATGAGATCGCGTGCGTCACTGGTGCGTTCGTGGATCTGCTGAGCCAGACCGGTCAGCAGCGCGTCTTCGAGGATGCGGCGTTCGGCGTCGGTGAGCAGCAGCTCCTGATCCGAGCGCGCCCGGGCGATGCGGTCGGCGAAATCGGCCAGTGCCGCGGCGCCCTGGTCGTCGTGCACCTGCACGACCGTGAGCCCGTCGGCGGCGTCCCACTGCAACCGGTAGTCCTGCCGGGCTGCGGCAAGTGCGGCGTCGAACTCCTGCAGCGCCGCGGTGACCGCGCTGCGGGTGGACTTGCGGGCCGCCTCACCGGCACGCACCGACTCCGTGGCCGCGCACAGGCCGTCGAACAGTTCCTGCACTTCCTCGGGCAGTACCCGGGGGGCGGCCTCCGGTCCGCCGGTCTCGATCCGGTACAGCAATTGTTCCGGGGTGGACCAGGCCGCCTCGGTACTCGGCCAACGACAGTGATCGGGCGCGCCGAGCAGGCTGAGCAGATCCGGACGGGCATAGGGCGCAAGGTGTTTGACGTCGGTGAGCAGTTCGGTCAGCGCGGTGCCGAGCGAATCGTGCGCGGCCCGGTACGCGCCTTCGGCCGAGCCGACCGCCTCGATCGCGTCGGAGGCCGCCTTGCGTGCGGCCTTCTGCTCGGCCCGCGCGGCCTCGATTCGCATCCGGGCCTGTTCCAGTTCTCGATCGATATCGGCGGCGCCCGCGCCCAGCGCCTCGCGCAACGTCTCGAGTTTGCGCAACTGCTCCTCGTACCCGGCTCGCGCCGATTCGGCCTCCTCGGCGAAAGCTTCGGCCAGATCCCGGGATTCGGCCAGCCGGTCCTCGCTCTCCCGGGCCCGTTCATGATCGCGCTGATGGTCCCCGCGCAGGCGCAGCAGCGCGGTGCCGGTGTTCTCGAAGTGCCGGATGGCCGCGGCCAGGGCGTCGAGTTCGGCCGGATCACGCGGTGCGCGATGAGCGGCCGCGACACCGCGGACCTTCTTGTCGGCGATGGTGAACTCGGCGATCGCCTGATCCAGATCGCTCTCGGCCTGCGTCGCCGCCTCGGCCCGGGACCGCAGCATGCCCGCGGCCTCGGAGACCGCGCGCAACGCGGCGGTGACGGCGTGGGTGCGAGGTAACGCCTTGGCGGCGGCGGTGATTCGAGTCAATCGTTCGGAAGCCTCACGCTGCTGGGCGAGGGCTTGCTGTTCGGCCGCCCGGGCGGTCTCGACGGCGCCGGCCAATTCGGCCAGGCGCAGTTCGCGGCGGCGGGCGCGGGCGGTCGCGCCGATGAACTCGGCATGCGCTTTGGTGTGGCGGCCCAGCTGTACGCCCTGGCGGTATCGGCCGTCGGCATCGATCGTCACCGGTGGAGTCGCGCCACCGGACGCGGCGGCCTTCTCAGGACTCGCACCGCCGTCCTCGACGACATTGTCGGACAACGCGATCGAGGCCAGCACGCCGGAAACGACGTCACCGGGAACGGTCAGCGCGTCCGAATCGTCCTCGACGACGAGTACGTCGGCCAGCGTGCGGCCGGCCGGGCGGTCCAGCGGCGGCAGCGGGACCAGGAACTGCTCCGAATCATGCGGCGGCGGTTCGCCTTCCGGGCACACCCAGCCGTCGAGCAGATCGGCGGCCTGCAACGCCGCCTCGATACCCGCCGCGCGTTCGGGCGAGACGTCGTCGGCGAAGCGGACCAGCCGCCACAGCGGCGCACCCGCGCGAGCCTCGCGCGAGTCGGTGCGGGCGGCGAAAGCCGGTGGCGCGTCTTCCTTCTCGGCCGCGACCCGCTCCTGCTCGGCCCGCAGCTCGGCGATTCGGGCCGCGGCCTGTTCGGCGGCGGTGCGGGCCTGTTGCCGCTGACCGCGGATCTGCTCGGTGAGCGGTTCGGTGTGCTCGGCGAGAACCTCGGTGAGGGTGGCCGCGTCATCGGAACCCGCGGCGGCCAGCGCGGTATCGAGCGCCTCGAACAGTCCCGCGCGGACCGGCTCGTGGACCTCGCGGTGTTCCTCCCACCAGTCACGCAGCGCCGCAGCGGTATTCGCTC
This sequence comes from Nocardia sp. PLKS1-43, assembly GCF_059510335.1. Lineage (NCBI taxonomy): Bacteria > Bacillati > Actinomycetota > Actinomycetes > Mycobacteriales > Nocardiaceae > Nocardia > Nocardia sp. PLKS1-43. Next base: position 361,888 of record NZ_JCAJZQ010000002.1, on the reverse strand, counting down.
GGGCGAGGGTCACGGTGGCCTCGGCCTCCGCGAGCGCGGCCGCGGCGGTGTCGCGCTGCTCGATCGCGCGTTGTGCGGCGCGTTCGGCGCGTGAACGCCCGGCGGCCGCGGTGTCCACCAGGGTCAGCGCCTGGCGCACCGCGCGCACGTCGGCGTCGCGCTCCTCGGCGTGACTGCGCACGGTTGTGGTGAGCTGTTCCGCACGCGCCTGCTCGGGCAGCGCGGACCAGCCGATACCGGCTTCCTCGGCGGCCGTGCGCAATTCGTCCTCGCCGCGGGACAGCGCGGCGGCAGCGGATTCGACTGCGGCGCGGGACCTTTCGGTCTCCTCGGCGCGCTGATCGACCGCCTGCTGTGCCTTGGTCGCCTTGTCGCGATGCACCGCCGCGGAGGTCTCCAGCCGGCGCACCGCGTCGGCCAGATCGTCGAGCTGCTGTTTGCCCTCGTAGGCGCTGGAACGCTGGAGCGTCTCGCGATCGGTCAGCGCCTGCTCGTAGCCGCGGTCGGCGGCCTCGGCGCGCTCTTCGGCGGCGGTTCGCTCACCTTCGCGACGCTCCCGCAGCGCCGTCGCGGCGAACAGCGCCGTACTGCCGTGCGTCACCGCGTCGATCCGCCCGCGCACCTGATCGACATCGCTCTTCGCTTGCACCGCAAGATATTTGCGATACACACCCACGAAGGCGCGGGTGGCGGTGTCCGCCTGGACCAAGCCCTCGAGTGTGCGGCCGACTTCCTCCATATCGCTGAACGAGCGGGCGGCGTCCAGGATGAGCTGCTCGTCCAGCGGGCGCAGGCCGTCGGTGAGGGCCTGGGACAGGCCGCGCGGGTCGAGGTTCTTGGCCAGCTGCGGGCGGCGCAGGGTCAAGATGAGGTTGATCAGCTGGTCGTAGCGTTGCGCCCCGAGCCCGAACATGCGCGCGTCGATGGCCGCGCGGTAATCCACCGGCCGATCGGTGAGCGCGTCGGTGCCGATCTGTTCGGCGAGCTGTTTGCGCGTGAGCGGCCGGTCGTCCGGGCCGATCAGCGAGAAGTCGACACCCACCCGGCCGTCGGCGACGAAATACCAGCGGGTCACCTTGTCCGAGGAGCGGGTCGCGCGCATGCCGATCCCGACAGTGACCACCTCGGGATCCTCGCGTCGGCCGCGGGCGAACTCCATCCACACGTACGAGTAGGCCGATTCCTGCTTGCGGTACAACAGGTTCGATTTCATCGTGCGTTCCTCGCCCGCGAACGGGTTGAGCCGGCGCGGTTCGATCCGGCCGTCGAACACGAAGGGGAACAGCACTTCCAGGCCCTTGGTCTTGCCGGACCCGTTGGGACCGCGCAACACCAGCCGCCCATCGGCGAAGCAGAACTCCTGATCGCGGTAGTCCCAGAGGTTGATGATGCCCGCCCGGGTGGGCACGAATCGGACGCCGCCGTGGATGAGATCCATCAACTCCCCTTCTGTGCCGGATAGGCGTGATCGCCGAGAGCGGTCGCGGAGGCGAACAGTTCGCTCTTGGCGCGCGTGCGGACCGTGACCACCGCGCCGCGGTAACGGGCGAGGGCGGGCAGGATCAACAGGACCGGTTCGGAAACCATTGCGCTGGAGTCCCTCTCGTCCTCGCGGTGGGGCTCGACCAGATGAAGTCGTTCGAGCAGTGCGAGTACCTCCCGGGTCAGGCCCGGCACGTCGGCCTGCCACTGTGCCGCGAAGGTGGATCCGTAGCGGTCGGTGAGCGCCTGGACGGTTTCGCGGATCCAGGACAACGGTACGACCGGATACACCGGCTCCTGCTCGGTCTCGCCGCCTTCGCCCGAGATCTCCGTATCACCCGTATCTTCTTGTGCCGCATCGCTTTCGGCGGTTATGACCAGCGGGGTGAACACGGTCGAGTCCGGGATCGCGTCGTCCAGCGCGTCGATCAGCGTGGTGGCCGGCGCGGGGCGGCGCCGACGCTCGACGGGATTGTCGATGTCCAGGACCAGATCCGCGATCTCGCCGATCAGCAGCAGCGCCACCTGCGCGAGCGTGCCCGTGCTGGGAAAACGTACGTCGGACAGGCGGCCCGAGGTATCGATCAGCGCGACGCCCTCGGCGCGACGCTCGGCCCGCAATCCCGTGAGCAGTTCCACCTCGGCGACGACCTTCTCCGTACCCAGCTGGTCCCGCTCGGATTCGGTGAGTTCCTGCGCGTAGACCACCGGGCGCTCGACCAGCGCACGCCGCACCCGGCGAGCATCGGCCGCCCGCGCCTGCGGTGCGGAAGTGCTTGTGCCGCTGTCGGATTCGTCCTCGAACAAGCCGCGAACGCTGCGCAGATGCTGCAGTACGCGCGGCGGCCGGAAGATCGCGAAGACCACGGCCCGATCGATGTCGTAGAGCGCCTCCCCGGCCTCCGGATCCGCAGCCCAGCCCCCGGCGTCGCCGTCGGCGAGGGTGAGCGCACCGCGCGCACCCAGCCAGGCCACGGCGTCGACGAACGCGTCGCGATCGGCGGCTCGGTCGGTGGACAGTTCGAGTCCGTCCACCCGCGTCGCGTACGAGGCGACCTGATCGGCCAACTCCGACAGGGTGATCTGATCGCCTGCCCGGCCGAGCGCGGCCAGTGCCAGCGAAAGGTACGCGTAGCGTCGCCGGTCGAAGACTCGATCATTCGGCGTCCGCGCCGGACGACCGGAATCGAGCCGGTCCAGTACCGGGAACAGCCGGGCGGTGGTCTCGGTGACCTCGAGCCGGTAGCCGAACAATGCGGCCAGATCCTCACGCAGTTCGGTGGCCCAGCGCCGCAGCAGCGGCAGGGCGATCCGGTCCGGATAACTGCGAGTGACCAGATGGTTGGCCAGAATCACCCGGGCGGCACGCTGATAGCTGTCCAGGGCCAGCGAATCTATTGTGCGAGCGTGGATCACGGGCGTCGCTCCGTCAGTCCGGCACCGGGGCGGGTATCGGTGGTAGGTGTTCGGGCGCTGCCGTTCGCACGGATTTCGAGTCGGCGATTGTTCAGGTGCAGCAGTCCGCGTGCGGTGCGAACGACGGTCGAACCGGGATGCTCGGAAACCGTCAGGGTGACTCCGCTGTCCGAGCCGGTGGTTCCGGTCCGGCCGCTCACCGGAACCCATGCGGTCGAGGCCGCGTCGAGCAGGCGCAGCAGCACTTCGGTTTCACCGTCGTCGAGTACGCGTTCGTGCAGATCGGCGGCGGCCAGCGACTGCGCCGCGGCCGCACGGGCGCGCTGGGCGTCCAGCTGGGCCTGACGCAGCCGCCGGATTCCCGCGTCGTTGCGCGCGATTCGCGACGGTGCGCCCGGCGACGGTGGGCGACCGGTCTCGGCGAGGGTGCGCGCGATCTCCAACGGCGGTGCGTCCCACCAGGATCGGATCGCGGGTATGACGTCGGCGTCGGGATGTTCCATCGACAGGTGCCGGGGACGGCCCAGGCCGAAGACCGCGTCGAACAGCGCGTGCGCGCTCTCGGCATTCGGTGTCGCGGTGAACCATCCGGCCAGATGGCGCAGCGCGGACTCCCGGCTGACCCCGCCCTTGCGGGTCTCGGTGACCCGCCGCAGCAGCGAGAGCACCGCGGCGATGGCGCTCATCGTCGCGTCGCGCAGGCGCTCGGCCTCGGTCTGGCCGGTGCCGGGCCTGGACTGCGCGTCCGAATGGCCTTCGCCCGCAACGATATCCGCCGCAGTGGCAACGAACCAGCCGCGCAGCCCATGCCAGCGCTCGCGCCAATCCTCCTCGCGATCGGCGACGCTGAGCAGCACCCGCTCGTCGCAGGCTCCGGCCCGCGCGATCATCTCCTCGACGCCGGTCTCCTCGACCTCGGTGATCGCCGCCGCCAGCCGCGGGGCGAAACGCGCCAGGTCCATGCTGAATTCGCGCATATGCGCCAGCAGCGCGTCCTTGTGCGCCAGAAAGGATTCCGGCGTCGCCTCGGTGGTGCGCACCAGATCGCCGAGGGTGAGGTAGAAGTGCGCGGCGCGTTCGGCCAGTTCGGACAGGGTGGTGTCGAGGCGGTTCAGGACGCGGTAGACGCGTTCGGCATCGCCGGTGCGGTTGGCCTGGGCCAGGGTCTGCAGGTCGGTCAGCAATTCCGGCAGGACCAGGCGCGACAATGACGCCTCGTCCAGACGCGCGCCGAGTACCTCGGACACGGCGCGATAGGCGTGATAGCCGCTCTGTGAGAACTGATAGACGAAGTGCCGGTTGCGATATTCGGCCAGGGTCGCCGCGCGGGTACCGTCGTAACTGCGCTCGAGCACGCCCCACTGGTGCAGCTGTTCCAGCAGCGGGCCCACCTCGGTTGCGGACAGTCGCGGCGCGCCCGGGAACCGGGTCAGCGTCTCGGCGACGTCGCTGGCGTGCAGCAGCACGACATAGGCGGCGCGAGCCTGATCGAACGCGCGCAACACCCACAGATACTCGCCGCGCTTCTCGGCGGTGGCGAAGGTGAACAGCCGCAACCGATCCTCCGCCGCGGCGGCGTCGATGCCGGCCGGGGCGAACACCACGCGATCGCGTGGCGGCGCCGAACCGTCGAACAGTGCCTCCGGTATCGCGGCCGGGCCCGAGTCCTGCGGTGACGGGTTGATCCCCAGGGCGGGTGCGACCGTCGCGGAGGTACGCGTCACCGCTGTCTCACCCCTGGATGTCGCGGATGCGGCCTCGGGCAGCAATCCTTCAGCGGACTCGGTCACCGGGTCGAGGGTAATACCGATGCCCGCGGTCGCCACGGCGTCCCCGGCGTCGGCGCGCCGAGCAGCCGCCGTGGCGTCGGTCATCGATCAGGACGCGGGTACCGCGACGGCCGAACGTTCCACCGTGAGCAGGCTCGCCTCGTTGTGTTCGGCGTGGTACGCGCGTCCGCCGCCGTTGAGTCCGAACAGTCGCTTGGACCACAACAGCCACAGCACCGCGGCGATATTGATCACCAGGGCACCCGCGCGCACCACGGTGATCTTCTCGGTCAGCTCGTAGATCTCCAGCGGCAGGAAGATCGCGGTCGCGACGACGGCGAAGTACTCACCCCAGCGATGTGCCAGCCACAGTCCGACCGCTTCGATGAATTCGATCGCCGCATAGGCCAACAGCCCGACCGCGATCAGGCTCAGCACCGTCGGCGAGAGCTTCCAGCCCTGTTCGATGAAGTGCACGATCTTCGAATTGTCCGGATTCCAACCGATCTGATCGGCCAGCGGCTGAATCAGCGGCATCTCCCGGTCGAATGCCGCGCGCAGCTGGTGCTGCGAATTGCGGACCTTGAACACCCCCGCCCCGAGCGCGACGAAGATCAGACCGCGCACGATCCGCTCGATCGCCAGGAGCCGCATGATGAACCGGTCCCGCAGCAGCCGCCCGCGTGGCACCTCGGGCGCCTCGTCGGCGGGACCGCGGCCCGCGGGATCGCCGACGACGAAGTCACCGCAGCGCAGACAGCGCCACGCGGTACCCGCCGCAGTCGAAACATGAAGGCGGGCAGCGAGTTCGGTCTCATCGGGCGCGTAGGTGGCATGCCCCCGCCACGAGCAGGTCCGCAGACTGAAGTCCATTGCACCATCTTGGCCTCCGCTCCGCTCCCGCGCTATCGCGGCCCCTGGGAACACCTCCGAAGCCGGTTCGAGATCCGCGGGGACCAGGAAACCGCAGGAGGGAAGCGAAGCGCAATTCAACGGTCACCCAAGCTCACTCACCCCGGGCAACGCCAGCCGCGAGATTCGCGGCCCGTCTCGCCGGACGGGGGAGCGGTGAGGTCCGCGGGGTCGCGGACCCGCCCCAGCGCAGCGTGGAACCGTCGGTCACCCAGGTTCGCTCACTCCGGGGATAACGCCGGCTGCGAGATTCGCGGCCCGTCTCGCCGGACGGGGGAGCGGTGAGGTTCGCGGGGTTGTGGACCCGCCCCAGCGCAGCGTGGAACCGTCGGTCACCCAGGTTCGCTCACTCCGGGGATAACGCCGGCTGCGAGGTTCGCGGCTGGTCTCGCCGGACGGGGGAGCGGTGAGGTTCGCGGGGTTGTGGACGCGTCGTAGGGCAGCGTGGGCATCCGTTGGTCAGCCAGGTTGGTTCATCCCGGGTTAGGCCAGTTGCGAGGTTCGCGGGTGGGAGCGGTGAGGTTCGCGGGGTTGCGGATCCGCCGTAGCGTAGCGTGGGAACCCGTCGGTCACCCTGGCTCGTTCACCCCGGGTAACGCGAACCGCAAGGTTCGCGGCCCGGCGAGACTTCGGGGGCCGCGAACACGCCGGAGCGCAGCGGAGGCCAAAAACACAGCGTTCACGGTGTTGCCAGCTCACGTAGTTGTTCGAGGTAGGTGCGGGTGCGCGGATCGTCCGGGTAGTGCTCGATCATCTCCCGGGCGGTTTCGCTGGCGACCCACATCAGCGACGGCAGGCAGCGCCGGGTTCCGGTGAAGGCACGCAGGCCCTCGTCGACGGCGAGGTCCAATGCGCCGTCCCGCACGGCCAGCACGGCCAGGGTCAGTCGTGCCTCGGAAAGCCGCATGGGTTTGAGGACCGTGCCGCCGGGGCCCGTGGATGTCCGGATCACCTGCTGCGCATAACTTCTCGCCAACTGGTCCTCGCCGACGACGCGGCTGCAGTCCATCGCGTAGAAGTCGAGTTTCTGCGGGTCCACGACGAAGTGGTTGTCCAGATTGACCGGATGGTCGAGTCGGTCCAGGATCGAGCGGGCCCTGCGCAGCGCCGCGTCCATCGCTCTGCGATCGCCCAGGCGCGCCCAGCCCTTGGCCTGCTGTGCGGCGAGTTGCACGCCGACGCCTAGTTGCTGGGTACTTGCCAGAACGGCGTCGGCGGCGTCGATCGCGCCGCGGTAGTTGCCCTGGGTGAGGGCGAACCACGCGGCCATCTCCGCGCCCCAGCCGATGATCTCGGCGTGGTCGGCCTCCTGGCCCAGGGACAACGCGGCCCGGCGGGTGGCCTCGGCCTCGGTTCGCCGGCCCAGGTCGTAGTCCAGGCAACCGACCAGCAGGGCGACCCATCCGGCCAGGACCAGCACCTCGCGATGCTGCGCCAAGGTCAGTCGGCCGTCCAGCAGTGAGGTGATGCGGCGCAGCCACGCGGTGCCCTCGGCGTGCAGGGTGCGCGGGTCGGAACTGGGATATTCGCAGCACAGCCGCTCGGCGGTGATCCGGATGGCGTCGAGAGTGGCCGAGGAGATATCGGACATGCGCAGGCGGCCGAGGAATTCCAGGGTGTCCATCCCGGTGGAGGACAGCAACTCGTCGTCCCGGTTCGGGCGTGCCTTGGGGAAGAAAGCGGCGGTGACGGTGTCGAAGGCCGCCGCGATGATCGGCGCGTAGAACTCGTCGGGTCGCGATTCGCCCGATTCCCAGCGCCGCCAGTTGCGTAGCAAAGTGCTGTCGGTCGGCAGGTTGTGCGAGGACTTGGCGCGCATCGCGCGGATCGCTTCGGTCTGTGACCACCCCCTGGCATCTCGTTCGGAACGCATTCGGACTGCCCAAACGGGTCGATCGTCACCAGCGGCCACGGCCTCAGTATCCCACCAGTTAACTCCAGATGGCCCGGATAGGGCATCCGAATGTCAGCGCATTGACATCTGCAATCACATTTGGCAGTGATGCATGCTCGAAACGGGCCGGTTTTTCCGGCCCGCGCGGTACCGCCGAAGCAGTGCTATCGGCCCGCGGTACCTCGTCGAGCAGCGCCCCGCATGTGGGGGGCGACAACAGAACAGCGAATCCCTATCCAGATCCCAACGGAGGCTCGGGTGGAAGCGTTGATCTATGGGTATGTGCGTGACGAACTGGCCGAAGGCCACCCCGAAGAGCTCGAAGACGCCATGTGCAGCCTTGCCAACTCCGCGGGGATGTGCTTCGCCGCGACGTTCCATGAATCGACAACCGGTGACGGCACCGCGTTCGCGGAGCTGACCGCCGAGCTCAAGCGCGCGGACGCACACCACGTCGTGGTTCCATCCCTGGAACATCTTGCGGGACAAACGATTCCACGCGAAATCCTGCTCGCCAAACTGGCCGAAGAGGCCGAAGCCCGAGTCTGGGCAGTGTCCGATGTGCCTCCGCTTCGCTCCGGCGGGTTTCCGGCGCTTCAAGGCTCGTCGTTGCGCGGTCGAGACTCGGCCTTCGGCCATGCGCTTCGACCGCGCAACGACGAGCCCGCGCCGAAACCTTTGGGGTCGACCTTCCTTGCCTGACAGTTCTGAAGACACAGAGACGCTTCGCCCGCGGGACGAGCCCAGCAGCAGCCGGCCGAAGCGAAGCGAGGCGAAATCCCAACGCACCCAGCGGCGAAGCGTCTCTGTCCCGCTGGGAGTCGCCCGCGAAGCGAAAGGCTCAGCAAGAAGACCTGCAAGGTTTTCGGCGCGGGCGAAGCGGAGGCCAAAATTGCCAAAATTACAGCCCGAAGCCGCCTGGGCCGCCTCTGCGGCGTAGGTATTTCTCGAATTCCGCGGCGATGGCGTCGCCGTCGATCTTGGCCATCGCCTCGTTCAGGTCGACGGCCGCGTCACCGCGCTCCTCGAGCGAACGCACGTACTCGCTGACCTCTTCATCTCCCTCGGTCATCTCGTCGACGGCGGATTCCCAGTCCTCGGACTGGGAGGGCAGCTCACCGAGTGGAACCTCGATGTCGAGCACCTCTTCCACGCGGTGCAGCAAGGCGATCGTGGCCTTGGGGTTGGGCGGTTGCGAGACGTAGTGCGGCACCGCCGCCCAGAACGACACGGCCGGCACGCCCGCGCGAACGCAGGCGTCCTGCAGCACGCCGGTGATCCCGGTCGGGCCTTCGTATCGGGTCTGCTCCAGGCTGAACTGCTCGGCCGCCTCCTTGTTGTAAGCGGTTCCGGTGACCGGGACGGGCCGGGTGTGCGGGGTGTCGGCGAGCAGCGCGCCGAGGATGACCACGGTGCTCACCCGCAGCTGCTCGACGAGTTCGAGGATGTCGTCACAGAAACTGCGCCACCGCATATTCGGTTCGATGCCGTGTAACAGCACCACGTCACGTTCGCTGCCCGGGGGCGAGCACACCGACAGCGTCGTGGCGGGCCACTGGATCTCGCGGGTCACGCCGTCGACCTGGCGGACCGTGGGCCGATTCACCTGGTAGTCGTAGTAGTCCTCGGAATCGAGTTCGGCGAGAGGTTCGGCGTCCCAGATCAGTTCCAGATGCTCGATGGCGCCGCTGGCGGCGTCGGCGGCGTCGTTCCAGCCCTCGAAGGCGGCCACGAGCACCGGATCGCGCAACGTCGGCAGGTCCGGATCGGGTGATGCACTGGCGTTCACCCGGTCAGCCTACGGCGTACCGGCCCCGCTGTTCATGGCATATTGCCGACAGCGTGTCCGGTCGGCCCGGGGTGGATCGCGAATTCCGGGCATACCGTGTGGCGGCCGACCGGCCGGTCGGCCCGAGTGTGGCGCGGGCCACTTCCCGTGCTGGTGACCCGGCGCTGTCGTCGGACTTGTCCCTGCTTCCCATTACCCTCTAGTACATGCCTGTGTCCCCCCGCGCCGAGTTCGATACCACCTTGCTCGACACGCTCGCCCGGCGTGTCGTTATCGGAGACGGTGCGATGGGCACCATGCTGCAGGCTGCGGATCTGTCGCTGGACGACTTCCGCGGCCTCGAGGGTTGCAACGAGATCCTGAACGAGACACGTCCGGACGTGCTGCGGCACATCCACCGCGCCTATTTCGAGGCCGGCGCGGATGCGGTGGAGACCAACACCTTCGGCTGCAACCTGCCCAATCTCGCCGATTACGATATCGCCGACCGCATCCGGGACCTGTCCGAGCGCGGCACCCGCCTCGCCCGCGAGGTCGCCGACGAGATGGGGCCGGGCGCCGACGGTTCCGCGCGATACGTGCTCGGTTCCATGGGACCCGGCACCAAACTGCCCACCCTCGGCCATGCGCCGTTCGCGGCCCTGCGCGATGCGTACACCGAGGCCGCGCTGGGCATGCTCGACGGCGGCGCCGACGCGATCCTGATCGAGACGTGCCAGGACCTGTTGCAGGTCAAGGCCGCGGTGACCGGTTCGCGGCGGGCGATGTCGCAGGCGGGCCGCCGGATCCCGATCATCACCCACGTCACCGTGGAGACCACCGGGACGATGCTGGTCGGCAGCGAGATCGGCGCGGCGCTGACCGCGATCGAACCGCTCGGGGTCGACATGATCGGCCTGAACTGCGCCACCGGCCCGGCCGAGATGAGCGAACATCTGCGGCACCTGTCCAAGCACGCGCAACTGCCGGTGTCGGTGATGCCGAACGCGGGCCTGCCGGTGCTGGGTCCCAACGGCGCCGAATATCCGTTGACGCCGGAGGAATTGGCGGCCGCGCTGAGCGGTTTCGTCACCGAATTCGGCCTGGCCCTGGTCGGCGGCTGCTGCGGCACCACCCCGGAGCACATCCGCCAGGTCGCCGAGGCGGTGCGCGGCGTCGCCCCGGGCAGGCGCGAGCCGGTGCACGAACCGAGCGTGTCGAGTATGTACACCGCGGTCCCGTTCGAGCAGGACGCCTCGGTGCTGATGATCGGTGAGCGCACGAATGCCAACGGCTCCAAGGCGTTCCGCGAGGCGATGCTGGCCGAGGATTGGCAGAAGTGCCTGGACATCGCCAAGGACCAGACCCGCGACGGCGCGCACATGCTGGATCTGTGTGTCGACTACGTCGGCCGCGACGGCACCAAGGATATGGAGGCGCTGGCGAGCCGGCTGGCCACCGCCTCGACCCTGCCGATCATGCTCGACTCCACCGAAACCCCGGTGCTGCGAGCGGGTTTGGAACATCTGGGCGGCCGCTGCGCGGTCAACTCGGTGAACTACGAGGACGGCGCGGGACCGGATTCGCGCTTCCAGAAGACGATGGCGCTGGTCGCCGAGCACGGTGCGGCGGTGGTCGCGCTGACCATCGACGAGCAGGGGCAGGCCCGCACCGCACAGCACAAGGTCGAGATCGCCGAACGCCTGATCGCCGACATCACCGGCAACTGGGGTCTGGCCGAGAGCGACATCATCATCGATACGCTCACCTTCACCCTGGGTACCGGCCAGGAGGAGTCCCGGCGCGACGGTCTGGAGACCATCGAGGCGATCCGCGAACTCAAGCGCCGCCATCCGGACGTGCAGACCACCCTGGGCCTGTCGAACATCTCCTTCGGCCTGAATCCGGCCGCGCGGCAGGTGCTCAACTCGGTCTTCATGCACGAATGCGTCGAAGCCGGACTGGATTCAGCCATCGTGCACGCCTCGAAGATCCTGCCGATCAGCCGGATCCCCGACGAGCAGCGCGAGACGGCGCTGGATCTGGTGTACGACCGGCGCAGCGACGGCTACGACCCGCTGCAGAAGCTGATGGCGCTGTTCGAGGGCGTCTCCACGGCCTCCTCGAAGGCCTCGCGCGCGCAGGAGCTCGCCGCGCTGCCGCTGTTCGACCGGCTCGAGCGGCGCATCGTCGACGGCGAGCGCAACGATATCGAGGCCGATCTGGACGCGGCCATGGCCGAGGTGCCGCCGCTGCAGATCATCAACGAGACGCTGCTGTCCGGGATGAAGACGGTCGGCGAGCTGTTCGGCTCGGGCCAGATGCAGCTGCCGTTCGTACTGCAGTCCGCGGAGGTGATGAAGGCCGCGGTCGCGTATCTGGAACCGCATATGGAGGCCACCGACGATTCGGGCAAGGGCCGCATCGTCCTGGCCACGGTCAAGGGCGATGTGCACGACATCGGCAAGAACCTGGTCGACATCATCCTGTCCAACAACGGCTACGAGGTCGTCAACCTGGGCATCAAACAGCCGATCGCGACGATCCTGGACGCCGCGATGGACAAGAAGGCCGATGTGATCGGCATGTCCGGCCTGCTGGTCAAGTCGACCGTGGTGATGAAGGAGAACCTCGAGGAGCTCAACACCCGCGGGATCGCCGATCAGTTCCCGGTGCTGCTGGGCGGGGCCGCGCTGACCCGCTCGTATGTCGAGAACGATCTGACCGATGTCTACCAGGGCGATGTGCACTACGCGCGCGACGCGTTCGAGGGTCTGCGCCTGATGGACGAGATCATGACGATCAAGCGCGGCGGCGGTATCGATGCCGACAGCCCGGAGGCGATCGCCGCGCGGGAGAAGGCCGCCGAGCGCAAGGCCCGGCACGAACGCTCCAAACGCATTGCCGCCGAACGCAAGGCGGCCGAGGTGCCCGTGCAGGTGCCTGCCCGCTCCGATGTGGCCGCCGATCTGCCCGTCCCCGTGCCGCCGTTCTGGGGCAGCCGGGTGGTGAAGGGCCTTTCGCTGCAAGAGTATTCGGGCCTGCTGGACGAGCGCGCGCTGTTCCTGGGCCAGTGGGGCCTGCGCGGTCAGCGTGGCGGCGACGGCCCGAGCTATGAGGAATTGGTCGAATCGGAGGGACGCCCGCGGCTGCGGTACTGGCTCGACCGGCTCACCGCCGACGGCGTGCTCGCTCACGCCGCGGTCGTCTACGGGTACTTCCCAGCGGTCTCCGAGGGCGATGAGGTGATCGTGCTGTCCGAGCCGGATCCCGGTGCGCCGGAACGCTATCGGTTCGCATTTCCGCGCCAGCAACGCGACCGTTTCCTGTGTATCGCCGATTTCGTCCGTTCGCGCGAACTCGCGGCACGAAGCGGACAGGTGGATGTGCTGCCGTTCCAGCTCGTCACTATGGGATCGCCGATCGCGGATTTCGCCAACGAGTTGTTCGCGCAGAACAATTACCGCGATTACCTCGAGGTGCACGGTATCGGTGTCCAGTTGACCGAGGCGCTGGCCGAATACTGGCACCGCCGGATTCGCGAGGAACTGGTGCTCGACGGGCATGCGGTGGCCGACGACGACCCCGCCGACGTGCAGGAGTACTTCAAGCTCGGATACCGCGGCGCGCGTTACTCATTCGGCTACGGCGCCTGCCCCGATCTCGAGGACCGCGCGAAACTGGTATCGATTCTGGAAGCCGAGCGGATCGGTGTCACACTGTCCGACGAGTTGCAACTGCATCCGGAGCAGTCGACGGATGCGTTCGTCCTACTGCATCCCGAAGCGAAATATTTTAACGCGTAAGCTGTTTGAGTTTCCGGGCTTCACGCAGAGTGGCAGGGTGGCTCGGCGTGCAAGCGTAGGAGGGGCACGAGAACATGACATCAGACCGGCTGATCGCGGGACGTTACCGGCTGGGCGATCCCATCGGCTCGGGGGCAATGGGGGTCGTCTGGCGGGCCAGTGACGTCCGGCTGCGGCGTACGGTGGCGGTGAAGCAGCTTCTGCTCGCCCCCGGCCTGACGCGGTCGCAGGCGCTGGAGGCGAAGATGCGGGCGATGCGCGAGGGGCGCATCGCCGCGCGGCTGCATCATCAGAACGCGGTCACGGTCTTCGATGTCGCGGAGGAGGACGGCCAGCCGTGGCTGGTCATGGAATTCGTCGACGCGCCGAGCCTGGCGACGCTGCTGCGGGACAAGGGCCGTCTGGACCCCGCGGAGGTGGCCCGGATCGGTGCCCGGGTCGCCGCCGCGCTGGCCGCCGCGCACGACGCCGGAATCGTGCACCGCGACGTGAAACCGGCCAATATCCTGGTCGCGGACAACGGGGCGGTGAAGATCACCGATTTCGGCATCTCCCGCGCGGTCGGCGATGTCACGGTGACCTCCACCGGATTTCTCGCGGGCACGCCGGCGTATCTGGCTCCCGAAGTGGCGCGCGGAGAAAATCCGGAATCACCGTCGGATGTGTTCGCCCTGGGCTCCACGCTGTACGCGGCGGTGGAGGGGCAGCCGCCGTTCGGTGAGGGCGACAATCCGCTGGCCGTACTGCACGCGGTGGTGCGAGCCGAGGTGCCAAGCCCGCAGCACGCGGGCGCGCTCGGCCCGGTTCTGATGCGACTGCTGGCCGCCGCCCCCGGCGACCGGCCGACCATGACCGAGGCCCGCAAGGAACTCGAGGCCGTCGCCGAGGGGCGAGCGCCGGTGCTGCCGCCTTCGGCCACGAAGATCCTGCCGACATCCGGTCCGGCCGATGCCACGGCCGCGACGACCGTCCTGGCCGGAGGCGCGGCGGCAGGCAATGCCGCCGATCCGACATTGCACATCGGTGCGGCGGCTCCCGGCGGGACGACTCCCGGTGCGACGCCGATGGCCGAGTCGAAGCCTGCCGAGTCGACGGCCGATCGCCGCGTGCTGATCCTCGCCGCGGCCGGTGTGGTCGTCGTGCTCGTGATCGTCGGGCTGGTCGTGATGGTGCGAGGTGGCAGCGGTGGACAGGACCACCCGGCCGCGGCGGCGTCGGCGACTCGGTCCACCTCGGCCGCGGCCCTGCCGCCCGCACGCGAGCAGAGCACCGGCAGCGCCCAGCCGACCACCACCACGACCCCGGCGTCATCGAGGACGACCACCACGACGACGTCCGCGACCACCACCGCGGCCGTGCCCGCGGACCCCGCCGGGTTCATGACCAGCTACTACGGCATGCTGCCGGGCAATGCGGCGGCCGCGTGGCCGCTGCTGTCCTCCGGATATCAGTCCTCGTCCGGCGGATACGACAACTACCTGCAGTTCTGGGGCGAATTCAGTTCTGTGACGGTGAGCGGTGTCACCGAGAACGGCGATACGGCTACCGGTACGGTCACGTATCACTACAAGAACGGGCAGGTCACCTCGGAGCAGCGGTGGTGCCGCGTCGGATCGGTCAACGGCCAGACGGTGATCCTCGACTCCCAGGTGGGATGAGCGCTGATCCGGCCCGGTTGCCCTTGCCGGGGCGGATCCGGGTCACAGGTGCCGGGCCGATAGTGTGTCGACGGCGTGACGACCTCGGAAAGTAGCGAATTCAGGGGTGGTGCGCCGGAAAGCCGATCATCGGCGCCGGAATTCAGATCCGAGGAAGGGAGCCGCCGGATGTCCGCACCCGCCGCGAAGGCCGTGCTGTGGGATATGGACGGCACTCTGCTGGATTCGGAGAAGCTCTGGGATATCGCGGTGCGCGAGCTGTCGGTGGAACTCGGCGGTGAGATGACCGATGCGACCAGGCACGCGCTGATCGGCTCCGCCGCGGCGAACACACTGCGGATCATCTTCGCCGGTCTGGGACTCGAGCTCGATCCGGTGCGGATGGCCGAGGCGGGGGAGTGGCTCGAGCGGCGGGTGACGCAGCTGATGGCCGGCCCGATTCCGTGGCGTCCCGGCGCGCAGGAGGCATTGCGCATGGTCCGTGCGGCGGGATTGCGGACGGCGCTGGTCACCAACACTCAGCGCGCGGTCGCCGAGGTGTGCCTGAACACGCTCGGCCGCGAGTACTTCGACGTCTCGGTCTGCGGCGACGAGGTGGTGCACGGCAAACCTGCCCCGGACCCCTATCGGCGCGCCACCGAGCTGCTCGATATCGCCCCCGAACACTGTGTGGCGGTGGAGGATTCACCGACCGGCTCGGCATCCGCGGCCGCCGCGGGCTGTGCGGTGCTGGTGATCCCGTGTGAGATTCCGGTCCCGCCCGCGCCCGGCTACACCTTCCGCGATTCCCTGATCGGATTGACCGTCGCCGATCTCCACGTGCTCGTCTGAGCCGCCGCGCGACGTCTGCGAAACCCGTTTTCGTACTCGATGGCTGGTGAATCATCCGGTGCGACAGGCATTCCGGTGCGCGGACCGTCGCCGGTACATACGGGCCGGTCGGTCCGATCGCTTGTGATCATGAACTGCGCTGTTGCGCACGGCTACTCGCCGGTTTGTGATTTATGCCAACGATCTGTCCGAATTGCCGTGGGCGAGGCGTCCCCGGGTCACAATGGTCGCCATGACGGCGACAGGGGGCGCAAGTGCATGAATCGGAAAACGGTTCAGGACAGGACGACTCGGGAACCCTGGAAGCGGTCATCGATACCACCCGGTATCCGTTGCGGCAGCCGCGATCCGCGGCATGGGACGAGGTAGTCGGCACGGCGCGTGCCGAACTCGGCCGGGACGGCTGCTGTGTGCTCCGGGGTTTCATCCGGCCGGAGTTGCTCGAGGCGCTGCGCACCGAGGGCGTCGCGCTCGCCCCGCAGGCCTACTACCGCGTCGAGCGGGTGAACGCGTACAACATCCCGCTGGACGCGGATCTGCCGCCGGACCATCCGGGCCGGATTGTGCTGGAGCGCGGAAACGCTTTCGTCGCACGCGATCTCATCCCGCCCGAGGCGCTGATCCAGGTCCTGTACAGCAGTCCGCTGTTCCGGCGATTCCTCGCCGACTGTTTCGAACTGCCCGAACTCCACGAGTTCGCCGACCCGCTGGCCGGGCTCTGCCTCAACGTGGTCTCGCCGGGCATGTCCCATCCGTGGCATTTCGATACCAACGAATTCACCGTATCGATGCTGACCCAGTCGCCGGACGAGGGCGGAATCTTCGAGTACTGCCCGGGGATTCGGTCGCCGCGGGCGGAGAATCTCGACGACGTGCGCGCGGTGCTGACCGGCGCGGGGGATCGACTCGTCCGGCGGCTCGAGCTGCGTCCAGGAGATCTGCAGCTGTTCCAGGGCCGGTTCTCGCTGCACCGGGTGTCGCCGGTCGCGGGAGATCGACAGCGGCACACCGCGATTTTCGCCTACAACGAGCGTCCCGGAGTGATCGGTACAGCCGAGCGCACCAGGCAGTTGTTCGGGCGGGTCCTGCCGGACCATCTGGCCGCGGCGGGCCGATCCGTGCGCGGTGACCGATTACTCGATTGAGAGGAGTGCGGAGTGCCGGTTTCCTTGCACAGCACTGGAAAAGCCTCGTTCGACGACATCTACGACCGAACCGACCCTCGGGACTACTACCTCCGAATGTCCGAATTGGACTATCGGATACCGGAATTGGCCAAACCGCACTTCGAGAGATTCATCGCCGACTACCGCGCGGCCGCCGGTGCCGCGCCGACCGTTCTGGACATCGGGTGCTCCTACGGGGTGAACGCCGCGCTGTTGCGTTTCGACACCAGCGTCGCCCAGCTCGCCGAGCACTACCGCGGCGGCGACACCGCGGCCCGGATCGAGCGGGACCGTGCCCGGCTCGCGGCGCGCGACCGGCAGCCGCAGGTACGTTTCGTGGGTATGGACGCCTCCGCGCCCGCGCTGGCGTACGCGACCGCGGCCGGATTGCTGCACGACGCGGTCCACGCCGACCTGGAGTCGGGCCCGCCGACCGCGGCGCAGCGCACGGTGCTCGCGTCCACGGACATGGTGATATCCACCGGCTGTATCGGCTACGTCACCGATCGCACGCTGCTGCAGGTGGTGCACGCGCACGGCGACCGCCTGCCCTGGATGGCGCATTTCGTGTTGCGGATGTACGACTACGAGCCGATCGCGCGGCGGCTGGCCCGGCTCGGTTACCACACCCGGAAGATGCCGGGGACCTTCCACCAGCGCCGGTTCGCCTCCGATGCCGAGCGGACCCAGGTGCTGAACACCTTGTCCGCCAGGGGAATCGACCCTTCGGGGGTGGAGGAGGACGGCTGGATGCACGCCGAGTTGTACTATTCGACACCCGAACCGTACGAGCCGGATTCACCCGTCCCCGGACGATCCGACTCGGTCTGATCGGCCCGCGTCCGGTCGCCCGGCGACCGGACGCGATGATCGATACGCACATGTCTCACCAACCGGCCCCGTACCCATCGACCCCGAGGACCGCCAGTGACCGACCGCACCTTCGCCTTCGACGACCAGCTGCCGCGTGTGCCGCTGCCGACACTCGAAGACAGTTGCGCCCGTTTCCTGCAGTGGAGTGCACCGCTGCTCACCGATGAGCAATTCGAGCAGACCCGCCGTGCGGTGGAGGATCTGCTGCGCGAAGACGGCCCGGCCCGTGCCCTGCACGCGGATCTGGTGCGGTTCGACGCGGAACCGGGCGTGGACAGCTGGCTGGACGAGTTCTGGCCGTCCCGGTATCTGGGCCGGCGCGACCGGATCGCGTTGAACGCCAACTTCTTCTTCCTCTTCCGCGACGACACGCCGCTGGCTCGCTCGGCCGCGTCGGTGTCCGCGGCGACCGCCGACGACGCCGCGGACGCTCGCCAGGTCGATCGGGCCGCGGCGATCATCACCGCGGCGGTGGACTACAAACTGCTGCTGGACCAGGAGCTGATTCCGCCCATCCTGCAACGCGGACAGCATCTTTCGATGGCGCAGAACAAATCGCTGTTCTCCGAGACCAGGATTCCCGGCGATCCGCAGGACACCGTGCGCCGGCCGTACAGCGAGCAGTGGCCCGGACCGTCGGACGCCCGGCACATCGTGGTGTTGTTCCGCGGCAACCTGTTCCGGATGGATGTGCTCGACCCGTCCGGAACCCCGTATGCACCAGAGGATCTCGCCGGCGGGTTGTGCGCGGTGATGAAGTCCGGCGCTACCCGCGCGGCGGACGGCACGGCGGTCGGGCACCTCACCACGCTGTCCCGGGTGGAGTGGGCAGGGGTGTACCCGACGCTGCGTTCCGAGCCCGTGAACGCCGCGGCACTGGATGTCATCGAGACCGCGCTGTTCTGTGTCTGTCTGGAGGATTTCGCCCCGCACGACACTCAGCACGCCTGCGACCAGCTGTTGCACGGCGACAGCGGGAACCGGTGGTTCGACAAGGCGGTGTCCTTCCTGGTCTTCGCCGACGGCACCGCCGGAATCAACGTCGAGCACTGCGGACTGGACGGCACCACGATCCTGTCCTTCGTGGACGCGCTGCTGGAGAAGACCGTCGCCGAGCACGCCGAGCGGTCCGGTGCGCGGGCGCAGGGCGTCCCGCCGATCGAGGCCATCGAATTCCGGTTGGACGAGGCGTTGCGCGGTGAAATCCGCCGTGCCGCAGCGTCGTTCGCCGCCTTCGCCGCCGACAACGCCACCCTCACGGTCTCCTTCCCGGATTTCGGTACCCAGCAGGCGAAGTCGCTGGGCATCTCGCCGGATGCCTTCGCGCAGTTGAGTTATCAGCTCGCACATCGGCGCAGCAAGGGCCGCACCGGTGCCACCTACGAGTCGATCGCCACTCGCCAGTACCGCAACGGGCGGACCGAGGCGATGCGGGTGGTGACTCCGGAGATTCTGGAATTCGTTGCGGCCATGGATGACCCGGCGTTCTCGGCGCAGCAGCGGCAGGAAATCGCCCGCGCCGCCGCGCAGGCGCACGTGGCCCGGGCGAAGGATTGCCAGAGCGGCAGGGCGCCCGAACAGCATCTGTGGGAATTGCAGCTGATCCAGCGGCGTCGCGGCGCCGAACTCGGCATCACCGAGCCGATGCCCTTCTACGAGAGCCCCGGATGGCTGATCACCCGGGACGACTATCTGAGCACCAGCTCCGCGCCGTCGGCGAATATCGAGTACTTCGGTTTCGGCTGCACCAGCGCCAAGTGCATCGGCGTGGCGTACGTTCTGCTGCCGGATCGCTGGAACCTGTACCTGGCCACCCCGACCTCGGTGGCAGACGAGATGCACGCGTTCGCCGAACAGCTGCGGATTGCCGTGGCCGAACTGCAGGTACTGCTCGCCGGATAGCCACTCGCCGCGGATTCCGGTGCGCGGTCACCGGAATCCGCGGTCGCTCGGCAGTCGCGGAAAATCGGGTGAAAACGGACTACCGGGGCTGTTAGCGTCGCTGCATGACCGGCGCATCCCTGCCCGAGTTCACCTGGCGGCGGCTGGCCGCCGCGGACTTCCCGCTGTTGTGCGGGTGGCTCGCCCAGCCGCATGTGCATCGCTGGTGGAATCACGAATTCACCGCGGCGGCGGTCGAACGCGACTTCGGGCCGGGTATGCGCGGCGAGGAACCGGGCGAGGATCTGCTGATCTTCGCAGACGGCGAACCGATCGGCCTGATCCAGCGCTGTCGATTGACCGACTATCCGGAGTACCTCGAGGACCTGGCGAAGTTGATCACGGTGCCGGCCGAGGCGGCCTCGCTCGACTACTTCATCGGTGATCCGAAACGAGTCGGATGCGGTCTCGGTCCGGCGATGATTCGCGCGATGATCGCGGCGACCTGGTTCGAATACCCGCTGGCGGACTGCATCATCATCCCGGTCGCCGCGGCGAACCGTCCGTCCTGGCGCGCGCTGGAGAAGGCCGGCATGCGCCGGATCGCCGAGGGGCCGATGACGCCGGACAGTCCGGCCGACGACGGCCACCACTACGTCTACGCGATCGGCCGTCCTGGTCGCCGGAACGAAGCGGAGGCCGAAAACGCCCAGCGTGACCTGATCTGAAAGAATCACGAGCCGTGAAGACTTTCGAAACCCTGTTCGCCGAGCTCCAGGATCGTGCGGTCAACCGCCCCGAGGGGTCCGGAACCGTGGCGGCATTGGACGCGGGTGTGCATTCGCAGGGCAAGAAGGTGCTGGAGGAGGCCGGTGAGGTCTGGCTGGCAGCCGAACACGAGAGCGACGACGCGTTGTCCGAGGAGATCTCGCAGCTGCTGTATTGGGTGCAGGTGCTGATGGTCGGGCGCGGACTGCGTCTGGAGGACGTGTACCGACATCTGTGACGGATAGCTTGCGCGATGCCCGCGCGGTCCCCGCAGAACTCTCCATCACACGTCCGGAAAGGACATCTCCATGCTCCGCGTCGCAGTCCCCAACAAGGGCGCCCTGTCCGAGGCCGCCGTCGCCATCCTCACCGAAGCCGGTTACCGCAAGCGCACGGATTCGCGTGACCTGTCCGTGCTCGACAACAGCAATCAGGTCGAATTCTTCTTCCTGCGGCCCAAGGACATCGCCATCTACGTCGGCTCGGGCGAGCTGGACCTGGGCATCACCGGCCGCGATCTCGCGCTGGATTCCGGTGCGCCGGTTCAGGAACGGCTGAGCCTGGGTTTCGGCGGCTCGCGATTCCGGTACGCGGCGCCCGCCGGACGCGAGTGGAAGGTCGAAGACCTCTACGACAAGCGCATCGCCACCTCCTACCCGAATCTGGTGCTGGCGGATTTGCGGCGTCGTGGCATCGAGGCCGAGGTGATCCGCCTCGACGGCGCGGTGGAGATCTCCATTCAGCTCGGTGTCGCCGACGCCATCGCCGATGTGGTCGGCTCGGGTCGCACGCTGCGTCAGCACAATCTGGTGGCGTTCGGCGAGTCGCTCTGCGATTCGGAAGCGGTGTTGATCGAGGCCGCCGGGTCCGACCGCAGCGACAAGGGGCGCAACCAGCTCGTCGCCCGTGTCCAGGGTGTGGTTTTCGCGCAGCAGTACCTCATGCTCGACTACGACTGCCCGAAGGATCTGCTCGACACTGTCGTGCAGATCACTCCCGGCCTGGAATCGCCCACCGTCTCCCCGCTCGCCGACCCGGGCTGGGTCGCTGTGCGCGCGATGGTCCCCCGCAAGCAGAGCAACGAGGTCATGGACCAACTCGCCGAGCTGGGCGCCAAGGCGGTCCTCGCCACGGACATCCGCTCCTGCAGGTTCTAGGAAGCGCCTAGCGCGGGTCCGCCACGGTTCGCGGCGGGCCCGGGTAGGGCGGTGGAGTGCCGCCGAATGCGGGGCACAGGGGCTGGTAGTCGCAGTATTGGCAGCGTCCGCTGCGGTTGGGCGGGAAATCCCCGGTGCGCAGGGCCGTGCTGATGGCTGCCCAGAGGGCCGAGAGGATGCGCTCGAAGCGCAGGAGTTCCGCCTCGTCGGGGTGGTAGGTCAGGATCTGGCCGTCGGACAGGTAGATCAGGCGCAGGCGGGTGGGTGCGACACCGCGGGTGCGCAGCATGATCAGGGCATAGAACTTCAACTGGAACAGGGCGCTGTTCTCGTTGCCGGGGGCCGGGGAGCGGCCGGTCTTGTAGTCCACCACGGTCAGGCGGCCACCGGGAGCGACGTCGATGCGATCGACGAATCCGCGCAGCGGGGAGCCGTCCGGCAGGCTCACCTCGATCAGCGACTCACAGGATTCGGGGTCGAAGGCGGTGGGATCCTCCAGGCGGTAGTAGCTGCTAACCAGCCGGTGCACCTCGTCCAGAAAGCCGTCGAGACCGCCCTCCTCGACCACCTCGGCGAGCTCCGGGCGTTCGTCCAGCAAACGGTGCCAGGCGGGGGTGACGAGGGTGGCGGCGCGGTCGGGAATCCGTTCGCCGCTGGGTAACCCGTATAGTGCCTCCAGAACCGCGTGCACCACCGTGCCGCGCACCGCGGCACGCGCCGGCGGCTCCGGGATCCGATCCACCGCGCGCAGGCGGTATTTCAACGGGCATTGTTTGAAATCCATTGCCCGCGAAGGAGACAGCGCCGGAGTGTACGCGGGCGCGGGCTCCGGTTGCGGGGTGATCGTCGGCGGCGCTGACATACCTGGCAGGCTATCCGGGGGCACCGACAATTCGCGCCCGATGGAGTAGTCGCAGCAGAGAACGGAGATCCATGACGGCCAGACGGACCGGTCCATTCACCGAAGGTGACCGGGTGCAGCTGACCGACGCCAAGGGCCGCCAACACACGGTCGTGCTGGAGCCGGGCAAGGAATTCCACACTCACAAGGGCCAGATCCGCCACGACGACCTGATCGGCTCCGACGAGGGCACGGTGGTCCAATCCGCCAACGGCACACCGTATCTCGCGCTGCGCCCGCTGCTGGTCGACTATGTGCTGTCGATGCCGCGCGGCGCGGCGGTGATCTATCCGAAGGACGCCGCGCAGATCGTGCACGAGGGCGACGTGTTCCCCGGCGCCCGCGTGCTGGAGGCGGGTGCGGGGTCCGGCGCGCTGACGTGCTCACTGCTGCGCGCGGTGGGTCCGCAGGGGCGGGTGCTGTCCTACGAGATCCGCGACGATCACGCCGACCATGCGATCCGCAATGTCGAACGATTCTTCGGCGAACGTCCAGCGAACTGGACGCTGACCCTCGGTGACGTCGCCGATTACGACGGCGAACCGGTCGACCGCGCCGTCCTGGACATGCTCAAACCCTGGGACGCGCTGCCCTCGGTGGCCAAGGCGCTGATTCCCGGCGGCGTGCTCATCGTTTACGTGGCGACCGTGACGCAGCTCTCGGAGACCGTGGAGGCGCTCCGGCAGCAACAGTGCTGGACCGAGCCGCGGGCCTGGGAGTCGCTGGTGCGGCCCTGGCATGTGGTGGGCTTGGCGGTCCGCCCGGAACACCGCATGCAGGGCCACACCGCGTTCCTGATCAGCGCGCGGCGGCTGGCCGATGGCGTGGTCGCGCCCAAGCCGCAGCGCCGCCCTTCGAAGGGCTGAGCCGATCGGACCAGGTCAGCAGGGCGCTTTGCCCATGGCCAGGATCACACACGCGGTGCCGTCGGAGATCTGCCAGCCCGCGGCGGTGTGCTGCCAGGTCATCGGGACGCCCGGCATGGTGCCGTGCGGCGAGACGATCGCGACCCGGGCATCGGCGGTGTCGCCCTTGGTGCGCACGTCGGAGACGGTGAATCCGACCTTGCCGTAGTTGGCCAGGCCCTTGTTCATCGTCTCGATGTTGCGCTCGCGCCGGTCGCCGCCGACGATCAGCTTGGTCTTGGCGGCGGCCGGGATGCCCGGGTCGACGAACTGATCCAGGCCGCTCTGCAGCTCGCTGGGAGCGGGCGCGGGGGCGTCGGCGGCGGCGATCGCGGTGCCGCCGGCCACTGCCGCCGCGGCGAATACGCTGGTCACAGCGGTGCGAAGAGTTCTGGTGGCGATACGGCCGCGGGTCTGGGCAAGCATATGAAGCGAATGCCTTTCAATCTGTGTCCGAACAAGAAAACTAAGGGTAGCCTAATTGTTGGCGTGGGTGATCATCGGGTATTGATCCTGTGTGCTGGAGCGATTCGGGCCGAATGTGTCGGTGGTCGATGCTGTGATGGTCGGTAACGCTCCGGGCCGCGAACGCGTCAGCCACGGAAACAGATACGGTCCGCGTGGCGTTACTGCTACAACAGTACGACCGGTGAAAGGAGCATCGGTCCGCATCACTCGGCTCGGGTCCGGCGATCAACGCGCCGGAAGCGGCGGGTCAACAACGGCACGAGCGCCCGACCAGCCGCACCACGCAGCCCAGATGTGATCACGACGAAACCATGTCGGAAAGCGAGAACGGTTCGGGCCCGGTAGCGTTGATAGACCGGGACTGGGAGGAGCAGCATCATGAGCCCCATCGAGAATTCGGATTCGGCGGCCTGGAGAGAGCTCGAGGCGGTACGCGCCGAGGCGGCTGCACTCCGGAGGCAACTCGCCGACTCGCCGGATCGTACAAGAGAATTGGAAGCGCGCGTAGATTCGCTGACGATTCGCAACACCAAGCTGATGGACACGCTCAAAGAGGCGCGCCAGCAGTTGGTCGCCCTGCGCGAGGAGGTCGATCGGCTGGGGCAGCCACCGAGTGGCTACGGCATCCTGATCAGCGTGTTCGACGATCAGACGGTCGATGTCTACACCTCCGGGCGCAAGATGCGGCTGACCTGTTCGCCCAATATCGACACCTCGGAACTGCACTACGGCCAGAGCGTGCGGCTGAACGAGGCGCTGACCGTCGTGGAGGCCGGCAACTTCGACCAGACCGGTGAGCTCGGCACCCTGCGCGAGGTCCTCGACGACGGCCGCCGGGCCCTGGTGGTCGGTCATGCCGACGAGGAGCGGGTGGTGTGGCTTTCCGGCCCGCTCGCCGCCCTGGTGGATGTCGACGACGTGGACGATCCCGATCGTCCGGTGCGCCGCCTGCGTGCGGGCGATTCGCTGCTGGTCGACACCAAGGCCGGTTTCGCCTTCGAACGCATCCCCAAGGCCGAGGTCGAGGATCTGGTCCTCGAGGAGGTGCCGGACGTCGGCTACGAGGACATCGGCGGTCTCTCGCGCCAGATCGAGCAGATTCGCGATGCGGTGGAGCTGCCCTTCCTGCACAAGGATTTGTTCCGCGAATACGCGCTGCGCCCGCCCAAGGGTGTGCTGCTCTACGGTCCGCCCGGATGCGGTAAGACGCTGATCGCGAAGGCGGTCGCCAACTCGCTGGCGAAGAAGATCGCCGAGGCCCGCGGTGAGGACGCCAAGGAAGCCAAGTCGTTCTTCCTCAACATCAAGGGTCCGGAACTGCTGAACAAGTTCGTCGGCGAGACCGAGCGGCACATCCGGATCATCTTCCAGCGGGCGCGGGAGAAGGCCTCCGAAGGCACTCCGGTGATCGTGTTCTTCGACGAGATGGACTCGATCTTCCGCACCCGCGGTTCGGGCGTCTCCTCGGACGTGGAGACCACCGTCGTGCCGCAGCTGCTGTCGGAGATCGACGGTGTGGAGGGCCTGGAGAACGTCATCGTGATCGGTGCGTCCAACCGCGAGGACATGATCGACCCGGCCATCCTGCGCCCCGGACGCCTCGATGTGAAGATCAAGATCGAGCGCCCGGACGCCGAGGCCGCACAGGACATCTTCTCCAAGTACCTCACCGAGACGCTGCCGGTGCACGCCGACGATCTCGCCGAATTCGGCGGCGATCGGGCCAAGTGCGTGCAGACGATGATCGAACGGGTCGTCGACCGCATGTACGCCGAGAGCGAGGACAACCGGTTCCTGGAGGTCACCTACGCCAACGGCGACAAGGAAGTTCTGTACTTCAAGGACTTCAACTCCGGCGCCATGATCCAGAACATCGTGGACCGCTCGAAGAAGTACGCGATCAAGTCCGTGCTCGACACCGGCAACCCGGGCCTGCGCATCCAGCATCTGTTCGATTCGATCGTGGACGAGTTCTCCGAGAACGAGGACCTGCCCAACACCACGAATCCCGATGACTGGGCTCGCATCTCGGGTAAGAAGGGCGAGCGGATCGTCTACATCCGCACGCTGGTCACCGGCAAGAACGCCAGTGCGAGCCGGGCGATCGACACCGAGTCGAACACCGGTCAGTACCTGTAATCAGCAAAACGCGAAGGGCTGCAACCTCTTCGGAGGTTGCAGCCCTTTGTCGCCGACTGCGACGACACATTCCGGGGCGTGCTCCGGCGACGCATTGATTCATGGAAAAGCGCACCGCGCCTGCTGAAGTTGCAGGTGCGGTGCGCTGCCGGGACTGCGTCTGCCGGACCCGACCGATCGGATCCGGCAGCGTCCGGGTCAGGAGTGGGTGGTGACCGACTGCAGGACGATATCGGTGGCCGGTGCGCCGTCGCCGGAGTGATCCCTGGTGCCGCCCGCGGCGATGTTCTGCAGGACATCCGTGCCGCCGGTGATGTGGCCGAACGGGGTGTAGTTGGGCGGGAGCTGGGAGTTCTTGTAGACCAGGAAGAACTGGCTGCCGTTGGTGTTCGGTCCGGCGTTGGCCATCGCGAGGGTGCCCGCGGGGTACGTCGCGCCGGCGAGGTTCTCGTCGGGGAACTTGTAGCCGGGGCCGCCGCGGCCGGTGCCGGTCGGATCGCCGCACTGGAGTACGAAGATGCCCTCGGTGGTCAGGCGGTGGCAGCGGGTGTGGTCGAAGAACTGTTGTCCGGCGAGGAAGACGAAGGAGTTGACCGTCCGGGGCGCCTTCGCGGCGTCGAGCTGGGCGGTGATGGTGCCGCAGTTGGTTTCCAGGTTCGCGGTGTACGTGGCCTTCTGGTTGATCGTCATGCCCGGTTCGGCGGGCCACTGCTTGCCGTTGGACTTGCCCGGCGCGGCGTTCATACAACCGGGTGCCCCCGTGTGCAGGGGAGCAGGCGCGGCGAGCGCCTGCCCGGTGCCGAACAGTGCCAGCGACAGACCGGCCGCGACGAGGCCGATTCGCCGTACCATATTGCGCCGGAAGTGAATTCGGCGCGACGGCCGATCGTCGTCGAGCTGCGGGTGCTGCGGAACACTGTTCACCGGGGGGTGACTCCTTCATAACATCGGATGCGGCAGGTTGCCGCGCATCTTGCCACGGTGGTCGAGGAATGTCCGCGTGAGCGGCCGGACCGTCCGTTGCGCTGACTGGTACCCGTTGTCTCGGCGGTCGAAACGGAAACACCCGGAATGCCGGCGATCGCGGCGAACCCGGGACGACGTGCCCGCTGATCTGGTTTGATCACGGGCAGGAGTGTGCCGTGCGTGCGGCGGAAACGGCTCGCGTGCGGCGGCCCGACGAGGGAGGTTGCCGGTGGACCACGTCTTCTATCCGTGGAGTGCGCAGGCGAAGGTGGATCCCGTTCCGGTCACGGGAGCTTCGGGATCCTGGTTCTGGGACGCCGACGGCAAGCGTTATCTGGATTTCTCGTCCCAACTGGTCAATGTCAACATCGGTCATCAACACCCGGACGTGGTGGCCGCGATCGTGGCGCAGGCCGGGACGTTGACGACCATCTCGCCGACCGTGGGCAACGAGGTGCGCAGCGAGCTGGCGCGGTTGATCGTCGAACGTGCGCCCGGCCGGCTGAACCGGGTGTTGTTCACCACCGGCGGCGCCGAGGCGATCGAGCACGCGGTGCGACTGGCCCGCAGCTACACCGGGCGGACCAAGATGCTCTCGGCCTACCGGTCCTATCACGGCGGTACGGGCGTGGCGATCGGCCTGACCGGTGAGCCGCGGCGCTGGGGTGCCGAGCCCACCAATGTGGACGTGGTCCGGTTCTTCGGGCCGTACCCGTATCGTTCCGCCTGGCAGACCGCCACCCCCGAGGAGGAGACCGCCGCGGCGCTGCGGCATCTGCGTCAGGTGATCGAACTCGAAGGCCCGCAACATATCGCGGGGCTGATCCTGGAATCGGTGGTTGGTACGAATGGCGTGCTGGTGCCGCCGCCGGGATATCTGGCCGGTGTCCGCGAGCTGTGCGACGAGTTCGGAATCGTCTACATCGCCGACGAGGTGATGGTCGGATTCGGCCGCGTGGGTGAATGGTTCGCGGTGCGGGCCTTCGATGTCGCGCCGGATCTGATCACCTTCGCCAAGGGAGTGAACTCGGGTTATGTGCCGCTCGGCGGGGTTCTCATCGCCGAGCCGATCGCGGCCCGGTACGACGACACGGTGTACCCGGGCGGGCTCACCTATGCGGGACATCCGCTGGCGTGCGCGGCGGGGGTGGCCTCCATCGAGGTCTTCGAGCGGGAGGGCATTCTGGACCACGTGCGTTCGGTCGGCTCCGATGTACTCGGAAAAGGGTTGCGCGAGTTGGCTTCTCGGCATCCATCGGTCGGCGAGGCGCGCGGTATGGGATTCTTCTGGGCACTCGAGCTGGTCCGTGATCCGGATACCCGGGAGCCGCTGATTCCCTTTGCCGCCAGTGGCGCCGCCGCGGAACCGATGAACCGCGTCACCGCCGCGGCCAAGGAGCGCGGACTGTGGCCGTTCGTCGCCGCGAATCGACTGCAGATCGCGCCGCCCCTGACCACCTCGGCGGACGAATTGCGTACGGGGATGGAGATTCTGGACGACGTGCTGACGGTGTCCGACTCCTTCGTGCGGTGAGTCAGGAACGCAGCAGGTTCCCGATCAGCACGCGCGTGTCGGGGGCGAACGGCCATGCCGGGTCGTCCAGGTGGGCGCGCAGTTGCGCGTCGGTCCACCACCAGCCGTCGGCGATCTCCTCCGGCTGGTGCCGGATCGGCCCGTCGTACCGGATCTCGTAGGCGTACAGGTGGCATCGCATGGGCGTGCCGAGCCATTCGCCGTCCCAGCTGACGCGCGCTCGAAGGACGGGACGAGAAACGTTGTCGCCGAGGGTGATTCCCAGTTCCTCGCCGAGTTCGCGCACCGCGGCCGCGGCCGGATCCTCACCCGGTCCGAGCACTCCGCCGGCCAGGCAGTCGTGCATCCCGGCGAAGACGGCCTTGGTGTCGGTGCGGCGGTGTACGTACACGCGCTCGCCGTCGCCGGATCGCACCAGAACGCCCGCGCTGGCGTGCCAGAGCCCGCGCGCGTAGACCGCCGAACGTTCGGCGCTGTCGATCTCCTGCCCGGCGCGGTCATAGACCGCGATCACCTCGCCCATCGTTTCGTCCTCGTCGGAAGTCGGTTTTCGCCGGGTGAGCATATATACACTGGAACTCTCGCCGCAGTTCGTCTCGGAGGATTCCGAGAGGCATGATGAGCGGGCTGTCGGTCACCACCCGCTGATGTGAGGTGGTGGGATCGGATGAAGGAGGCGGCCGTGACGATCGATCTCAACAGCGATCTCGGGGAGGGATTCGGCGCCTGGTCGATGGGGGAGGACGATGCTCTGCTGGAGGTCGTGACCAGCGCCAATATCGCCTGCGGATTTCATGCCGGGGATCCGTCGATCATGCGCCGGAGTTGTGCGACGGCCGTCGAACGCGGGGTGCGTATCGGCGCGCACATCTCCTACCGTGATCTGGCCGGCTTCGGGCGGCGAGCGATCTCCATGCCGGCGCGGCAGCTTACCGACGAATGCCTGTATCAGATCGGCGCCCTGGACGGCTTCGCTCGTGCCGCCGGTGATCGGGTGCGATATGTGAAACCGCATGGCGCGCTGTATAATTCGGCTGCCGAAGATCCGGAGATCGCGCAGGCGATCGCGGCGGCGGTGGCAACCTACGGCGGTCTGAGCCTGCTGGGGCTGCCCGGAAGTGAGTTCGAAGCGGCAGCGGCGGCGGCCGGAATCGGCTTCCACGCCGAGGGATTCGCCGACCGGGCCTACACTCCGGCGGGTACGCTGGTGCCCAGAAGCCGCCCCGGGAGCGTCCTGGATTCGGAATCGGCTCTGGCGCAGGCTGTTTCGATCGCCACGGACGGCAAGGCCCGGGATGTGGACGGTGCGCCGGTCGCGGTGCCGGCGCGCAGCCTGTGCGTACACGGTGATTCGCCCGGCGCGGTCGCGATGGCGCGGGCGATCCGCGGCACGCTGACCGAGCGGGGTGTCGAGCTTCGGGCTTTCACATGAGCACCGAGGCGGTGAAGCAAGCCGGGCTGACGGTACGGCAGGCCGGGGACCGGGCTCTATTGGCCGAACCGTCCGATCGGGCCGATCTGCCGGGCTTCATCGACCGGCTGCGGGACGACCCGGTCCCGGGCGTGCGTGACGTGCTTCCGGCCGCCCGCACGATACTGGTCACACTCGAGCCCGGTGTCGATCCGGCGGTCGTGGTCAGACGGCTGCGCGCAGCGTTCGCCGCCGTGCCGGAACAAGCCGCCCTCGATGTGAAAGATGCTGCGGCAGTAGAGATCCCGGTGCGCTATGACGGCGCCGACCTGGCCGAGACCGCGGACCTGCTCGGGATCTCCCCGCCGGAGTTGATCGCCCGGCACACCGCCGCGTCGTGGCGCTGCGCCTTCATCGGCTTCGCACCGGGATTCGGATATCTCGAAGCCCCCGGCGCGGAGCTGACGGTGCCGCGCCGCGGGCAGTCGCGCACGTCGGTACCGGCCGGGTCCGTCGCGCTGGCCGCCGGGTACAGCGCCGTCTACCCGCGCAGTTCGCCCGGTGGCTGGCGGATCATCGGCAGCACGGCGGTGACGCTCTGGGATCTCGATCGGCCCGAGCCCGCGCTGTTGCGGCCCGGCACCCGGGTGCGCTTCACCGCGCTGGAGAGCGCCGCATGACCCGGTCCGTCTCGCTGCTGCACCCCGCGAGCCCGGACGGCTCGATGGCGCCCGCGCTGCGCGTGGTCGAGCCCGGCATGTTCAGCACCATTCAAGATTCCGGCCGGCCGGGATGGTTCCATGCCGGTGTCGGCGTTTCCGGAGCGGCCGACCGCCGCTCGTGCACACTGGCCAACCGCCTGGTCGGCAACGACGAATCCGCCGCCGCGATCGAATGCCTGCTGGGTGGGTTGGTCCTGGAGTTCGGAGCACCCGCTGTCGTCGCGGTCACCGGCGCACCGGCGCCGATCACGCTCGGCGGCCGTCCGGCCGCGCACTCCTCGGTTCTGCGCCCGCGACCCGGCCAGCGCCTGACACTCGGCACGTCCGCGACCGGTATGCGCAGCTACGTCGCGGTCCGCGGCGGCATCGAGGTGCCGCCGGTGCTCGGCTCCCGCAGCCGGGACACGCTCGCCGGAATCGGACCCGAGCCGCTGCGGGCCTCGGACATCCTCCCAGTGGGAGCCCCGCCGCGGCGGTGGCCGGAGGTCGACATCGCCCCGGTCGCGCCGCTGACCGACGAGACGCTGAGCGTCCGGGCGCTGCTCGGGCCGCGCGAGGACTGGTACCGCCGTCCCGAAAACCTTTTCGCCGGGTACTGGCGGGTGAGTCCCGATACCGACCGTGTGGGCATCCGGCTCGAGGGCGATCCGGACCGTCCGCCGTTGACCAGAGTCGACGACGCCGAACTCCCCACCGAGGGAATGCCTCTGGGGGCGATTCAGGTACCACCGTCGGGCCGGCCGGTGGTATTGCTGGCCGACCATCCCATCACCGGCGGCTACCCGGTGATCGCCACGGTTCTCGACGCCGATGTCGACGCCCTCGCCCAGGCTCGGCCCGGCCGCCGCATCCGATTCGTACGCGGGTAGGCCGGCGTTGTCCCGGATTCAGGTGGCGGTATCGGCCGTGGCGTGCGCGTTTTCCTGGTGCGGCTCGCCGTGAGGTTGACCGGGTCACGCTGATGTCGCCGCTCCGGCCCGGTTGCGCCCGGTATGCCGGTTCGTACCCGAATGTGCCAGGGAGGCGGTGGAATTCCCGTGGTGAGGCGATTCCGGGCAGGATCTGAGAAGCCGAGAGTGGCGGCGAACCGATCGGAGAGCAAGAGGCGCCTGGGTGTGCGGCGCTGATCAGCTACCGCCGACGGCGACTCGAGCGGGATTCGCCCCTCGGCTGTTTTCGATCATGGCGCGCGGCGATGGAGGTTCGCGCGTAGCCTGTGGGCGCAGGAATTTCGGGAAGGGGATGACGATGCCGTTGCCGCGGGCCTTGGCCAGGTTCAACCGGCGGGTTACCAATCCGGTCGCGGGCCTGGTCGCCGGGCGGATGCCCGGACTGGGGGTGCTCGTGCATCGGGGTCGCAATTCGGGGCGCGAGTACCACACGCCCGTGACGGTGTTCAGCCGTGACGGCGCGTATCGCATCGCGCTCAGCTACGGCCGGGATGTCGACTGGCTCAAGAACATTCTGGCCGCCGGTGAATTCGAACTCGAACTCGACGGGCACACCATCGCGCTCACCGATCCGGTCGTGCGGCACGATCCGCAGGTCGGCTGGGCCCCGATCGGTGTGCGGCAGATGCTGCACACGCTGTCCGCGGACTGCTATGTCGAGGCGCGCCCCGTGGCGTAAGCGGTCCGCAGGACGTCCGAGCGGCAGCCGGGACATCGGATTGACTTGGTAGCGAACCTGTTTCGGCTCGGCGAAGTTTCGGCTCAGCCGGAGTGCTCGCGAGGATCGGTATGGTGGAGCGCGCAACCGATGCCCGTTTCGCGGCGGCTTTCTCGGTGTGGCGCTGCTCCTGCCCGGCGTGATGATCGCCGAGGGGCGGGTGCACTACCTGGTGGGTATATACGGGCCGGTGATTGCGGTCGGTGCGGTGGGTGTCTCCGCCGCTCGGGTGGATATGTTCGGTGTGGCGGTGGTCGCTGACCAGAGTCCTTGTCGCACTCGGGGTTTCGGCCGCGATGCTGATCCTGAACGTGACGCCGTGGCGCTCGGCGGACCGGACCATGCCGTCGCGCGAAGCGGTCCGGATCCAGCTCTACGGCCGATTCGGCTGGACCGGTTCGACGACGCGGCCACTCGTGCTTGCCAGGGGCTGACCCGGCCGAACGATCCCATGTCATCCTGCTCGCCGATAGATATTGGCAGGCAAGCGCATCGGATCAGCTCGGCCGAGCCAGCTACCGCCGGTCTACGGCCCCGAGCCGTGATTTCGGCTCCTTCGGCACACCACCGGACGGGCGCTGTGGTCGTCGCGGTCGGTGGTCCGAAGCCGCGTCGCGGAGCCAGTTCGCGCCGGCCGGAGAACTGGACGCCCGGCTCGGATTCCCTGGGGAACCCGGGAACGGGACGATCCGGAACCGCACCGACCGGCGCGAGCGCTGGTCACAGTCCGCAGTGGATATGTCTGTGCATCAGTCGGTCACCCCGGCCAGCGCGCGGGCGGGCCCGAACCAGCGGGTCAGCGCCCGCCGCAGCGCATCGGTGTCGATCTCGGAATCGCTTGCCGCCCAAGCGACATAACCGTCCGGACGGACCAGCAGGGCCACGGCGGGCGCGTCGCCCGCGGTGGCGGTGACGATTTCGACCCGATCGGCCCATTCGCGTGCGTGCCCGGCCACGGTGCCGGTCAGATCCAGCAGGATCGGACGTGCCGGGCGCAGCAGCTCCGCCACCCGCGCCGGCCCGGCCTCGGTCGTCACGGTGAACTCGGGCACCAGGCGGCCGGACAGCGGGTGATCGTCGCCGACCGCGTACCGGACATCGGACCCGGCAAGCAGATTCGCGAGATGGTTCGCGACCTCGGGCAGCTGCATGAGTTCGCCGAAGAGTTCACGCAGTGCGGTCACCTCGGGGCCGGGCGCGATCAGCGCGGTCTGCGACAGGCTGTGCATCATGACCCGCTCGGCAACCGGATGGCGTTCGCTCTCATAGGTATCCAGCAGATCCTCGGGCGCGTCACCACGCACCACGGCGGCGAGCTTCCAGCCCAGATTGATCGCATCCTGCAAGCCCAGATTCAGGCCGGGCCCGCCCATCGCCGAATGGACATGGGCGGAGTCTCCCAGCAGCAATACGCCGCCCTGCCGATAGTGCTCGGCGAGCAGGGTGTTCTGACCGACCGTGCGACGCAACGCATGTGGGCCCGGCCCCTCGGGCGGCGTGATCGGCACCGGAACGCCCAGGACGCGCTCGACCGCCCGGTGCACCTCGTCGAATGTCACCGGCTCGTCGTTCGAGACGGGATCGCAACCGTACTCGCTCGCGCCGATCATCGGACGTCCGGGAATGATCTCCGCATAGACGAACATGCCGCGCTCGACTCGGTTGTGCCCGAAGGCGAATCGACCGGCACCCGGAATCTCGATCCCGCCGTCCTCGGTCCGCAGCTCGGCCGGGACGTGGGCATGGGCGAAGCGAGTGATTCGGTCATCGGCGCTGGTACCCTGGAAGGCGATTCCGAGTTGCTTGCGCACCAGGCTCTTTCCGCCGTCCGCGCCGACCAGGTATCGGGTGGTGATCCGGTACGTGCCCGAGGGCCCGGCCACCATCGCGACGGTCTGTTCGCCGTCGGTATCGAAGCCGGTGAGCTGATGCCCCCACCGGATCCGCACGCCGAGTTCCTCGGCGCGGGCGGCGAGCAGTTCGATCAGGCGGGGCTGGGGTATCGACCAGCCGTACATCGGATTGTGCCGCACCGCGGTCAAATCCAAGGGCAGGCCGCTGAACATGTAGTGGGGCATGGGCTCGGGATGTTCGGTCCGGGACGAATCGAAGATCTCGAATTCGTTGGGGGCGAACAGGCCCCGGATATCCATCATCCGGACCACCTGTCCGATCAGGCCGTTCGCCTTGGGTTCGGGACTCGGGCCCGCGAGCGGGTCCAGCACGATCGGCTCGACCCCCGCCAGGGCGAGTTCGCAGGCGAGCATGAGGCCGTTCGGCCCGGCGCCGGAAATGATGACGCCGGTTGTTGTTTCGGACATGACGAGATCAACCCCTGTCGATATAGGCGCCTTCTCCATGGAGAAGGGTGCGGCGAATCACGGAAGCGCCGAATGCGCTACCGCTGTGTGGATTTCGGTGACCGGCGGCTCAGACGCTCGGGTCCGGCAGCCCCCGGGACAGTTCGGTCAGGGCCCGGCGCAGGATCGTGGTGACGATCTCGGGCGGGTCGGCGTGGACGTAGACGTCGATCGCGGCGGTGCAGGCGGCATTGACCGCTGCCGCAACGAGTTTCGGATACAGGTCGGCCGGCGTGGTGCCGGTGCGGGCGGCCACCGCGGTGACCAGTTCGTCGCCCGTGCCGTGCACGAAGGCGGCGAACATCTCCGGCGATGCGAGCAGTTTGCGGTTCTCGGCCAGTATCTCGCGGGTGGGCGGGCCCCACCCGACGCCGTCGGCCTCGAACGGGGCGAGCACCGACTCGGTGATCGCGGTCCAGAGCGGTTCCTCGGCGGGGCGCTCGCGCAGCAGATCAGCGCCCCGCCGCAGACGCTCGATCTGCCGGTAGGCCAGGGCCTCGAACTTACTGGAGAAATAGTTGTTGAAGGTGCGGACCGAGACTCCGGCCCGCGCCGCGATGTCCTCTCGGACAACGTTTTCCAGGCCGCGTTCGAACATCAGCTCGAGCGCCGCATCGCTCAGCGCCTTGCGGGTGTCGAGCTTCTTGCGTTCCCGGAGCCCGAGGGGCTGTTCGTCGGCCATGCATCCAGTCTGGCAGAAAATTGCCCACCAGGCAAGGATGCTCGGCGAGAAAAATTGCCCGATGGGCAGAAAAATTGGTGACGATCGCTACACCGAATCGTCGCGGGGCTATGGGTGGGCTACCATGATCGTCGGATGCGGTTCGCCCGCATCCGACGTCGTAGATTGCTTTCACCGCGTACCCGCGCTGTGGCACCGGCTCTCCTTGCGGCGATCGATATGGCCCATCGGCCATCTCGCCACCGTGTGCCCCCGCGCGATCCGACAGTGCAGCGCGTCGCGGGCACCCTGCCCCGAAAGACATCGGTATCCCTGTGAACCCCACCGAATCCGCGTCCGGCGTTGCCGTGACCGCATCCTTCGACGCCCTGGGCGTACCGGCTCCGCTGGTACGCGCCCTGCAGGGCGCGGGGATCGCCGCACCCTTCCCCATTCAGGCCGGCACCTTGCCCGACACTCTCACCGGGCGCGACGTGCTGGGCCGGGGCCGAACCGGGAGCGGCAAAACGCTGGCATTCGCCATTCCCGTCGTGGCGCGCCTCGCGAGTGATCTGTCCGGCATCGCCGCACCACATCGTCCCGCCGGGCTGATCCTGGCCCCGACCCGGGAGCTCGCCACCCAGATCGCCACCGCGCTCGAGCCCCTGGTCGCGGCATATGCGATGAGAGTCACCACGGTATTCGGCGGTGTTTCGCAGAATCGCCAGGTCAAGGCGCTGGCGGCGGGTGCGGACATCGTCGTGGCCTGCCCCGGGCGGCTCGAGGACCTGATGCGGCAGGGCCTGGTGGACCTGGGCCGCGTCGGGATCACCGTGATCGATGAGGCCGACCACATGGCCGATCTGGGCTTTCTGCCAGGGGTCACCCGGATTCTCTCGGCGACGCCGGCGGGCGGACAACGGCTGCTGTTCTCGGCCACCCTCGACAACGGCGTGGACAAACTGGTCAAACGCTTCCTGCCCGATGCGGTACTGCACTCGGTGGACGCGGCGCATTCGCCGGTGGCCGCGATGACCCACCACGTCTTCGAGGTCGCGAGTCCGGCGGTGAAGAAGGACGTGGTCCGCGCGCTGGCCTCGGGCAGCGGCCGGCGGATCCTGTTCATGCGGACCAAGCATCAGGCTCGTAAGCTCGCGAAAACGCTGACGTCGGAAGGGATTCCGGCGGTCGATCTGCACGGGAACCTGGCCCAGAACGCTCGCGACCGCAACCTGGCGGCCTTCGCCCAGGGGACCGCGCGGGTGCTGGTGGCCACCGACGTCGCCGCACGCGGGGTGCACGTGGACGGGGTCGAACTGGTCGTGCACGTGGATCCGCCTGCCGAACACAAGGCCTACCTGCACCGGTCCGGCCGCACCGCGCGGGCGGGAAGCGCGGGCGACGTGGTCACCCTGGTTCTGCCCGATCAGCGCAAGGACACCTCGATCCTGCTGCGCAAGGCCGCCATCAGCGTTCGCCCGCAGTCGGTCACCGCGGACTCGCGGGCGGTCGGCGAGCTGGTCGGCGTCATCGCCCCGATCGTCACGCCGTCGCCTGCTGCGCAGAAATCGCCGGGCAACGGCGGAACCTCCACTCGGGCACGACGTTCCGGTAGCCGTGCGGAATCCGATACGTCGATCCGGAACGGCCGCGGCGCGAAAGTGTCCGGCGCCGGCCGTGCCGGAACGGCGGATTCGGACAACGACCGGGCCGGGCGTCGTCGGCGGGTCGAGTCCGCGCCGACCTCCGCTGGGCAGACGCACGCACCCGACACGGGCGGCCGCCGCAGGCGTGCTGCGAACCGGGACGCGGTTTCG
The DNA here is from genome assembly GCF_059510335.1 of Nocardia sp. PLKS1-43. NCBI lineage: Bacteria > Bacillati > Actinomycetota > Actinomycetes > Mycobacteriales > Nocardiaceae > Nocardia > Nocardia sp. PLKS1-43. The sequence continues at coordinate 324,955 of NZ_JCAJZQ010000002.1, read as the reverse complement.
CTGCCGGATCGTCGGGTGGGAACGAGCCGCGCTGTGCCGCAGGGTAGTTCGGTCGACGGGATCTCGCGTGAGCCCGGAAGTGGCTCGCGCCGAACGAAGTCCGATCCGGATGCCCGTCGCAGCCGTCGCGAAATGGCGAACGATTATGTGCCGCAGGCGATCGACAGCGTGGCTGCGGAGCGGGATCGGGCCGACAGGAGTTCCCGGCGTGGCCGCGACCGGGTAATGACTTCGGGCGTGCGCGCGGATGTGCCGCGTGCTGAGCGTGCGGATTCGGGCAAGAGGCGGACATCGAACCGCGACGCCGTGGAACCCGGTGCCCGGCAGGATGTTTCGGACGCGGGCCGCGCTCGGGGCGAGTCGGGTCGTGGTTCGCGGAACGCGAGTGCTCGGGGAGCGGACGACCGTCCTGCGCGTGCGGTGCAACCCGATGCGCGACAGTCGCATTCGAGCGGTTCCGCGGGACGGCGGCGCGCGAAGGCGCCCGGCGAGCAGGGGCGTGGTGAAGCCGGTGTGCGGCAAGCGCATTCGTCCGAGGACGGGCGTTCGGCGCGCGCCGGGCGTAACGGTCACGAGTGGACGGGTTCGCGGCACGCGCCCGCGGGCGGGGCGGATCGGTCGGGTGCGCCGGGGCGACGGCATCGCCAGGGTGCGCGGAACGGTGGCCGGGACGCGTCGGGCGGATTCCTGCCCAGCGGCGGCGGTCGTCGCGGCTGATCCACGGCGAGCCGGGATCGGGCCGCGGGACCTGCCGGATGCGTGCCCGGCCGGGCTAGGGTGCGAACATGACATCCGATCAGATGGAGATCTGGCACAACCCGCGTTGTTCCAAGAGCCGCGCGGCCAAGCAGGCGCTGGACGAGGCCGGGGTCTCCTATACCGAACGGCATTACCTCGAGGATGTGCCCAGCGTGGCCGAGATCCGGACCATGCTGGATCGTCTCGGTCTCGAACCGTGGGATATCACGCGCACCGGCGAGGATGTGGCGAAGGAGTTCGGTATCTCCGGGTGGTCGCGCACCGCCGAGGATCGCGAGCACTGGATCGAGACCCTGGCGCACCACCCGAAGCTGATTCAGCGCCCGATCGTGGCGAACAGCCGCGGTGCGGTGGTCGCCCGGGACGACGAATCGCTGCGATCGCTGCTCTGAACCGCCGAAGGTTCGTGAGACATTGCGTATCGGCCATATCGGTGGCCGGTATCGTTGCGGTGTGAGCGAGACCGGTGGAGGGTCCGCGTCCCGGCGGACCGCACCGGAGGCGCGCAGAAGTGTCGACGGCCGTAGTACGCGCTGGAACGGGCACAAGGAACGTCGCCGCGCCGCCGTGCTGGACGCGGCGGTCGAGGTGATCGAGGAATGCGGCGCCGATATCTCCGTACAGCAGATCGCGGATCGGCTGCGGCTGCCGCGCCCGGTCGTCTATCGCCATTTCGACGGCCGCGCCGATCTGGACGAGCACATTCGCCGCCGGATCCTGGAAGCGCTGCTGGACGAGTTGATGCCCGCGTTGCGCGTCGACGGCACCGTGCGGGACGCGGTGCGCGGCGCGGTCGGTACCTACGTCGAATGGGTCGATCGGCACCCCGGATTGCACCGATTCCTGGATGGCATTGCGCCGCAGGGAGATTCGTCGCAGGCTATCGCGGGCGCCCGGGACCGGATCGGCGGCCGCCTGGCCGATCTGTTCACCTCCGCGCTGGCGCGGTTCGGTATCGACTCGGCCAGTGCGCGGCCGATGGCCTTCGGTGTGGTCGGATTCGTGGACGGCGTGGTCAACAGCTGGCGCGCGGACTCGGCGACGGCGCTGACCTGCGAGCAGATCGAAGGCATGCTCACCGAATCGGTTCTGGCGCTGTTCGAGGGCAATGCGCGCGGTCTCGGCGTTCCGCTGGCCCGTGACACCCCTGTCGCGGTACTTCTGGCCAGTCCGCAGAGTTCGGCGTCCTGAGCGATACCGCACTGTCCGGCGCAGACCGGGAGGCGGATACGGGTGACCGCCGGCGGCGCGGAATCCGCCGCGGCCTGCGCAGACGCGTTGTCCGCCGCGCCCGGAACACGCCCGGCGCGCACCGCCCGCCCGCCGGTCGTGGCCCGTCCCGCGCACCGCCCGCCCGGGTGACGCCGCGCGACGCGGTTACGATTCAACTCATGCAGCGCATTATCGGAATCGAGGTCGAGTACGGGATCTCCACGCCCACCGAACCCTCGGCCAACCCGATTCTCACCTCCACACAGGCGGTGCTGGCGTACGCCGCCGCCGAGGGCGTGCCACGGGCCAAGCGCACCCGATGGGATTACGAGGTGGAATCGCCGCTGCGCGACGCTCGTGGTTTCGATCTGGGCCGCCTCAACGGACCCGCCCCCGTGATCGACGCCGACGAGGTCGGCGCGGCGAACATGATTCTCACCAACGGGGCCCGGCTCTACGTCGACCACGCGCACCCCGAATACTCCGCCCCCGAGGTCACCGACCCGCTGGACGCGGTGATCTGGGACAAGGCCGGTGAGCGTGTGATGGAGGCGGCGGCGCGCTACGCCTCGAGTGTGCCGGGCGCGGCCCCGATGCAGCTGTACAAGAACAACGTGGATGGCAAGGGCGCCTCCTACGGCACCCACGAGAACTATCTGATGAGCCGCGATACGCCGTTCAACCAGATCATCGTCGGTCTCACCCCGTTCTTCGCCTCGCGGCAGGTGATCTGCGGGTCGGGCCGGGTCGGGATCGGCCAGTCGGGCGATACGGCCGGGTTCCAGCTGTCCCAGCGCGCGGATTACATCGAGGTCGAGGTCGGTCTCGAGACCACGCTCAAGCGCGGCATCATCAACACTCGCGACGAACCGCACGCCGACGCGGACAAGTACCGCCGGCTGCACGTCATCATCGGGGATGCCAACCTCGCCGAATGGTCGACCTACCTCAAGGTCGGCACCACGGCCCTGGTGCTGGACCTGGTCGAGGCGGGGGAGGATCTGACCGATCTGCAACTCGCGCGTCCGGTGACCGCCGTGCACGCGATCAGCCACGATCCGACGCTGCGCGCGACGGTCGCGCTGTCGGACGGCCGCGAGCTGACCGGCCTTGCGCTGCAACGGATCTACCTCGATCGGGTGGGTAAATACCACAGCCGCGAGGGCACCGACGACGCCCGCGTCACCGATCTGCTGGAGAAGTGGGCGCACGTACTGGATCTGCTCGAGCGCGATCCGATGGAATGCGCCGACCTGCTGGACTGGCCCGCCAAGCTGCGCCTGCTCGAGGGCATCCGCAATCGCGAGGGCCTGGGCTGGGCCGCGCCGAAACTGCATCTGGTCGATCTGCAGTACTCCGACGTGCGCCTGGACAAGGGGCTGTACAACCGCCTGGTGGCACGCGGTTCGATGCGACGGCTGGTCAGCGAGCAGCAGGTGCTCGACGCGATGACCAACCCGCCCACCGACACCCGCGCCTACTTCCGCGGCGAATGCCTGCGCCGGTTCGGCGGCGATATCGCGGCGGCCAGCTGGGATTCGGTGATCTTCGATCTGGGCGGCGATTCGCTGGTGCGCATCCCCACGCTCGAGCCCCGGCGCGGCACCAAATCGCATGTCGGCAAGCTGCTGGACGGTGTGCACACCGCGGCCGAACTGGTGGAACAGCTGACCACGTAGTCGTCGGCGAAGCGGCCGAATCGCCATCCCACCGGGTGCGATGCCGGGCTGCTGCGACGTTGCGGCGTCGGCACATTGCGGTGTAATCCGGCATGTTGTCGGCGCTGCTGGGTAGTGTTGAGGGACGAGCATCGGAGTATCCGGTGCTCGCCGATGATCAGAGGAGGTCGGCTGCTATGGCACAAGAGCAGACCAGGCGCGCCGGTGGCGGCGACGAGGACGACGACGCTGCCGGCGTCGATGCCGCGGGGCAGGAGCGCCGCGAGAAACTGGCGGAGGACACCGACGACCTGCTCGACGAGATCGACGACGTACTCGAGGAGAACGCGGAGGACTTCGTGCGCGCATATGTTCAGAAGGGCGGCCAGTGACATCAGGTGACCCCATGCGGCTCCACACGGGGTACGCGCTGTCGTCGTTCACCGAACATCTGCGCCAGTCCGCTCCGGAACTGTTGCCCGCCAACAGATTCGGCAACACCGGCGACGCCGCCCCCAGTGGGGCGGCGTCGCAGGATCTGGCCCCGCACGGCACCACCGTGGTGGCGATCACGTATCGCGGCGGTGCGCTGATCGCGGGTGATCGTCGTGCGACCCAGGGCAACCTGCTGGCCAGTCGCGATATGGAGAAGGTGTACATCACCGACACCTATTCCGCGGCCGGGATCGCGGGCACGGTGGGCGTGGCAGTCGAGATGATCCGGCTGTTCGCGGTGGAGTTGGAGCATTACGAGAAGATCGAGGGCACCTCGCTGACCTTCGACGGTAAGGCCAACAAACTCTCCAGGATGGTGCGGGACAATCTGCCCGCCGCGCTGCAGGGGATGGCCGCGGTACCGATCCTGGCGGGGTACGACCAGGAGGCCGGCGATCCGGACCACGCCGGTCGCATCGTGTCCTACGACGTGGTCGGCGGCCGCACCGAGGAGCGGTTCGGCTATGCGGCCACCGGATCCGGCTCGATGTTCGCCAAATCCTCGCTGAAGAAGACCTACAGTCGCGGTCTCGATGCCGAGCAGGCCCTGCGGATCGCGGTGCAGTCGCTGATCGACGCGTCCGACGACGACACCGCCACCGGTGGCCCGGACCTGCTGCGCGGTATCTATCCCACGGCCGTCCTGATCGACGCCGAGGGTGCGGTGGAAGTTCCCGAGGAGCGTTTGGCGGAGATCGCGCGGTCGCTGGCCGATGAGCGCGAGGCGGAAGAAGGGGGTGCCACCGCATGAACGGTCAGCGGCCGGAGGCGGAGCGTAACCACGTGGGCCGCCCGGGCATGCGGAAAGGAATTGCAGCATGACACTGCCGTACTACGCGTCGGCCGAACAGATCATGCGCGACAAGACCGAACTTGCGCGCAAGGGGATCGCACGGGGACGCAGTGTCGTGGCGTTGGTGTACGACAAGGGTGTGTTGTTCGTCGCGGAGAACCCGTCGGCGACCTTGAACAAGATCAGCGAGCTGTACGACCGCATCGGTTTCGCCGCGGTCGGCAAGTACAACGAGTTCGAGAGCCTGCGTCGTGGCGGTATCCTGCAGGCCGATCTGCGCGGCTACCAGTACGACCGCCGCGACGTCACCGGCCGGGCCCTGGCCAATGTGTACGCCTCGACGCTGGGCACGATCTTCACCGATCAGCTCAAACCGTACGAGGTGGAGATCTGCATCGGTGAGGTCGGCCATCCCGAGCAGCCCACCAATTCGGTGCTCTACCGGATCAACTTCGACGGTTCCATCGTCGACGAGCGTGAATACGTGGTGATGGGCGGCAACACCGATCCCATCGCGACCGCGCTGAAGGAGACCTACCAGTCCGGTCTGGATCTGCGCAGCGCGCTCGACACCGCCGTGCAGGCACTGCAGAAGGCCGTTCCCGAGGGCACCGACAAGGAGAAACGGACGTTGGGCGTCGGTTCGCTCGAGGTGGCCACGCTCGAGCAGTCGCGGCCGCGCCGGGCGTTCCGGCGGATCACGCCCGCCGCTCTGCAAACCCTGCTGGCAGGGACGGCCGATACCGGTTCGGCCGACACATCCGACGATTCGGATGAGCCGCAAACGCCGTCGGCAGGAGATCCGTCGAACTCGTAGCAGTCGCGTAATCCGGTGTGCCCGGGCCCCTTACACTCGTGGAGTGCGAGTGTAAGGGGCCTTGTCGTCGGGCGGGTCCAGATCGCGAATCCGGCCCCTCACCGGTGAAATCGTTGTGAAGACGTATGCAACCACTTGCTCGCACAGCCACTTTCGGGGTTGCGTTGGTTGTACTGTCGATGGTGTGCAGCGACGAATCATGGGGATCGAGACCGAGTTCGGGGTGACGTGTACGTTCCACGGCCACCGTCGGTTGAGCCCTGACGAGGTGGCCCGGTATCTGTTCCGCCGGGTGGTTTCCTGGGGCCGTAGCTCGAACGTATTTCTCCGGAACGGTGCCCGGCTCTACCTCGATGTCGGATCCCATCCGGAGTACGCGACGGCCGAATGCGACAGCCTGGTGCAATTGGTCACCCACGACCGTGCGGGTGAGCGAGTGCTCGAGGAGTTGCTGATCGATGCCGAGCAGCGCTTGGCGGAGGAGGGTATCGGCGGCGATATCTACCTGTTCAAGAACAACACCGACTCCGCGGGCAACTCCTACGGCTGTCACGAGAACTTCCTGGTCGTGCGTGCCGGTGAATTCTCCCGCATCTCCGACGTGCTGCTGCCGTTCCTGGTGACGCGCCAGCTCATCTGCGGCGCGGGCAAGATCCTGCAGACGCCCAAGGCGGCGACGTTCTGCCTGTCCCAGCGTGCCGAGCACATCTGGGAGGGCGTCTCCTCGGCGACCACGCGTTCACGGCCGATCATCAACACCCGCGACGAGCCGCACGCCGACGCCGAGAAGTACCGGCGCCTGCACGTGATCGTCGGCGATTCGAACATGTCCGAGACCACCACGATGCTCAAGGTGGGCACCGCCTCGCTGGTGCTCGAGATGATCGAGGCGGGCGTTTCGTTCCGGGACTTCGCCCTGGACAATCCGATCAGGGCGATCCGTGAGGTGTCGCACGACCTGACCGGGCGACGTCAGGTGCGCCTGGCAGGCGGGCGGCAGGCCAGCGCCCTGGACATCCAGCGCGAGTACTACGCCCGCGCCGTGGAACATCTGCGCAACCGCGAACGGGATCCGCAGGTGGACGCGGTGGTGGACCTGTGGGGTCGCACCCTCGACGCGGTCGAGGCGCAGGATTTCGCGAAGGTCGACACCGAGATCGACTGGGTGATCAAGCGCAAGCTGTTCCAGCGCTATCAGGACCGGTACAACATGGACCTGTCCGACCCCAAGATCGCCCAGCTGGATCTGGCGTATCACGACATCAAGCGCGGTCGGGGGGTCTTCGATCTGCTGCAGCGCAAGGGCCTGGCCAAGCGGGTCACCGAGGACGAGGCGGTCGACGCGGCCGTCACGACCCCGCCGCAGACCACCCGCGCCAAGCTGCGCGGCGATTTCATCACCGCCGCCCAGGAGGCAGGCCGCGACTTCACCGTCGATTGGGTGCACCTGAAGCTGAACGACCAGGCCCAGCGCACCGTGCTGTGCAAGGATCCGTTCCGTTCGGTGGACGAGCGCGTGGATCGCCTGATCGCGTCGATGTGACCGGGACTGCGCGGGCCGCGTCGATGGCATCGTGGGACTCGCGACGCTGTGCGTGACCGCAGCGACGTCATCCGGCGCGGACCGGGTTATGGTTCGGTGCGGCACGGAGTCGACCGCGCCGCACGGGCGCAGGCCGATCGCTCGGTTCGCGGCCGCAAGTGATCTGTGGTTCTATTAAGGGCCGTGCCGGCCCGGCCGCTGCTGCGCCGCCGGGGCGATCTCACCGTGGTTCACGGGTTTGCAACGCAGACGCTGCCTGTCGTGACAGTCTGATTCATTTTCAGTTACCTGCTCGGGCTACCGTGCTGGGTACACGGAAGGAGTCGGCTGTGGAGATCCGACATCTCGTTTCGTTCATCGCCATCGCCGAGGAGTTGCACTTCGGCCGCGCAGCGCAGCGCCTTCACCTCACTCAGCCCAGTTTGAGTGCGCAGCTCCAGAAGCTGGAGAAATCACTCGGCGTGCAACTGGTCGCACGCAACTCGCACGATGTCCGGTTGACCGCTGCCGGAGTGGAATTCGAGGGCCAGGCCCGCCAGATCGTCGCCCAGCTGGAGCGGGCCGCGCATTCGGCGCGGGCGACCGCCGCGGGGCGGGCCGGCACCCTCAACATCGGTTACAACCTGCCGGCCAGCCGTCACGTGCTGCCGGAGGCGCTGGCCCGCATGACAACCGACCACCCCGACATCGTTGTCTCGTTGTGGGAGAAGCGAACCGGGCCGCAGCTGGCCGGACTCACGGACGGCTCACTGGATATCGCGCTGGTGTACGGGCACCCCGGCACCGCCGAGTTCCGGTACCGGCGGTTGCTGCACCGGGTGCCGCTGGTCGCGGTGGTGGGCCGGCGGCATCGCTGGGCCGAGCGTCCCGGGGTCCGGTTCGCCGAGCTGGCGAGCCAGCAGTGCGTGCTGTTCGCACGGGATCAATGCCCGGCGATGTACGACTCCATCCTGCGGGCCGCGGCCGACAACGGCATCTCGCTGACCGTGGCCCAGATGGCCGACGATCCGGGGGCGACCGCGCATATGGTGGCGGTGCGCCCGCTCGTCGGGTTCGCCTCGCTGCCGCGCGCGATCTCCATGGGCATGGTGGTGCCGGGCAGCACCTCGGTAGCGGTGAAACTGGTCGATCCCGTACCTACTCTCGATCTGTACGCCGTGTGGAATGCGGAGGAGACGAATCCGGCGGTTTCGCTGTTTCTGGACTGCGTGGATTTTCCGGAGGAATCGGAGATCGATACTGCCTCGCCCATTTCGGCCTGACCACTTCGATAGGCCGTGACATTCGCGCGTTAGGAATGCGACCGCGACCGGGACCGAATATGTTGTCGCGGAGAAGAATTCCAAGGCGTGAATACAGTCTCAGGCATCGAGATATCGGTCACCGAGAACGGAATCCAGCCGGCGGATTCCGAGAGTTTGTACTCGATTGTCTCCGGCGGCGCCCGGCAGGATCCGCACCGGCTCTCGCTCGGCCACCCGGACGGGACGGTGCTGACCCGTGCGGAGGTCGACAGCAGGGTTCGGGCGGTCGCCGCGGCGCTGGCCGAACATGGTGTGCGGCAAGGGGATCGGGTGGCGGTCCTGGGCCGCACGAGTATGGAATGGGTTCTGCTGGACTGCGCGGTGCTGGCGTTGGGCGGGGTCGTGGTACCGGTCTATCCGACCTCCTCGCCCAGCCAGATCGAGCACATCCTGACCGACAGCGGCAGTACGTGTTTCGCCGCCGAGACCGAGGACGACGCGGTCCGGCTGCGAGCCGCCGGTGCGGGCGCGGTCCATACCTTCTCGGAGATATCCGGCTGGGCCGAGAAGGGTGCCGATAGCGTTCCGGACGCGCCGATCGCCGATGTGCGGGCCGAGGACCTGGCGATGATCGTGTACACCAGCGGCACCACGGGATTGTCCAAGGGCTGCATGATCACTCACCGCAACATGTACACCTCCGCGGCCAATACCGTTCGCCAGACCGGGGCGCTGTTCGACGGCACGACCGTGCTGGCCTTGCCGCTCTCGCACGTCTTCGGCCAGACCATGCTGTTCGCGTGCCTGTTCGGCGGCACCGAAAGCTATCTGCTGCCGGGGATTCCGGATCTGGTTCCGGCCCTGGCCCGGCTGCGGCCGACCTTCCTGCCGCTGATTCCCTACGGGCTGGAGAAGATTCGCAAGCACTGCCGCGCGCTGCTCGCCGAGGGCGCGGAACGCGAGGCGGTCACGCGCGGACTGGATCTGCTGCGGCGGGGTGATCCGGCGCTGCCCGTGGAACCGGTGGCCTCGGCGCTGGGCGGACGGTTGCGGTACGTGATTTCCGGCGGTGCGTCACTCGACGATTCGACCGCGGGCTTCTACGCCGGTGTGGGAGTGGTGATCCTCAACTGCTACGGCCTCACCGAGGCGGCCACCGCGGTGACCGTCAACGCGCCGGAGACCAACCGGCTGGGCACCGTGGGCCGTCCCATTCCCGGCACGGCGGTCGGCATCGCCGCCGAGGACGGCGAGGTCCTGGTCCGCGGTCCGCACGTGACGCCCGGGTACTGGGGTGCGGCGAGCGAGCAGCGCCCCGTCGACGCCGACGGCTGGCTGCACACCGGTGACATCGGCGAACTCGACGACGGCCATCTGCGAATCACCGGGCGCAAGAAGGAGATTCTGGTCACCTCGGGCGGTAAGAACGTCGCCCCGACCCCGCTCGAGGATCGGGTGCGGCTGCACCCGCTGGTCAGCAACTGCATCGTGCTGGGCGACGGCCGGGCCTATGTCACCGCGCTGGTCACCCTGGATGCCGAGCGGGCCGAACAGTGGCGTGCCGAACATCCGGACGGCGATCCGGCCGACGCGGTGCAGGCGGCAGTGGACGAGGCCAACGAACTCGTCTCCCGGGCGGAATCGATTCGCGCATTCCGGATCGTGCCGGGTGATTTCACGATTGCGAACGGAATGCTGACCTCGTCGCTGAAACTGCGTCGCGCCGCCATCGCCGAGGCGTACGCCGACGATATCCGGCAGCTCTATGTTGCGCGTGAGTGAACCTGCCGCTAACCGTTCGCCAATTCATCCGTCGCGATAGCCGAGACCGATCGGCCGATGAATTGCATTGGCCGACGGTAGTTCTCGGCCGATATCGCGAACAGACTCGAAACCGGAATTCCTCTAGCGAAAGTGATGGGCACATGTACGACGTCATCGTGGTCGGATCTCGCGTCGCGGGGGCCCCGCTGGCCATGTTGCTGGCGCGTAAGGGTTACCGCGTGCTCGCCGTGGACCGCGCCACCTTCCCGAGCGACACCGTCTCCACCCACTACATCCACCAGGCCGGCCTGAGCCTGCTGAAGTCGTGGGGACTGCTGGACCGGCTGGTGGCCACCGGCTGCCCGCCCGTGCGGAACCTGAACTTCACCTATACCGACATCGTGATCAACGGGATGGCCGATCCGTCGGCGGACGGCATCGACGCCGTGTACTGCCCGCGGCGCACCGTGCTGGACAAGTTGCTGGTGGATGCCGCGCGCGGCGCCGGAGCCGAGGTGATCGAGGGATTCACCGTCACCGCACTGGAATTCGACGGTGACCGGGTCACGGGCCTGCGCGGGCGGGCCGGTGACGGCCCGGAGCAGAAGTTCGAGGCGAAGCTGGTGATCGGTGCCGACGGCGCCAACTCCACGGTCGCCAAGCAGGTCGGCGCGCAGGTCTACGAGGGCTCGCCGGCGGCGTGCTTCGTGTTCTACTCCTACTACGAGGGCGTCGACTGGGGTATGCAGCACCGCACCGGATTCGGTGAGCAGCAGTTCGCCTCCTGGCCCACCCACGACGGCCTGGCTCTGGTGGCGGTGATGCGCAAGCGCGACCGGTTCCGGGAATTCCGCGCCGACCCCGATGCCGGCGTCCAGGAGATCGTGGACCAGGTGGACCCGGAAATCGGTGCGCGGCTGCGGGCTACCGGTAAGCGGGTGGAGCCGTTCCGGCCGATGCTGTACCCGGACAACTACCGCCGCCGTTCCTTCGGCCCGGGCTGGGCGCTGGTCGGCGACGCCGGCTACCACAAGGACCCGTTCACCGGCTGGGGAATCACCGACGCGTTCAAGTACGCCCAGCTGCTGTCGGACCTGGTGGACGAGAGCCTGTCCGGGGTGCGGCCGTTCGAGCAGACCCTGGCCGAGTACCAGCGCGAGCGCGACGCCCAGAGCGCCAGCACTTACGAACTGACGCAGAGCATTTCGGAACTGTCGCTCACTCCGTACTACGACTCGGTGTTCCGCGCGACGAGTCTGAGCCCGGACTACTCCAAGAAGTTCTTCGGTCTGATCGCGGGCCTGTATCCGCCGGACAAGTTCTTCGGCGAAGCCGAGCTGGCCGAGCTGTACGAAACGGTCGGCTTCCCGTCGGAGCGCCGCTACCTGACCCGCGACGCGGGGGTGCCGGCATGAGCGGAGTGGCGTTCACCGCCATCGGTGACAGTTTCGTCGAGGGGCGCGGAGATGTGCGGCCGGACGGCACGTTCCGCGGCTGGGTGCCCCGGCTGGGCAGCCAGCTCGGCCTGCGGGGCGGGGCCGTGCGCAATCTGGGCACCCACGGTGCCACCACGACGAGCACGGTGGCGCGGCAGCTGCCCGCGGCGGTCTCGGCGCGGTCGGCGGTGTACGGCGTGGTGGTCGGCGTGAACGATCTGGTCAGCGACTACGACCCGAATCGGTTCGCGGACAACCTCGCCACCGTGTTCGGCACGCTGAACCAGGGCAGTGCAACGGTTTTCACCGCCACCTATCCGGATATCCCGGCGCGGCTGCCGGTTCCGGACAAATTCCGGGAGCTGCTGCGTGAGCGGTTCGCCTACGCCAACTCCACGCTCGCCGAGGTGACCGCACGGACCGGCACCCTGCTGATCGATATCGCGGCCCGCCCGGAGTGGGCGCGCCCGGAGATGTGGACCGACGACGGGCTGCACCCCAGCTCGCTCGGACATCGCGTGTTCGCGGCCGCGGCCGCCGAAGCGATCTCGTCGACCACCGCCACCACAGTGGCCGCCTGACGCGGTCCACCAGGTTCGAGAGGATTCCCTGTGACGGACGACAGACGCCTGGCGCGCGACCCGATCGCGATCGTCGGGATGTCGGGGCTCTTGCCCAGAGCCCACAACCATGTTCAGTTCTGGCAGAACATCGTCGACGGCGTCGATTGCATCGAGGAGGTTCCGCCGTCGCGGTGGAAGCTCGACGACTACTACGACGCCGATCCGGCGGCGCCGGACAAGACCTATTCCCGGCGCGGCGCCTTCCTGCCCGATGTTGATTTCGATCCGCTGGAGTTCGGCCTGCCGCCGAATCAGCTCGAGGTCACCAGCACCATGCAGACCCTGAGTCTCGGTGTGGCCCGGGACCTGCTGATCGATGCGGGGGCGGTCGGATCGGACTGGTACGACGCGGCGAACACGGGAGTCGTGCTGGGCACGACCGGTCCGGTGCCGCTGATGCATCCGCTGGCGGCCCGGCTCTCGACGCCGGTGCTCCTGGAGGCGGCGCGATCGGTGGGCCTGAGTGAGCAGGATGCCGCCGCGATCGCAAACCGGTTCGTCACGGCTTTCGCACCGTGGGAGGAGAACTCCTTCCCCGGCCTGCTGGCCAATGTGGTCGCGGGCCGGGTCGCCAACCGGCTCGGCCTGGGCGGGATGAACTGCACGGTCGATGCGGCCTGTGCCGCCTCGCTGGCCGCGATCCGCACCGCGATCGCGGAATTGCAGGACCGCCGCGCCGACATGATGATCACCGGCGGCGTCGACACCGAGAACACCATCTTCATCTACATGTGCTTCAGCAAGGTCGGCGCGCTGTCGCCGACCGGGCGGATCAGCCCGTTCTCCAACGAGGCCAACGGCACCCTGCTCGGCGAGGGCATCACCATGCTGGCGCTGCGCAGGCTGGAAGACGCGCGCCGCGACGGGAACCGGATCTACGCGGTGATCCGCGGGCTGGGCTCCTCCAGCGACGGGCGCTCCAAGAGCATCTACGCGCCGCGCGCCGAGGGACAGCGGGCCGCGCTGGACCGCGCCTATCGCGACGCCGAATGTTCGCCCGCCGACGTGGAACTCATCGAGGCCCACGCCACCGGCACCGCGGTCGGCGACCGCACCGAGCTGACCGCGCTGAACGGGCTGCTGACCGAATCGAGCGAGGAATCCCGGTTCGTGGCGCTGGGCAGCGTCAAATCGCAGATCGGTCACACCAAGGGCGCGGCCGGTACCGCGAGTGTGATGAAGCTGGCCCTGGCACTGCATCAGAAGGTATTGCCCGGCACCATCAATGTGGCCGCGCCCAATACCGACTTCGACTGGGGCACAGCGCCGTTCTACGTCAACACCCGCACCCGGCCGTGGATCCGCGATCCGCGCCGCCCGGTGCGCCGTGCCGCCGCCTCCGCGATGGGATTCGGCGGCACCAACTTTCACGTCGTGCTCGAGGAGGCCGACGCCGACCGGTCCGGGCAACTGGTGCTGCACCGGGTGCCGCGCGCGCACCTGTGGCATGCGCCGGATGTGGCGAGCCTGGCGGAGTCGTTGCGCGCCGACGAATCCGGTGACGGGGGCGACATTCCGGAGCAGCATGCCCGCGTCGGATTCGTCGCCGTCGACGACGAGCACGCCGAGCATCTGCGGGACCTGGCGGTCGAGGAGCTGCTGCGCAATCCCGACGTCGCGGCCTGGGATCATCCGGAGGGTATCCACTTCCGTGCCGCGGCGCTGCCGCAGCGCACGGCGGGTGCGCTGTTCGCCGGCCAGGGCAGCCAGTACGTCGACATGGGATCGACTGCGGCACTGAATAATCCGCCCGTCGGCGCGGCCTTCGACGCGGCCAACGCGGTCTTCGCCGATGCGCCGCGGCGGTTGGCGAGCGTGGTGTTCCCGGCTCCGGCCTTCGACGAGGACGAACAGGCCGAGCAGGAAACGCTGTTGCGGCGCACCGATTTCGCGCAGCCCGCGATCGGTGCGCTGGCGGTCGGACAGTTCCGGGTGCTGAACGAATTCGGCTTCCGGCCGGACGGGCTGCTGGGGCACAGCTTCGGTGAACTCACCGCGCTGTGGGCCTCCGGCGCGGTGTCCACCGACGACTACTTCGCCCTGGCCCGGGCGCGGGGTGCGGCCATGGTGGTGCCCGAGGGGGAGGACGCGGGCACCATGACCGCGGTCGGCGCCTCCCGCGAGGTGGTGGCCGAGTTGATCGGCGGGGTCGGCGACGTCTGGATCTGCAACCACAACGCACCCGATCAGGTGGTCGTCGGCGGTGGTGCGGCCGGAATCGCCGAGGTGGCCGCGCGCGCCGCGGAGCGCGGGATCGCCACCCGGGACCTGCCGGTCTCCGGCGCCTTCCACACTCCGTACGTGGCGCACGCGGTGGATCGCTTCGCGGCGGCGGTGGCCGAGGTGACCATCGGCGCGCCCGCGGTCCCGGTTTACGCGAACTCGCCGGACGCCGGATACGGCGACGATCCCGAGACGAATCGGGCCACCCTGACCGGGCAGCTCAGCAAGCCGGTGGAATTCGCGGCCGCGTTGAGCGCGATGCGCGCGGCCGGATGCAATGTCTTCGTCGAATTCGGCCCCAAGCAGATCCTCACCTCACTGGTCCGGCGCACCTTCGGCGACGAGGTGATCGCGATCGCCGCCGACTCCGGCCCGATCGGCGACGGCGACCTGACCCTGAAACGGGCGGCCGTGCGACTCGCGGTGCTGGGCTTCGATATTCGCGGGATCAATCGCTATGCCGCACCGGCGCCCGCGACCGCGCCGCCACGGGGCATGACCGTGACCCTGTCGGCGCCGGAATATGTTCCCGAAACTCGTCGGGCCGCCCACGCGGCGGCTCTCGCCGACGGGTACCTGGTCACTGCCGCCGCGTCGTCGCCGGTGGTCACACCACCGGTGCCCTCCTCGAATAATGGTGCGCCGCACACCGATATCGTCCCCGCCGCCGAGCCGTCCCCGGTCCGCTCGGCCGACCTACCGGAGAATTTCGTGTCATCCCAACCGTCCTACCGCGACGCCGGGGCCGCCGCCGTTCCGGACTACACCGCCCTGGATTCCGCGCTGGTACAGCATTTGGACATCCACCGCCAATACCTCGACGGCCAGCTGGATCTGGCGCGCAGCCTCGCCGGTGCGCTCGGGCACGGTGGTTTGGATGAGGGCACCGTCCGGGCCATCGAGGCGGTGAAAGAACACGGAATCGCCATCAGCGACAGTCATTCTCACGCCAGTGCAGTACTCGCCCAGCTGGCCGGGCTGGAGAGCGGGGCGGACATCGTGCCGGCGCACCGGACCGCCGCGGTCCCGGCGCCGCAGGCCGCACCGCGCGCCCTGGCCGCTGCCTCGCCCGCGGAACAGACTTCGCGGCAGAATATTTCGGCCGCGGCCGCGTACGCGCCGGAGCCGGTCCGCACGGCAGTGGCTCCGACGGTTCCGGCCACCAACGGCATCGCGTCCGTCAACGCAGATTCGAGCAATGCCGTGTCGAACGGTGCCCCGGCCGCCGAGTCAGCGGTCGATGCCGCGGCCCTGCGTCGTGCGCTCCAGGAAGTGGTCGCCGACAAGACGGGTTATCCGGTCGAGATGGTGGATCCGGCAATGGATCTCGAGGCGGATCTCGGGGTGGATTCGATCAAGCGGGTGCAGGTGATCGGTGCGTTGCAGGAGCGGTTTCCGCAGCTGCCGAGCCTCGGGCCCGAGCAGTTGGGCACGCTGCGCACGCTGGATCAGGTGGCGACACTGCTGGCCGGTACCGCGGCTTCGGCTCCCGCCGCGGCAGCGGCGGCCGAGAATGGTGCGACCGCAGACGAGCTACGTCGCGCGCTGCAGGAAGTCGTCGCGGACAAGACGGGCTATCCGGTCGAGATGGTGGACCCGGCGATGGATCTCGAGGCGGATCTCGGAGTCGATTCGATCAAGCGGGTGCAGGTGATCGGTGCGTTGCAGGAGCGGTTTGCGCAGCTGCCGAGCCTCGGGCCCGAGCAACTGGGCACCCTGCGAACTTTGAACCAGGTGGCCGACGCGCTCACCGCGCCGGCCGGGTCCACACCCGCGGCCTCTGTTTCCGGCCCGGCCTCCGGTGCCTCCGCGGACGAATTGCGTTCCGCACTCAGGGAACTGGTCGCGGAGAAGACCGGGTATCCGGTCGAGATGGTGGATCCGGCGATGGATCTCGAGGCGGATCTCGGGGTGGATTCGATCAAGCGGGTGCAGGTGATCGGTGCGTTGCAGGAGCGGTATCCGGATCTGCCTGCCCTCGGCCCCGAACAGCTCGGGACATTACGCACCCTGGACCTCATCGCCGCCCGGCTCGCGGACGCCACCGGTGGTGATGCGGACCCAAAAGCTGAGGCCGCGGCCGGTGCGCCGCGGCATGCCGTCGAGCTGATCACCGTCGCACCGGTGGACGCGCTTGTCGACCCCTATCCCGCCGATGCCTTCGCGGTGGTGCTCGGGATCGGCGGCGACACCGAGGCCGACTGCGCCGCGCTCACCACCGCCCTGCGGGGACTCGGCTGGACCGCACGGCACACCACCGATCCCGCCACGCTGGCCGACGATCCGGTCGACGCGGTCCTCGCGGTCATCGGAACTGCCACGGAATGGCAAGCGGCGCAGGATATCCTGACCGAAACCATCCTGGCCGCCGGTCGTGCGGTGCCGGAGCTGCGGCAGGCCACCCAACGGGCGGCCTTCCTCACCGTGACCCGGCTCGACGGGGAGCTGGGTTATCGCGGCGACCGGGATCCGGTGTCCGTGCTGCTCGGCGGAATCGGCGGCATCGTCAAGACGGTCGCGGCCGAGGAGCCCGGGCTCTTCTGCCGGGCACTGGATATCGATCCGGCGGTGGACGCGGCCGGCGCCGCGGCCCGGGTGGCGACCGAATTGTTCGACGCCGCCACCGACACCGCCGAGATCGGCATCGACGCGGCGGGGGTGCGCCGCGCGCCGGTGCCCAGCAGGCACGCATCCGCGTCAACGGTGACGTGGGTGGATCCGGACCGTGATCCGGACCCGACGACGCTGTCGGCCGACGATGTCCTGCTGGTCACCGGTGGCGCGCGCGGTGTAACCGCACTGTGTGTGCTGGAACTGGCCCGGCGCAGTGCGGCCCGGTTCGTACTGCTGGGCCGCACCGAACTCGCGCCGGAACCGGAATGGGCTGTGGGCGTGCCGGATTCGGACCTGAAGACGGCCGCGGTGCGGGCCCTTGCCGGTACCCGCGTGACCCCGCGCGAGATCGACCGGAGCTGCGCCGAGGTCCGCGCGGTGCGTGAGATCCGTTCCACCCTGGCCGAACTCGGCGACCGCGCGGTGTACGCCGCGGCCGATGTCACCGATGCCGGGGCGGTCCGCGCGGCGGTCGAACCGTGGCGGGACACGCTGACCGGGATCGTGCACGGCGCGGGAGTGCTGGCCGATTCGATGATCGCGGACAAGACCGCGGAATCGGTGACCCGGGTGCTGCGACCGAAGCTCGCGGGGCTGGCCGCGGCACTGTCGGTGGTGGAGCAGCCACGGCATCTGGTCCTGTTCACCTCGGTCGCCGGATTGTTCGGCAATGCCGGGCAGTCCGATTACGCGGCGGCCAACGAAGCGCTGTGCCGGTTCGCGACCAGCTGGCGCACCCGGCATCCGGACTGCCGCTGTGTCGCGATCGACTGGGGCGCCTGGGACGGCGGGATGGTCACCCCCGAATTGCGCCG
This sequence comes from Nocardia sp. PLKS1-43, assembly GCF_059510335.1. Taxonomy (NCBI): domain Bacteria; kingdom Bacillati; phylum Actinomycetota; class Actinomycetes; order Mycobacteriales; family Nocardiaceae; genus Nocardia; species Nocardia sp. PLKS1-43. The sequence continues at coordinate 306,960 of NZ_JCAJZQ010000002.1, read as the reverse complement.
GCACTTCCGCGAGCGCGGAATTCCGTTGCTGGCGCCGGAAACCGGGGCCGCGGCCTTCGCCGAGCAGTTCACCTCGGCGCGCCGCGCCGACACCGTGGTGCTGGTCGGCGAGGCGGTCGCGTTGTCGAGCGCGGCGCCCGCGCCCGTACCCGCACGGGTGCGGCGCAGCTTCGCCGGGCTCACCGAGGAGCCGGTGATCGCGGCGCACCGGATCGGCGAGCACGTCGTACTGCCCGCGACCTTCGCGCTCGGTGCGTTGATCAATGTCACCGAACGGCGGCTGCCCGGGCTGATTGTGACCGCTGTGCACGATTTCGAGGTGGTCAAGGGCATCGTCTTCGATCGTCCGGTGGACGAGGTCGACATCGTCGTGGATCCCGCCGAGACCGCCGCCGATTCGGTCACGGTGGAGGTGCGCATGGTGGGTGGACGCACCACGCACTACCGGGCCACCCTGGTGTGCACCAGCACAGCGGACGTCCCACCGCGAGTGACGGTACCGAGCGGTCCCGGGGCCAGTGCGGCGTGGATCTACCAGGACGGGGTGCAGTTCCACGGCCCGGCCCTGCAGGGGTTGCGGCGGGTGCGCGACGCCTCCGATACCGCGATGGTCTTCGAATGTGTCCTGCCCGCAACGCGAATCGGCGCGGGCGCTTACGGCGGACGATTGCACGATCCGGCCCTCGCGGACCTGATCCTGCAGTGCCCGCCGGTGCTGGGACACCGGTTGCTGGACGCGGCCTGCCTGCCGTTGGGGATCGGGCGCGCGGAGTACTACCGGCCGCTGCCGGCGGGGGAGCCGTTCCTGGTGATGGTCGGCAATCCGCGCGGCGGTTCGTTCGAGGTCAGCATCGACGCGACCGCGACCGACCTGAACGGCACAGTGTTGCAACGGTTCTCGGGCGTCACCGTGGTGACGACCCCGGATCTGACAGAGAAGTTCCGGACCTCGGTGAGGCGGTGGCAGCAATGACAGTCCTGGAGTTCGACGGTATCGCCTTCGACCCGACCGGTGTATCGCGCGCCGGTGGCGAAGTGGCCGAGCCCGGCGGTCGGGCGCCGGCCGCGCCCGTGGGAGGTGCACCGGTTGTGCCCGTCGCAACCCAGTTGGCCGCGACCGAGAAGCCTTCGGCCGCAACAGGGTTCGCCGCGCGGAACGTACTGCCGGAAGTTCGTGCCGGGGTGGTGAACGCCCATCGGGCCGCGTTGGCGGCGCAGCTCGCGGTGCAACGCGCGCTGTGGGAGCGGGCCCGCGCAGGCGGGTTATCGACCGCCGCAACGGTTCCGGCCGGAGCGGGAGCGCACGTATCTACCGGGGCGGTAGCGGCCGGGCAGGTCGCGGCGGTAACGCCGACGGCTGTCGCGGCGGAGGATGTGTTCAAACCGCTTGCCCGGTCCGCGCGCACCACGCTCGATCGTGCTGCGCTGGAACAGCTGACCCGCGGTGAGGTCACCGAGGTGTTCGGCCCGGCCTACCGGCGCGCGGGCGTGGTATCGGCGGTACGCCTTGCCGCCGGGCAACCGCTGGTCTTGACCCGGGTCGAGATATTGGAACTGCGCGGTGGAAACGGAAAGGGCCGGGTAGCGGCCGAATTCGAGGGTGATGTGCGCGCGGCGGCGGTACAGGCCGCCGAACTGTTCGCGATCTTCACCGGTATGCACCTGTGCTTGTCCGGCTGCGCCCTGGCCGCGACGGTGGACGGCGCCGCCGGCACCGGCACGGGCCGAATCGAGTTGGTGGTCGGTGAGATTGATCTGATTCCGCGCCCGCACCTGGACGCGGTGGCGCACACCACGGCCGGGGCATCGACGGTGAGGATCACCGCGACCGAACCCGCCGGTGCCGGAGTCGGGCCGGGCGCGGCGGTATCCGGATTGCTGCTCAACGAATTTCACATGGTGCACCTGTCGCGAGGTGATCAGGCCATCGCGATGGGGCCCGAATTCGCGCGGTACACCGGGGTTCGCGCGACTCGGTTGCCGACCGGCGGGCTGCTGCTGGTGGACCGGGTGCTCGACTTCGACGGCGCGCGTGGCGTTCTCGACGGCGCCTCCTACACGAGCGAATACGACTCGCCCGCCGATTCCTGGTACTACGGCGACACCGCCAACGAATCCATGCCGCACTTCGTCTACATGGAGACCTCGTTGCAGGCGGCGCTGCTGATGGGGTACTACGCCGGGCCGACGCTGAGCGAGCCGGATACCACGCTTAGTCTGCGCAACCTCGGCGGCAGCGCGCGAGTGCTGCGGCGAATCGATCTGCGGGACAAAACGATTCGGCAATCATCGCGGCTGCTCTCGACCACGCTGCTGCCGGGCTCCTCGTTGCAGACGTTCGACTACACCCTGTCCGTCGAGGGGGAGCCGTTCTACACCGGCGAGACCATGTTCGGCTACTTCAGCGACGAGGCACTGGCCAATCAGACCGGCCTGGACGCAGGTCGTTCGGTGCCGAGCTGGCGGGCCGAGCATCCGCAGGCCCCGGCCAGGGTGATCGATGTGGCCGCTCGCCGGGCCGACCCGGCCGCACCGCTGTGTGCGCGCCGGACCCTGGCCCTGATCGACCGCGTCGAGGTGGTCGACGGCGGCGGCAAGTACGAGGCGGGCTACCTGCACTCGCTGCGTGAGATCGACGGCACCGATTGGTATTTCGAGCGGCACTTCCACCTCGATCCGGTGATTCCCGGCTCGCTCGGAGTGGAATCGGTGATCCACGCGGTGCAGGAGTGGATGCTCGACGCGGGATACGCGGCGGGAATGACCGATCCGGTGTTCCGCATCCCGTGCGATATCGAGTTCTCCTGGCGCTACCGGGGGCAGTTCCTGCCCACCGACGGCACCGTGGAACTCGAGGCGCACATCAAGCAGGTCCGCAGGGAGGCGCACACCGTCACCGTGGTGGTTGACGGATCGCTGTGGAAGCCGGGCCTGCGTATCTACGAACTCGTCGATCTCGCAATCGAACTCGCCGACCGGGCGGTGCTGCCGTGATCACCACCGAGCAGCCGGGTGCAGGCGCCCGCAGGCAGAGAAGACCGGCAGCCGGTGCCGGAGGCAGGACGGAACGGCAATGACGACCTTCGGGAACCCCGCCCTCGCCGAGAGCGATGCGGACATCTCGGCGATACTGCTGGACCTGGACATCCCCTGCTGGGTCGTCCGGCACGAGGGCCGGATCGGGGTGACCGCCTCCCGAGCGTTGGCGGCCCGCTCCGAAGTCCTGACCGCGGTCGGCCCGCTGCCGCCGGAACGATTGGGCGACAGTGCTTTCCGATCGGAGCACGGTGTGCGCGCCGCCTACGCCGCGGGCGCGATGGCCAACGGGATAGCCTCGCCCGGCCTGGTGGCGGCGATGTCGCACGCGGGATATCTGGCCTCCTACGGAGCCGCCGGGGTGACACCCGCGGTGGTGGACGCGGCGCTGGGTGAACTCGCCCGCACGTTGCCCGGACAACCGTTCGCCTGCAACCTCATTCACAGCCCGTCCGAACCGGCGTTGGAGCGTGCCATCGTCGACGCCTGCCTGCGGCACCGCGTGCGATGCGTGGAGGCGTCGGCGTTCATGGATCTGACAACCGAGGTCGTGCGGTACCGCGCGACCGGACTGGCGGTGGACCGGCAGGGCCGGATCGAACGCCGGAACAGGCTGATCGCCAAGGTATCCCGCGTGGAGGTCGCCGAACTGTTCCTGCGGCCCGCGCCGGCCAGGCTGCTCGGGGTGCTGACCGAGCGCGGCGAGATCACCGCGGAGCAGGCCCGGCTGGCCGCGCGGACGCCGATGGCCGACGACATCACCGCCGAGGCCGATTCCGGCGGGCACACCGACCGGCGGCCGCTGACCGTGCTGTTCCCCGAGATCGTCAGCGCCCGTGACCGGATCGCTCGCGAACTGCCGGCGGCGGCCGCGGTGCGCATCGGGGTGGCCGGCGGGATCGGCACCCCGGACGCGGTCGCGGCGGCCTTCGCGCTCGGCGCGGCGTACGTGGTGACCGGGTCGGTGAATCAGTCCTGTCGCGAGGCCGCGCAATGCGACCACACCAAAAAGCTCTTGGCCACAGCCGAATTCGCGGACTGCACGATGGCCCCGTCCTCGGACATGTTCGAACTCGGGGTGCAGGTGCAGGTGCTGCGCCGCGGGACCATGTTCGCCGCCCGCGCGCAGCGGCTCTACGAGCTCTACCGCGCGCACGACGGACTCGACGACATCCCGGCCGATCAGCGCGCGGAACTGGAGCGCACCGTGCTGCGGCGTCCGGTGCAGGAGATCTGGCGCGACTGCGTCGAGTTCTTCACCGAACGCGATCCGGCCCAGCTCGCCGGTGCCGCGCAGGATCCGAAACATCGGATGGCCCTGGTGTTCCGGTGGTACCTCGGATTGTCGTCGGGGTGGAGCATCCGCGGTGCGGCCGACCGCTCGGCCGACTACCAGATCTGGTGCGGCCCGGCGATGGGCGCGTTCAACACCTGGGTCGCGGGTACCTATCTGGCGGCCCCGACCCATCGGCGCGTGGCCGATGTGGCCGACGAATTGATGTACGGCGCGGCCTATCTCACCCGGGTCGCCCAGCTGCGTACGGCCGGCGCCCGGCTGCCCGCGGCGTGTGCCCGGTACGTGCCTCGACCCCCGGAGGAGCGATGACCATACTCGAGACCAGGCAGGTCCCGGCCAGTTCGTGGATGCGCTGCCCCGCGTGCGGCGACATGATCTACCGCAAGCGCTACGACCGCGGCGACCGGGTGTGCCCGGAATGCGACAGCCACGGTCCGCTGACCGCGGACCAGCGCGTCGCCATGCTGCTGGACGCCGATTCGGCGCAGGCCGTCGTGACCGCGGCGACGGTGCCGGATCCATTGCGGTTCAGCGATACTCGCGACTATCCGGAACGGCTGGCGGACGCCCGGCGGCGCACCGGGATGCCGGATGCGGCGCGCTGCGCGCGGGGCCGGATGGGCGGGGTGCCGGTCGTGCTGGCGGTGCTGGATTTCCGGTTCTTCGGCGGCAGTCTGGGGGTCGCGGTGGGCGAGGCGGTGACCGCGGCCGCGGAGGCGGCGCTGGCCGACCACGCTCCGCTGATCATCGCCAGCGCCTCGGGCGGCGCCCGGATGCAGGAGGGCATCCTGGCGCTCATGCAGATGGCCAAGACCAGTCACGCCCTGCGGCGGCTGGACGAGGCCGGCGTGCTGACCATCTCGGTGGTCACCGATCCCACCTACGGCGGAGTGGCGGCGTCGTTCGCCACCTCCACCGACATCATCGTGGCCGAACCCGGTGCGCGCCTGGGCTTCGCGGGGCCGCGGGTGATCGCGCAGACCATCGGCGAAACGCTTCCGCCCGGCTTCCAGACCGCCGAATTCCTGCTCGAGCACGGATTCATCGATCTGATCTGCCACCGCAACAGCCTGCGCGACCGGCTCACCCGGCTGGTCGCGATGACCGTGCGCGAACCGGCGGTGACCGGGCTCGCCGACGCATCGGAACAGCCCGAGTCGCTCACCGCCACCGATCCCGATGCGGTGGCCGAGCGCGATCCGTGGCAATGTGTCCGAGCGGCAAGGGAATTGGCCCGGCCGACCGCTCTGGACTATCTATCCGGCGCCTTCGACGAGTTCATCGAACTGCACGGTGACCGGCTCTCCGCCGACTGCCCGGCGCTGATCGCGGGCCTGGCCCGGCTGGACGGCGCGCCGGTGGTGGTCGCGGGCACCCAGAAGGGGCACAACGCCGCCGAATTGTCCCGGCACAACTACGGTATGCCCAGTCCGGCGGGTTACCGCAAGGCGGCTCGGCTGGCTCGGCTGGCCGGCAAGCTGGGCATGCCGGTGGTCACCCTGGTCGACACCGCCGGGGCCTATCCGGGGGTGGCGGCAGAGGAGCGAGGTCAGGCGGTGGCGATCGCCGAATCGCTGAAACTCTTTGCCGGACTTCCCGTTCCGGTGATCGCGGTGATCACCGGCGAGGGCGGCAGCGGTGGCGCGCTGGCCCTCGGCGTGGCCGATCGGGTACTGGTGTGCGAGAACTCGGTGTATTCGGTGATCAGTCCGGAGGGTTGCGCGTCGATCCTGTGGAAGGACGCCGCCGACGCCCCGCGCGCGGCACGCGCCCTGCAGGTGGATTCGCGGTCGCTGCTGCGGCTGGGTGTCGCCGACGCGGTGATACCCGAGCCGCCCGGCGGCGCGCACCGGGATCCGGCCGCGATGCTCGCCCGGGTGCGCGCCGCGCTCACCGAAACGTTGTCCACGCTGCGCGCGCTGTCGCCGGGTGAGCTGTCCGCCGCCCGCTATCGGCGGTTTCGTGCCTTCGGCCGGATCGACGCCGGACAGCCCGACGCGGTGCGCCCCGGCACCGTGACCGACGAACCCACATCCCCTGATGCGTGACCGAGGAGTTGCGATGACCGAGACCGTGACCACCGAGACGATCGGCCGCGCCGTGGACGCGACCGCCGCCGACCGCACCCTCGCCGTGCTCGCCCGGCACGCGCTGGGCGTGCGCTCGGCCGCCACCGCCGCCACTTCCGTGACCGTCGCGAACGGCCCGGTGTCCCTGCGGATCTGCTGGGAGGGCGGGGACGGGCCGTCGATCGAACCGGACGCTGTGCTCGCCGAGGCCGTGCCGCAGCCCGCGGCGGCCGTCACCGTCGCGGACCCGGTGACGAACGGGAACGGCAGTGCCGCAGACACATTCACCGTCACCGCGGAGACCGTCGGCGTGTTCTACCGGGCGACCGAGCCGGGCGCCGAGCCCTTCGTCACCGAGGGGGATCCGGTGCGCTCGGGCCAGCAGGTCGGCATCGTCGAGGCGATGAAGCTGATGATCCCGGTGACCACCGGCCGCGAGGGCCGGGTGGTGCGCTTCCTGGTCGAGAACGGCGAGGCCGTGGAACACGGTCAGGCGCTGATGGTGCTCGAGGTGGTGCGGTGACCGCCCGTCCGATCGGCAAGGTGCTGATCGCCAATCGCGGCGAGATCGCGGTCCGGGTCATCCGCACCTGCGCCGAACTCGGAATCGCCACGGTCGCCGCGTATTCCGCCGCCGACCGGGACAGCGCCGCGGTGCGGCTGGCCGACGAGCGCATCCAGATCGGCCCCGGTCCGGCCAAGCGCAGCTATCTCTACATTCCGGCGATCATCGAGGCGGCTCGCGCGACCGGCGCGGACGCCATCCATCCCGGCTACGGATTCCTTTCGGAGAACCCCGATTTCGCCGAGGTGTGCGAGAGCGAGGGCTTCGTGTTCGTGGGCGCGCCGGCGCCGGTGATGGCGGAACTGGGTGACAAATCCAGTGCCCGGGCGTTGATGGCGGCCGCGGGACTTCCGCTGCTGCCGGGCAGCCGCGATCCGATCGACGCGGTGGACGAGGCCGAGGCGCTGGCCGGCGAGATCGGGTACCCGGTGATCATCAAGGCGGTCGCGGGCGGCGGCGGCCGGGGCATGCGGGTCGTGCGCGACCCCGCCGAATTCGCCGCGGCCTGGCAGGAGACCCGAGCCGGCGCCGCGGCCGTCTTCGGTGACGGCCGCCTCTACGTGGAACGCTATCTGGACTCGGCGCGGCACGTCGAGGCGCAGATCCTGGCCGATACCCACGGCGGCGTGGTGCATCTGGGCCTGCGGGACTGCTCGCTGCAACGCCGGCACCAGAAGCTCGTGGAAGAGTCGCCCGCGCCGGGCCTGTCCGCCGAATTGGCCGAGCGGATCGGCGCGGCGGCGGTGCGCGGGGCCACGGCGGTCGGCTATGTCGGTGCGGGCACCTTCGAATTCCTGCTCGCCCCGGACGGCCGGTTCTACTTCATGGAGGTGAATTGCCGTCTGCAGGTGGAACATCCGGTCACCGAGATGGTCACCGGCCTGGACCTGGTGGCCGAACAGCTGCGCATCGCGGCGGGCGAGCGGCTGTCGGTACCGCCGGCTTCCGCCCGCCAGAACGGGGTGGCGATCGAATGCCGGATCAACGCCGAGGACCCGGGCCGCGAATTCGCTCCGGCACCAGGCACTCTCACCGAATGCGTACTGCCCGGCGGGCCGTTCGTACGCGTCGACACGCACATCGAGACCGGCTATTCGATTCCCCCGCACTACGATTCGCTGCTGGCGAAGGTCGTGGTGTGGGCGCCGGACCGCGCCGGGGCCATCGCGCGGATGCGACGGGCCCTGGCGGAGACCAGGATCGACGGTCGCGGTGTGGTCACCACGGCACAATTCCTGCACGACATCCTGGATCATCCGCGCTTCCGGGCCGGCGAGCACGACACAGCACTGATCGGTTCGCTCACCACAGCGGTGGCGGTGCGCTGAGGACGACCGACCCGAAGGACAACGGGCCGGTCCGGGAGATCTCCCGGACCGGCCCATTGCCGTTGCCGCAGAACGAAGTCCGTGCTATTTCAACCCCGATCGCACGAACGCGTTGACGATCTGGCGCTGCAACACCAGATACAGCAGCATCACCGGCAGGCACGCGAGGCTGGCGACGGCCATCATCGGGCCCCACTGATCCTGCTCGGCGCTGCTGAGGAAGCTGCGCAATCCGAGTTGCAGTACCCCGTTGGACTTTCGGAGCACCACCGCGGGCCAGAAGTACTCGTTCCACTCGTTGATGAACAGCAGGATCGCCAGTGCGGCGAGGGCGGGGCGCAGATTCGGTACCACCACCGTCCACAGGATCGACCAGGACGAGCGTCCGTCGATCTTGGCCGCCGCTACCAGTTCCTTCGGGAAGGCCGCCATGTGCTGACGCAGCAGCAGTACGGCCAATGCCGAGCACAGCGTCGGCAACACCACGCCGATCAGCGTGTTCAGCAGCCCCAGCTGGTTGAGCAGGATGTAGTTGGGCAGCATCGTGACCTGGAACGGCACCAGCCAGGTGCCGACGAACGCCAGGTACAGCACCCGTTGCAGCGGAAAGGTGTACATGGTGAACGCGTACGAGGCCAGCAGCGCCACCAGCAACTGCCCGGCCGCGGACAGGGCGGCGATGAAGAACGTGTTCCCGATCAGTCCGAGCACGTCGACCTGGCGCGCGGCATCGATGTAGTTGGCTGCCGAGAGCGGCCACGGCACCGGTGACAACGACCAGACGTCCTGCGGCCGGCGCAGCGCCGTGGCGAACAGCCAGTAGATCGGAAAGGCGCACAGCAGCGCCGTTACCGCCAGCAGCAGATGGCTGCCGGCGGTGCGCAGCCGGTCAATCATCATGGAAGGAAACCCTTTCCGAGATCCACACCAGCACTCCGGCGACCGCCCCGAAACCGAGGAACAGCAGCACACCCGCGGCCGCGCTCAGTCCGGCGTCGAAACTGTGGAAGGCGTAGTCCCACAACAGGTAATAGATGTTCGTGGTGGCCCGGGTCGGTCCGCCCTGGGTCAGGGTGTCGATCAGGGGGAAGGTCAGCACCGGGCTGAGCAGCACCGTGGTCAGCACCAGGAAAAGCAGCGTCGGCGACAGCAGCGGCAGCGTGATCCAGCGCAGGATCTGGCCGGGCCGGGCGCCGTCCACCCGGGCCGCCTCGTCGTAATCGCCACTGATACCGGCGAATCCGGCCCACACCACCAGAACCGCGAAACCCAGCAGCTGCCAGCCGGTGATCACGATGATCACCCACGGCGCGGTGGACGGCTCGTACACCCAGTTGCGGTCCGAGCCCAGCACCCGATCCACCGCGCCGCTGCGCGGGTTCAGCAGCCATCGCCATACCGCGGCGGCGGCGACCGGCGCCACCAGGAAGGGCGCGAAGACGAACGCCTGGTACACCGTGCGCGCGCGATCGGACACGCGCCGGGCGGCCAGGGCGATCGGCACCGGCAGCAGCACGGTGAACGGCAGCAGCCCGGCGATGAGCACCACGGTGCGCCCGATCGAGTCGGTGAACTCCGGAAGATCCAGCAGCCGACGGTAATTCGCCAGACCCACCGGTGTGCTCGGCGAGGTGGGCAGCAGATTCCAGGAGTAGGTGGACAGCTGCACCGCCTGCGCCAGCGGCCGATAGGTCCACACGACCAGCAGGATCAGCGCGGGAGCCAGATACAGATACGGCACGGCGCGCCGTCCCGCCCGGCGAAGGGCGGAACGACGCGCCGGAACCGTCTCGGCCGCAACGCGATCGCGCTGCTCCTCGGCGGTGGTGTCGACGACGAACATCATTGCGACTCGGCGGCCAGCGCCGCCAGCTGATCGAGCACCTCGGACTGCGGCCGGTCGTAGACCGCCGGCGCCGGGGTGGCCTCCACCGCCGTGACCACGAACGCCGAACCCACGACATCGATTCGGCTGTAACCGAATCCGGCGATGCCCCGGTGCCGGCCCGCGGGCGCCATCGGGTCGAGCCGGTAGGCCACCGCCGGGCCCAGCCACACCGGGATCCCGCCCAGCGCCGAGGCCGCGGTGAAGTGGTTGTGCCCGCAGATGATCATTCCCACGTCGGTGCCCGCTAGGACCGCCTCGAGGTGCTCGGCCTGCTGGAGTTTGAGCACCTCGGCCGCGGGGTTCGCCGAAGGGATCGGCGGATGGTGCAGCATCAGCAATGTGCCGCGCGGCGCGGGCGTGCGCAATTGCGCGGCGAGCCAATCCAATTGGTCCGCTTCGAGGCGGCCGTTGTGCCTGCCCGGAGTGGAGCTGTCCAGCGCGATGATCCGGAGTCCGTCGACGGTCACGACCGAATCGTGCGGCCGGGCGGGATCGATGCCGTCCGGGTCGAGGCCGAGCAATTCGGCCCCGAACGCGGTGCGCTCGTCGTGATTGCCCATGGCGTAGACAACCGTCGCGCCGAGGTCGGCCGCCACCGGTTCCACGGCCGCGGCCAAGCGCCGGTACGCCTCGGGCGAACCGTTGTCGGTGAGGTCGCCGGACAGCACCAGCGCATCGATCTTCGCGCCGTTGCGCAGTCCCTCCAGCACGACGGTCAGATTCGCCATCGTGTCCACACAGCCGTGCAGCAGTTCCCCGGCGGCGCGAATGTGGGTGTCGGTCAGCTGGATTACGGTGAGATCGTTCATGACGCCGGCAGCAGTTTGGCGCCCGCGTCCCGGGCGGCGGTGAGGGTGGACTGGGCGTCCTTGCCCTGGAAAACGATCGATTCGACCGCGTCCATCATGCCGTCCCGAACCTGGAGATAGTTGCCGCCGGGCATGGACACCCACGGCTCCATCCGATCCAGCTGGGCGACGTTCGGGGTGACCAGCGGGTTCTGCTGCGCCCAGCTCTGCAGGCCGCTCGGGTCCTGCAACAGTCCGGTGCGCAGCGGCAGGTAGCCGATGCCCTTGGAGATCATGGTGAACGCCTCGGGACTGGTGAGAAACTTGATCAATTCCCATCCGGCGCGCTGCTTGGCCGGATCGTTGGACAGGATGTGCAGTCCCGCACCGGAATTGGTGGGTACCGTGGGTTTGCCGTCGAAGCTGGGCATCTGCGCGTCACGCAGATCCCACTTGCCCTTGGCGCCCTTCTCGAACACTCCCTGCACGGCGCTGGTCTCGAGGATCATCCCGATATCGCCGCGGGCGAAGCTCTCGTACCCCTGCTTCTGGTCGAGCTTGGGCATCTCGCCGCTGCTCACCAACTGCTGCCCGAACTGGGTCACCTGGACCGCGGGTGCGTCGGCGTAGGTCAGCGTCTTCCGGTTCTCGGAGATCACCCGGCCGCCGTTGGAACGCACCATGGACTGGAAGCACCAGTCCTTCGCGGTCTTGGTCAGGCAGTCGATGTAGACCCCGCCCTTACCGGTCTTGTCGGCGATGGCGCGGGAGGCGTCGGCGACCTGCTGCCAGGTGGCCGGCGGCTTGGCCGGATCCAGGCCGGCCTGCTGGAACAGCGAGGCGTTGTAGTACAGCACCGGAGTGGAGAAGACGAACGGCACACCGTAGGTGTGGCCGCCCCAATCGTCCAGGGTGCGGGCGCGTGGCGCGTACGCGTGCTGCGGCCCGTCGAATTCGGCCTGCACCTCCTGCTTGCCGACCAGCTCGTCCAGCGGTTTGGCGCCCAGCTGGTGGATGGTGAAATCCAGGTCGCTGAAACCCAATTGGGCGACATCCGGCGGTGTGCCGGCGGCCATCTGGTTCTGGATACTGGAGATGGTGTCGGTCGCCGGGTTGGGGCTGTTGCCCTGCGGCTTCTGCGCGGTGACCTTGATGTTCGGGTGCTGCTTGGTGAATTCGGCGATCAGCGCGTTGAAGGTGTCGGTCCAGGGCCCGGCCAGGCCGTAGTTGTAGGACTCGAAAACGATCGACACCTGCTGATCCGGCTTCAGCTGCGGGATCTGCGCGACGCTCGTCGCGGCAGTGGTTCCATCGGTGCCGCCGACGCCACCGCAGGCGCTCAGCGCCAGGGTGCAGGCGAATACCAGGCCCAGCAGGGGCATGGTGCGTTTCACGGTATTTCTCCTCATCGAGTGGTGGCGGAGTTCAGGAAACCGGCACGACCGGACGGTCGTCGTGCTCGGCGGGGACGGTCGGCCGCGGCTCGCGTCGGCGCAGCCGCAAACCGGACTCGGGATCGAACAGGTGGATCCGCTCGGGCATCACCCGGGCGCCGATGCGCCGGCCGACCGAGACGCCGGCCGGGCGGGTGACCCGGGCGCACAGCGACAGCTCGCCGGCCGAGAAATGAACCAGCTCTTCGCTGCCCAGGTTCTCGACCATGGTCACCGTGCCGCGGATATCGCCGTCGCCGGACTCCAGTAGCAGATGCTCCGGCCGGATACCGGCGACAACCCGCTGTTCGACGACGTCCGCGGCGGTGCTGCCGGTGCCGGAGTCGTCGGCGGGGCGGTTCGCGGCGGCGTCGAGGGCGATATCGATTCCCTCGGCCGTCACCCGCACCCGCCCGTCGCGTTCGCGCACCACCGCCGGGAACAGATTCATCGGCGGCGAGCCCAGGAATCCGGCCACGAACACCGACCGGGGCCGGTCGTAGAGTTCCTCGGGCGTGCCGACCTGCGCCACCCGGCCCGCGTCGAGCAGCGCGATCCGGGTGGCCATCGTCATCGCCTCCACCTGGTCGTGGGTGACATAGAGGAAGGTCGCGCCCAGGCGCCGATGCAGCGCGATGAGTTCGGCGCGGGTGGCGCTGCGCAGTTTGGCGTCCAGGTTGGACAGCGGCTCATCCATCAGGAACGCGCCCGGATCGCGAACCATGGCCCGCGCCAACGCGACTCGCTGGCGCTGGCCGCCGGACAGCGCGGCCGGGCGACGGCCCAGCAACTCCTGCAGTTGCAGCGTCGCGGCCACCTCGGCGACCTGCTCGCGAACGCGCGCCCGCCGCCGTCGCCGCGCCCGCAGCGGGAAGGCGATGTTCTGCGCCACCGTCAGATGCGGGTACAGGGCGTAGCTCTGGAACACCATCGCCAGATCCCGGCGCTGGGCCGGGGCATCGGTGATGTCGTTGCCGTCCAGCAGGATTCGCCCGGAACTCGGCTCCTCGAGCCCCGCGATCATGCGCAGCAACGTGGACTTGCCGCAACCGCTGGGACCGAGCAGCACCAGGAACTCACCGTCGGCGATATCGAGGCTCACCTCGTCCACGGCCCGCGTGCCACCGAACTTCTTGGAAACCGCCTCGAGGCGCAGTCCGGCCACCTACGGCTCCCTGGGCTCGGGTACGGTGCCCGCCGAGATCCATTGCGCCACACCGGCCGCGATCGCGGGGGAGTCCTTGACCCAGGCGAAGTGGTCGCGGTGCACCACCTCTGAGCGCTCGTCCAGATGCCAGCGGGTGACCCGAGCGGACGGCATCCGCGAAACCAGGAATTCCACATTGGATTTCGGGCCCAGCGGGTCATCGGACAGCGAGATCGCCAGCACCGGGAGCGGCATCGCGGCCAGCAGCGTGTTGTAGCGGCGGCGGGTGCCGCGCGGCCGGTAGTAACTGGTCAGCGAGTGCAGTGACCAGTCCCGCATCACCCCGCCGGGCATCGGGGCCGGAATCAGCACGCCGCCGGGCCAGTGCCCCTTGATCCGCGCCACCAGCCCGATCCACTGGATCCGGCTCAACGCCTCGAACCAGCGGCGCATCCCGAACGCCCACCAGAACACGGTGCCGGTGCCGATGACCGCCACTCCCGCAACGCGTTCCGGTTCCGCGGCGGCGAACAGCAGTGCCACCTGACCGCCCAGGCTGTGCCCGAACAGCCGCAGCGGTGCGCCCGGAAAGCGCTGCTCGACAGCGGACACGATGGCGGGCATATCTATCTCGAGCATCTCCCGATAGCCGAAGTCGGCGTGCTCGCCGAGCGCCGGACGAGCCTCGCCCTGCGCCCGCAGATCGCAGGTGGCCACCGAAAGGCCTTGTGCGTGCAGCGCTTTCGCCAGGAAGAAGTATGCCTTGGCCTTCATCGCCATGGCAGGCAGCAGCAGCACCACGGGCGCGTCGGCGCGTTCTGCGGGCAGCCAGCGCACCGTGAAATCCACCCCGTCCGAGGTGGTCACGGTGGTGGATTCCAACGTGCCGAATCCGGACCGGGATTCGGGGGTGGCAGTGGTCATGACCGGTCCCCGCCGAGCACGATGTCGCAGACGTAGTCGAAGGTGAACTTCGCGACCACCACGTCGTTGTCGTCACGCAGCAGCGCCTTGCCGCCGAGTTCGAAACGCTCGGACCGCTCGGCGCCCAGGATGTCGGCCAGTTCGCGCTGGTCCACCGTGGCGATCGCGCGGATGCGGCCCACGGCCGGCTTGCGGTAGGCTGCGGTGCCGCCGCGCAGCACCAGCCGCTCGACGGTGTGCAACCGGGCGGCGGCCGCACCGACGAAGGCAGCCGCACCCGCGATGTCGGCGGCGGTGAACAAGGCGCCGGCGTGCACGGTGCCCATGTGATTGCGAGCGTGGTCGACGGCGGGGATCTCCACCACCGCCTGCTCCGGGCCGACCTCGGTGATCAGGGTGCCCACATGCCGGCCGAACGGCACCATGTCCTGCGACACCGCGCGCAGGTATTCGTAATCCACTGCGGCCGGGTCGAGCTCGGGGTAGGCGGCGGCGAATCCGCCGATCGTGCGCTGGGTCATGTTGTCCTCCTCGGGTCAGCGAGGTCCGCGCAGGGCGCGGCGGGCGATCGACCACCGCAGCACCTCCGACGGGCCTTCGTAGATGCGGAATGCCCTGGCCTCCACCAGGAATCGGGCAACCAGGTGGTCTTCGCAGACGCCGAGCCCGCCGTGCAACTGCACGGCCCGGTCCAGAACCCGCCAGACCGCCTCGGAGACGAAGGTTTTGGCGATCGAGGTCTCGTGCCGGGCCTGCGCGGACACCGCGCCCTCGGCGTCGATGGTGGCGGCCGCGGTGTGGATCAGGCCGCGGGCGGCCGCGATGTCGATCTCGCTGTCCGCGATGAGCCCCTGGGCCAGACCGTGTTCGGCGATCGGCGTGCCGAAGGCGGTGCGGCGCACCACATGATCGAGGGTCAGCTGCTGAGCGCGCACCGCCAAGCCGAGCCAGTTCATGCAGAACGTCAGCCGGGACGGCGCCAGCCGCACCGCCGCCAGTTCCAGTCCGTGCCCGACCGTGCCCAGTACCGCGGAGTCGGGTACCTCGCAGTCCGCGAACTCCACCTCGCAGTGCCCACCGGGGGCGCTGGTGTGGTCCAGGGTCGGCATCCGGCGGCCCACTCGCAGTCCGGGATTGTCCGAGTCGACCAGGAACATGGTCGGCCCGTCCGGGGTTCTGGCCACGCAGATGACGAAGGCCGCGCCCTGGGCGCCGGTGGTGAAATGCTTGGCGCCGTTGATGATCCAGCCGTTGTCGGTCTCCTCCGCGACCGTGCGCAGCATGCGTGGATCCGATCCGGCGCCGGGCGCGGGTTCGGTCATGGCGATCGCCGAGCGAACCTCGCCCGAGGCCAGCGGTGCGAGATACCGCTCCTGCTGTTCGGGATTGGCGACGTGGGCCAGCAGGTGGATGTTGCCGTCGTCGGGAGCCCACGCGTTCACCGCGAGCGGGCCGATCAGGCTGGCGCCGGCGGCCTCCAGCACCCGGGCCTGGGCCCGGGTGTCCAGTCCCAGGCCGCCGTACCCGGGGGCCGACAGCGGTCCGAAAACGCCCGCGTCCTTGGCCTTCTTCTGCAGATCCAGGCGCAACGCGTCGTCCATCACGCGGCCGCCGACCACTATCTCGCGCTCGATCGGTATGACATGCTCTCGAACAAACTCGCTGGTCTTGTCGACCAGTTCCGTCACCGGGGTCATGCGCTCAGTGTCGGTCCGGTTCGTCCCGATACCGAGGGCGATAGTCAACGCCGATCGGTCTAGAAGAGTCCGCGCAACCATCGTGCATCGGATCTGCGTCTCGGCCACGGTGGTGGCGACGAACGACAGGGCCGAGAGGACCAGGATGACGGAGTTCGGGGTGCGGGTCCAGACCCGCCGGGACGAGGCCGAGGGCGTGTTCGGCCTCGAGCTCGCCGCCGCCGACGGCACGCCGCTACCGGCCTGGTCGCCGGGAGCGCACATCGATATCGGCGTGGGTCCGCACGGGGTGCGGCAGTACTCGCTGTGCGGGGATCCCGCCTCGCGGCACTGGCGCGTGGCGATCCTGCGCGAACCAGCGGGACGTGGCGGTTCGGAGCACTTGTTCCAGACCGCACTGCCCGGTTCGGAACTGCGGGTTTCGGTGCCGCGCAACAACTTCGAACTCGTCGACCGGCAGTCGTACGTCTTCGTCGCGGGCGGCATCGGCATCACCCCGCTGCTGCCGATGGCAGCCGCCGCGGCGGCCGCGGGCGCGGAGTGGACGCTCTACTACGGCGCGCGCACCCGTGCGCACCTGGCCTTCACCGCGGAATTGGCCCGTCACGGTGGACGGGTGGTGCTGGTGCCGCAGGACGAGGACGGCCTGTTGCCGATCGAGCGAATCGTCGGCGAAGCCGGCGCCGCCGCGGTGTACTGCTGCGGTCCGGAGCCGCTGCTGACGGCCGTGGAGAACGCGGGCGCCGCATCTGGCGTCGCGGTCCACCTCGAGCGTTTCGCGCCGAAAGCAGTGGCGCGGAAAGAGAATCGCTCCTTCGAGGTACGGCTCGCGGGCAGCGGCGACACCTTCCGGGTCGGTGCCGAGCAGTCGATCGCCGACGTACTCGAGGCGGCTGGGGTGCCCATCGTCACCTCTTGCCGCGAAGGCACCTGCGGCAGTTGCGAAACCGGAGTGCTGTCCGGCGCCGTCGAGCACCGCGACAGTCTGCTCACCGAGGACGAGCGCGCCCGCGGCGACACCATGATGCTGTGCGTCTCGCGCGCCTGCTCGGAGGTCCTGGTCCTCGATCTCTGACGGCGGCGAATCTTCCAGCGCGCGAATCGATCGTCCGCCGGCACCACAGACGTGCGCGCAACCGCGCGCCGGTTCCACCCGAACACAGAACGAGTAGAAGGCAGCAAGGATGAGGAAATTCGCTGCGGCGTCGACCCTTCTGGTCACGACGCTGGCCGTCACGGCCGGCGTGGCCGGCGCGGCGCCGGCGGACAGCGGTGTGGTGAACTACAAGGCCACCACCACCAAGACGGCAACCATCATCTCCACCGACGCGGGCTCGATGTCCGCGCAGGACGGGGTCTTCAAGATCAAGGCAGCCAACGGCACTGTGCTGGCCGGCACCGAATTGTCTTTCCGGGTGGATGATTTCGTCTTCCCGATCGCGGCCGACATTCACGACCACACCGCGACGCTGACCCCGCAGCTCGACGTCGCGCACGCGGTCTACAAGCCCGTCGCGCTGCCCTACGAGAACACCGCGCCGTGGAAGACCCCGTACGACCGTGAGCAGGCGGCCTGGAACCGCATGGTGACCACCATCTCCGCCGGCGCCACGATCGGCACCCTGGTGGGCGGTCTCGCCGGAGGTGCGGTGGGCTGCCTGCTCGGCGGCATCGCGGGCGCTACCGTGGCCGCGGCCGCCATCGTCGGCCTGTTCGGCGCCTTCGTGCCGGCCGCCGCCGTCGGCTGCCTCGGCGGCATCATCGCCGTCGGCGCGCTGGGCACCCTGGCCGGTCAGCTGCTGGTGACCGCGCCGGTGGCCATCGCGGCAGCGGCTCAGTACTTCACCACCATCAACCAGCCGTTCACGCCCGCGAAGTAAACAGACGCCCCGGTGTGAGTGCCGGGGGGACACCAGGCCCCGCCCGGAATTCCGGGCGGGGCTCTCGGTCTGCGCGGCCGTCTCGGATCGAGCACGTGTCACCTCGTCTGCCACCGCACGCCTGGCGTCGTTGCCGCACGAATCGGTCGGGTTTCACACAACGAGTACGAATGCTGTTGGCGCAGAGTAATTGTCGGAACCGGCGCGAGTAAGAAGGCGACGGCCGGTATTGCGCCGGTGCGCAACCCGGACCTCGAGCGTGGCGGGATCGGCGCGGTATGGGTCAGTCGCGCAGCAGTACGGGTAGCGCCACCAGACCCCGGATCAGTGTGCTCTCGTACCAGCGCAGGGGAGCTGCGCCGGGGTCCGGGCGCAATGCCGGAAAGCGTTGCAGCAGTGCGGTGAAGGCGATCGTGGCCTCCATCCGGGCCAGCGGGGCGCCGAGGCAGAAGTGGATGCCGTGCCCGAACGCGAGGTGGCCGGTGCGGTCCGCGGCGGGGTCCAGGACGTCCGCGTCGGCGAATCGGGACGGGTCGCGATCGGCCGCCGCCAAGGCGACGTAGACGATCTCGCCGGCCGGAATCTCGGTGTCGCCGAGTGTGATCGGTTCGGCGGTGTAGCGCGCCATCGACAGGCCGACAGGGCCGTCGAAGCGCAGGAACTCCTCGACGGCGGCGGGGATCCGGGCGGGATCCGCCCGCAGCTCCGCCATCCGCTCTGGGTTGCGCAGCAGCGCAAGGGTGCCGTTGCCGATCAGGTTGACGGTGGTCTCGTACCCGGCCACCAGCAGCAGGAACGACATGGACACCAGTTCGGCGGGGGTGAGGCGATCACCGTCGTCGGTGGTGTGCGCCAGCGCGGACAGCAGATCCTGTCCGGGCCGGGTGATCTTGTCGTGCACCAGATCTCCCAGGAAGCCCGCCATCGCCACGGTGGATTCGCGGCGCTGTTCCTCGCGGCCGACCACGCCGACCAGATCGGTGGTCCAGCGGCGGAAGGAGTCCCGGTCCGTGACGGCCACTCCCAGCATCTCGCAGATGACCGTAATGGGCAGTGGCACAGCGAATTCCGTCAGCAGATCCACCCGCTCGCACGCTTGCGCGGCATCCAGCAGATCGGCGGTGATCTGCTCGATCCGCGGCCGCAGCTGTGCGATCCGGCGGGTGGTGAACGCCTTGGTGACCAGTTTGCGCAGCCGGGTGTGCTCGGGAGGATCGCTGTTGAGCATATGCGACATCAGCGCCAGCGTGCGCGGATCGGACCCGCCGCCGCGCTTGGCGCTGATCACCCCGTCCAGGCGCGCGATGTCCTTGCGCAGGCGCGAATCAGCCAGCGCCGCACGAGCTTCCGGATAACCGATCACCACCCACCGCTCGGTCTCGTCCGGGAATCGCACCCGGTGCACCGGCCCCCGGGCGCGCCAGCGCCGATAGTAGGCATGCGGATCGGCGAAGAAATCGGCGCCCAGCGTCTCGGCCACAGCCGCGACGGTACCGGCCGGGCCGGGTCCGCGGCGACCGCGCGCGGTGTTCCGATCATCCGATCGGAGGTGAGTATCGCCGGCGCGGCGGCCATCCGCAGTTCACCGAACGCTGTTCGAATGGCTTCGTATCGTTCGGCAGGAGGGAAAACCTATGACCAGCACCGATATTCAGGCCGCAGACGTGGTCGCGGCCCGGGTCGGCGAACTCACCGAGATCTTCGAGCGGGGCCTGCGCGAGAAGCTGGGAGTCGGCGCCTCGCTCGGCATCCGGCTCGATTCGGCCGGGGCCGGGTTCACCCGGTACTACCTGGACCCGAACCCGGCGACGATCAACGCCATGTTCACCGTGCACGGCGGGGTCCTGGCGACGCTGATGGACACCGCGATGGGCAGCGCGGTCTTCACCACCCTCGCCGACGGTGTGGCGTACACGACGCTGGAGCTGAAGGTGAATTTCATCCGCTCGGTCGCCCTGGACGGCAGCAGGCTGACCTGTGAGGCCACCGCCGTGCACGTCGGGCGCCGGACCGCGACCGCCGAGGGGCGGATCACCGACGCCAAGGGCAAATTGATCGCACACGGGTCCACCACGATTCTGGTGCTGCAGCCGCAGTGATCGCGCGCGGATCGGCCCGGCCACCATGCGGCGACCGGGCCGATCCGGCTCAGGACAGCGTGCGACAGCGGTCCAGGAATCGGACCAGTTCGTCCAGTGGTTCGGTGCGGGTGTCGACCGCTCGATCGATGATCTTGACCAGATGCTCGTAGGCGGCGGTGTGGTCGTAGTCGGCGACGTCGGCGATGCGCAGCGCCCACCGCCAGTAGCCACGCATGGTGTCGGCCAACGGCATCCGGAATCCGGCGACCACCTCGCGGATCGGTTCCACCACCGCGTCGCCCTGCGTGCGCAGGTAGCGGCCCACCACGTCGGCCATGAAACTGAAGTGCCGGGCCTCGTCGCGAGCCAGCCGGGTCAGCACCGCGCCCAGCACCGGATCGCCGCAAACCTCGCGCAGCGACTGGTAGTACATCTGCGTCGCCTTCTCCTGCACCAGCGCGTAGGCGAAGAACTGCACCGGATGCCGGTAGGGCAGATCGAAGGGTTTGCGGCCCTCGACCGCGAGTTCGCTTCGCAGCGTGACTCTTTCGGCCATCCCGGCGGCGTGCTGATAGCGCGCCAGC
Organism: Nocardia sp. PLKS1-43; assembly: GCF_059510335.1. Lineage (NCBI taxonomy): Bacteria > Bacillati > Actinomycetota > Actinomycetes > Mycobacteriales > Nocardiaceae > Nocardia > Nocardia sp. PLKS1-43. The sequence continues at coordinate 286,243 of NZ_JCAJZQ010000002.1, read as the reverse complement.
GCACGGGCGTGAGTGTCCTCCTCCACCGCCCACCGCACCGTGAAGTGGTACAGCTCGCGGTTGTGCAGGTAGGTGTCCTGGTCGACGCGGTCGTCCACCGGGAAATACCGTTGGTACACATCGAAATAGCCGGGCAGGTGGTCCTCGATATAGGTGACGAACTGCACCGCCGAACGCTGGCCCTCGGTGAGTCGGCCGGCATCGGCGCTCGCCCAGTCGAACGCGGTCTCCACATCCCAGGCGCGGGCGGCCGGCGACGCGGCCAGGAAGCCGTCCACCGCCGCGGTCACCTCGTCGGTGGGCAGCAGGACAGCCGCTGTCGGCAGCGTCGCCGCGGGGATCTCCCGGGTCATCGGAATTCCTCTCCGGCTAGCGCGAGTTGCGGCAGGTCAGCGCGTAATGCTTGGTGGTGTAACCCCAACCGGCATTGGCGATTTCGAGATAGCGCCGCAACGTCGCGGCCAGGCCCGGACGGTGCGCGTCGATCCGGTCCGCGGCGGCGTCCACATTGCCGATCCACGCTTCGATGGTGCGGCGGTAGTCCGTGGTCAGATCATCCACGGCGATCACCGAGAAACCGGCGTTCTCCGCGCCGGTCACCAGTTCCGAGAGCGGACGCAGCTCACCGAAGCCGAAGATGTCCGACCGGACGAACCGGGTGCCGTCCTTCTCGTCGAAAGCGTTACGCGCCATCGCATTCCGGAAACAGCTCTCCGATACGTACAGCGTGCCGCCGCGGCGCAGCACGCCGCGAGCCCGGCCGAAGACCGCATCGAGATCGGGCATGTGCACGATGGATCCGAGCAGCGTCACCGCGTCGAAACCCCGTTCGGGCAGGTCGAGTTCCTCGAAATGTCCGACGCGGGTCCGCACCCGATCGGTCAAACCGCGAGCGGCGGCCTGGGCGGCGATGTACGCGTGCTGGCGCGGGGCCGGGCTGACTCCCAGGGTGCGGCAGTCGAATTCCTGCGCCATGAACAGGATCAGCGCGCCCCAGCCGCAGCCGACATCGAGCAGTCGCTCCCCGCCGGTCAGGCCCAAGCGGTCCGCGACGAACCGCAATTTGTGCCGCTGCGCCTGCTCCAGGGTGTCCTGCGGGGTCCGGTACAGCGCGGAACTATACTTGCGCAACGGATCCAGGAATTCGCCGAAGATCTCCGGATCGAGATCGTAATGCTGGTTGGTATCCGCGGTGGTCGTCACGCCGCCTCCGCCCGCAGCGCCTTGTCCACCACGGTCACCACGTCCGCGAGGGTGGACATGCCGAAGACATCGGAATCCTCGAGCTCGATGTCGTAGGTCCGCTCGATGCGGGCCACCATGCGCAGCACCCGGACCGAATCGACGCCGGCCATCCCGCGCAGGTCGACGTCGGGGCGCAGTTCGGCGGCCGGGATGGCGGTCTCGGCGACCGCGATCTCGGTGACGGTGTGCAGGATCTGCTCGCTGTCGTGCTTTTGTTGCATGCCATTATCTTTCGATAGAATGTTCGAATGGATGAGGTGGTGCGCTATACATACCGGCTCAGGCCCGGACGCACCGCCGAGGCAGCGTTGCTGGCCGAGTGGGGTCGCTGCCGGTGGTTGTGGAATGAAGCTGTGCATCAGCAGAAGTCCGGGCAGAAGCCGACGTTCGCGCGGCTTGGGACGCTGCTGTCCCGAGCGCGGGCGAAACTGCCGTGGTTGCGTGAGGGGTCGCAGGTCGCCCAGCAGCAGATGCTCCGCGATTACGCTCACGCGCTGCACCGCTCGTTCACAGTGAAGGGCCGCGGTCGCCCGCAGTTCAAGTCTCGCAGAAAGTCTCTGCCGAGCCTGGAGTACACGACCCGCGGGTTCTCGATCCGAGATGGTCGTTTGCTGTTGCCGAAAGGCGTTACGATTCCGGTCGTTCGGTCGCGAGAGTTGCCGTCGCCGCCCACGTCGGTTCGCGTCTATCGCGACAGCCTGGGCTGCTGGTACGCCTCGTTCGTGGTGTGCCGAGAGGATCTGCCGCACCTCGGGTACCGGAAGCGATGCGCCGCGGAGTTGGCGAAGGCGCAGCGCGCGATGGCCCGGCGTCACCGCAAAGGCCGACCACAGTCGCGGGGTTACCGTGATGCCAGGCGGCGGGCTGCCCGGCTGGCAAAGAAAGCGGCTCGACAGACCGTGCACGACTCGCGGGTGTGGGCCAAACGTGTTGTTGATCGTTATGAGGTGATCGCGGTCGAGGACTTCAAGCCCGCATTCTTGACGAGGTCCACGATGGCGCGGAAAGCCGCTGACGCGGCGATCGGTGCGGCGAAGCGTGAACTCATCGACCGTGCCAGGCGGGCCGGGCGGAAGGTGGTGATGGTCCGGCCCGCATACACGACCATGCCATGTAGTTCCTGCTTTGCGAGAGCCAAGCAAAGACCGGAACTGCACGAGAGAGACTTCCGGTGCCCCGAATGCGATTACGCCGATTCGAGAGACCGGAACGCCGCCAGAGTGGTTCTGGCCGTGGCAGAACGGGGCCACGTCAGTGTCGAGGATGTAAGACAATCGGATCACCTCCTCCGGGTGGGTGGTTCGGATGCGGTCTGAGCTGGAAATCTCCTGCCTTCAAGCGGGAGAACCGTTAAGGATGAACTCCGTTCCGGTACAGGGTGTTCGGGCCGGGCGGGTTGTCCGGCGCGAAGTGCGTGTCAGGGGTGGACAGGGCGTGTTCGAGGCGGGCGACGTCGGCGTCGTCGAGGGTGAGTTGATGCCGGACGTCGGCGAGGGCGAAGGGCTGATAGACGGCGCTGGACGAGGCGCACAGTCCGTCGTCTTCGCCGAGGATGTCCGCGGCTGCCCTGATGGTCCCCTCTCTGTCGGTCAGCAGCGTTGCGACACAACGGTATTGACGATCGATGAGCAGCGGTGTGAGAAAGCGGGTGCGCTGCGAGACGGTGAAGGCCGGAACCCGTCGCGCCAGGACGATGAGATTGCCCATCACCTCGTCGCAGATGACCCCGATGAGCCCGCCGTGTACCACTCCCGGATAGGACTCGAAGCGTCGATCGAGCCGGAACCGGGCCTGCACACCGTCCGCATGCCGGGTGAAGCGCAGGCCCAGGCCCGACGAATTATGCGGTGAGCAGCCGAAACAGTGGTAGTCCGGCAGCACTGTCCACGGCACGGCGATGACGTCGGCCGACGCTGTGTCGGTGCGATCGGCCATCGGTTCAGGCGATCGCATCGGCCAGGGCCCGGCGCACCTTGGCATTGGAGGACAGGTCGAGCCCGGTGATACCGGCGAAGGTCCGGCGCACCTTGTCGTGCAGCACCTCGAGTTCGCCGTCGTCGGCGATCTGCTCCAGGAACAACTCGAAGCCGGTGTCGATGGTCGCGTGCTCGCCGAGTTCGGTGATACCGGACTTGAACGTGCTCACCGGATGTTTGATCCGCGCCTCGGAGCTGTAGACGTACAGCGTCTCGAGCACCGAAGGCAGTTCCTCGGGGCGGCGGGCCAGGCGCTCGGCGGTGTAGTGGATGAATTCGCGTGCGTGCCCGGCCTCGTCGCGGCTGGCCTCGAGCAGCAGGCGCCGCAACACCGGCTCGTCCACCCACCGCGACATCGTGCGGTAGACGTGGTTGACGGTGAGTTCGGAGATGATGTTGGTCGCCAGGGTCGCCGACGGGGTGGTGCCCGGTGCGTACGGCGCCCGCATGGCGTGCACCGCGGTGTCGTCGACGCTTTCCCCGAGCGCGGCCAGCCAGGCGCGAAAAGCATAGTGGTGCTGCACTTCCTGGAAGCCCCAGACCACCGCGAAGGTGGAGAAGTCGTAGTCGTCGACGAATTCGTCGAGGAAGCCGTGGACCGCGGCGATGACATTGGACTCGCCCATGGTTGCGCTCTTGGCCAGGGTCACGTATTCGGGCCGGACCAGCCTCGGATCGATGCTGTCCAGGTCCAGGTCGCCCAGCTTCCAGTGCAGGCGCTCGTAGTGGCGGAAGACGTCGTAGCTGTGCACGGGGGCTCCGGTTTCTCTACGGAAGGCGTTGCGCGGCAACACCGTCGGCGATCAGTTCGCGGGCGGCCGACCGCTGGAGTTTGCCGCTGCTGGTACGGGGAATGCTGCGCGGCGCCGTCAGGTACACCCGCACCGCGGTCAGGCCCAGACGGGCGGCGATGCGGCCCTGGACGGCGGTGACCAGGTCGTCGGCGGCCGTATCGGTGTGGTTGGTCTCCACGATGAGAGCGATGATGTCCGCATCGGCGGGGTCGGTGGTCGCGGTGCACCGGCCCCGGTGGATGCCGTCGAGGTCGCCGACTGCGGCCTCCACGTCCTGCGCGTAGTAGTTGACCCCGCGCACGGTGATCATGTCCTTGCTGCGGCCGGTGACGAACAACTCCCCGTCGCGCAGGTAGCCGAGATCGCCGGTGTGCAGCCAGCCGTCGGTGAACAGTTCGGCCGTGCGCGCCGGATCGGCGGTCAGATAGCCCTCGGTCACCGAATCGCCGCGAACGAGGATTTCTCCGACTTCTCCGTCGGGGATCGCGACGCCGGATTCCGGGTCGACCAGCCGCAGCCGCAGCCCGGCCACCGGCCGCCCGACCCCGGCCACCGCACGAGCACCCGGTGCGCCCGGCGAAACCCGGTGCGCCCAACCGGAATCCGAGAGAGTGCCGCGATCCACCCAGTCGAACAGCGGTGCTCGGCCCAACGGCGGGAAGGTGACCGCGAGCGTGGCCTCGGCCATGCCGTACACGGCGAACATCGCCGCCGGATCGAAACCGGCCGGGCCGAACCGCTGGCAGAACGCGGTCACCACCTCGTGTGAGATGGGTTCGGCGCCGTTGAAGGCGATGCGCCAGTGCCGCAGGTCGTACTCGGGCACCCGCTCGGGCGGCACCGCGGCCAGCAGCGCCTCGTAACCGAAGTTCGGCATCGCCGTGACAGTCGTTGCGCTGGTGGCGAATTCGCACAGCCAGCGCGCCGGGTCCTTGACGAACGCGCTGGGCGACCAGATGTGGGCGGGGATGCCGCGCAGGATGGCCGACAGGGTGCCGAACAGGCCCATATCGTGGAACAGCGGCAGCCAGAAACCGCCCCGGTCGGACAGGCCGAGGTCGATACCGGCGCGAATGGCGGCCAGGCCGGCCAGCACATTGCGGTGGGTCAGCCGCACCCCCTTCGGGGCGGCGGTACTGCCCGAGGTGAACTGCACCACGGCCGGATCCTCCGGCCGCACCCGGGGCAGTTCGGCGTCGGCGGTCTCGGCGAACAGCGTTGCGGTGTCGAGGAATTCGGCCGGGATCGCGGACAGTGCCGAGGTCATGGTCGCGAACTGCGGGGAGACCAGGACGGTCCGCATGCCTGCGGCGGTGACGATGGCGGCCAGTTTGCCCGGATACGTCTCGAGTTGCCGCGCGCCCGCGGGCAGCGGCAACGGGGTCGCGGCGGCCCCGGCGGCGGTGATCGCGAACAGGCCGATGAGGAATTCCGGTGCGTTGGGACACAGGATGCCCACCGGCTCGCCGCGCCGCACGCCGCGTCGCACCAGCGCCGCCGCCGCGCCGGTCGCTTTCCGGTGCAGTGTGGCGTAGTCCAAGCTCTGCGACAGCGACCAGAACGTGGCCGATACCTCGGGATGGCGGGCGGCGATCGCGGCCAGCTCCCCCGGCAGGGTCCCTGCGGATATCGTCATGCGCCCCAGCCCAGCAGCGCCGGGTTTCCGGACCCTGAACGGGCTGTGAAATGCGTGCGGTGATAAGCGTTGTCGATCGGCCAATTGCGTTGCCGGATACCGATATTCGACTATCGGGCGATAGGACCCGGTGATCGCCGCGAGGCGTGCGGCACGCCGCGGCGAGGATGGTCGCCGACACGGTCGTACATCTCGCCGGTGCGGGACGTCGCGGTCGTTTTCCCTCGGTGCCCGTTCGCTGTTCAGGAGTTGCCCAGGTGAGTTCCGACGAGACCACGGTGGCGGGGACGACCCCGGCCCATCCCGATCCAGCGGGGCGTCCGCACGCCGCCGGTGCGGATGCGACGGGCCACGGCCATGCGATCGTGGTCGGTGCCGGTATCGCCGGATTGCTGGCGACCCGGGTGCTCGCCGACCGGTTCGCGCGAGTGACGCTGGTCGAACGTGACGAATTCGCCGAAGACGGCGAGCAGATATCCAGCGAGGCCGCTACCCGGCGCGGCGTTCCACAGGCCCGGCATCTGCACGGGCTGCTCGATCGCGGCCGCACCGCCATCGAACAGCTGTTTCCAGGCTTCACCAGTGAGATGGCGCGACGCGGAGCAGGCACCGCCGAGGTGCTGATCGGAACCCGTTGGTACGTGGCCGGATTGCGGGTCGCGACCGCTGAAACCGGGCTGACCTCGGTGATGGCCACCCGGCCGCTGCTCGAGGCGGTGCTGCGCGAACGGACCCTGGCGATGCCGAACGTGCGGCTGCGGTCGCACACGACCGCGCACGGCCTGATCGGAACCGCGCACCGGGTGCGCGGCGTGGTCGCCGTCAGCGACAACGAAACGTGCACGCTCACAGGCGATCTGGTCGTGGACGCAGCCGGGCGCGGATCGCGGGCGCCGGAATGGCTCACCCGGCTCGGCGCCCGCGCTCCGCAGGAGGAGCGGCTCGAGGTCGATCTCGGGTACAGCTCCCGGTTCTACCGGCGCGATCCGGGCGCGGCGGACGGCCCGGCCTCGATCATCATCTCCACCGGAGCGAACGGGCACGGCGGCGGTGCGATCCGGGTCGAGGGCGAGCGCTGGCACGTCACGCTGGCGGGCATGCTCGGTGATCACCCGCCCACGGACCCGGCGGCGTTCGCGGCCTTCGCCGCGGGTCTGGCCGGACCCGATATCCACGACATCGTCACCGGCTGCGAACCGCTGGGAGATCCGGTGCCGCATCGGTTTCGGCATTCGGTACGGCGGCGGTTCGACCGCCAGCCCATCGTCCCGCAGGGGTTCCTGGTCCTGGGCGACGCGTTGTGCAGCTTCAACCCGCTGTACGCGCAGGGGATGACGGTGGCCGCACAGCAGGCGCTGGCACTGCGCGACTGTCTGCATATACCCGATCGCGAACTGCCGGCCCGGTTCTACGTCGCCGCCGGAAAGGTGGTGTCGGCCGCCTGGCAACTGGCGGCCTCGGCGGATCTGGCGCACCCCGGCGTCGCGGGTCCGCGCGGCCTGCGCACCCGGTTCGCCAATGCCTATGTGGCACGGGCGCAGCGCGCCGCGCATCTCGATCCGCGGGTGGCCCGGACCTTCTTGCGTGTAGCCAATCTCGTGGAACCGCCCACGGCCCTGCTGAATCCGCGTATCGCACGACGAATCCTATTGCACGGCAACGTATGAGCGGCAGATCCGGCATCGGAGCCGGTCTGCCACCGATCAGGAGGGAATCCGAGATGGACCTGGCAGCACCGACCACCGCCGTCGCCGGGGAGGATCCGGCGATCGCCACCGCGATCGAGCAGTTGTTCGGCCCGGCCGGACGCGCCGACCCGTACACACCGGGACGGGTACTGCGTGAAGCGGGCCCGTTGCACAGTACGCCGTTGGGCCACAAGGTGTTGACCTGCTACGAGGACTGCACCGCGGTGCTGTCCACCACGGCGTGGAGCCATGCCGAGGAGGCCGGGATGATGCACCCGACCGTCTCCGCGCAGGACGCGCCGGAGGAGTTGCCGACCTCGTTCCTGTGGATGGAGCCGCCGGACCACACCCGGCTGCGCAACCTGGTCACCAAGGGCTTCACCCCGCGCATGGTGACCCGGCTGCGTCCCCGGATCGTCGAGGTTACCGAGCAACTGGTCGACAATGCCCTGGCCGCAGGCGAATTCGACCTGGTCGACATGATCGCCTACCCGCTGCCGCTGACGATCGCCGCCGAGCTGATCGGTGTGCCGAAGGAGGCGTACGACCAGGTGCATCGCTGGTCGCAGGACCTGGCGCGCGGCTTCGACCACGACTACACGCTGCCGCCGGAGGCACTGCGCGCCCGCAGCGTCGCGGCCCGCGGCTTCATGGGCTACTTCCGGGAGTTGCTCGACGAGCGCCGCCGCCGTCCGGCGGACGATCTGCTCAGCGTGCTGTCGCAGGTGGAGGATCGTGGCGACGTGCTCACCGAACAGGAGCTGCTGGCCACCTGCATCACCACCTTCGTCGCCGGTCACGAGACGACCGCGAACCTGGTCGGCACCGGTATGTTGCAGTTGCTGCGCAATCCGGATCAGCTCGAGCTGCTGCGGCAGCGGCCGAACCTGACCGAGTACGCGCCCGACGAGCTGTTGCGGCTCGAGCCCTCGGTGCAGGTCACCACCCGTGCCGCGACCCGGCCGATCACGGTGGCCGGCCACGAGTTCCAGACCGGCGAGGGCGTGGTGGTGCTGATCAATTCCGCCAACCGCGACGACGCCGCGTACACCGACCCGGACAAGGTCGATGTGGCGCGGTACTCCGACCCGATGCGTCCGGCGAAGAAGCACCTGGGCTTCAGCCTCGGCATCCACTACTGCCTGGGCGCACCGCTGGCGCTGCTGGAGATGGAAGTGTTGCTCGATGTGCTGCTGCGCCGGGTGAAGCGGCTCGAGGTGCTCACCGAAACTCCTTCGTACAAACCGAATGTGGTGATCCGCGGGCTGGCATCGCTGCCGGTGCGTTTCACCGCGGCCTGATCGGCCGGGCCGGATCCGCTGCGGCCGGCCGTCGTGGACGGTCGCAGCGGACGGTCCCGGCCACTTGTCCTGCCGCACCGGACGAGTGGCGTGAATCGGGTGTGCCGTCGCCGGGCACGTGTCGGTTCAGCGCTCGGACCGCGGACTCTCCTTGGTTCCCGGCCGCTGGTCGTCGCGCGGTCGGCTGCCACGACCGTGCCACAGAATTCTCGCGACCGTCCCGGGCCGCAGCAGAGTCTCGGGCGGGTCGACGAGATTGGCCACCCGCATGAACGCGCGCGCGACGGCCGGATCGACATGGGCCGCACGGTGCGCACGTCCGATGTAGGAATTCAGCAGCCGCACTCGCGGCGTCCGCCGACCGACCACACCCGGATGATTCAGGTCGGCGCCGGTGGACATGCGCCACGCCACGTCGACATGGTGCGCGGCGCCGGCGTAGAACCGGGCGGGCAAGTGCGCGCCGCCCTCTCGCAGGCAGGCGCGCAGGACGAGGGCCTGCTGTGCCGCCACGGTCATGCCCTGCGCGTACAGCGGATTGAAACTGCACAGCGAATCGCCGAGCGCGAGAAATCCCTCCGGATGCGTGGAAAGCCGCTCGAAGTACCTCCGGACCGAACCGCGAAACCTGTGCGGCACAGGATCACTCAGCGGTTCGGCCGCGGTCACGATGCGGTGGATGTCGAGCACGGGCAGCGTCGCGGCGAATGCGGTGAAGCCCTCGTGATCGGTCGGCGGGTGATCGCCGAGCATCCCGCCCAGGGTGACGTGCCACTTGCCGCCCTCGACGACGATCGCACCGCCGCCGCGACGACCGGCCATGGTCGACACGACCACGCCGAGCTGCCCGTCCAGATGTTCTGGCCGGTGCCGGTAGGTGCGCGAGGAATAGCCCAGGTCGATCACCACGCTGTCCTGCTCGGGCGCCCGCGCGCCGACCCCTGGCAGCCATTCGGCCGCCCGCGACGCCCGCCCGGTGCAGTCGACCACGAGATCGGCGCGCACGGCCTGCCCGGGGCCGCCGGACTCGCGCACCAGGACGCCGGTGATCCGGCCGGATTCGGCGGTGAGCCCTTGTGCGGCAACGTTTTCCCGCATTCTCACCCCGGGCAGCGCGGCCACGCGCCGCCGCAATCCCCATTCCAGCAGCGGACGGCTGGCCAGCAGTGTGACGAGTCCGGTCTCGGTCGGCGCCGCACGCAGCCCGCTCAGGTACCACCGGGATCCGGCCAGCACCTCGGTGGTCGGCGCGCCGGCGGCCACGATCTCGTCGGTCAGTCCGGGACAGAGTGTTTCGATGGCGGCGCGGCCACCTTCCATCAGGCCGTGCAGATGCCTGGCCTGCGGGACCCCTCTGCGCGCCTGGCTACCGGCGAGCGTGTCGCGCTCCAGCACCGTGACGCGCGGGAAGTGTTCGGCCAGCACGACCGCGGCCAGCAGTCCGGCGAGGCCTGCGCCCAGGACGACGGCGTGCGGGGAATCGGAATTCACCCCCCGAATCGTCGACCGGTGGCGCATACCGGACAAGCGGTGCCGACCGCATACTATGCCGCCATCGAACTACGCTATGGCAGAAGGTAATTCGCGGTCCGTTCACGATTTCGCCATCGTCCGGTGTTGAGCTGCGGAACGTGAATCCCGCACGAGTGTCGGTGGCGTTGCCGGCCACGCCGGTTGTCCTCGCCGGTTGTCGCGCGATCGTGCCGACGCGCTCGCGCGCTGTCGAAGGGACTGTGCGATGACCGGCATACTCGACCCGTTCTCGCCGGAACTGCGTGCCGACCCGGTACCGGCCTACCGTTCGCTGCGCGCGGCGGGCAGGCTGCACGAGTTCCGGCCCGGCATCCACCTCGTGCCGCACTACGCCGACTGCGACGCGGTGTTCGCCGACCCGGCGTTCGGACACGGCTATTTCGCCGGAATCAATCCGTTCCGTCCGGGCGTTGATCCGCGAACGCTGCCCGGTTCGTTCCTGCTGATGGACCCGCCCGAGCACACGCGGCTGCGCGCCTCGGTGGCCCCGGCCTTCACCGCCCGCGCGATCGCCGCACTGCGGGACCGGATCACCGAGACCGCAGCGACGCTGCTCGACCGCGCGGTCGCCGCGGGCGAGGTCGATTTCGTCACCGAGGTCGCATATCCGTTGCCGCTGAACACGATCTGCACCCTGCTCGGCGTTCCCGCCGCCGACCATGCCCGGTTCGGCGTGTGGACCGCCGCGATCAGCCGCGGCCTGGACCCGGACGCACTGCTGTCGGAGGCGGAGAAACGTGCGCGCGTAGACGCGGTCGGGGCGTTCGGCGAATACTTCACCGACCTCGTCGAACGCCGCCGCGCCGAGCCGGGCGCGGATCTGCTCTCCCGGCTCGCGGCCAGGACCGAACTTCAGCCGAGCGAACTCGTCGACATGGCGGTACTCCTGCTCATCGCCGGGCACGAGACCACGATGAATCTCATCGCGACCGGCGTGCTGGCCCTCGCGCGTCATCCCGGCCAACGCGAAATCCTCAGGGCCGAACCGGAATCGAGCCGCTACGCGGTGGAAGAGTTCCTCCGCTTCGACACCCCGGTGCCGTTCCCGACCCGCGTGACCCTTCGCGAGGTCGAGTTCGCCGGGCGGACGTTGCCGCGGGGGACGGGCCTGATCCTGCTCGTCGGTTCGGCGAACCGAGACCCGGCGGCCTTCGCGGACCCGGACTCGCTGGATGTACTGAGATTCGCGACCGGGCGCGGCGCAGCACGCCATCTCGCCTTCAGTCACGGACCGCACTTCTGTGTCGGCGCACCGTTGGCCAGGTTGCAGGGCGAGGTCCTGTTCACCGAACTCATGTGCCGCGCACCGGATTTCGAGCTGCTGGATCCCGCACCGCCGTTCCGCGACTCGGTGTCGATGCGCGGCCCGGCGCAGCTGCCCCTCCGGATGCGTGCGTGAACGAGTCCTGCGACGGTTCCGGCTGGACGGCTGATAAGCAATTCCGATCCGCCGATCGGCAGACGTGTACGGGGACGGGGCGCGACCGAACCGGCGCTAGTGTCGAAACCGTCCGGGCGTCAACCGGATTCGGCATTCGCGAAGGTGTTGGATACAGATGACCACAGACCATGATCCGGACCGGTCCCCGGAGCCCGGGGACCCGGCCGGGAAGCCCGCGCCGCGCCGCAAGACCATCGACAGCCCCTACATCCACCGGCTGCAGCGCAGGCATTTTCTGCTGTTCGACGTGCTGCCGATATTCGGGATGATCGGCGCCGTCGCTTTCCTGTTCGTGCGTCCGTTCGGAATCACCGAATTCGCCCTGCTCTTCGTGATGTGGGCGGTGACCGGATTGGGAATCACGGCCGGGTACCACCGCTTGTTCACGCATCGCACCTTCAAGGCCGTGCCGTGGGTGGCGTCGGTGCTGGCGGTCATGGGGTCGATGGCGGGCCAGGGCGCGGTGGTGTCCTGGGTGGCGCTGCACCGGCGGCACCACGAGTACAGCGACCGCGCCGGAGATCCGCACTCGCCCAACCTGTCCGGCGCCGGCTGGTCCGGACGGCTGCGCGGGCTGATGCACTCGCACTTCCTGTGGATGCGGCGGCACGAGTATCCGAACGTCGTGCACTACGCCCCCGACCTGATCAAGGACCGCGGCCTGGTCCGGGTCGCCCGGCTCTACTACTGGTGGGTGGCGCTGGGCCTGCTGATTCCCACCGTGCTGGGCGGACTGCTCACGATGAGCTGGACCGGCGCGGTCGCCGGTCTGCTGTGGGGTGGTTTCGCGCGAATGTTCCTGCTGGAGCACACCGTCTGGGCTATCAATTCCTTCCTGCACATGTTCGGCACCCGCGCGTACGAGTCGCGGGAGAACAGCCGCAACGGCGGGGTCTTCGCATTGCTGACCTTCGGGGAATCGTGGCACAACAATCACCACGCCTTCCCGACCTCGCCGTCGTTCGGGCTGCAGTGGTACCGCCTCGACCCGGGCTTCTGGCTCATCAAGACCCTGGAATCGCTCGGGCTCGCCCGGGATCTCGAGCTTCCGTCGGATGAACGTCTGGCGGCCAAACGAATTTCCGGAAAACCCACCGTCGCCGGCGATGCCGCAGCAGCGTAAGGAAATACCATCGTGGATACCAGCAAGGACGCCATCGTCGCCTGGTGCCAGGAGTACCTGGCCGATCTGCTCGAGGTGCCGGCCCGGACCATCGACCCGGCCGCCGACTTCGACCGGCTGGGTGTCGACTCGGCACTGGCCGTCGCACTGCTGATCGAGGTCGAGGAGCGCTACGGGATCGACCTGTCGCCCGAGGACCTCTACGAGTACCCCAACCTCGACGCCGTGGCCACCTATCTGCACGAGCAGAGCAGCCGGAGCGTGGCCTAGCCATGGTCGCCCCGACCGGCGCCGACCGGGCGACCGCCGCGGCGGCCGCGATCCGGCACCACTACGACGTCGGCAACGACTTCTACCGGCTGTGGCTGGATCCCACGCTCAGCTATTCCTGCGCGCTGCGGGAGCACGCCGAGGACACCCTCGAGATCGCCCAGCAGCGCAAACTCCGATACCACCTCGACGCGATCGACGCCTACCGCGCCGATGCCGTGCTCGATATCGGGTGTGGCTGGGGAGCGATCCTGCGCGAGCTGTCGCAACGGCACCGGGTGGCGCGCTCGGTCGGTCTCACACTGAGTCCGGAGCAGGCGAATTATGTCCGCGCCCAGAGCCTTTCGGGGGTCGAAGTGCGCACCGAGAACTGGCTGCACTACGAGCCGGACATTCGTTTCGACGGAATCGTCTCGATCGGCGCCTTCGAGCACTTCGCCCGCCCGGACGACTCCGATGCCGCGAAGATCCGGGTCTACCGGGATTTCTTCACCCGCTGCCGGGAGTGGCTGACCGATTCCGGGACGTTGTCGCTGCAGACCATCGCCTACGGCAATATGTCCCGCGACCAGGCCAGCGCCTTCATTCAGCAGGAGATCTTCCCGGACGCCGATCTGCCGACACCGGCGCAGATCGCGGCCGCCGCCGAGGGCATCTTCGAAATTCGCTCGATCGGAAACGGCCGGCTGGACTACGCCTGGACCTGCGGGCAGTGGGCCGCGCGGTTGCGGGAGAACCGCACGCGGGCAACGGAACTGGTCGGACCGGAGACGGTCGCCCGGTATCGCCGGTATCTGGCTCAGTCGGCGCTGGGGTTCCGGATGGGCAAGATCGCGCTGTACCGGATCGTCCTGAAGCCCTATACGGACAGGTATTTCGCCGATCGGGCGGGACGGCCGCGATGACCGTCGCCCCCGGCCGGGTCCGGTTCAATCCGTTCGGCGCCGAGTTCCGCCGTGACCCCTATCCGATGTATCGCCAACTGCGAGAGACGCATCCGGTGCACCGGACCCTCGGCATGTGGGTCCTCACCCGGCACGCCGACGTGCGCGCGGTGCTGCACGACCGCTCGTTCAGTGCGAGCCTGATCCCGCGACTGGTGGACGACCAGGCCGCGCGGCTCGGGCAGGGCGGGGTGGACCGGATCGGCCGATTGGGCCGAAAATCCCTGGTGTTCACCGACAACCCGGACCATGCGCGGCTGCGCGGACTGGTCAACCGGGTGTTCACCGCTCGCGCGGTGGCCGAACTGCGGCCGTTGGTGAGTGCCGTCGCCGAGCGCCTGATGGAACCGGCCTGGGCCGCCGGGCAACTGGACGTCATCGCGGATCTGGCTGCGCCGCTGCCGATCACGGTGCTGTGCGAGTGGATGGCGCTGCCGCGGCAGCTGCGCGAGCTGGTCGGGCCCTGGACCCACGACATCCGATTCCTGCTCGAGCCGGGCATGATGAAGGCGGCCGACTTCGCGCGGGTGCGCGAGGTGGTGGAGTTGTTCGCCGACGCGCTGACGGAGGTGATCGCCGAGCGTCGGCTGCGGCCCGGCGACGACCTGATCAGCAGGCTGCTGGCCGCGCACACCGCGGGCGGGGACCGGCTCGCGGAGGAAGAACTGATCTTCGTCTGCATCATGTGTTTCGTCGCCGGCAACGAGACCACGAAATCGCTGATCGGCAACGGTCTGCTCGCGCTGCTGCGGCATCCCGCCCAGGACGCGCTGCTGCGGGCGCGACCGGAACTCGCGGACGCGGCCGTCACCGAGGCGTTGCGCTACGACTGCCCCTTGCAGCTGACCAAACGGCTGGCGACCCGGGACGTCGAGATCGGCGGACAGCCGGTGCGCGCCGGTGATCAGGTACTGGTGTGCCTGGGCGCGGCCAACCGCGATCCGGAATCGTTCGACCGGCCCGACGAATTCGACCTCAACCGGAATGCGCACGGCCACTTGGCATTCGGTCACGGTATGCACGGCTGCCTGGGCGGCTTGCTGGCCGAACTGCAGGCGCGCGTGGTGTTCGAATACCTCTACCGGCATTCGTCGAGCATGACTGCGCTGACCGACGAATGGCGCTGGCAGGAGCACAGTTTCATCGTGCGCGGGCTGACCGCGTTGCCGGTCGCGGTGCGGAAGGCGTCATGAATATCGACAGTGAGCTGCTTCCCGACATCCTGGCGCGTCGCGCCGCGGAAGAACCCGACCGCACTGCCTACGTATTCCTGGACGAGAACGGTTCGCAGAGCGCCGTTCTGAGCTACCGGGATGTGCACCGGCGCGCGCTGGGAGTGGCCGCGGAACTGGGCGCTCGATGCGCACCCGGCGACCGCGCGCTGCTGATCTTCCCGCAGTGCCCCGAATTCCTCATCGCCTACTTCGGCTGCCTGTACGCGGGAATCGTGGCGGTGCCGCTGAATCCGCCGCGCCGCAACGCGGTACCGGAGGCGACCCGATCCGTCGTGCGGGACTGCCGTCCGGCCGCGGTGCTCACCCTCGGAGCCGGCGTCGAACCGCTGCGCGCGCACCCGGAGCCGTGGCTCCGGGCGGAGCACTGGATCGGGGTCGACCTGCTGCCTGCGGCCGACACCGGCCCGGTCGTTGCCGCGCAACCGGATTCGACGGCGTTCCTGCAGTACACCTCGGGGTCGACCGCCGCGCCCAAGGGCGTCATGGTCACGCACCGCAATCTGATCGCGAACGAGGAGATGATCCGGCGCTGCTTCGGCCACGACCGCGATTCCACGCTGGTCGGCTGGGCGCCGTTCTTCCACGACCAGGGCCTGATCGGCAATGCGCTGCAACCGTTGTACGTCGGTGCGACCAGTGTGCAGATGGCCCCGGCGACGTTCATCCGGCGGCCGCTGCTGTGGCTCTCGGCAATCTCCCGGTATCGCGGGCATACCAGCGGCGGACCGAATTTCGCCTTCGACGCCTGCGTCGCGCGTCTGGCCGCGGGCGCCGAACCGGAACCCGGCCTCGATCTGAGCAGCTGGCAGGTCGCGTTCAACGGCGCCGAACCGATCCGGGCGCAGACCCTGAGCCGATTCGCGGAAGCTCTCGCCCCGTACGGCTTTCGTGCCGCGGCCCTGTATCCCTGCTACGGGATGGCGGAGGCCACGCTGCTGGCCGCGGGCAGTGTGAAGGGACGCGGCCCGCGCACCATCGAGGCCGATCCCGACGCGCTCGCGCAACGGCGCTACGCCCCGGCGGGGGACCGGGCCCGCACGCTGGTCTCCTCGGGGCGGGCGCCGCGCGGCGAGGTGCTGCGCATCGTGGACCCGGAGACCGGGCGAACCTGCCCGCCGGACCGGGTGGGTGAGATCTGGTTGTCCGGAGACCATGTCGCACAAGGCTATTGGGAACGCGAGCCGGCCACTGCCGAAACCTTCCGCGCCCGCTGCGTCGACGACCCGGGCCGCGATTTCCTGCGGACCGGCGATCTGGGCCTGCTGCTGGACGAGGAACTGTACGTGGTGGGGCGGCTGAAGGACGTGGCGATCATCCGTGGCCGCAACATCTATCCGCAGGACATCGAACTCACCGTGCAGTCCGCGCATCCCGCCCTGCGGCCCGGCGGATGCGCCGCCTTCGCCGTGCCCGGCGCCGAGACCGACCGGCTGGTGGTGGTCCAGGAACTGCGTCGCGAGCACGTCGAATCCGCCGAACCCGCCGACGTGCTCGGCGCGATCCGGGCCGCGGTGCTGCGCGAACACCAACTGTCCCTCGGTGATCTGGTGCTGACGCTGCCGAGCCGATTGCCGAAGACCAGCAGTGGCAAGATCATGCGGGCCGCGACGCGCCGGCGATATCTGGCGGCCGAATTCGAGATCTGGCCGCGGCGAACGTCTCCGGCGGAAGCCACCGAATCGCAGCGGAGGAGCTGACATCGTGCCGACCTGGGAAGCGCCCGATCCGGATTTCGAGCAGATGGTGCGAGCGGTGGTGCTCAGCATGCCCGCCGCCCGCCATCTCGGATTCGACTTCGGCGAGGTGATGCCCGGCCGCGTCGAGATCGTGCAACCGCATCGCCCGGAACTGACCCAGCACGACGGGTACTTCCAAGGCGGAGTGCTCGGATCGCTGGCGGATTTCGCGGCCGGTTCGGCGGCCGGGACGCTGTTGCGGCCGGGCTGGGTCAATATGACCATCGACTACACCGTGAAGATTCTCGCCCCGGCCAAGGGGGCGACGGTGGTGGCTCGCGGCCGGGTGGTCAACCCCGGCACGCTCCTGACGGTCTCGGCGGCGGAGGTCTTCTCCGTCGAGCCCGAGGGTGAAATCCTCTGTGCCACAGCGCTGGTCACCATGCGGAACGTGAAACTGGCGACAACCTGACCCGGGAGCTGTCATGACCGAGGCATTCGTGTTCGACCCGTTCGCCGCGGACTTCGCCGCCGACCCCTATCCGCACTACGCCAGGCTGCGCGACCGGGCCCCCGCGTACGAACATCCCCTGGGCTTCTGGCTGGTGTCCCGGTACGCGGATGTTGTTGCGCTGCAACGGTCCTCTGCCCATTCGGTGGACGAGCGACACCTCACCCGCCTGCCCGCCTGGAAGAGCGACAGCGCCCGGCTCGGCAGGGCGAACCGCATCATGGGCGGGCTGTCGATGCTGGATCAGGATCCGCCCGACCACACTCGCCTGCGGCGGCTGGTCGCCAAGGCGTTCACGCCCCGGGCCGTGGACGCGCTGCGCTTGCGCGCGGCCGCACACGTGGCGGACGCCCTGGACCGGATCGTGGCGTCTCGCCACGCCGATCTCGTTGCGGAACTGGCGTTTCCGCTGCCGTTCACGATCATCTCCGAGATGCTGGGCATCCCGGTGCTGGAGAGCGCCCGGTTGCGCGAGTTGACCGCGGTGCTGGTGCTGGCTCTGGAGCCGCTCGCCGATCCGGCCCTGCAATCCAGGATCCGGGCGGCCGACGCGGAACTGCGCGCGATGACGGCCGATCTGGTCCGGTGGAAACGCGACAACCCCGGTGACGACGTGCTGACCGCGCTCATCACGGCCGAGTACGAGGGCGATGTGCTGGGCGAGGACGAACTGGTGGCGCAGGTGATGCTGCTCTACATCGCCGGGCACGAGACGACGGTGAACCACCTGGCCGCGGGCATGCTGGCACTGTTGCGGCATCCCGATCAGGCTCGGCGGCTGCGTAAGGAGCCGGAACTGAGCGCGAACGCGGTGGAGGAACTGCTGCGTTACGACACTCCGGTGCACCTCATGCGGCGGGTGACCGTGACGCCGGTGCGCGTGTGCGACAACGAGATTCCGGCCGGCGCCTGGGTAGTGGCCTGCCTGGCGGCGGCCAATCGCGATCCCGAGTTCTGGGGAGCGGACGCCGACACCTTGCGGCTGGACCGGCCCGAGGCCGCCCGCAGCGTGACCTTCGGCGCGGGCATCCACCACTGCCTCGGCGCGGCCCTGGTGCGGATGCAGGCGCGAATCGTGTTCCCGCTGTTCGTGTCCCGCCTTCCATCCGCCGAACTGGACGAGGTGCGCTGGAACGGCCGGATCAACGTGCGCGGACCGGCGCTGCTGTCGGTGACGGTGTAGGCCGCCGTCTGCGCGGCCGGGAAAATGAGGAGATCATGCCAACCACAACCATCGACGGCGTACCCATCGCGTACACCGACACCGGTGTCCCGCCCGGCCGCCCGGACGCCCCGACCGTCGTGTTCGGACACGGATTGTTGTTCGGCGGCTGGATGTTCGGGCCGCAGATCGAGGCGCTGCGCGAGCGCTACCGCTGCGTGAGCATCGATTGGCGCGGCCAGGGCGGCACCCCGGCCACCGCCGACGGCTACGATATGGACACCCTCACCGCTGACGCGGTCGGTTTGTTGCGCGCGTTGGATCTCGGCCCGGTGCACTGGGTGGGGTTGTCGATGGGCGGATTCGTCGGGTTGCGGCTCGCAGCCCGGCACGGCGCGCTGTTGCGTTCGCTGACCCTGCTGGACACCAGCGCCGGCGCCGAGGAAGCCGCGAAGATCGGTGAATACAAGCGCCTGGCCTTGGCGCTGCGATGGTTCGGTGTGCGGCCGATCCGCGGCCTGATCGCGGCGCATCTGTTCGGTCCGTCCATCCGCGCCGACCGGGCGCGCCGGCCCGTGATCGATGAGTGGGCCGCGCGACTGGCCCGGTGCGATCGGGCCGGTGTGCGCCGCGCGGTGCTCGGGGTGGCCGACCGCGCCTCGGTCGAGGACGAGATATCCGCGATCGCGATGCCCACTCTGGTCGCGGTCGGCGCCGACGATCGCGCCACCCCGCCCGCCCGGTCCCGCCGCATCGCCGACCTGGTTCCCGGCGCGCTGTGCCATCTCGTCGCGGACTGCGGGCACACCAGCACACTCGAACAGCCCGCGGCGGTGACCGCGATGCTGATCCGGTTCCTGGAATCCGTGGACTGTTCCAGCGCGCTGCGATGATCCCCAGCTCGGGCATCGGTTCACGGTCGCGGGACGCGAACGGCATGGGCGCGGCGGTGCGCCGGCCGAGGAAAACCGTCCGACCTGGACATGCGGTCGCCGTCCGGATGTATTGATACGAGTACCAGCGCACACCAGCGCGGCGAGTCGCATTATTCTTGTCCGAGTGGCGATATCCAAGGTCGAGCGGTTGATGAATCTGGTTATCGCGCTGCTCTCGACCAGGCAGTTCTTGAGCGCCGAACGGATTCGCGACAGCGTGGCGGGCTACGAGGATTCGGCCAGTGACGAGGCGTTCAGCCGGATGTTCGAGCGCGACAAGAACGAGTTGCGCGACCTCGGCATTCCCCTGGAGGTCGGCCCGGTCGGCCGGTACACCAGCCAGGAGGGGTACCGGATCAATCGCGACGCCTACGAACTTCCCGAAATCGATCTGACCAGCCAGGAGGCCGCGGCCGTAGCGGTGGCGGTGCAGCTGTGGGACTCTCCCGAACTGGCCGCCGCGGCCGAGGGAGCAGTGCTGAAACTACGAGCCGCCGGAATTCACGTCGAGCCCGAGGCGGCACTGGCCTCGGTGCCGCCGGTGCCGGCCCGCACCCGCGGATCGGAGGCGGCGCTGGGCAAGCTCCTGGCCGCCATCGATGCCGGACGCGCGGTCCGGTTCGAGCACCGCAACTCGCACAACGCGCCGTATCTGATGCGCGATGTGGAGCCGTGGGGTGTGGTCACCCATCACGGACGGTGGTATCTGGTCGGGCACGATCGGATCCGCGACGCGGTGCGCACCTTCCGCCTGTCCCGGATCGGCGAGGATGTCACCGCGTACGGCCCGGAGAACGCGGTGCGCAAACCCGACGGCGTGGATCTGCGCGCGATGGTCGCCCGGGTGACCGGCGCGGCCCCGGTGACGGGAACCGCGACGGTGTGGGTGGCGGACGGCCGCGGCCAGGAGATCCGTCGTCTCGGCGCGGTCGTGGAGGATCGCGAGGTCGCCGGTCGCGCGGGTGCGGTGGTGGAGGTTCCGGTGCGGTCGCGCGATTGGCTGGCCCGGTTGATCACCGGACTCGGCCCGGACGCGCTGGTGCTGGCGCCGCCGCAGTTGCGCGCGGACGTCGTGGAGCGGTTGCGGTCGGTGCTCGAGCGCACAGAGGTTCCGGCATGACACCCAAGAACCCCCGCATGAGCAGCAGCCGGCTGTCCACGCGGTTGTCCCGGCTGCTGAACATGGTCCCGTATTTCCTGGCCAACCCGGGGATCAGCGCCGCGGAGGCCGCCGAGGACCTGGGCGTGACCACCAAACAGCTGATGAACGACCTCAACCAGCTGTGGATGTGCGGCCTGCCGGGATACGGGCCGGGCGATCTGATCGACCTGTCGTTCTCCGAGGAGAGTGTCGAGGTCACCTTCTCCGCGGGAATCGACCGCCCGTTGCGGTTGACCTCCACCGAGGCGACCGCGCTGCTGGTGGCGTTGCGGTCGATCGCCGATCTTCCGGGCATGGTCGATCCGACGGCCGCACACGCGGCGCTGGCGAAGATCGAGTCGGCCATCGCCGGGACCGGCACACCGGCGGGAGCGGAATCGGTTGCGCCACTGGAGGCTCCGGCTGTGACGACGGTGCGTTCGGCGCTGGCGGCGAACCGGGCGCTGCGGCTGGTCTACTACTCCGCGAGCCGGGACGAGGTCTCCGAGCGGGTGGTCGATCCGATTCGAATCGTGCTGGTGGACAACAACTCCTATCTGCAAGCGTGGTCCCGCCGGGCCGAGGGGGTGCGGCTGTTCCGGTTCGACCGGATCGAGGAGGCCACCGAACTCGACGAGCCGGCCCGTCCGCCCAGCCATGCCACCGACGCGGCCGCCGCACTCGACCTGTTCTCTGAGGACGCTGCGGTTCCGTTGGCGCACTTGCGAATTCGTGCCGACTACGGCTGGGTACTGGATCAGTACCCGATGCAGCGCACCGCGCTGCTGCCGGACGGCGACGTCGAGGCCACGATGCGCTTCGCGACCCTGGACTGGATGGCGCGACTGCTGCTGGGCTTCGGCTCCGGGGTGACGGTGCTGGGGCCGGCCGAACTGGTCACGGCCGTGCGGGAGCGCTCGAGCGCCGCCCTGGAGGCCTACGCCGCGCTGGCCGAGGATCCGGGCTACGGCGACACGCTGATCGAGGAGGTAGGCCCCGCGTGACATTTCGTGTGACGGTGCTCGGCGCCGGCAGTATCGGAATATTCGTGGGCGGCAAACTTGCGGCGGCCGGCGCCGATGTCACCTTCGTGGGGCGTCCGCGCCTGCTCGACGAGATCGCCGAGAACGGGCTGCACCTCACTGATCTGGACGGCGGCGCCGACCGGGTTGCTCCGGGCGCCTTCGCCGTGGACACCGAACCGGCCTCGGCCGCCACCGCGGACCTGATCCTGGTCACGGTGAAGTCGCCGCAGACGGCGGTCGCGGCCGAACAGCTGGTGGGCCGGGTGCGCCCGGACACGGTGTTGCTGAGCCTGCAGAACGGCATCGGCAACGACACGGTGATCCAGGAAATCCTGCCCTCCTGCGTGGTGCTGGCGGGGATGGTGATGTTCAATGTCGTGCACCACGACGGCGGAGGCTTCCATCGCGGTACGGCCGGGGGCCTGGCGGTCGCCGACGACCCCGCGCTGGATCGGTTCGCGCCGCTGTTCGCGCGTGCGGGCCTGCCGCTGGAGCGGCACACGGATCTGCTGCCGGTGCAGTGGGCCAAACTGCTGCTGAACCTGAACAACCCGATCAACGCCCTGTCCGGCCTGCCGCTGCGCGAGGAACTCGGTCAGCGCGACTACCGGCGCGCGCTGGCGCTCGCGCAAGGCGAGGCGCTGGCGGTGATGCACCGCGCGCACATCCGCCCGGCACGGCTGACGCTACTGTCGCCGCGCGTGATGGTGCGGCTGCTGACGGTGCCTGATCTGCTGTTCAGCCGCTTCGCCGGACGGGTGGTGGCGGTGGATCCCCACGCCCGCTCCTCGATGGCGGACGATCTGCGGCTCGGCCGCAAGACCGAGATCGCGTGGTTGTCCGGGGAGATCGTGAGCCTGGGCGCGATGGTCGGCATACCGGCCCCGGTCAATGCCTGTCTGGTCGAGTTGATCGGTGCGGCCGAGCGGGGCGATCCGCGCCGGTGGACCGCCCGGGATCTGCTGGCGCGGTTGCGCGCGGCGAAACATGATGCGGCCGCAGACCCCGCCCGTCCAGCGGACCCCGCCTGACGGTCGTTATCGTTCTTCCCCGGTCCGGTAACATCGGACCTACCACAGTTTTGGAGGTAATCGATGGGTACATTCGGCCCGACGCACTGGATCATCATCGCGGTCCTGGTGCTGGTGCTGTTCGGTGCCAGGCGGCTGCCCGACGCGGCTCGTGGCCTCGGACGTTCGTTGCGCATCTTCAAGAGCGAGATGAGCGAGATGCAGTCCGAGAGTTCGCAATCCGCGCAGCAGCCCGCCCCCGCGCCCGCCCCGCAGGAGCTGCCCGCTTCGCAGCCGGCCCAGCCCGCTCCGCAGGCCCAGCCGAATCCGGAAGTGCACAAGGCTTAGCCGAGACGTCGGCTCCGCCCGCGCCGAACCGGGACGTCCCCGATCGCGGCGCTGGGCGAGTCGTCCAGGTCCGGCGTCCGGCGAGCAGCGAGGCTTTCAGAACCCATGCGCATTCCGTTCGACCCCCGGCACAGCCGACGTAGAACGAATCCCGACGGCACGATGTCGTTGGTCGAACATCTCGAGGAGCTGCGCTCGCGGCTGCTCAAGGCGCTGCTCGCCGTCGGTCTCACCACCGTACTGGGCTTCCTGTGGTACCAGTACGGATTTCTCGGCGTACACAGCCTGGGCGACATCCTGCGCGGCCCCTACTGTTCGCTGCCCGCCTCCTCGCGGGCGAATCTGAGCGCCGACGGCGCCTGCCGGCTGCTGGCCACCGCACCGTTCGAGCAGTTCATGCTCCGGTTCAAGGTCGGCCTGACCGCCGGAATCGTCCTGGCCAGCCCGGTGTGGCTGTATCAGATCTGGGGGTTCGTCACACCCGGCCTGTACGCCAAGGAACGCAAGTACGCCATCGGCTTCGTGACCTCCGGGGCATTGCTGTTCGTGGTCGGCGCGCTGCTGGCGTACTGGGTGGTCGCCCACGCGCTGCGGTTCCTGATGTCGATCGGCAACAACGTCCAGATCACCGCGTTGAGCGGTACGCAGTATTTCGGGTTCATCATCAAACTGCTGATCATCTTCGGTGTCAGCTTCGAGACGCCGCTGCTGATCATCGGACTCAACGCCATCGGTGTGCTCACCTACGAGCGGCTCAAGAAGTGGCGGCGCGGCATGGTCTTCGGACTGTTCGTCTTCGCCGCGATCGTCACCCCGCAGGACCCGTTCTCGATGCTGGCCCTGGCCTGCGCGCTGACCGTCCTGTTCGAGGTCGCGGTGCAGGTGGCCCGAGTCAACGACAAGCGGCGCGCGCGGCAGCGGGAGGACTGGAGCAACCTGTCCGACGACCAGGCATCTCCGCTGACCGGAACCGATGCGGTCGGTCAGGTGGAGCCGGTCGGCCCGGTGCAGCCGATCGATCCGGCGGCGACGATCCTGCCCGGTGCCTCGGAGAAAACACCGCGCCCCGTGTCGGACTACTCCGATACGCTCTGACGAGTGGCACAACGGTCGCCGATCGGCGAACTAGCGGCATTCGCCGCTGAACTGAAATTCACGCTCGACCCGTTCCAGCAGCAGGCGTGCGAGGCGCTGCAGGATGGGCACAGCGTGCTCGTATGTGCGCCCACCGGGGCCGGCAAGACCGTCGTCGGTGAGTTCGCGGTCCATCTGGCCCTGGCCGCGGGTGGCAAGTGTTTCTATACGACCCCGATCAAGGCGCTGTCGAATCAGAAGTACGCCGATCTGGTGGAGCGTTACGGCCGCGGTCAGGTGGGGCTGCTCACCGGTGACCAGTCACTGCATCCGGACGCGCCGGTGGTGGTGATGACCACCGAGGTGCTGCGCAACATGCTGTACGCGAGTTCGGACGCGCTGCAGGGCCTGTCGTACGTCGTCATGGACGAGGTGCACTACCTGGCCGACCGCTTCCGCGGGGCGGTGTGGGAGGAGGTCATCCTGCACCTGCCGCCGGACGTGCGGTTGGTGAGCCTGTCCGCGACGGTGAGCAATGCCGAGGAGTTCGGCGCGTGGATGGAGACCGTGCGCGGGGACACCGCCGTCATCGTGGACGAGACCCGGCCGGTGCCGCTGTGGCAGCACGTGCTGGTGGGGCGGCGGATGTTCGATCTGTTCGATCAGAAATCCAGTGATCAGAAGGTTCTCGTCGACGAGGATCTGGTGCGGTACATCAAGCACCGCGAGGAAGCCGACCGGATGAACGGCTGGGCCGGCCCGCGGCACCGCGGCGGCCCGCGGCGCGACTTCCGCCCGGTGCACCGCCCCGAGATGCTGGCGCGCCTGGACGAGGAGGGTCTGCTCCCGGCGATCACGTTCATCTTCTCCCGCGCGGGCTGCGACGGCGCGCTCGCGCAGTGCCTGCGTTCCCGGCTGGATCTGAGCCGCGAGGACGACCACGAGCGCATCGCGGAGATCATCGACGCGCATACCGGCGATCTGCCGCGCGCCGACCTCGAGGTGCTCGGCTACTGGGAGTGGCGCGAGGGGCTGTTCCGCGGCCTTGCCGCGCACCACGCCGGTATGCTGCCCGCCTTCCGGCACACCGTGGAGGAGTTGTTCGTCAACGGCCTGGTTCGTGCCGTATTCGCCACGGAGACACTGGCTTTGGGCATCAACATGCCCGCGCGCACGGTGGTCCTGGAGCGGCTGGTCAAATTCAACGGCGAATCGCACGCCGAACTGACGCCGGGGGAGTACACCCAGCTCACCGGACGGGCCGGGCGGCGCGGTATCGACGTCGAAGGACACGCGGTGGTGGTGTGGCACCCCGACGTGGACACCAGCGCCGTCGCGGGCCTGGCGTCGACTCGCACCTATCCGCTGCGCAGTTCGTTCCGCCCCGGGTACAACATGTCGATCAACCTCATCGACCGGATGGGCGCCAAGGAATCGCGGGCGCTGCTGGAACGTTCGTTCGCGCAGTTCCAGGCGGACCGCTCGGTCGTCGGTCTGGTGCGCGGCATCGAGCGCAACGAAGGCCAGATGCGCAAACTGCGGTCGCAGATCGACCACGACGGATTCCTGGAGTACATGTCGCTGCGGGAGCGCATCTCCCAGCGCGAGCGCGATATCGAGCGGCAGGGCCGGGCGGATCGGCGCGGCGCGGCGGTGGCGTCGCTGACCTCGCTGCGGCGCGGTGACGTGGTGGCCATCCCGAGCGGGCGGCGGCAGGGGCTGGCGGTGATCCTGGAACCCGATCAGTCCCCGGGCGATCCGCGTCCGCTGGTGCTCACCGAGGACAAGTGGGCCGGGCGCATCTCCGCGGCCGACTTCCCGACGCCCGCGCAGCCGCTGGGCCGGATGCGGCTGCCGCGCCATGTCGACCACCGCACCGCCCGCACCCGTCGCGACCTCGCCTCGGCCCTGCGCAGCACCGGCATCACCCCACCCGGCCGGCAGCGTCGCGGTACCAAGGCCAAGGGCGGCGAGGATCGGGAGCTGGCCACCTTGCGGCGCGCGCTGCGTTCGCATCCGGCGCATTCGCGGCCGGACCGGGAGCAGTTGGCGCGCGTCGGCGAACGCTACAACCGCGTGCAACGCGAGACCGAGGCGATGCGCCAGAAGGTCTCCGCCGCGACGAACTCGCTGGCCCGCACCTTCGATCGCATCGTGGAGCTGCTCACCGAACGCGGCTACGTGGACGAGGCGGGCGAGGTGACCGCCGACGGTCGCCGGCTCGCGCGCATCTACACCGAGGCCGACCTGGTCGTCGCCGAATGCCTGCGGCAGGGCGTCTGGCGCGGGCTCGGGCCGGCCGAACTCGCCGCGGTGGTCTCGATGCTGGTGTACGAATCACGCCAGGACACAGGGTATTTGGGCCCCGCGGGACCGACCGCCCCGATCCGGCGCGCGGTCGCGGCGACCATGGCCGTGTGGAGTGAACTGCGCACCGACGAGGCCCAGCACAAACTGACCCCGACCCGGGAACCGGACCTCGGCTTCGTCACGGGGCTGCACAAGTGGGCTCGTGGCGACGGACTGGCCGAATCCCTGCTGGCCAGCGGCGACCAGGGTAACGCGCTCTCGGCCGGTGATTTCGTGCGCTGGTGCCGCCAGTTGATCGATCTGCTCGACCAGATCCACAACACCGCCGACGATGTCGAAGTGGCGGGAACGGCGGCGAAGGCGGTCCGCGCCATCCGTCGCGGTGTGGTCGCGGTCGACTCGGCGTGAGTGGTGCCGAACGTGGGAATGACCGGCGGGACCTGCTGTCGAGGGGCACATGCGAACAGACACAGCCAATGCGAACAGACTGTGCTCAACTGTGATTTGATGCTTGCGAGTACCGACCGTGGTGAGCGACTGACGACCTCACGCGGGGGGCAAGCGTGTGTAGGACGACGAGTGGAGGCAGGCAGATGAGCGGCCCGTACGGACCGAACGATACCCCTGGTCCAGGGGAGGGACACAGTAGCGATCCGACTCAGCAGTGGACCGGTCAGCAGCCCGCCGACCCGACGCAGCAGTGGGGTGGTCAGCAACCGGCCGGTCAGCAGCAGTGGAGTCAGTCCGGGCAGACGTCGTGGCCGCCGCAGGCCGGCGGCAACGCCGATCCGACCCAGCAGCAGTGGGGTGCTCAGCAGCCCGCCGGTCAGCAGCAGTGGGGACAGGGGAGCGCGACGTCGTGGCCGCAGCAGCAGCCGGCGCAGCCGCAGCCGTGGGAGGCGACGCAGCAGCAGTGGGGTCAGCCGCCGCAGCAACCGCAGCAGTGGAACCAGTCCGGTCAGTGGAATCAGGAACAGCAGCTCTCGCTGCAGCCCACCGGTAAGAAGTCGCGTCGCGGTCTGATCATCGGCGGCGGGATCGGCGCGGTCGTCGTCATCGCGGTGGTCGTGGTGCTGGCCGTGGTCTTCCTCGGCAGCGACAAGCTGGACAACAGTGCCGTGCAGTCCGGGGTGCAGAAGGTGCTCAAGGATTCCTACGGCATCGATGACGTCCAGAACGTCAGCTGCCCGTCCGGGCAGAAGGTGGAAGTCGGCAAGACCTTCACCTGCTCACTCAAGGTGGGCGGCGAACAGAAGAGCGTGACGATCAAGGTCACCAAGTCCGACGGCACCTACGAGGTCGGCCGGCCGAACTAGTGCTGTATTTTTGGCCTCCGCTCCGCTCCGGCTGTTTTCGGCGCTTTAAGACTCGTCGTTCAGCCCTCGAGACTCGGCCTTCGGCCATGCGCTTCGAGGGCTGAACGACGAGCCCGCGCCGAAAACCTTGGAGCTGGCGTTGTTGAACCTTTCGCTTCGCGGGCGACTTCCAGCGCACAGAGACGCTTCGCCGCTGGGCGCGTTGACCTTTCGCCTCGCTTCGCTTCGGCGGGGCGGTGGGTGTGGGCTGTGCTGAATCTTGGGTTGTTGTTGGACTCTTGGTTTCGTGGGGTGCTTTCTGGGGCGGAGGTGCTTCGCCGCTGGGTGCGTTGGGGTTTCGCCTTGCTTCGCTTCGGCGGTGGGTGGGTGTGGGCTGTGCTGAACCTTGGGATGTTGATGGTGAACTCTTGATTTCGCGGGGGCGCTTCCAGGGGGCGGAGACGCTTCGCCGCTGGGTGGGTTGGGGTTTCGTCTTGCTTCGCTTCGGATAGGGGTTCGGTGCGGGCCGTGCCGAATCTTGGGATGTTGTTGTTGGATCTTTGGCTTCGCGGGCGACTTACAGCGCACCGAGACGCTTCATAGCTGGGCGCGTTGGGGTTTCGCCTCGCCTCGGCGAGGTCGGTGCGGAGTGGTGTCGTATTGGGGTGGGCTACGGTTGGTCTGATGGTTTCGGCGTACGGACACGGTGGGGCCGTACGCCGAGGGTGATTCGTCGTCGCCCGTCGGGAAAGGCGCCCGAGTGCCGGTTGCGTTGAAAGCGTTGGGTATTGGCGTTCGGCGCGATTGGCTGGGCGGGCGGAGTTGCTTCGCCGACGGGTGCGCTGCGCGGTGTTGTCTTTCCGAGAGTGTCGTGGTCTTTCGAACAGCTATCGAAGTGAACCGTTCGTCAGCGGAAAGTCTTGTGCGACAGTGCGTTCCAAGTATTTTACGAACTGGAGACGAGTCACGCCTGCGGACGTGTCGTGGGATTGCTCAGCTCGCTGCGCGTTCGGCCGGGGACAGCGAGGACGCTCCTGACCTCTAGCGTGCGCCGTTGGATTCCAGGGCGGTGATCAGGCGCTTGATGGGGCTTTCGGCGTTGTAGGCGGCGGCGAGGGTGTGCAGGCGGTCGGGGTCGGCGGGCGTGGTGGGCACGGCGTCGGGGCGGGAGAGGGTTACCTCGGCGTCGCGGACCACGCGGACTACGGGGGCTGCGGCCTTCAGGTAGTCCTCGGCGGCGGTCAGTTTGGTGCGCACGCCCCGGGCCAGGTCGGAATCGGGGTCGGCGGACGCGGCAACGAGGGCTTCCAGGCTGCCATAGCGGGAGATCAGCGTGGCGGCGGATTTGTCGCCGATGCCCGCCACGCCGGGCAGGCCGTCGGAGGCGTCCCCGCGGAGGGTGGCCATATCCGCGTAGGCGGGGCCCGCATTGTCCTGTGGCACACCGTATTTCGCGGACACCTCCGCGGGTCCGAACAGTTCGGCCTTGGCCAGGCCGCGGCCTACGTAGAAGACCCGCACGGGAGGTTGCGGATCGTCGCGCACCAGCTGGAGCAGGTCACGGTCGCCGCTGACGACGACGACCTCGTCGGTGGACTCGCGGGTCGCCAGGGTGCCGATCACGTCGTCGGCCTCGAGGCCCCGCGCCCCGGCGGTCGCGATGCCCGCCGCCTCGAGCACCTCGAGGATCATGTCGACCTGGGGGGTGAGATTGTCCGGCACCTCCTCCGCGCCGGGATCCGCATCCACCGACTGGTCGAGGCGGTGCGCCTTGTACGACGGAATCAACTCGACCCGGAACTGCGGACGCCAGTCGAGGTCCAGGCAGACCACCAGCCGCGCGGGGGAGTGCCGGGTGATCAGTGCCGCCACCATGTCGGTGAATCCGCGCAGCGCGTTGACCGGCCGGCCGTCGGGCGCGGTGATCTTCTCCGGGATCGCGTAGAAGGCGCGGAACCACAGGCTGGCGCCGTCGAGCAGCAGCAGTGGTCCGGGGGCGGGTGAACTCATGGCTGCAGACGCTACCCGGTCGGTCCGACAATGCGGCGCCGGTGCGCGCGCCCGGTACCCGCGTCGCGACTCGCCCGACCGCGTACCGTTGATCACCATGAGCGCGCAAACGGAATCACGGTTCGAGGCCGAGGTGTACGGAAGCCGGTTGGAGCGGGCGGCGGAACTGGTACGCGCCGCACATCTGGACGCGTTGCTGATCACGCCGGGCCCGGATCTGGAGTATCTGATCGGGTCCCGCGCGCAGTCGTTCGAGCGGCTGACCTGTCTGTTGGTGCCCGCCAGCGGTGAGACGCCGTCGGTGATCGTGCCGAAACTGGAACTTGCCGGTCTGGCCGGTTCGGCGGCCGGCGCTCTCGGGCTCCGGATCATCGATTGGGTCGACGGGGTCAATCCGCACCAGACCGTCAAGTCGACGCTGAACGCCGGGGCGCGAGTCGCGGTCGCCGATGCCATGCCCGCGCTGCATCTGCTGCCGATCGCGGACACGCTCAACGCTCTGCCGGTTTCGGCCACGCCCGTGCTGAGACAGCTGCGAATGCGTAAGGACGCCAGCGAGATCGACGCGCTGCGACGTGCGGGCGCGGCGATCGACCGGGTGCACGCCCGGGTCGGGGAGTGGTTGCGCGCCGGACGTACCGAGGCCGAGGTGGCCACGGACATCCGGGCCGCGATCGTGCAGGAGGGGCATACCGCGGCCGCGTTCGTCATCGTCGGCAGCGGGCCGAACGGCGCGAGTCCGCATCACGAGGAGTCCGAGCGCACGATCGAATCCGGCGATGTGGTGGTCGTCGACATCGGCGGCCCGGTCGAGCCCGGGTACTACTCCGACTCCACCCGCACCTACGTCGTCGGCGAGCCGGATCCGGAGATCGCCGAACGCATCGCGGTGCTCGAGCAGGCCCAGGCGGCGGCCGTCGCGGCCGTACGCCCCGGCGTGACCGCCGAATCGGTCGACGCCGCCGCGCGAAATGTGTTGGCGCAGGCGGGATTGGGTGATGCCTTCATCCACCGCACCGGACATGGCATCGGCCTTTCGGTACACGAGGAGCCGTACATCGTCGCGGGAAACGAGATCGTCCTCGAACCCGGAATGGCCTTCAGCATCGAACCCGGCATCTACTTCCCGGGCGAATGGGGCGCTCGCATCGAGGACATCGTCGTCGTCACCGAGGACGGGCACGAATCGGTCAACCACCGCCCGCACGGGCTGACCGCCGTCTGAGCGGTCAGCCGCGCAGAGCCGCTCCGGTGAGCAGGCGAGTCGGCCGGATCGCGATGACGACGCGGGCGGGATTGATCCGCGGAGTGCGGTAACGCTCGGCGTAGCGGCGTTCGCCCTCGGTGACCGCGTCCGCATCGGCGAGGATTTCCGCGGGTCCCTCGAGGGTAAGCCAGCGGGCGCCGTCGACCTGACTGACCGCCGCGTAACCGGTGCGGCGGACGTTGCGGGCCTTCACCGTGTCACCGGAGGTGATGATGCGGACGATGCCGCTGTCCTGATCCCAGGTGAACCCGATCGGGACCATGTGCGGGGTGCCGTCCGCGCGGAGTGTGGTCAGCGTCGCCACACGCCGCTCGGCGACGAATCCGAGGGCGGCCGCGGACAGTGCGATACGTGCGCCGGTGCTGGTCATGGATGTGACGCTAACAATCGCCGCCGCGGCACCCGCACCCGCACCCGAGGGACCCGACCGCACCCACGTGTCCGATTCGGCCTGGGGGCGGTGGCAGACTATTCGTCATGGGAATGCGGGCACACGAGATCGACGAGGGCGCGATCGTACTGCTGGGCGGGCGCAGCGAGATCGGCCTCGAGATCGTGCGGCGGATGGCGCGCGGCCGAGTGGTGATCCTGGCCGCGCGGCGCAGCGCCGATCTGGCCGGCGAACGTGCCGAGCTCGACCGCGCGGGCGCGGCGGCGGTGCACACCGTGGAGTTCGACGCCGACGATCTGCCCTCGCATCAGCCGCTGCTGGACAAGATCGCCGCTGAGCACGGCCGGATCGGCGTCGCCGTGCTGGCCTTCGGTGTGCTCGGCGATCAGGAACTGGCCGAGCGGGACCCCGCGGCGGCGGTCGCGGTCCTGCAGACCGATTTCATCGCGCAGGTCAGCGTCCTGACGATCCTGGCGGCCATGCTGCGTGCGCAGGGGAGCGGACAGTTGGTGGTCTTCAGCTCCGTCGCCGGATTCCGGGTCCGGCGCGCCAACTATGTCTACGGCTCGGGTAAGGCGGGCCTGGACGGATTCGCCACCGGATTGGCGGATGCCTTGCACGGCAGCGGAGTTCACCTGCTGCTGGTGCGGTCCGGATTCGTGATCGGCCGGATGACCGAGGGCATGGATCCGGCGCCCTTCTCGGTGCGGCCGGGTCAGGTCGCCGATGTGGTCGTCGCGGCTCTGCGGGCCCGCCGCGCGATCGCCTGGGCCCCGGCGATGATGCGCCCGCTCTACTTCGCCGTGCGCTTCCTGCCGCGATCTGTCTGGCGACGGTTGCCGCGATGAATGGCATACCGGGTCCGGGAATGGAACCGTGGCCCGTCCGGTCCCCGATCGCGGTGGTCGGTATCGGCGCGGACGGCTGGGACGGACTCGGCGCGGCGGCGCGTGCGGCCGTCGAGCACGCCGATGTGGTGTTCGGCTCGAATCGGCAGCTGGCGATGATCCCCTCGGGCGGGCCCGACCGCCTGCCCTGGCCCTCGCCGCTGCTGCCCGCGCTGGCGGACCTGCTTGCCGCGCACCGCGACAGACATGTCTGCGTGCTCGCGAGCGGTGATCCGATGTTCTACGGCATCGGCGTGTCGCTGGCGAAACTGCTCGGGCCGCAGGCGCTTCGGGTATTTCCGCAGCCGTCCTCGGCCACGTTGGCCTGTGCCCGGCTCGGATGGGGGCTGGCCGAGATCGCGGTGGTCACGGCCGTGGGACGCCCGATCGAGACGGTCTTGCCCGAGCTGGCCCACCGCCGCCGGATCCTGGTGCTCAGCGAAAACGAGCGCACTCCGGCCGAACTCGCGAAATTGCTGTCGGACAACGGTTTCGGGGCATCGCGGATGACTGTGCTCGAACAGCTCGGCGGTCCGGCCGAACGTGCGGTGGACGGCGTCGCGGGTCGCTGGTCCGAACCGTCGGGCGATCGGCTCAACATCGTCGCCGTGGACTGTCTCGCCGATCCGGCCGCCCCGCGGCTGACCAGGCTACCGGGACTGCCGGACGAGAGCTACGGCGGCGACGGCCAGCTCACCAAACGCGAGGTGCGCGTCCTGTCGCTCGCCGCGCTCGCGCCGTCCCCGGGCGAGCTGCTGTGGGATGTCGGCGGCGGTTCGGGCACCATCGCGATCGAATGGTGCCGGACCCATCCGTCCTGCCGCGCTATCACCTTCGAGCGATCCGGCGCGCGACGCGGACAGATCGCGGCCAACGCGCTGGCCTTGGGCGTGCCGGGAATCACAGTCCTGGGCGAGGTGCTCGAGGAGCTGTCGGACGACGAATTCCCCACGCCCGACGCGGTATTCCTCGGCGGCGGGCTGACCCAGCCGGGCCTGTTCGAAAGTTGCTGGGTGCGACTGCGTTCCGGTGGCCGGTTGGTCGTCAACGCGGTCACCGCCGAATCGGAGACGCTACTGAGCACATGGGCCGCCGAATTCGGCGGTGCGCTGAGCCGGTTCCAGGTCTACCGCGCCGAACCGCTCGGCGGCTTCACCGCCTGGCGTCCGCATCTGCCCATCACCCAGTGGGCGGTGGTGAAGGATGGGTGAGCGCGTCGACGATCGCCGCGTGCTGATCCTGGGCGGAACCCGGGAGGCGCGCAAACTGGCCGAAATGATCAGCGGGGAAAGCGGTTTCCAGGTCGTATCCTCCCTCGCGGGCCGGGTCCGCGAGCCGGTGCTGCCGGCCGGAGAGGTCCGGGTCGGCGGTTTCGGCGGTGTGGACGGGCTGCGGAACTGGCTGAGCGACAACGACATCGATGCGGTGATCGACGCCACCCATCCGTTCGCGGGCGTCATCTCGGCCCACGCGGCCGCCGCGGCCGCGGCGCTGAACCTGCCGGCGCTGCACGTACGTCGGCCGGGATGGCGAGAACGTCCGGGAGACAAGTGGATCCGGGTTCCCGACGTCGCCTCGGCGGTCGGCGCCGTCGCCGAGCGCGGGTACCGGATATTCCTGACGATCGGTCGTCAGGGGGCCGGTGCGTTCGCGGGCCTGACCGACCGGTGGTTCCTGATCCGGGCGATCGATCCGCCCACCGCGGCGCTGCCACCGGACCACGAATTGCTGCTGGCGCGTGGGCCTTTCGCGGTCGAGGACGAGATTCGCCTGCTGACCGAACACCGGATCGATGTCCTGGTCACGAAGGACAGCGGCGGCGAGCTCACCCTGGCCAAACTGATCGCGGCCCGAACCTGCGGCATCCCCGTCGTCATGATCGATCGCCCGCGCTTGCCCGCGGGTGCGCAAGCCGCGGAATCGGTTGCCGCCGCGTGCGAATGGCTGCGCACACTGCCGTGCGGCAGCAGCTAACCGGCAGCCGGCCGGTCGCGGCCGGACCGGTCCAGCAACCCGGGCAGCCGATCGAACCACTCCAGCACCGCGCGTTCGTAGCCGATCCCGAAATCCAGTGTGGCACTCTCACATCGGGATCGCGTCTCGTCGATGCTCGCGAGGTATCGCGCGAGTCGTTCCTCGTGGATGATGCGATTGGCGGCGATGATCCGGTTCAGCCGCTCGGGCTCGACGAATTCGCCGAACGCCAGGGTCAGCAGCAGGGGCACCCGGATGGTTTCCGCGCCCGGATCGCGGGCGATCCACTGCGCGAAGGCCTCTCGGCCCGCCTCGGTGATCCGGTACGGCGTGCGCTCGCGCACTCCGGTCTCGCCCTTCTCCACCAGGCCGATCCGGTCCATCGCGGCCAGTTCTCGATACACCTGGCTCTGCGTGATCGTCCAGAAGTCCCCGATCCGCTCCTGAGCGAGATTGACCAGATCCCATCCGGCCATCGCCCCCTCGTGCAGGAAACCCAGCAGCGAGGCCGCGGTGGAGTTCAGCCCCCGTTTCGGTTCACTCTCGGCCATATCGTGCGCACCCCTTCCACCCATCAACGTTCCACATTGGAATATTAACGCTCGGACCGGAGCGCGCGGTCAGGGGGTCGAATACCGCCGGGAGGTGAACACCCGCTGCCCGGTAGGGGTGTCGAACGCGGTCGTGGTCGAGGCTCCGATGATGAGCAGTGTGCGCATATCCACCTCGGCGGGGTCGAGTTCGGACAGGGTGAGCACGCGAACCGATTCGGTCGGGCCGCCGACGTCGCGGCCCAGCACGACCGGCGTATCCGGCTTGCGGTGTTCCAGCACCAGATCGCGCAGCGCCGCGACCTGCCAGGTGCGCTGCGAAGAGGCCGGATTATACACCGCGATGGCCATATCGGCCGCGGCCACCGCGGAAATGCGCTGGGCCACCGTCTCCCACGGCTTGAGCCGATCCGAGAGCGAGATCATCGCGAAGTCGTGTCCCAGCGGCGCTCCCACCCGGCTCGCGACCGCGCTGGCGGCGGTCATCCCGGGCAGCACCCGCACGGGCACGTCGCGCCACTGCGGATCGGCCGATTCCTCGATCACCGCGGCGGCCATGGCGAATACGCCCGGATCGCCGGAGGAGACCACCGCGACCCGCGCGCCGTGCTTGGCCAGATCCAGCGCCATGGCGGCGCGTTCGGATTCGACCCGGTTGTCGCTGGCGTGGCGGCGCTGCCCCGGACGGGCGGGCACCCGGTCGACATAGGTGGCGTAGCCGACCAGATCGGTCGCCTCGGACAGCGCGCGGGCGACCTCCGGGCTGGTCCAGTCCGGTGATCCCGGGCCGAGGCCGACGACCACGACCTCGCCGATCGCCGGGTGAACATCTTGCGCCACTTCGGTTTCCGAGGCGACGGTGGCGTTGGAACGTGCGGAATCCGCTGCGGTGAGCGCGATCTCGGTCGTGGGCGTCGGGCCGGGCACAACGGTGATGGCGAAGTAGGGCACCTCGGCGGCGTCCACCTCGCCCGCGCGCAACACCCGCTGCCGCCCGGTGCTGGCGCGCTCGACGTAGTACGCGTCGTCCAACCGGCCTGCGTCCGAAAGCGCCTGCCGCACATCCGGATACGTTCGCCCCAACTTCATCACCACCGCCGCGTCGGCCTCGGCCAGCCGCCGGCTCAGCTCCTCGGCGGGCAGGGTGCCGGGCAGTACGGTCAGCACCTGGTCCCCCTCCACCAGGGGGGTGCCCAGGGCCGCCGAGGCGGCGCTGACCGAGGTGATGCCCGGGACGATCTCCGCCTCGAACCGATCGGCCAGGCGGCGGTGCATATGCATGTACGAGCTGTAGAACAGCGGATCTCCGGCGGCCAGCAGCGCAACCGAGCGCCCGGCCGCGAGATGGGCGGCCAGGGTGGCCGCGGCCTGTTCGTAGAACTCGTCGATGGCGCCCTGGTAACCGCCCGGATGATCGGTGGTCTCGGTGGTCACCGGGTAGACGAGGTGTTCCTCGAGCTGCCCGGGGCGCATATAGGGCGCGGCGATCCCGCGCGAGATGCTGCGGCCGTGCCGGGCGCTGTGGAAGGCGATGACGTCGGCCTCACCGATGATCCGCGCCGCCTTGACCGTGACCAGTTCCGGATCACCCGGCCCCAGTCCGACGCCCCACAGTTTCCCGCTCCGCCGTCCGCGCTCCTGATCGCTCATTCCTGCTCGCTCGCAATCGCATTCAGTGCCGCCGCGGTGATCGCGCTGCCGCCGCGCCGGCCCCGGACGGTCAGATACTCCACACCGCCGAATTCGGTCAGAGCCTGTTTGGACTCCGCGGCGCCGACGAAGCCGACCGGGATGCCCAGCACCGCGGCGGGACGGGGCGCACCGGCGTCGAGCATGTCCAGCAGATGGAACAGCGCGGTCGGCGCATTGCCCACCGCGACCACCGCGCCGTCCAGGCGGTCGCGCAGAAGTTCCAGTGCCGCAACCGATCTGGTATTTCCCATGGCCTGCGCCAATTCCGGGACCCGGGGATCGGCGAGCAGGCAGATCACCTCGTTGTCGGCGGGCAGGCGTTTGCGGGTTACCCCGGCGGCAACCATGGTGGCATCACACAGGATCGGCGCACCGGCTCGCAGCGCGGTGCGGGCCCGGGAGACGACGTGCTCGCTGTGCTCCACGTCGGCGGCCAGATCGACCTGCCCGCAGGCGTGGATCATCCGCACCACCACCTGCGCGACGTCGGCCGGGAACCGGGCCAGATCGGCCTCGGCCCGGATGGTCGCGAACGAGCGCCGATAGATCTCGGCACCGTCGGTGAGGTAGCTGGTACGCACGTCGGACATGGCGTACACCCTAGTTCCCGGTCGGACGGGCTCCTGGACCGAGTGTGCCGGCGGGTGTGCGGCGCGACGCCGATCAGGCGCGCGGAGGTTCGGGCGGGGTGATGCGGTAGCCGTCCGGTGCGGCCACCACGTCGGTGACGACGCCGCGCGGTCGGCCGCACCGGCGTTCGCATCCGGACCAGTGCTGACGTCCCGGAACCGCGATTTCCGCGGCGGCCGAGCCGTGCGCGCGGGACGGTGTGCCATTCGGTGCGACCCGCCCCTCGGTGACCGCGTCCGCGGCGTCCGCGCGCACATCGGTGCGGGATTTGGCGCAGCCGGGTTGTCCGGCACACGCGGTCACCAGCAGCCAGGGGGAGTCGGCGTCGAAGATCAGGCCCATCGGGGCCAGCACCCGCACCACCTGTTCGGCGGTCCATTCGTCCAGGTCGGACAGGATCAGGCTGCGCCAGGGCGTGACGACGACCGGACGCTCCACGGCGGCGAGGAATTCGGCCGTCCGGGCGGGCAGTACGCCCAGCCGCACACCCGCTCCGAGGCTCACCCGGCCATCGGCCTGAGCGAACCAGCCGATCGGAATACCTTGTGGTGCGGGCAATTCCAGTGGTTTCTCGATCGGTTCCAGGCCGAGTGCGGCAAGGATCCGGGCGGCTCCGCCGGGGATTTCGCGCAGCCGCCACTGTTCACCGCGCACACCCTGAAACTCCTGTGCGGCGGCGAGCAAAACCTCGACGGCCTGTGTGCCCGGCACCCGGACGCCGCTGTCGCGGCCGCCCAGTAGCAGCGTGTAATAGTCCACGTCCACGGCGTGCATGCCGAAATCGCCGTCGAGGCCGCTGACATCGCCGCGCCCGTCGTCGAGGGTGAACAGCACCCGGCCGGGCAGATCGGCCAAGGCCGGCGTCGCCCGCAGGGCACGGTCCAGCTCCGGAATCAGGTCCCGAATGTCGGCCAGTCCGCCGACCCGGCCGGACAGCGGCGAGGCCACGATATTGCGCACCCGCTCGTGGGTGCGGCTCGGCAGCAGATCGGCCGTCCCGAGGCGGGCGGCCAGCGCATCGGCATCACCGATCCGGCGGAGCTGGACGTTGCCGCGCGAGGTGAGTTCGATACCGCCGTCACCGAGATCACGAGCAGCCTCGGCCAGAGTCAGTAGCTGATCCGGGCGCAACCGGCCGCCGGGTAAGCGGATGCGCGCCAGCGGTCCGTCGGCGGCCTCGTGCAGGCGCAGCACACCGGGGCAGGAATCGGGGGCGGAGCGAGTCATGATCCGTTCAGCGTACGGCTCGTGCCGACGAGATCCGCCGCGGGTGAAGCGGGCCCACGCCCGGGAGCGGCGCGCTCGAACGCGCGCTCAGCGTTCTTTTCGGTCGGTACCGCCGACCGCACGGGCGCCGTGCGCCCACGGTGGAGCCGGAATATAGCTGTCGGACAACAGACATGGAGCGTTGTGGTGGCGGTTCCGATCGGCGCGGGCCGTGGATTCGAAGATCAGCAGACCGGCGATCGCGACTACCGCGCAGACGCACGCCGCGATGATCGCCAGAGAGTTGCGCTGCTCGGCAGCAGCCGCGAGTGCCATTGCCAGCAAGGCGACAGCAACCATCATGCACGTGATTCCTGACCAGGCGGCGAAGCGATTCCGCCTGGCCCAACCTGGTGAGTTCGGCATACGTCGAGCGTACGCCCGTGTTGTCCGTTCCGGGAGGGTGTAAACCAGCTCGTTACGGCCGCTGAGCGGGGGTGTCGGAGCGGCGCGGTAGCATCCCGGGTGCTCGCCTGTCCCCGAGGAAACCGGTGCAATTCCGGTGCGGTCGCGCCACTGTGACAGTCAGACCCTCCCGGCGGGCACGAAACCCTGATGGGCGCGTCACCCGAGGAAAGGCCGATCGTGATCCTGCTGCTGTCCACCTCCGACACCGACCTGCTGTCCGCCCGGGCCAGCGGCGCCGACTACCGGCTCGGCAATCCGGCGCGACTGCTGCCCGACGATCTGCCCGCCCTGCTGGCGGGTGCGGATCTGGTGGTGGTGCGCATCCTCGGCGGACGCCGGGCATGGGAGCAGGGCCTGGAAGCGGTGCGCGCGAGCCGCGTCCCGCTGGTCGCGCTCGGCGGGGAGATGGCGCCGGACGCCGAGTTGATGGAGTGCTCGACCGTGCCCGGCGGCGTCGCCGCGGACGCGCACAACTATCTGGCCGCGGGTGGTCCGGGGAATCTGCTGCAGCTGCACAATTTCCTGTCCGACACCGTGCTGCTCACCGGATACGGCTTCGAGCCACCGGTGCACCTGCCGAACTGGGGCGAACTCGAGCGGACCGCGCGGGCGGATGTCGCGGGGCCCACGGTCGCGGTGCTGTACTACCGCGCCCAGCATCTGGCCGGGAACACCGCCTACGTCGAGGCCCTGTGCGCCGCGATCGAGGCGGCCGGGGCGCGTCCGCTGCCGCTGTACTGCGCGTCGCTGCGCACCGCGGAACCGGAGCTGATCGCCACGTTGCGCGCCGCCGACGCCCTGGTGGTGACGGTGCTGGCCGCGGGCGGCACCAAACCGGCCACCGCGTCGGCCGGGGGTGACGACGAGGCCTGGGACATCGGCGCACTCGCCGATCTGGACGTGCCCATTCTGCAGGGCCTGTGCCTGACCACCGGGCGCGAGCAGTGGGCCGACAGCGATGAGGGCCTCTCGCCGCTGGACGTGGCCACCCAGGTGGCCGTGCCCGAATTCGACGGTCGCATCATCACGGTTCCCTTCTCGTTCAAGGAGTTCGACGAGGAGGGCCTGTCGGCGTACGTTCCGGATGCCGAACGCGCCGCGCGGGTGGCCGGGATCGCGGTGCGGTACGCGCGGCTGCGGCATATTCCGGCCTCGGACAAGCGAATCGCGATCGTGCTGTCGGCCTATCCGACCAAACATGCCCGCATCGGCAACGCCGTCGGCCTGGACACTCCGGCCAGCGCCATCGAGCTGCTGAGCGAGATGCGTTCGGCCGGTTATGATCTGGGCGAGCCGGGCGAGATCCCGGGCCTCGAGCAGTCCGACGGCGACGCGCTCATCCACGCCCTCATCGCGGCGGGCGGTCAGGACCCGGACTGGCTCACCGCGGAACAGCTGGAGGGCAACCCGATTCGGATCGGCGCGGCGGCCTACACCGCCTGGTTCCAGACCCTGCCCGCGGCGTTGCGCGAGGCGGTCGTGCAGGCGTGGGGTCCGCCGCCGGGGGAGATGTACGTCGACCGGTCGGCCGATCCGCGCGGCGAAATCGTCATCG
The DNA here is from genome assembly GCF_059510335.1 of Nocardia sp. PLKS1-43. Taxonomy (NCBI): domain Bacteria; kingdom Bacillati; phylum Actinomycetota; class Actinomycetes; order Mycobacteriales; family Nocardiaceae; genus Nocardia; species Nocardia sp. PLKS1-43. The sequence continues at coordinate 245,939 of NZ_JCAJZQ010000002.1, read as the reverse complement.
CCGCACTGCGTTTCGGCAATGTGGTGCTCATGGTGCAGCCGCCGCGCGGTTTCGGCGAGAATCCGGTCGCGATCTACCACGATCCGGATCTGCCGCCGAGCCACCACTACCTGGCCGCCTACCGCTGGCTCGCCGCACCGGACGGTTTCGCCGCCGACGCGATGATCCATCTGGGCAAACACGGCAACCTGGAATGGTTGCCCGGCAAGACGCTCGGCATGTCCGCGGCGTGCGGAACCGACGCCGCACTGGGCGATCTGCCGCTGATCTATCCGTTCCTGGTGAACGATCCCGGCGAGGGCACCCAGGCCAAGCGCCGCGCCCACGCCACCCTGGTCGATCACCTGATTCCGCCGATGGCGCGGGCGGAGACCTATGGCGACATCTCCCGGCTCGAGCAGTTGCTGGACGAACACGCCAACATCTCGGCGCTGGATCCGGCCAAACTGCCCGCCATCCGCCAGCAGATCTGGACCCTCATGCGCGCCGCGGAGATGGATCACGACCTGGGCCTGACCGAGCGCCCGGACGAGGAATCCTTCGACGATATGCTGCTGCACGTCGACGGCTGGCTGTGCGAGATCAAGGATGTGCAGATCCGCGACGGCCTGCACGTGCTGGGCCGGGCGCCCAGCGGTGCGGCCGAGGTCGATCTGGTGCTGGCCATGTTGCGCGCCCGGCAGCTGTGGAGCGGTGAGGATCATGTGCCGGGCCTGCGAGAAGCGTTGGGGCTCAGCGAATCCGGGGACGAATCGCGCGAACGCGTCGATGCCTTCGAGCGGCGGGCGCGCGAACTCGTCTCGGCCATGCAGGAGACGGACTGGGCGGTCACGGAGATCGATGCGCTCACCGAGCGTCTGCTCGCCGATTCCGGTGCCGATCCCGAACGCCTGGACGCGGTGCGCCGGGTGCTCGGCTTCGCCGCGACCGAGGTGGTGCCGCGCCTGCGGCAGACCGGGGTGGAGATCGCGCGCATTCTGCACGCGCTGAACGGCGGGTTCATTCCGGCCGGGCCCAGCGGATCGCCACTGCGCGGGCTGATCAACGTCCTGCCGACGGGCCGCAACTTCTACTCGGTCGACCCCAAGGCGGTGCCCTCCCGGCTCGCCTGGGAGACCGGTCAGGCCATGGCCGAGTCGCTGCTCGAACGGTATCTGGCCGACCACGGCGACTACCCGCGTTCGGTCGGGCTGTCGGTGTGGGGCACCTCCGCCATGCGGACCTCCGGTGACGACATCGCCGAGGTGCTGGCGCTGCTGGGGGTGCGGCCGGTCTGGGACGAGGCCAGCCGGCGGGTCACCACGTTGGAGGTGATCCCGCAGGACGAACTGGGTCGCCCGCGCATCGATGTGACCGTCCGGATCAGCGGCTTCTTCCGCGACGCCTTCCCGCACGTCCTGGCCATGCTCGACGACGCCGTGCGGCTGGTCGCGAACCTGGACGAGCCGGATCGGCTGAACTACGTGCGCGCGCACAGCCGGGCCGACCTGGCCGAGCACGGCGACGAACGTCGTTCCACCACACGCATTTTCGGTTCCAAACCCGGGACCTACGGTGCGGGCCTGCTCCAGCTGATCGATTCGGGCAACTGGCGCACCGACGACGATCTGGCGCAGGTGTACACCGCGTGGGGTGGTTTCGCGTACGGGCGCGATTTGGACGGCGCACCCGCCGCGGACGATATGCGCGCCGCCTACCGGCGAATCGCCGTCGCCGCCAAGAACACCGACACTCGCGAGCACGACATCGCCGACTCGGACGATTACTTCCAGTACCACGGCGGCATGGTGGCCGCGGTACGCGCGCTCACCGGCGCCGATCCCGAGGCGTACATCGGCGACAGCACCCGCCCCGACGCGGTGCGCACCCGCACCCTGTCCGAGGAGACCGCGCGGGTCTTCCGGGCGCGCGTGGTGAATCCGCGCTGGCTCGAGGCGATGCGCCGGCACGGGTACAAGGGCGCGTTCGAGATGGCCGCCACCGTGGACTATCTGTTCGGTTACGACGCCACGACCAATGTGGTGGCCGACTGGATGTACGAAAAGCTCTCGGAGAGTTACGTATTCGACGAGACCAACCGCAAGTTCATGGAGCAGTCGAATCCGTGGGCGTTGCACGGCATCGCCGAACGCCTGCTCGAGGCGGCCGAGCGCAAGCTGTGGGAGCAGCCCGAACAGGAGACTCTGGACAGGTTGCGGCAGGTGTACCTGGAGACCGAGGGTGAACTCGAGTAGCGGGTACACCCGTGGGCGTACTGCCGGGTCCGACCACGGACGGATGTGTGTGCGGCGGGCCCCGGCCTAGCGTTGTGCCATGACCTGGGACGAACTGGCGAACGGTAAGTACGCGCTGCTCACGAGCTACAAGAAGGACGGCACCGGGGTGGGTGCGCCCGTGTGGGTGGCGCCGGACGGCGACCGGATCGTGGTGTGGACCTACGGCTCGTCGTGGAAGGTGCAGCGGATCCGCCGTAATCCGCAGGTCCGGCTGCAATCGTGCGACAGCCGTGGTCGCGTCACCTCCGAGGAGGTGCTGACGGGTACGGCCGAGGTGCTCGACGCGCCGGGGACCGAGCGGGTTCGGGGGATCGTCGGCCACAAGTATGGCGTGATCGGCACGCTCCTCATCCGCGGGCACAAACTGATCAAGGGGAGCGACGGCTCGGTCGGGCTGTCGATCACCCCGCGGGCCGATAGCGGCGGCCCCGTCGCGAGCGGGTGAGTCAGGCGTCGGCGGTGATCTCTATGCCGATGGTGCCCTTCCGTCCGCGACGCAACTGGCTGCCGGCCACCACCAGCCAGCCCTGAATCGAGTACTTGCGCTTGATCATTCGCCGCACCCGATCGCTACCGGCGTCGTCGAGGATGCGCGCGGTGCCCTTGACGACCGCTCCGCGCGGAGTGCCGGAGACGGTGCAGGGTTGCAGTGTGACTGCGGGATTGCGGCGGATCCGCTTGACCTTCCAGCTGTCGGTGACGGTCCAGACGTACAGCTTGCCGTCGTCCAGAGCGGCCCACAGCGGCGTGCCGACCGGGGTGCCGTTCTTGCGAAAGCTGGTCAGCAACACGTAATTCGCGGTGCCGACCGCGCCGAAGGGGTTCTCCACGCGTGCAGCCTATCGCTGTCGCCGCGCGGCCGGCACTGCCGGTGCGCGTGTCCGGAGAGGGGAGCACGACGGTGCGTGAGCGGCGTCGATCGCTGCCGCCCGCTCGACCGGCCCGAGGTATGTCCGAACGCTCTCCCCGGCAACCGGTTCGGCGGGCGCATCCCGGTTTCAGGCGGCGAGGGTGAGGATCCTCGGTCCCTCATCGGTGACGGCGATGGTGTGCTCGCTGTGGGCGGTGCGTGAGCCATCGGCCGAGCGCAACGTCCAGCCGTCGGGATCGACGACGATGCGGTCGGTGGTGGCCGCGAACCACGGTTCGATGGCGATGGTGAGTCCGCGGCGCAGGGTGAATCCGCGTCCGGCCCGGCCGTCGTTCGGGATGTGCAGATCCTCGTGCATGGTCCGGCCGATGCCGTGCCCGCCGAATTGGGTGTTGATCGGGTATCCGTGCGCACGGGCGACGGCGGCGATCGCGGCGGAGATGTCGCCGACCCGATTGCCCGGCACGGCCACCTCGATGGCGGCCGCGAGCGCCTCCTCGGTGGCGGCGACGAGCCGCTGGTCGGCCTCCGCGGGAGTGCCGACGATCACCGTGACGGCCGAGTCGGCCGCCCAGCCGTCGACCTCGACGGCCAGGTCCATGGTCAGGACGTCGCCGTCGCGCAGCACATAGTCGAACGGAAGTCCGTGCAGCACAGCGTCGTTCACCGACAGGCAGACGGTGTTGCGGAACGGGCCGCGGCCGAAGGACGGTGCATAGTCCCAGTAGCACGACTTCGCGCCGCGCTCCCGAATGCGTTGCCGCACATGAAGTTCGAGGTCGAGCAGATTCACGCCCACCTGTGCGCGCTCGCGCAGTTCGGCCAGGATCTGGGCGACGAACTGTCCGGTCACGCGCATTTTCTCGATCTCGTCGGGCGTCTTCAGCTCGACCACGGGTACCTCCTCGGGGGTATTTAAATACCACCGTACTGCAATCGGTATTTGTATACCAACCTGCTTGCGGTATTTGTATACCGCTCGGTAGTCTGTGCGGATGGTCCGTCTCCCGCTCACCCCGGCCCAGATCGAGGCAGGCCGCCGCCTGGGCGCTTGCCTGCGCTCGGCACGCGCGGGCCGGGATCTCGGCGATATCGCACGGTCCGCCGGAATCTCACCGGAAACACTTCGCAAGATCGAATCCGGCCGACTGCCCAGCCCCGCCTTCGGCACCGTCGTCGGCCTGAGCCGGGCCCTGGACGTCCCTCTGCAGGATCTGGCCGACGTCTGGCAGGCTGCCGCCCTGGCCGAGTCGGCCTGAACAAGGGCGGGCCGTTCACGCTGAACGCCGCCGACGGGCGGGTTGCGCTGCATTCAAGCGCCACCGCAGCGTCGGCAGCGACGTCTCCGGCCGGTCGGCCCTTCGCTCGGTTCGTGCCGTCGAACTGGAATCGACTGCGATATAGAGCTTTCCGTCTGCGGACAAGCCGACGCTGGGGGCGAATCGACGCGACCGACCATCGCACGGGGTCGCGTGAGTCAGGTATCCATCTCCTCGAAACTATTGGTACACAACGGTTTCGGTGCGCAACCGGGATTCGTCGCGGCAGGCTTCGAGTGCGGCTGCCACGAACGACTCGACCGACGGTCGGTGGTCGAGTTCGTTCCAGGCGAGCACGAGGTGGCTGGGCGGGGCGTCGGAGACCGGGATGCGGACCAGATCGGCCGGGGTGCTCTCGACCAGTGAGCGGGGAAGTATCGCGATCATGCGGTTCACCGAGATCATGTGCATCATCTGAACCACATCGGACACCTCGGGGCCGGTGCCCTCCTCGCCGGGGAGCCCTTTCCAGTACGGCAGCGTCTCGCCGTCCAGATCGGACATGCGGACCGAAGTCCGGCCGCCGAGGCGATGGCGGCGCGGGACGACGACCACCCGTCCCTCGGTGCGCAATATCTCGTGGGCCAGGCCGCTCAGGTCGTCGAAAGGCGCGTAGAGCAGGCCGACGTCGGCGCGATCCTCGCGCAGGAAGTCGGCGCGATCGACGGGACCGCTGAACAGGATCTCGACTCGGCGCGCGTCCGGCTGACGGGAGTATTCGGCCAGCATTCCGGACAGCAGCCCGGCATCGCCGCCCGGTTTGAGCACCAGCCGCAGGTGACCCCGGACATCACCGGCATGCCGCGCGTTGCGCACCGCGGCACTGACCGCATTGAGCGCGTGCCGCCCGTGCTCGCGCAGCGCCGCACCGGCCGGGGTGAGTTCGACATGGCGGCTCGAGCGCACGAACAGCGGAACACCGAGCCTGCTCTCGATCCGCCGGATCGCCTTCGACAACGCCGGCTGCGCGATCGACAGCCGCACCGCGGCCCGGCCGAAATGCAGTTCGTCGGCGACCGCGATGAAGTACTCCAGCTCCCGGGTTTCCAGTTCGACCATGCCTCCAGGTTATCGCCGAATAACGAACCGATCTTGGACGCGCGCCGGGTAGTCGACCGAGAATTACCTCATGATCAACCACACGATGATTGTTTCCTTCGATCGGCCATTGCCCGACGGCGAGCTCGACCGATACCTGACGGATATCGAACAGTGCATGCTGGACACCGGGCTCGTCGAGTCGGTCGCGGCGCGGCGGCATATCCCGATTCCCGGCGAGCAAGCCATACCGGCGCTGATCGCGACGGCGATCGTGCAGGTCGCCCTGCCCGATGTCGAGACGCTGGGCAAGGCGTTCGCGGACCCCGGTCTGCACGAGGTCATCGACCGCTGGCAGTCGCGGCACCCGTACAAGGTGGCCTGGGCCAACCACGAGCCGCTGGCATGAGCGGCGAATCCCGGAAGGCCGGCCTGGTCACCGGCGCGGGCAGCGGGATCGGCCGGGCCGCGGCGGTGGCCTTCGCACGTGACGGGGCCGCGGTCGCCGTCCTCGACATCGACCCGCACGCGGCGGCCGAGACCGTCGAGACGATCCGGGCGGAGGGCGGCGAGGCGCTGGCGGTCACCGTCGACATCGCCGAGGAGGCTTCGGTGCGAGCCGGGATCGAGCGCACCGTCGCGGCATACGGCGGCCTGGATTTCGCGGTGAACAATGCCGGGCTGGCCTCGCATCATCGGCGGCTCGACAAGATGACCCTGGACGAATTCCAGCGGGTGATCGGCGTCAATCTGGCCGGGACATTCCTGTGTATGAAGTACGAGCTGCCGCTGCTCGCGGGCGGCGGCGCCATCGTGAACGTCGCCTCCAACGGCGGCCTCTACGCGATCCCGACAGCACCGGCCTACGTCGCGGCCAAACACGGGATCGTCGGGCTCACCAAGGTCGCCGCGGTCGACTACGCCGACCGCGGTATCCGGATCAACGCCGTCTGTCCGGGCCCGACCCTTACGCCCGGGTTCGAGCAGGTGGCGGCCGGTACCGACATGATCGCGCGACAGGCCGCGGGCACCCCGCTCGGGCGATTGGCCACGCCGGAGGAGGCCGCGGCCGCGGCGGTCTGGCTGTGCTCGGACGCCGCGTCCTACGTCACGGGAATCGCATTGTCGGTCGACGGCGGGCGGCGGGCATGAGCGGGCGCGTCATCGCGGTTGAGGAGCATATGTCCACCGAGGAATTCCTCGGTGTCGCACACGGTTTGGATGTCGGCCCGGCCGATGCGGTGGAGGTGGATCTGCTTCGGACGGTGGAACGCGATCCGGCTCTGCGCGCTCGGCTCACCGATCTGGGCTCCCGGCTGCGCGAGATGGACGCGCTCGGACAGGATATGGCGGTGCTGAGTCTCAATACACCTGGCGCACAGCCGTTTCCGGCGGCCGATGCGGTGTCGCTGGCGAGCCGATTCAACGACGCGCTGGCCGAGATCGTGCGAGGTCACCCGGACCGGTTCGGTGGCCTGGCCACGGTGACGCCGCAGGATCCGGTGGCCGCGGCAACGGAGATCGAACGGGTGATGGGCCCGCTCGGGCTCAACGGCATCATGATCAACTCGCACACCGGCGGGCGATACCTGGACGAACCGGAATTCGCCCCGCTGCTGGCGGCCGCCGAGGCCAACCATGCGCCGATCTATCTGCATCCCCGTGCGCCGAGCATGCCCGTCTACGGTGATTACGGGATGTCCGGGGCGATCTGGGGTTATCAGGCCGAGGCCGGATTGCACGCCATGCGGCTCATCCTCAGCGGCACCCTCGACCGCTATCCGGGGCTGACCATCGTGCTCGGACATCTCGGCGAAGGAATTCCCTACTGGCTCAGGCGAATAGACAATCGGCACGCCTTCGCCGCCCGCACGGCCGGGGCGGCCACGCCGATGCCGAAGCTGTCGCTGATTCCCAGCGAGTACTTCCGCCGCAACATGGTGATCACCACCAGCGGGATCGACGATCCGGACGTGCTCGAACTCGCCGTGCGCGCGGTCGGTGCGGACTCGATCATGTTCGCGATCGACTATCCGTACGAGGATCCGGTAGCGGCCATCGCCTTCCTGCGCGACGCTCCGCTCACCGACGATCAGCGAATCGCGATCGGCCACCGTACCGCCGAACGGGTGTTCGGACTCGCCGACCGGCTACCAACCGCGCAGCGCTGAATCGAACACCGGCACAAGGGAATCGGCGATCTCGTCGCGGGAGGGCAGGTCGGCGAGCGCGTCGGGCGGGCTCAGGTGACGTTGCAGCGCTCGCTGATGTGCCGCACCCGCCAGCAGAAGGGCCGCGGGGCGCAGGTCGGTGCCGGCGGCGCGGGGGGACAGGTGCGCGAGAATCGCGTCGAGGGCGCGGTGCGGGCCCAGATCCATGTCGCGGCTGCGCTTTTCGTAGGATTCGCGCAGTTCGGCGTCGGACTGGACGGCAGCGATGGCGGGGATGGCGGCGAAGAAGAACTCTTCGAGTGCGGTCAGCAGATCGATCAGGTCCTCGCGCAGGCTGTGGTCGGTCCCGGGGCGGTCCGCGAGGAGGTCCCGCAATGGTCGCAACTGGTGCTGGATCACCGCGTGCAGCAGTCCCATGCGGTCGCCGAAGTGATAGAAGATGCTCGATTCGGCGACGCCTGCCCGGCGGGCGATCTCCTTGGTGGACGTGCGGGCCAGGCCGGATTCCGCGAGCGTCTGCTGGGCGCTGGCGATCACGGCCTCCCGCACACCGGTGCGTGGACGGCCGCGAGTTGCCCGGTCGGGTGCCACATCGCCTCCTGAAACTCGATTCGCCCTTGCAGTATGCCGTATCCCGTCGTATTTTCTGAGTATACACTCAGGAATTAATTCATTCGGAGGTACTCGCCATGTCCGGTTCCGCCCCCACGACCAGTGCGCCGGCCCAGTCCCGGCTGCAACGTTCCTGGGACACCACCGTCCGTTACCTGCTGCGATCCCGGTTGCATCGGCTCTTCAGCGGCAAACTCCTGATCATCACCGTCGTCGGCCGCAAGACCGGGCGCGAGTACGCCAACCCGGTTGGATACGTCTCGTACGAAGGGGATCTGCTGGTCGGCACCGCGGCCCGCTGGCGGCGCAACCTCCGTGCGGGAGAGCCGGTGCGGATCACACTGCGCGGAAAGGACATTCGCGCCGACTGGGCGGTGATCACCGACGAGGAGCAGATCGCCGAGCTGTACCGGATCATCCTGGAGCAGAACCCCGTCCACGGCCGGTTCGCCGGGATCAGCCTCGACGCCGACGGCAGCGTGAACCGCGCCGAATTACGGGAGGCGCTGGCGCGGGGGACGGCTGTCGTGCGCCTGCACCCGCACGACGCAATCTGATCGAACGAGCCGGAGATCGCTCAACCTCCGGGCGCAGGGCGCCGCTGTCGGCGATCGTGCTCGGCAGCGCGGTGCGGCAAGCGTGCAGGCTTCGATCGAATATGCCGTCGAGTTCGGCGCCGTGAGTAGAGCACCTTACCTCGGAGTGGGCCGGTCGATCGCGGTCCGCCCCGGGCCGTACGGACGGAGGGACGTTCGGCGGCGCGGAATGCGCTGTGGGGGAGTAGGTTTGCTTCGAATGCCGGGACGCACCGCAATCGCATCCGTTTCGATCAGCTCGGTCTGCCCGTTCCCGTCGTCGCGAAGATCCTGCGCCGCGTTCTCCTTGCGCGGCTACGCGATCATCTTCCGATCGCAGATCGGACCGGGAGCGGCATACCGGAATGCGAACTGTTTTACGCTGCGGCAGAGCGGGTTTCGCCGACTTACCGGTGTGCGTACTCCCCGACGTCGTCGACGTAATCGCGATACTCGGCCAGCGCTAGATCGAGCAGGCGGCCGACAGCGGCCTGGATCGCGGGCGTATCCGCGGGCTGGACGGTGACCGTGCGACTGCCGGTCTCCATATAGCGGCCGTCGTCGTGAATGTCGTACCAGCGCACCGCACCCACCTTGCGGGGTTGCTCACCGCCCCGGTTGCGCGGCCCGCGGAACACCGTGACCACCCCCGCCCCACTCGCAGGACGCCGGACCAGGCGCCGATACCGTTGCAGCGGAGTCGATTCCCCGGAGTAGTTCAGCACCGGCTGACGTTCGGGATACAGGTCGGCGGCGGCGAACGCCTGAGCGGGCTGTCTCCCGGGCGAACAGTTCGGCAGAACAGCGGCCAGGACCGCGGAGAGCCGATCCGAACTCACGATACTGAGTTCGATGCGCGGTCGGCGGGTGAATTGTATTGCGAGAGCGGCATGCCGGTCGTGCCGAGCCGCGGCGACCCGGATCGGCCCGGCCTGATCCGAGACGCCGTGAATCTCGGCCCACACCTCCGGATCGGTCAGCACCGTGAACGCCCGCCGCAGCAGGTCGGCTTGATTCCAGGTCAGCCGGCCCTGTTCGGAATACTTGTGCCGGACCTGCTCCCAGTAGGTGTCGCGCTCGTTGACATGGCCGAATCGGGACAGATAGTGCAGCGGATAGAGCATTCGGTCGTTCGCGGGCCCGAACCACAGTGCCGCGAATTCCTCGTCCTCGAACGACCAAGTGGCCATTATTCACCTATCGTCGGCTGGACGTGCTCATCTCTTCCGGCCATCTCCGCGGTGTGCGATTCGTGCCGTAGGTCGACCTTCTTGCCCGTCCGATCCCGATCGCCCTCGTATCTGACCCGTAGTCGTGGTGGCCGATGGTCCGCGCCGGTGTGGTGGTGGCCGGGTTCGGACAGCACCTCCGCGGTGGCCGCCCCGGTGACCGCGGCCGCGGCCGGCTCGGCGAGGACATCGGGCGGCAGCGGATCCACCGTCGGGCGAGCGGGTGTCGCCTGGGCTGCCGCCGGTGCGTGTGCGCCCGGCATGGGCGTGCTCGGCACCGGCTTGGGCGCCGAAGGAGCCGAGGAACCCGGCGGCGGCACCTGGACATTCGGCGCCGGAGTCGCCGCGTTCGCTCCCGGCACGGGCGGATTCGGCGTCGGAGCCGGGGCCGGGGCCGCGAAATTCGGTGCGGGCGCGGGATTGCTCGGCATCGGCGTCGGTGCGCTGGGCACCGGCGTAGCCGGCATCGGCGTGGCGGGTGCCGGTGCGGGCGTACCCGGTACCGGCGACGGCACGGCCGGGATCGACCCCGCCGAGCCGAGCGCCGGACCGGCGAGGTTCGGCGTAGAACCGCCCGGGACCGGACCGGACGAACCGGCGGGCGGTGCACTCGGCGCGGGAGTCGAACTCGGCGGGGGAGCGGAGTTGGCCGAGGATCCGCCGGTGGACGGCGTCGCCGCGCTGTCGTGTCCGGGCCGGACCGCATCGGTCGACGTGCCGGTGGCCTGAGTCTGGGTCCGGGCCGGCGCTGCCGGCTGTTCCGCGGCCGGTTGCGACTGTTCCGGGGTGCTGTGCGGCCGTTGCGGATCGGCTTGCTGCGGAGCCGAATTCGGGCGCTGCTGCGTCGGGTCCCGCTGCTCGCCGTCCGCGCTGGGCGCCGCGGCGTCGGGGCGTACCGACGACGGCGTGGTCGGCGCGGACGCGGCGGGAACGTTCGCCGGCCGGGTGGCCGCGGGCGGCGGTGTTCCCTCGTTCCGGTCGGCTCGTTCCGGACGGCTCGTCGTCGGCTGCTGGAACAGCACGTCGCCCGCGCTGGGCGGCATAGCCGAAGACGGATTCTGAAGAAGGCGCCCGATCGTCGCGTCGACCGACGCCGGGAACGGCAGATCGTGCAACAGCGAGGTCACGCTCGCCGGCGCGGTCGAATCCGGCCGCGTGCCATTGCGCCACGCGGCCGGTTTCGTCGACGTGGCCGGAGCCCGCGAGTCGCTCTCGCTCGTCGAGGCGGCGGCGTCGCCGTTCCCGACCGGTACCGCGGCGGGGAAGGTGGGAATGCGCTTGTCCTGGTCGGTGAACGGCGTCACGTACCGCTGCTGCATCACCTGGCGGGCGTCGTCCTGGGCCTTGCTCGCATCGCGGGTCTGGCGATCGAAACCGGACGGGTCCTTGGTCTGATCGGCGTTCACCGGAACGGGTTTGGGAATGTACGCCTTGGTCGTGAGCGCGGCCTGCGCGGTATTCGAGACCGCCTGCCCGGCCGCATCGAACAGATCCGCCAGTTCTCCGGCCTGATTGCCGTAATCGACCAGGGCGTTCACCGCGGCCTCGGCGGACGCGCCCGTCCAATGTCCGTCCACCGCCGAGCGAACGGCTCGGACCAGGCCGGTAGTGGAAGTGCGCCACTGACTTCCGGCCTGCTGCCAGGCCGCGACGACGTCACCGGCGCTCTGCGTGACGGTCTGGAACGCGTCGTAGATCTGCTGATGGGTGAGCGCGTCGACGTTCTCCGGATCGGTGATGCCCGGTGGATCGTAGGTCGTCACGGCGTCCCCTCCGCCGGTACCGCAACCATGCGCGCGGTCACAGCGCCTCCTCCGTAGCCGCCTGTGCCGCACGGAGTTTCGCGGCGAACTCGCTGTCGGTCTGCTGTAGCCGAGCACAGATCGTGCGGAACAGGGTCTGCATCTCGTCGGCGGTCCGCCAGTGGTCCTGCAGCGTGTCGTAGGCGTTGTTGGCCCCGCCGCCGCCCTTGTCCCGGAAACGCTGCGCGATCGTGCGGGCCGAGGTGAGGATGTCGGCCTGCTCGCCCAGCCCCCACACCTCGTGCGTCTGCACCTGCTGGACGATTTTCTGGATCGCCTGGATCTCGGTCTTGCGTTGTCGCAGAGCCCGATCCAGCGCCAGGAACGCCTCCGGCTCCACATCGAGCGACACCGAGCCGGTCTTGGCCTGCTCGATCAGTGGACCGAAGACCCGGCCCCCGCTGTCGTCTGTCATGCTGCCCCCGCTTCGACTGTGTGGCGGCGATTCTGCCATATCAATCGTCGGTTGTGTGGCCATCGCGACCGCACGCGCACCGGCCACGTCCGGTCCGGATGCGCCGGTGTCAGGTCGCCCGGCTCACCGAGGACATGTGGAAATCGGGAATTCGCAAGGCAGGCATGGCCGTTCGGCTGAACCAGTCCTTCCATTCGCGCGGCAGGGTGATCTCCGTAGCCCCGGCTTCTGTGGTGCGGCGCAACAGATCCAGCGGACTCTCGTTGAACCGGAAGTTGTTCACCGCGGCGGTGATCTCGCCGTCCTCGATCAGGTACACCCCGTCGCGGGTCAGGCCGGTCAGCAGCAGAGTGGCCGGGTCGACCTCACGGATGTACCACAGACAGGTCAGCAGCAGGCCGCGGCCGGTGCCGGCGATCATCTCCGGCACAGTGGCCGCGGAGCCGCCGGTCATCAGCAGGTTGTCGCCCGGAACCGTCACCGGCGCATCGAATTCCGCGGCGATCGCCCGGGGATAGACCAGATTGTCGATCACGCCCTCGCGCACCCAGTCCACGCGCTGCGCCGGAAGGCCGTTGTCGAATACCGACATCGCGTCCGAGGAGGAGGCGGTCGCCACGAAGGGCCGGTATTCCAGACCCCTGGCGCTGGGATCGGAGTACAGGGTGAGCGGAATATCGGTCAGGCGCTCGCCGATTCGGGTGCCACCGGCGCGAGAGAACGCCGTATGCCCCTCGTTCGCGCCGCGGCCCTGCATCTCCCAGGCCATGTAGATCAGCAGGTCCGCGACCGCGGACGGCGGCAGCAGCGTCTCGTAACGTCCGGCGGGCAACTCGACGCGGCGGGCGTTCCAGTCCAGTCGCCGCGCGAGTTCGGCGAGCAGGCCAGGAGTGTCGACATCGGCGAAATCCAGCGTGCCCGCTCCCACCCAGGCGCTCGCGGTGTCCGATGCCGCGCCGCGCTTTCCGTTGATCTCCACCGATCCGGTCGGCTGGGTCCAGCGGCGGCGGATTCCGGTGGAGGTGCCCAGCCAGGTGGTGTGCAGCTGATGATGGGCGAAGCCGTAGAGCCGGTCCGCGCCGTCGAATCCGGTGGCCAGATCGCGGGCCAGGCCGGTGAACACCTCGATACCGGTGGCCGGCGGGTCCGCGGCCCACTCCGGGTCCAGGTGCCGCCCGACCGCGTCGGGTTCGAGCAGCGGCACCGCGTCCCGGGCCGGTGCGGCCGAGCGCGCGGCCTCTTCGCTCGCACGCACCACCGCCTCGATATCGGCCGCGTCCACGCTCGTCGCGCTCACGCTGCCGACACGTGCCGAACCGGGACCCGAACGCAGGACCGACACCACCGACCACTCCCGCGAGGTCGTGGATCCGTTGGTGGTCATCGAATTTCCGGCCCAGCGCAGCGATGCCTCGGAGGCGTCGGTGACGATCACGATCGCCTCGTCCGCCTTCGAGGCGGCCAGCGCCCGCTCGACGACCTCTCCGCCGTGTAGCACGCTCACCGCCCCGCCTCCGATCGCGTGTTGAGAATATTGACACCCCGCACCAGCACCGACGGGCAGCCGTGGCTCACCGCCGCGACCTGGCCGGGCTGGGCCTTACCGCAGTTGGCCGCGCCGCCGAGCACCCAGGTCGACGGGCCGCCGACGGCCTCCATCGAACCCCAGAAATCGGTGGTGGTGGCCTGGTACGCGACATCGCGCAGCTGACCTGCCAAGCGCCCGTTGCGGATTCGGAAGAACCGCTGTCCGGTGAACTGGAAGTTGTAGCGCTGCATATCGATCGACCACGACTTGTCGCCGACGACGTAGATGCCGTTCTGCACCCGGGAGATGAGTTCCGCGGTGCTGGTGTTGTGCACCGGATCCGGCCGCAACGAGACGTTGGCCATGCGCTGGATCGGGACGTGATGCGCGGAGTCGGCATACGAGCAGCCGTTGGAACGATCCAGGCCCAGCCGCGGCGCGAACGCCCGATCCAGTTGGTAGCCGACCAGAATGCCGTCGCGGATCAGGTCCCAGCGCTGCCCGGCCACGCCCTCGTCGTCGTACCCGACCGTGGCCAGACCGTACCGTTCGGTGCGGTCGCCGGTGACGTGCATGATCGGCGTGCCGTAGCGCAGCGTGCCCAGCTTGTCCGGGGTGGCGAACGAGGTTCCCGCGTAAGCGGATTCGTAGCCGATGGCCCGATCGTACTCGGTGGCGTGGCCGATGGATTCGTGGATGGTGAGCCACAGATTCGTCGGGTCGATGACCAGATCGGCGGGCCCCGGCTCCACGCTGGGGGCTTTCACCTTCTCGGCCAGCCACTCCGGGATCCGCGCCAGTTCACCGGCCCAGTCCCAGACGCCGTCCTCGCCGGTCAGATACTCCCAGCCGCGCCCGGCCGGTGCGGCCAGGGTGCGCATCGTCTCGAACGCCCCGGCCGTCGGGTCGACCGCGATCGCCTCCAGCAGCGGATACACCCGCACCCGCTGCTGAGTGATCGATGACCCCGCGGTATCCGCGTAGTACGTCTGCTCCTTGACCTGCAACACCTGCGCCGTGACGTGGTCGACGCCGTCGGCGGCGGACAGGCGCTCCGAATAGTCCAGCAGCAGAGCCGTTTTCTCCGGCGTCGGCACCTCGAACGGGTCGATGGCGTAGTCCGAGACCCACTGCGCGTCGCGGTGCACGGGTTCATCGGCGAGGACGACCTGTTCGCGATTGAGCGCCCGCAGTGTCGTCGCGACGGTCACCGCGCGCCGGGCGACCGCGGCGGCGGTATCGGCGGACAGGTCGGCGTGCGAGGCGAAACCCCAGGTGCCATCGACGATCACGCGGACCGCGAAGCCCAGATCGGTCGAATCGGTGATCGCCTCGACGCGGCCGTCGCGCAGTCGGATGGTCTGCTGCACGAGCCGGTGCACGCGCAGGTCGGCGTAGTCGGCGCCGGCGGCACGCGCGGCCGCGAGCGCCGCGTCCGCCAGATCGGCCAGTGGCAGCGTGCGGAACTGTTCGTCCACGCTGCGGGGTGTGATACTCACCTCGCACACGCTAATTGCTCGCGAACCGGTCGTTCAACCGTATGCTCGGAGGCGTTCCGGAATACGGTGCGGCACAAAGCGACACGCCGTGCGTCGCGGCATCGGCCGCAAGTTTGCACGCGATGCGGCGCGGCGCGTGGTGCAACGCGCGGACACGCTGCCTGCCCGGAATTCGCTGTCGCATGCCGTACTGTCTGCCCGCGTGCCGCCATCAGCCCTCCGTGACCGCAAGCGGGAACGCACCCGCCGCGCCCTCCTCGAGGCTGCCGTCGAGATGTTCGAGGCCCGTGGCTACGAGGCGACGACAGTCGCCGACATCGCCGCGGCAGCCGAGGTGGGCACCCGTACTTTCTTCAACTATTTCGAGAGCAAAGAGGAGTTGCTGTTCCCGCAACCGGACGACCGGGTGCAGGCCGCCGTGCACGCGATCGCCACCCGGCGTACCGGCGAACGTCCGGTCGAGGTGCTGCTGCGCGCGCTGCGCGCCGCCGGTGACAATCCGGGCGACCATCTCGGTGACACCCTGGCCGCCCGCATCGCGGTGCTGCGCGCGCAGGTCTCGCGCACCGTGCCCGCGGTGAGCGGCCGCGCCGCGCACGCGCAATTGGTCGCCCAGCAGGAGATCGCCCGGCATCTGCGTGCCGCATTTCCCGAGGAACTCGACGAGGTCGGCGCGGCGGCACTGGTCGGCGCGGTGGTCGGCGCGGTCTCGGGCGCGTTGACGGTGCTGTTCTCCGGACGGCACGCCATCGAGGACGGCGAACGCCTGCAACGCAAGATCCGTGAGACCACCTCGCGGGTCCTGGCTCCCTGGCTGGCCGGGCACACGACCCACTCCCCGCGCCCACTCCCCGCCGAAGCGCGCTGCTGACCTGCCGGTCGGCCTAGGCTGGACCGGTGCGTCGATTCAGCCTGTGGCTTCGGGGGAAACCGCTCGTCGCCGATACGATGCTGGCGATCGCGCTGCTGCTGGTCGACCTGGTGACCATCGGGCACAAGCGATATTTGGCCGTGCATCTCGTGTTCGCGGTGCTCGTGCCGATCCCGGTGATCTTCCGGCGCAGATATCCGCGCACGAGTGCCGCGATACTGCTCGCGCTGGCTATCCTCACGTCCCTGGTGAGCCGGTTGACCGGGGAGGATCTGCAGGTCGCCGCGCTGGTGGCGGTCGGCATCGCGCTGTACACCCTGGTCGCGTACGTCGGCCGCCGGGAGGGGCTGATCTATCTGGGCGGCCTGGTCGTGGATGCCGTGCTCGCGGACCTGCTGCTGCACGAGTCGGTACCGATGACGGTCGCGTTCCTCACACTGTTCTACGCGCTGTGCTGGACGCTCGCCGAATTCCTCGGCGCCAGGCATGCCTACGACACGGAGGTGGCAGCTCGCCTGGCGGTGGCCGACTACGACCGCGAACGCGGTGCGCACGAGGCGGTTTCGGCCGAACGGACCCGCATCGCGCGGGAGCTGCACGATATCGTTGCGCATGCGGTGAGCGTCATCGTCGTGCAGGCCGACGGCGCGAAATTCGCCCTGCGCAGCGATCCCGAGCTCGCCGAACAGGCCCTGGGAACGATCGCGGCCACCGGGCGCGATGCCCTGCGCGAGTTGCGCCGCACGGTAGCGCTGTTGCGCACCGAACACGCCCCCGAACAACTGCCTCAGCACGGCACCGCCGGCCTCGCGAAGGTGGTGCAGATGATGCGCAAGGCCGGGCTCGCGGTCGAATTGGAGATGGCAGGCGAACTCGACGATGTGGCGCCCGAGGTCAGCCTGGGCGTTCACCGCGTTGT
This sequence comes from Nocardia sp. PLKS1-43, assembly GCF_059510335.1. Classification (NCBI taxonomy): domain Bacteria; kingdom Bacillati; phylum Actinomycetota; class Actinomycetes; order Mycobacteriales; family Nocardiaceae; genus Nocardia; species Nocardia sp. PLKS1-43. The sequence goes on along the minus strand of NZ_JCAJZQ010000002.1, from coordinate 228,814 downwards.
GCAGGAATCGCTGACCAATACCTTCCGGCACGCCGGACCGGCCCCGAAGGCGTGGGTCCGGGTGCTGCGACGGGAGGCGGACATCCTGGTCGAGGTCACCGACTTCGGTCACGGCTCGCCGGCGGGTGCGGCGAACGCGGCGGACGGCCCGGACCTGGCCGCCCGCAACGGAATCGCGGGCAGCGGTCTCGGTCTGGTCGGTATGCGCGAGCGTGTCGCGGTGCTGGGTGGTGCGCTCGAGGCCGGGCGGCGTCCCGAGGGCGGCTGGCGGGTACGAGCGACGATTCCGCTCGTGCCCGAGACCGCCGAGTGATGGCGGCGGGCGGACGGCGACGCCTCGAATCGATCGCGACCCGGACGGCGCAGCCGCCACAGTAGATTGGTGACGTGCCGATCACCGTGCTAGTCGTCGACGACCAGGAACTTATGCGAGCCGGACTGCGAATGGTGTTGGGGGCGCATCCCGATCTGACGGTCGTCGGAGAGGCCGACAACGGCGCCGCGGCGGTCCGGCGCGCCCGCGAACTGACCCCCGACGTGGTGCTGATGGATGTGCGGATGCCGGTGGTGGACGGTGTCACCGCCACCGGGCAGATCCTCGAATCCGGTTGTGGCAGCAAAGTTCTCGTCATGACGACGTTCGACCTCGACGAGCACGCCCTCGGCGCGTTGCGCGCGGGCGCGAGCGGCTTCCTGCTCAAGGACACCCCGCCCGAGGATCTCATCTCGGCGATCCGCAGCGTCGCCGCCGGTGACGCGGTGGTGTCGCCGAAGGTGACCAAACGCCTGCTGGACCGGCTCATCGCGGACGATCCGGCCGGTACTCGCGATGCCGCCGTCCTGGATGTGCTCACCGCGCGCGAGCGTGAGGTGCTCGAGCAGATCGCCGCAGGACGCTCCAATGCCGAGATCGCCGCGGAGCTGTTCCTGTCCGAGGCGACGGTGAAAACCCACGTCGGCCGGGTGCTGACCAAACTCGGTCTGCGCGACCGGGTACAGGCGGTGGTTCTGGCCTACGAGACCGGACTGGTCCGGCCGGGCGCGTAGAGATTCTCAGCGACCGCTCAGGCCGATCGGGAGAAAATCGGGCGATCCGGTCGTTGTACGGGTAGATGGTCTTCGAAAGGATCGCCATGCCCGCGCTGCTGTTCGCTGTCTACCTCGTCGTCGAGATCGCCGCCCTCGTCGTGGTCGGCCACTTCATCGGTGTCGTCGCCACCATTCTGTTGCTCATCGCGGGTTCGGGCCTGGGCCTGATCCTGGTGCGCTCGCAGGGCCGCCGGGTGTTCGACCAGTTCCGGCGCGCGAGTCGCGGGGAGATCGCCCCCGGCACCGCGGTCGCCGACGGTGCGCTGGTCACGCTCGGCGCGGTCGCCATGTTCGTGCCCGGCCTGATCACCTCGGTGCTCGGCCTGATCCTGCTGCTGCCCACCCGCCGCCTGCTGCGCCCGATCGTGTCTGCCTTCGCCACCCGCCGCATCGACCGCCTGAGCATGGCCGCCGGTTACCGCGGCGTTGTCGTGGACCCGTCCGGCGACGTCGTCGACGGCGTGGTCGTGCAGGAGTACTACGACGACGGCCGCGGCCCCGCCCGCCCGATGCTCGACGGCCGATAATCCGCCGGACCCGTCATCGCGCCACAGCAGCCGCTGCGCGGCGCTCCACCCGTGCTCTACCGGCCAGCCCTCGTCGAGTGAGTCCGCGTCCAGAACCACCGCCCGCGCACCGCGTCCCGCGTCCCGATCGACGACCACCGCCGAGATCCGGCCCAGGCGACGCCACATGAGCGGGTCCAGAGTCAACACACCCCGCGCGGCCATCAACGTCGATCAGCACCACCCGCAGCCCCGCCCGCCGGGCGGTGGCCAGGAATCCGGCAGCGCCCGGATGCGGCTCGTCCCCGATCAGCACCCGCCCGACCACACGTTCGCGCTCACGCAGCACACGCCAGCGCGGGCCCCGTCGCTTTCCGCGGTGAGCGGGATTGTCGCGCAGGCGAATTCACTCGCCCAGCCATGCGACGTGCGGTCGTGCCGCCCCGGTGCGCTTCCCGCGCCAACTCCGGGGAGCGTGCCCGGACAGGACGAATACGCCCGCACGAATACACAGCCGACCACCCACCTGCCGGGTCTCGTTCTGGTGGGACAGCGCACCGCGGGTGTTCGCGCCGAGGCAGGACGAATGCGCCTGCACGAATACACGGCCGACCCCCGAGCTGGGCGCGTCTATTGTCGGTGCGCTGCTGCTGGCACGAGACCAGAGTGGTGGGGTCGGCGTGTCTTCATGCGCGCGCATTCGTCCTGTCCCCGGCACCATCCTCGCGGTCGTACCGCTGGCGGTGCGCTTCCCGCGCCGGCATGAGGGGCGCCCGCTGGATGGTCGGCCGTGTCTTCGCGGAGGCGTGCTCACCCCGTCCCGGCACGAGCCCCGCAGTCGGGCCGACTGCCGTGGTGGTATTCCCATATCGAATTACGGAACTGGCCGGTTCGGGCCGTCCAGCGTGTACTCGGGGCCGAGGTGCTCGTCGGAGGCGGTCGCAGTGGGCGCTGCTCGGCCGATGAGTCCGCGTCGTCCGCTGCGGACGCCGACGGCGATGTGCACCACGTGCAGCGACGCCGGAGAGTGCGGCGAAAACCCGGTGCGGCAGACTGATGTGCCGTGAGTACCCAGTTGCTGGTTGGCGGTCGCATCCACAGCCCTAGTTCTCCCGATGCCACATCGATGGCGGTCGAGGACGGCACCGTGGTGTGGCTGGGCGCCGAACGGCCGGGGCGGGCACTGTATCCCGATGCCGAGGTCATCGATCTGGACGGTGCGTTCGTCGCGCCCGGATTCGTCGATCCGCATGTGCACGTGACCGCGCTGGGATTGCAGTTGACCGGGTTGGATCTGTCCGGGGCCGCATCGCTGGAACAGTGCCTGACCCTGGTGGGGGAGTACGCGCGGGCGCATCCGGACGCCGTGATCATCGGCGAGGGCTGGGACGAGACCGGATGGCCGCAGGCCCGCCCGCCGGCCGCGGCCGAGATCGATGCCGCGGCCGGACCCGGCCGACTCGTGTATCTCGTTCGCGTGGACGCACATTCGGCGGTCGTATCGACGGCGCTGCTGGATTCGGTGCCACAGATCGCCGCGGCCGAGGGCTATAGCCGCGGCGAGCCGCTGTGCGCACAAGCGCATCATCTCGCTCGCAGCGCCGCACTCGACCGGCTCGATCGGGCCCAGCGTGATCAGGCCCGCCGCGCCGCCCTGGACCACGCCGCCGCCAACGGCATCGTGGCCGTGCACGAATGCGCCGGCCCGCAGATCTCCGGTGCGGCCGATGTGACCGAATTGCTGCAGTTCCCGCACGGTGTCGAGGTGCGCGTCTACTGGGGCGCGGCCGTTCGCACCGCGGACGAGGCTCGCACCCTGGTCAAGGAACTCGGCGTGCACGGACTGGCCGGAGACCTGTTCGTCGACGGCTCGCTCGGTTCGCACACCGCCTGGCTGCACGCTCCCTACGCCGATCGGGACTCTCTCGGTCGCGGATATCTCGATGTCGATGCCATCGCCGCGCATCTGAGCGCCTGCACCGAGGCCGGAATCCAGGCCGGATTCCACGCCATCGGCGATGCGGCCGTCGCGGCCGTGGCCGACGCGGTGGCCCGGGTCGCCGCCGAGGTCGGCGGACCCGCGATCGCCGCCCGGGGCCATCGCGTGGAACATGCCGAGGCGATCGGTCCCGAGCAGATCGCGACGTTCGCCGAATTCGGCGTACTCGCCAGTGTGCAACCGGGTTTCGACGCCGCGTGGGGCGGGCCGGAGGGTATGTACGCCACACGGCTGGGCGCCGAGCGCGCCGCCGCGCTGAATCCCTTCGCGGCCATGGCAGCCGCGGGTATCGGCCTGGCCATCGGTTCGGACGCCCCGGTCACCGAGTTGAATCCGTGGGCCGCCGTGCGGGCGGCCGCACACCACCGCACCCCCGGGCACCAGATCTCCCCGCGCGCCGCCTTCGCCGCGGCCACTCGCGGCGCCTGGCGGGCAGGCGGCGTGCGCGACGGCGTTGCCGGAACCCTCGTGCCCGGCGCCCCGGCCTCGTACGCGATCTGGGACGCGGCCGATCTGGTGGTGGCCGCCGCATCGGACACCGTGCAGCGGTGGTCCACCGATCCGCGGTCCCGGGTTCCGGGGCTGCCCCCGCTCGACCCGGGCGCGCCGCTGCCGCGCTGCCTGCGTACCGTGCACCGGGGAAACACCATTTATGCGGCATGAGAGGGACGAGCTCGTGGACGTGCGACAGGACCACGAGAACCCCGCCGCCGCAACGGGTCCGCGTTCGCGGCTGACCGCCGCGGCGAGCCGGTACCCGGCCGTGCCGCGACTGCTCTGCGCGATCGTCGCGGGCCTGCTGATCTACGCGAGTTTCCCGCCCCGCACCTGCTGGTACGTCGCCCCGCTCGGCATCGCGCTGCTGACCGCGGTGGTCCGGTCGAGCCGAACGCTGCGCGGCGGGTTCGGTTACGGGCTGGTCGCGGGTCTGGCCTTCTTCGTGCCGCTGCTGCCCTGGACGGGCATCTACGTCGGCCCGGTGCCCTGGTTGGGCCTTTCGCTGGCGTGCGCGATGTACGTCGGACTGTTCGGTCTGCTGGCGCGGCTGGTGAGCGTGCTGCCCGGCTGGCCGCTGTGGGTGGCGACGACGTGGACCCTCACCGAATGGGGGCGCGCGAGTTTTCCGTTCGGCGGATTCCCCTGGGGCCGACTGGCTTTCGGCCAGGGCGACGGTTGGTATCTGCCATTGGCCCAGCTCGCCGGCGCACCCGGGGTGAGTTTCGCGGTGGCGCTGACCGGAACGGCGTTGGCGGCCTTGGTGATCGGCCTGCGGGATCGGCGCGGCGCGCGGTGGCGAATCGGAATCGCCGGTGCCGCAGCGGTTGTGGTCCTCGTCCCCGTCGCCGGGTTGACTCTCCGGGCTGCCCTGCCCGGGCCGACCGACGGCGACCGGACGATCGTCGTCGCCGCCATCCAGGGCAGCGTGCCGCGCCTGGGCCTGGACTTCAACGCCCAGCGCCGTGCCGTCCTGGACAATCACGTCCGCGAGACCGGCGCACTGGCCGAGGCCGTCGCCGCCGGCCGGGCGGCACAGCCGGATGTGGTGATCTGGCCGGAGAACTCATCCGATATCGATCCGTTACGCAACAGTGACGCGTACGCGGAGATCACCGCCGTCTCGGAGCGGATCCACGCGCCGATCCTGGTCGGCGCGGTGCTGGTGAACGACGATGACACGACCACGAATTCGGTGATCGTCTGGAACGGGGCCGACGGCCCGGGGGAGCGCCACGACAAGAAGATCATCCAGCCGTTCGGCGAATACCTGCCCTACCGCGACTTCTTCCGGCACTTCTCGAAATATGCCGACAAGGCGGGCTATTTCGTGCCCGGACACGGTAACGGCGTGGTGCACGCTCAGCCTGTCCGCGGCGGTGCGCCGGTCGCGATCGGCGTGGCCACCTGCTACGAGGTCGCCTTCGACCGGGCGTTCCGGGATTCGATGCACGCGGGCGCGCAACTGCTGACCGTGCCGACGAACAACGCCACCTTCGGCGACAGCGAAATGACGTACCAACAGCTGGCCATGTCCCGGGTGCGCGCGGTCGAACACGGCCGAGCCCTGGTCGTGGCCGCAACGTCCGGAGTCAGCGCGATCATCACCGCCGACGGCACGGTGCGGCAGGAGACGTCGAAGTTCGTGCCCGCCTGGCTCGAGGCGGCCCTGCCGTTGCGGCACACCACGACACCCGCGACCGAGGTGGGTCCGTGGCCGGAATGGTTGTTGTGTATCGTGTCCGGGATTGCTGTTCTGGCTTCGGCTGTTCGGCGGCGAACCACGCCGTCGCCGCAACCGGCGGATGATGAGGCCGTCGACGACCGGGTGAGCCGCTAGCCGCCGATGTAAGCGTTCCGGATCAGGTCCTACGCGTCACCCTTTCGCTGCGCGATTCGGTTCCACTGTGGCATTTGCGAAGTTTGCGAGAAGTTAGCTGACTAAAGGCCCTATCCGCCAACGTTGTTCGAAATAGAACATTACGAGATCGCTACCGATCCGCGCGTCCCGATGCTCCGAATAGTAGGGCGTGGATCAGATCCCACGGTCGGCGCATGGATACCCGCCGTGGCGATGCTCGGGGAGTTGCGTCAACAGCGGCAGAACGGAGTGATTGATGAGGTCATTGGCCACCGATCGTGTAGACCAATGCTCTTCTGGCGAACTATCAGCACAACCCTTCGCTCTCTCCCCCGCGCAAACCGCACTGTGGTACGCCCAGCGGATCCGCCCTGACATTCCGCTCACCATCGCCCAGTACGTCGAGATCCACGGTGAGCTCGACGTGGGCCGGCTGCTGTACGCGATCGAGCGTTGCGGTGTCGAGACCCAGATCGGACAGGTGCGGCTGGTCGAGATCGACGGCGCCCCGCATCAGCTGATCGATCCCGCGCAACGGCCCGGCTGGGCCCGGATGGATCTGCGGCACGAGGCCGATCCGCACGCGGCGGCGCTGCGCTGGATGAACGACCATGCCAGCAGCAGGATCGACCCGGTACGCGATCCGCTGATGACGAATGTCGTGCTGCGCACCGGCGAGTTCGACTACATCTGGTATTCCCGCGGACACCACATCGTTCTGGACGGCTACGGCGCGATGAACGCGGTCACCCGGACCGCCGAGATCTACACGGCCCTGGAGAATCACACCGAACCGGTCGCCTCCCGCGCCACACCGCTGGCCGAGATCTACGCGGGCGAGTCGAGTTATCGTGACACCAGCCGGTTCCGCTCGGATCGCGAGTACTGGCTCGAACAGCTGGCCGGTGTCGGCGCGCCCATGACCCTGTCCGCGTCCACGACCGCCGAACCGCGCTCGGATTCGGGCCGGCATCGCGCGACACATAAGCTCGGCCCCGAGGTACAGTCGGAATTATCCGCTGCCACAGGGGTTTTCGACACCCAGAACTCCACGATGTTCGTCGCCGCGCTGGCCTGCTACGTGCGCGCGGTGACCGGCAACCAGGATGTGGTGCTGAGTCTGCCGGTGTCCGCGCGCACCACCGTGGCGCTGCGCCGCTCGGCGGGAGTGGTGTCCAACGTGGTGCCGATCCGGCTGCGTTTCGACGCCGGCACCACCCTGCGCGATGTGGTGAAGGCGGCCGAACTGCAGATCACCGGCGCACTGCGGCATCAGCGCTACCGCGCCGACGACATCCGTCGCGACTGCGGGTATTCCCGCGATGCGCGCGGATTCTTCGGGCCGATGGTCAACATCATGCTGTTCCACAGCGAGCTTCGCTTCGGCAGCCTGGCCGGCTCGCTCAACGTGCTGTCCACCGGTCCGGTGGAGGATCTGTCGCTCAACGTGTACAACGGCACCGGCGACCGCATCCATGTGGACTTCGAGGCGAATCCGCAGCTGTACGACGTCGATGAGCTGGCGGTCCACCACGACCGTTTCGTGGACTTCCTGGCCCGGCTGGTGACCGCCGACCCGGACGACGCGGTCGCCGAGGTGCCGGTCATCACCGATGCGGAGCGCGATCTGGTTCTGCGGCAATGGAATTCCACCGATGTGCCGCAGTGCCCGGGCACGCTGTGCGAGTTGTTCGGCGAGCGGGCCGCAGCCTGCCCGGACGCGGTGGCACTGGAATTCGGCGACGAGACGATGACCTACGCGCAGTTGCGCGAGCGGGCCGACCGGCTGGCGCGGCTGCTGATCGCCCGCGGTGCGGGCCCCGATACGGTCGTCGGCCTGGCCGTGCGGCGCAGCCTGGATCTGGTGATCGGCATGTACGCGATCGTGCGCGCCGGTGCGGCCTATCTGCCGATCGATCCGGATCATCCGGCCGAGCGCAACGCGGACATCCTGGCACAGGCGCGCCCGCTGTGCGTGCTGACCGCCGGTGCCGACAGTATCGAACTGCCCGCGAGTGCGGACCGGATCGATCTGCGCGCGACGGATCTGTCCGGGTTCTCCGGCGCGCCGATCACCGATACCGACCGCCGCGCGCGGGTGCGTCCGGATCACCTGGCCTACGTGATCTTCACCTCCGGGTCCACCGGCCGCCCGAAGGGCGTGGGTGTCTCGCACGCCGCGATCGTGAACCGGTTGCGCTGGATGCAGCACGAATACCGGCTCGACGACAGCGATGTGGTCTTGCAGAAGACCCCCGCCACCTTCGATGTTTCGGTGTGGGAGTTCTTCTGGCCCTTGCAGATCGGCGCGCGGCTGGTGATCGCGGCCCCGGACGGGCATCGCGATCCGGTGTACCTGGCCCGGATCATCGCCGAGAAGTCGGTCACCACAGCGCATTTCGTGCCGTCGATGCTGTCGGTCTTCGTCACCGACACCGAGGTCGGCGGATGCACCGCGTTGCGGCGGGTATTCTGCAGCGGCGAGGCGCTGCCCGCGGCGACCGTACGCGATTTCCATGCGGCACTGGGACATTCGGCTCCAGGAGGCTCGGCCGCGGACGGCTCCCCGTGGCTGCACAATCTGTACGGTCCCACCGAGGCCGCGGTCGACGTGACGTCCTGGCCGTGCGCCGCGGAACAGGAATCCGTGCCGATCGGCGCGCCGATCTGGAACACCCGGGTCTACGTGCTGGACGAGCGGTTGCGGCCGGTCCCGCCGGGCGTGGTCGGCGAGCTGTACCTGGCCGGGGTCCAGCTGGCGCGCGGCTACCTGGGGCGTGCCGGGCTGAGCGCGGGCCGGTTCGTCGCCAACCCGTTCACCCCCGGCGTGCGGATGTACCGCACGGGCGACCTGGTGCGCTGGCGGCCTGCCGACGGCGTGCTGGAATACCTGGGCCGCACCGACTTCCAGGTGAAGATCCGCGGCCTGCGCATCGAACTGGGCGAGATCGAGGCGGCGCTGCTGGCCGCACCGGGTGTGGCCCGGGCGGTCTGCGTGGCGCACCGCACCCACGGTGGGGACGAACTCGTCGGATATGTCGTCGGCGCACCGGATTCCGATCCGGACGTGGCCGAGCTGACCCGCGAATTGCACCGCACCCTGCCCGCATACATGGTGCCCGCACATCTGATCGTGCTGGACGAAATGCCGTTGAGCGCCAACGGCAAGGTGGATCGCAAAGCCCTGCCGGTACCCGCCTCCGGTGCGCAGCGCGCGGGCGGGACGGCCGCCCTACCGCGCACCGAAGCCGAACGACGGATCGCCGCGATCTTCGAGGAGATCCTGAGCGCCGAGGACGTCGGCGTAGAGGACAGCTTCTTCGAGCTGGGCGGCAATTCGCTGTCCGCCGCCCGCGCGGTCGCCCGGATCAACACCACGCTGGGCGCGGAACTGACCATCCGGGACCTTTTCGAATCCGCCACGGTGGCCGCACTGGCCACTGCTCTGGATGATCGTTACCCGCTGTCCGCGCAACCCAAACTCGTCGCCGCCGAACGGCCGGAACGCATTCCGCTCTCGCTGGCTCAGCAGCGGCTGTGGATTCTGAACCGGTTCGCCGAACACGCTTCGGCGTACAACATGCCGCTGGCCGTGGAGCTGACCGGGACGGTGGATCCCGACGCCTTGCGCGCGGGCGTACTGGACGTGCTGGAACGGCACGAGAGCCTGCGCACCACATTCCCCGATTCGCCGCAGGGCCCGCGTCAGCTCGTCCATCCGGCCGCGCAGATTCCGCTGGCCCTGGACGCGATCGACGCCGTCGGCGCGGATGTGATGGCCCTGGCCGCCGAATACGCCGGATACGGCTTCGATCTGCGCACCCAGGCCCCGTTCCGCATCGCGCTGTACCGCACCGGGCCCGACCGGTACGTGTTCCTGGTGATCCTGCACCACATCTGTGGTGACGGCTGGTCGGTCGCGCCGCTGGCCCGGGATCTGATGACGGCCATCGCCGCTCGCACGGCCGGGCACGCGCCGCGCTGGACTCCGCTGCCGGTGCAGTACCCCGATTTCGCGCTGTGGCAGCGCGAACTGCTCGGCGACGAGGACGATCCGGCCAGTGCGCTGGGTCGGCAGCTGAGCTATTGGCGCACCGCCCTGGCCGATCTGCCCGATCAGCTGGATCTGCCGCTGGACCGTCCGCGGCCGCAGCAGCGCACCACCGAGGGCGCCCGGGTGGCCGTGACGATCCCCGCGGAGGTCCGGCGCGCGGTGGCCGCCCTGGCCACGGACCGCGGGGTCAGCACGTTCATGGTGTTGCACGCCTGCCTGGCCGTGCTGCTCTCGCGGCTGTGCAACACCACCGACATCGCGATCGGCACACCTATCGCCGGACGTTCGGACCCGGCGCTGGACGACCTGGTCGGCATGTTCGTCAATACGCTGGTGCTGCGCACCGAGGTCGATCCGGCCGCGGGCTTCGATCGGATGCTCGATCGCGTCCGGGAAACCGACCTGGACGCGTTCGCCAACGCGGATGTGCCCTTCGAACGGCTGGTGGAGGTCGTCAATCCGGCGCGTGATGCCGGTCGGCACCCGCTGTTCCAGGTGATGCTCTCCTACGAGAACGATCCGGAACTGCGAATCAGCCTGCCGGACATGGACGCTCGCGTCCTGCCGATGGAATCCGGTGTCGCCAAGTTCGATCTGCAGCTGACCGTGCAGCAGAGCGGCGATCCGTCCGACGGTCCGCTGCACGCCGAATTCGGCTATGCCACGGACGTATTCGACGAATCGACGGTGCGCGCCATCGCGCAGCGGTTCGTCCGTCTGGTCACCGCGACGGTGACCGCGCCCCGCGTGCCCGTCGGCGACCTGAACATCCTCGACGTGCGCGAGGCGGCCAAACTGGTGCCCATCACGGGTGCGCCGGCCGAACCGCCGATCACCCTGGCCCGCCTGCTCACCGAGACCGCCGAACGTGTGCCCGATGCCGTCGCGGTGCGCTACCTCGAGCACGACACCACCTATCGGGAACTGGACGAGGCCTCGAACCGATTGGCGCGCGTGCTGATCGGCTGCGGCGCCGGGCCGGAAGTGGTCGTCGCCGTCGCTCTGCCGCGCGGGCTCGACGCGATCACCGCGATCTGGGCGGTGGCCAAGACCGGCGCGGCGTACGTGCCGATCGATCCGGGATATCCGGCCGACCGGATCGCGCACATGCTCACCGATTCCGGCGCGATGCTGGGCCTGACCGACGCCGAGTCGCATGCCGCCATGCCGGAGTGGCCGATGCGCCGGGGGAGGCACCGCAAACGGGATGTGGACTGGCTGCTGGCCGGATCCCCGGAGCTGGCCGCGGAGACGATGCGCCAGTCCGCCGCTCCGGTCACCGACTCGGATCGGCATCAGCCACTGCGGGTGGCACATCCGGCGTACCTGATCTACACCTCCGGATCCACCGGAACGCCCAAGGCCGTCGTGGTCACGCACGCCGGGCTGGCCTGTCTCGCCCACGAGCAGCGGCATCTGTTCGGCGTCACGGATTCGGCACGCACACTGCACTTCTCGTCGCCGTCGTTCGACGCGTCGGTGCTGGAACTGCTGCTCGGATTCGCCGCCGGCGCGACCATCGTGGTGGCACCCGCCGGGCTCTACGGCGGAGCCGAACTCGCCGCGCTGCTGCGCGACGAGCGGGTGACCCACGCCTTCATCACCCCGGCCGCGCTGGCGACCGTGCCCAGCGAGGGGCTCGACGATCTCGAGGCGGTGATCGTCGGCGGCGACGCCTGCCCCGAGGAACTGGTGAGCACCTGGACCGCTCGGCATCGCATGCACAACATGTACGGACCGTCGGAGGCGACCGTCGCCGCGACCGCCACCGGCCCGATGGTCGCGGGCCGCCCCGTGCCGATCGGCATGCCCGTGCGCGGGATGCGGTTGTTCGTCCTGGACAACCGGCTGCATCCGGTGCCGCCGGGCGTCCCCGGTGAGCTGTACCTGTCCGGGCCCGGCCTGGCCCGCGGCTATCTGGGCCGGCACGCGATGACCGCGCAGCGGTTCCCGGCCAATCCGCACGGCCGTCGTGGCGAACGCATGTACCGCACCGGCGATCTCGTGGTCGCCGACACGAGCGGGCAGCTGCGGTTCCTGGGCCGCGCGGACGATCAGGTGAAGATCCGCGGCTTCCGCATCGAACTGCGCGAGGTCGATCACGCCCTGCGCGCCCACCCCGGAGTCCGGTTCGCGCACACCATCGTGCACACCGGTGAGCACGGCACGATGCGGCTGGCCGCCTACATCACCGCCGACGGACCGATCGACGCCGCGGCCGTGCTGGATTCGGCGCGCCGGCGGTTGCCGGCCTACATGGTTCCGGCCGCGATCGTCGTCATCGACGAGGTGCCGGTGACGCCGGCGGGCAAGCTGGACCGAAAGGCGTTGCCGGATCCGGTTTTCGCGTCGTCGAGCGGCTCCCGCGCGCCCGAGCCCGGACTCGAGGAGCGGGTCGCGGAGGTCTTCGGCGCGGTGCTCGGGCATCCGATGCCCGGCGCGGAGGACAGCTTCTTCGAGGTCGGCGGCAACTCGCTGCTCGCGACGCGACTGTCCTCGGCGCTGTACGACGAATTCGGCGTCGATCTGCCCGTGCGGGCGGTCTTCGAGGCGCCGACGGTCGCCGACATGGCCGCGCGCCTGATCGAAACGCCCCGGACGCAGCGGACGGCGCTGGCTGTGCGTGACCCGCGTCCGGGACGTCTCCCCTTGTCGCTGCCGCAGCAGCGGGTCTGGTTCCTCAACCGCTATTCTCCCGAATCCAGCGCCTACAACATCGCTTTCGTGATACGAATCGACGGCGATCCGGACATCGCCGCATTGCGGGCGGCGCTCACGGACCTGGTGGACCGGCACGAGGTGCTGCGCACGGTGTTCCCGGAGGACCGTTCCGGCGCGTATCAGCTGATCCTCGACACGCACCGCTGCATGCCGGTGCTGGAGCCGGTCGAGACCGACGAGGCGGACGCGGCTCTGGCGCTGCGGACCCTGGCACTGCGCGGCTTCGACCTGACCCGGGAGATCCCGGTGCGAATGACGTTGCTGCGCACGGGTCCTCAGCAGTTCCGGCTCGGTATCGTGCTGCATCACATCGCCGCGGACGGCTGGTCGCTGATCCCGCTCACGCGCGATCTGGCCACGGCCTACGCCGCGCGCTGCGGCGGATCGGCCCCGGCGTGGCAGCCGCTGCCGGTGCAGTACGCGGATTTCAGCCTGTGGCAACGCGATTGCCTCGGCGACGAGGACAACCCGGTCAGCCTGGCCGCCACGCAGCTGCGATTCTGGCGCGAGACACTGGACGGGCTGCCCGAGGCCATGCCGCTGCCCTACGACCGGCCGCGGCCCGAGCATCCCACCCAGCGCGCGGGCACGGTGCGGTTCGGCCTCCCAGCGCACATCCACGAGGGCATCGACGAGCTCGCCCGCGAACGCGGCGTCAGCCTGTTCATGGTACTGCGCACGGCGCTGGCGGTGTTGCTGCGCTCGGTCACCGGCGGTCGCGACATCGTCATCGGGACGCCGGTGGCCGGGCGGGCGGATACCCGGCTCGACGATCTGGTCGGCATGTTCGTCAACACCCTGGTGCTGCGGTCGCAGATCGACCCGGATCGCCGGTTCGTCGAGCAGCTGGCCATCGATCGCGACGGTGAACTCGCGGCCATGGCGCACGCGGATCTGCCGTTCGAGCGGATCGTGGCCGAGTTGCAGTCGCTCGGCGGTCGCGACGCGCAACTGCGTCCGGTGTTGCAAGTGGCGCTGACCGTTCAGGACGGCCCGATTCCCGAACTGCGGCTACCGGGGCTGGCGCTGCGCGCGCAGGAGCTGGACATCGCGCTGGCGAAGTTCGACCTGGAGTTGCGGGTGATGCCGGGCGGCTCCCCGGACACGCCCGAGCGGCGCTTCGAATTCGTCTACGCCGCAGAGCTTTTCGACGAGGAGACGGTGCGCCTGCTGGCCGAGCGCCTGGGGTTGGTGCTGGCCGCGATCTCCGCCGATCACCGAATCCGCGTGCGCGACATCGACGCTCGGACCGACTACGAACGCACCCGCCTGGCCCCGGCATACGGCCCGGTCGCCACCCCGCAGTGCAGTCTGGCGAACTATTTCGCGGTCACCGCGCATCTGCATCCCGAACGCGTCGCGATTCGTTCGGGGGAGACCGAGCTGACCTACGCGGAACTGGATGCCTACTCGAATCGCCTTGCGCGCGAACTCATCCGGCGCGGCATCGGCCCGGGTGACCGGGTGGCCCTCGGCCTGACCCGGTCCGTGGAGTCGGTGGCGACGGTGCTCGCGGTCACCAAGACCGGCGCCGCCTTCGTGCCGGTGGATCCGAACTATCCCACCGACCGCGTGCGCCATATGCTCACCGATTCCGGTTGCCGGTCGGGTGTGACGGTCGGCGCGCACGTCGGGCGGCTGCGCGAGGCGGGTGTGGGCGGCTGCGACACCGAATGGCTGCTGCTGGACGATCCGGATCAGCGGGCCGAGATCGAGGATCGGAGTCCGGCCGTGATCACCGACGCCGACCGGCTGCGCACCGCGTGGACCTCGGATCTGGCCTATCTGATCTACACTTCGGGATCCACCGGTACGCCCAAGGGCGTGGCCGTCACCCACACCGGCCTGTCCAATTTCGCCGACGAGCTGCGCGACCGGATGAAGGTCGACCGCGATTCGCGCACAATGCATTTCGCGTCGCCCAGCTTCGACGCGGCGGTGCTCGATCTGCTGCTGGCCATCGGCTCGGGCGCGACGATGGTGATCACCCCGCCCGACGTGTACGGCGGGGACGAACTGGCCGCGCTGATGGACCGCGAGCGCGTCACCCACACCTTCATGACCCCGGCGGCGCTGGCCACCATCGATCGTGAGCGCTGGCCACTGCCGCATCTCGCGGCGATCATGGTGGGCGGCGAGGCGCTGGGACCGGAACTGGTGCACCGCTGGGGTGCGGACCGCATGATGTTCAATGGTTACGGCCCCACCGAGACGACCATCGTCGCCACCATCTCCGAACCGCTGCGGCCCGGCCTACCGGCGCCGATCGGCACGCTGGTGCGGGGGGCTCGTGCGGTGATCCTGGACGAGCGGCTGCGGCCGGTGCCGGTCGGGGTGCCCGGTGAGCTGTACCTGGGTGGCCACGGCGTATCGCGCGGATACTTCGGCCGGCCCGCGCTCAGCGCGGCACGGTTCGTGGCCGATCCGTTCGGCCCCGCGGGTGCGCGGCTGTATCGCACCGGTGACCTGGTGCGCTGGAATTCCGAGGGCGAGATCGTCTACCTGGGCCGCGGCGACGATCAGGTCAAGCTGCGCGGATTCCGGATCGAACTCGGCGAGATCAACGCCGCGCTGACCAGTCATCCCTCGATCCGCTTCGCGCACACCGAGGTTCGGGAGATCGCCGGAGCCAAGCGCATCGTGTCGTACGTGCTGCCCGCGGACGATTCGGTCACCGTGGACGTCCCGGCGGTGCGCGCGCACGTGGCCGAACGGCTTCCGGCGCACATGGTTCCGGCGAGCATGACCGTGCTGGACCGCATTCCGCTCACGCCGGTGGGCAAACTGGACCGGGCCGCGCTGCCCGAGCCCGAGCCGGTGGCGACCGAGCGGCGCGAGCCGAGCACCGATGCCGAACGCCTGGTCGCACAGGTGATTTCGGAACTGGTCGGCGCGGAGACGATCGGCGCGGGCGACAATTTCTTCGACGTCGGCGGAAACTCGCTGCTGGCAACGCAATTGGTGGCGCGCCTGGCCGCGGCGACCGGTACCCGGCTCGAGGTGCGGTCGGTGTTCGCGACCCCGACGGTGGCCGAGCTGGCCGCCCGCCTGGACGGTCGTGGCCGGCCGGGAGACAACGCACCCGTACTGAGCCGGCGCAAGCGTCCACAGCGGGTGCCGCTGTCGGCGGCGCAGCGGCGGTTGTGGTTCCTCAACCGGTTCAACGAGTCCGGGGGATCGGGCGATCGTTCCGGGGTGTACAACGTCCCGGCCGCGCTGCGCCTGCGCGGCGCCCTGGACGTCGTCGCCATGCAGTCCGCGCTCAACGCGGTGCAGGCCCGGCACGAGACGTTGCGGACGGTGTTCGGCGAACTCGAGGGCGAGCCGTTCCAGCGAGTGCTCGACCCGGCAGCGGCGCAGGTCGCGATCGGGATGAGCGAGGTGGCCGAGGGCGAGATCGACGAGGCGGTGCGGCGGCTGGCCGGGCCGGGATTCGATCTGGCGCATACGGTTCCGCTGCGCGCGCATTTGTTGCGCGTCGCCGCCGACGACCACGTGCTGGTACTGGTCGTCCACCACATCGCGATGGACGGCTGGTCGCTCGGACCGCTGGCCATGGACCTGGCGACCGCCTACCGCGCGCACCATGCCGGCGAGTCCCCGGACTGGCCCGAACTGGCGGTCCAGTACGCGGATTACACACTGCGGCAGCAGGAAACGCTCGGCAGCGAGGACGATCCGGATTCCGCGGTGAGCCGTCAGCTGGACTACTGGCGCACCGCACTGGACGGGTTGCCCGAACTGTTGCCGCTGCCCACCGATCGCCCGCGCCCGCCGGTGCCGAGTTACCGCGGCGGTACCGTCGAATGCTCCATCGACGCGCACACACACCGGGAACTGCAGGCGATGGCCAGTGAGCACGGCGTCACCATCTTCATGGTGTTGCACGCCGCGCTGGCGACACTGCTGCACCGGATCACCGACGGCGACGACATCGCGATCGGCACGCCGATCGCCGGTCGCGGCGATCCGGCCCTGGATGCGCTGATCGGTATGTTCGTGGGAACTCTGGTGCTGCGTACCGGAATCGACGGTGACGCCTCGTTCGCCGAACTGCTGCGCGCGGTGCGTGAAACCGACCTGGAGGCGTTCGCCCAGGCCGACGTGCCGTTCGAGCGCCTGGTCGAGGTGCTCAATCCGGCCCGGTCGCAATCGCATCACCCGCTGTTCCAGGTCATGTTGTCGGTTCGGAACGAACCGGTGCGGGTGCTGGAACTGCCCGGCCTGCAGATCGAGGCGTGTAACGCCGATCCGGGCATCGCGAAGTTCGATCTGCAATTCACCCTCACCGAATCGTGGACCCCGGACCGGGAGCCCGACGGCATCACCGTCGCGGTGAACTACGCCCGCGACCTGTTCGACGAGGCGACCGCGGCCCGGCTCGGCAGCCGCCTGGCCCGGCTGGTGAGCGCGGCGGCGGCGAATCCGGCCACGCCCGTGGGTGATCTGGACTGGCTCGAATCCAGCGAATGGTCGAGTCTGGTGCCGGTGCGCGGCGCGATCCCGGGACGCCCGCTGACCCTGCCGGAAGTGTTCGGCGCCGCGGTGCGGGCCGATCCGCGGGGAGTGGCGCTGCGCGACGGCGGTACGCAGATCACCTACGATGCCCTGGATCGCTGGACCAACCGGCTCGCGCGAGTGCTCATCGAGCAGGGCGTGGGTCCGGAGACGCTGGTGGCCCTGGGCGTCGCGCGATCGGCCGAATCGGTGGCGGTCACGCTCGCGGTGGCCAAGGCCGGTGCGGCGTTCGTGCCGGTCGATCCGGGCTACCCGGAATACCGGATCGCCCATATGCTCACCGATTCCGGTGCGGCACTGGGCATTACGCTCGCGGCGCACCGGGACAACCTGCCCGACGGGGTGAGTTGGACCGTCCTGGACGCGCCTTCGTTCCGGCGCCGGGTGCTGGACACCTCGGACGCGCCCATCACCGCGGCCGAACGCCGGGGCGAGCTGCGGATGGACCATCCCGCGTACGTGATCTACACCTCCGGCTCCACCGGTACCCCGAAGGGGGTGGTCGTCACCCACGGCGGACTGTCGAACTTCGCGGCCGAGACCGCGCAACGTTTCGAGGTCCGGCCCGGCGACCGCGTATTGCACTTCGCCACACCGAGTTTCGACGCGGCCATGTTGGATCTGCTGCTGGCGCTCGGCGGTGCGGCAACGCTGGTGATCACGCCCGCGGGCGTATACGGCGGGGCCGAGCTCGGGCGGGTGCTGATCGAGGAGCGCATCACGCACGCCTTCATCACCACCGCCGCCCTGGGCACGGTGGACCCGTCCGGGATCACCGAGATGCGTCACGTCCTGGTCGGCGGTGAGGCGCTGCCACCGGAGCTGGTGACGCGCTGGAGCCGCGGCCGGAACCTGTACAACGTGTACGGCCCGACCGAGACCACCATCGTCACGCTCATCTCCCCGCCCACGGCCCCGGACATGCCGATCACCATCGGCGGCCCGATCCGCGGCGTGAACGCGGTGGTCCTGGATCGCCGCCTGCATCCCGCCCCGTGCCGCGTCACCGGCGAGCTGTACCTGAGCGGTCCCGCGCTCGCGCGGGGCTATCTCGACCGGCCGGGGCTGACCGCACAGCGTTTCGTGGCGAATCCGTACGGCAAACCGGGTGAGCGGATGTACCGCACGGGCGATCTGACGCGCTGGTGCGTGCACGGTCGCCGGCGGGAGCTGGAGTACGTCGGCCGCACCGACCACCAGGTCAAGATCCGCGGCTTCCGCATCGAACTCGGTGAGATCGACGCGGCGATGTCCCGGCACGCCGCCGTGGAGTTCTCGCTGACCGTCGGTCACCGGACCCCGGCCGGGGCCACCGCGCTGGTGTCGTATGTGAAGCCGCTCAACGGAACCGCGCCGACGGTGGCCGAGCTGACCGCGCACCTGCGCGATCTGGTGCCGAATTACATGGTGCCGCAGTCGATCACGCTGCTGGACCGGGTGCCGCTGACCCCGGTCGGCAAGCTGGACCGGCGGCTGCTGCCCGAACCGGTCTTCGGGTCGGGATCGAGCTACCGGCCGCCGGCCACTCCGGCCGAGCGCGCGTTGTGCACGGCCTTCGCCGAGGTGCTCGGCGTGGAGTCGGTGGGTGTGGACGACGGATTCTTCGATCTGGGCGGAAACTCGCTGCTGGCCACGAAGGTCGTCGCGCAGCTGCGGTCCGCGGGAATCGAGATGCCGGTGCAGCTGATGTTCGGTGATTCCACGCCGGCGGCCATCGCGCGGCGGCTGGACGCCGACGCCGGTGAGGTGCTGGCCGAAGCCCTGCGACCGCTGCTGCCGATCCGATCGGCGGAGGCGGCCGCGCGCAGCGGTGCGCGGGAGCAGACGCTCTCGGATGTCGCGGTCCCGGCCGGGTCCGGTGCGGAGCCGCTGTTCTGCGTGCATCCGGCGATCGGGCTGGCGTGGTGCTACTCCGGGCTGCTCGCGCATCTGCCCGCCGACCGGCCGGTATACGGGCTGCAGGCGCCGCACGTCACCGGCGCGGAATCCCGCACCACCCTGACGCAGACCGCGAAAGACTATGTGGCACAGATCAGATCGGTGCAGCCGGAAGGGCCGTACCATCTGCTGGGCTGGTCGCTGGGCGGGCTCATCGCGCACGAGATGGCGGTGCAGCTGCAGGAGGCGGGACAGCGGGTCGAACTGCTGGCGATGATGGACAGCTACCGGCTCACCGACGAATGGCTCGATCAGGCCGTGCCCGGGGTCGCCGACATCATCGGCGAATTCGGCAGCGACCTGCTCGGCGGTGACCACGCCATCGATCCTCGCCTGACGCTCGAGGACGCCGCGGAACTGCTGCGCAACCGTCCCGGTCCGTTCGCCGCGCTCACGGTGGACCACCTGCAGCGGCTCTACACCGGCTACGCCGCGGGCGCCGAGCTGGCGCACGGCTTCCGGCCCCGGGTCTTCGAGGGCGATCTGGTCTTCTTCACCGCCGCCGAGGACGAGATCAACCGGGCCGACCCGGCCCGCTGCGCGCAGGCGTGGGAGCCGTACGTCACCGGCGCGATCCACGACCAGAAGGTGCGCTGCCGGCATTCCGGGATGACCAATCCGGAGGCCCTGGCCGTGATCGGGCCGGTATTGCGAGAACAGTTGGCCGACAAGGCTTTGCGTGCGAACGACGTACCAGCCGAAGATGCGAAGGAGATGCTGTGACCCTGGCGGTGGAGGTCGCCGGATTGGTGAAGAAGTACGGCCGGGCGCGCGTTCTCGACGGCATCGACCTGGAGATACCCAGCGGCACCGTGATGGGGCTGCTGGGCCCGAACGGGGCCGGGAAGACCACGACGGTGCGTATCGTCACCACGCTGCTCAAGCCCACCGAGGGCACGGTGCGAGTGGCCGGCATCGATGTGCTGGGCGAGCCCGCGCGGGCCCGCACCCGCATCGGCCTGTCCGGGCAGTACGCGGCGGTGGACGAGAACCTGTCCGGATTCGAGAATCTGCGCATGGTGGCGCGGCTGTACGGGATGTCGCACAAACGGGCCGCCGCCCGCGCCACCGAACTGCTCTCGGCGCTGGGCCTGGATCATGCCGCGGGCCGGCGGGCGGGCACGTACTCCGGCGGTATGGCGCGGCGCCTGGACTTGGCGGGGGCGCTGCTGGCCAGGCCCACCGTCGTCGTCCTGGACGAGCCGACCACCGGCCTGGATCCGCGCGGCCGCCTGGACATGTGGCGCGTCATCGGCGAACTGGTCGACGACGGCACCACCGTGCTGCTGACCACGCAGTACCTGGAGGAAGCCGATCTGCTGGCCGATCGCATCACGGTGATCGACCGCGGCCGGGTGATCGCCCGCGGCTCGGCCGACGAATTGAAGACCTCCATCGGCGGAGACCGGCTCACCGTGACCCTGGCCGCCGGGCAGGACCCGCAGCAGGCGAAATCCGTTCTGGCCGAGGTGGGAATCGGCGAGCCGACGCATGAGCCAGGTACGGACGAGGTGGCGATCGTGGTGGGCGAGGGCTCGCGCACCATGGTCGAGGCGCTGCGTCGTCTGGACGACGCGGGCGTCTGCGTGGTCGACGCCGTCGTGAACCGGCCCAGTCTCGACGATGTGTTCCTGTCTCTGACCGGTGCGCCCGCCGCGCCCGAGGAGACATCCGAAACCGATGAGGACGTAGCAGAGGAGATCATGTCGTGAGTACCGTCGAACTCGCGCAGGCGCCGTCGGAAACGGTTGCGGCGCAAGAGGGTCCGGCGACGGAAGTCCGTCCGATCCCCGCTCCGGTGCGGGTCTTCCGGGACAGCGCCATCATCGCGTACCGGAATCTGCTCACGATCCTGCGGGTGCCGACCCTGCTGGTGACCGCGACGGTGCAGCCGCTGATGTTCGTGTTCCTGTTCGCCTACATATTCGGCGCGTCGCTGGGCGGCGGTCAGTACCGGGAATTCCTGCTGGCCGGAATCTTCACCCAGACCGTCGCCTTCAACGCCGCGTTCACCACGGTCGGCCTGGCCAACGATCTGCAGAAGGGCATCATCGACCGGATGCGCACGCTGCCGATGTCGCGGCTGGCGGTGCTGATGGGCCGGACGCTGTCGGACCTGGTGGTGAACATCCTGTCGCTGGCGGTGATGGTCGGCTGCGGCTATCTGGTGGGCTGGCGTATCAATGGCGGATTCCTCAGCGCGGTAGCGGCTTTCGCGGTCATCCTGCTGTTCGCCTTCGCGATGTCGTGGGTGGGCGCGCTGACCGGACTGCTGTCACCGAACGTCGAGGTGGCCCAGAGCGCGGGGCTGATCTGGATGTTCCCGTTGACGTTCATCTCCTCGGCCTTCATCTCCGCGGAAACTCTGCCGGGCCCGCTGCGCACGGTCGCCCAGTGGAATCCGATCACCGCGGTGTCGGCGGCGGGCCGCAAACTGTTCGTCAACGGCTCGCCCCCGTCCTTCAAAACCCCTCACGGCTGGCCCGCCGACCACTGCGTCGAATACTCGATCATCTGCTCGCTGGTGATCCTGGCGATCGCGATGCCCCTGGCCCTGATCCAATACCGCAAGGTCTCGCGCTGATTTTCGAGCGTTCGTCGGCCACGCCGACACCGGTCCCTGGATGAGAAGAAGCCGCGTCCACCAGGACGCGGCTTTTCCTCTTTCATCCGAAGCGACTACTCCGAACGGTCATTCGGGTGTACGTGTGCCGGCTCGCGGTTCGTCAGCGCGTCGACGAGGGGGGCCAGCTGGCGGAGTTCTTCCAGATGAGTGGCGCTGAGCTGGGCGAGGGTCTGTTTGCCGGCCTCGGTCAGGGCGAGGCGCACGACGCGACGGTCCTTACCATCTTCCCGGCTGCGGGTGACGAGCCCGAGTTGCTCGGTGCGGTCGATCAGTTGGACCACGCTGTGGTGTCGTGCGCTCAGATAGTCCGCGATATCGCCGATGCTGGGCCCGTCCGGGTCGAGATGGCCGCGCACGGCCAGCAGCAGTTGATGCTGTGCCGCGGTGAGCCCCACGTCGGCGGCCCGGTGCTCGCTCCAGCGCAGGAACCGCCGCAGGCCGGCGCGGAAACCGAGCAGCCTCGAATACTGCTGGTCGGTGAGTTCGGGTTCGGCGAGAACGGGAGATGACATCGACTCATATGTCATGAAGTGATAATATCACGAGATGATACATGAACCGGTAGGTCCGGACCGGTTCCGCATCGTGTGGTGACCGATTCGAGCTGCCCGGTTCGAGTGCGTCGAGTACGCAATCCGATCCGAAGGGTGGTGGACGGCATGGCTACCGAGGCCATGAATATGAGCTTGCATCCCGATATCGTGGAGTTGCGGGCCAAGCACGAGAAGTACGAACTGGCCGCGATGGAACCGGCCGCGCAGGTGATCACCGGCCTCATGTTCGTGACCGGGATCTACATGGCGATCTCCCCGTGGGTCGTGGGATTTCACGGCTATTCGACGCTGACCGTGAACAATCTGGTCGTCGGGATCGCTCTGTCGGTATTGGCCCTGGGGTTTGCCTCGATGTATGGGCGGGTGCACGGGATGGGGTGGGCCGCTCCGCTGATCGGGCTGTGGATGATCATTTCCCCGTGGGTCGTCAGTGGCGATGTCGCGCACACCGCGACGATCTGGAGCAACGTGGCCGCCGGGGCGGTCGCCTTCCTCCTCGGGGTGGGGTCCATCGCGTTGGGTATGCGCCGGACCCGTCGGGCCCCCGAACGGTGAGCGACTGCCTCACCGCCGGTCCGACACAGCAAAACTCCCCTGCCCCAACGACTCGCTGAAGTCGCGGGGGAGGGGAGCAGGCGGGCCGGCTCAGCGGCCGCGGCGGGTTTTGAGCAGTTCCAGACGCTCTTGCAGCAGCTCCTCGAGCTCCTCCTTGGAGCGCCGCTCGAGCAGCATGTCCCAGTGGGTGCGCGGGGGCTTGACCTTCTTGGGCTCCTGGGTGGTGCCCTCGATCAGGATGCCTTCCTGACCGTTGCGGCACAGCCAGGTGGGCGGGATCTCGGCGTCGTCGGCGAAGGGCACATCGAACTC
The DNA here is from genome assembly GCF_059510335.1 of Nocardia sp. PLKS1-43. Lineage (NCBI taxonomy): Bacteria > Bacillati > Actinomycetota > Actinomycetes > Mycobacteriales > Nocardiaceae > Nocardia > Nocardia sp. PLKS1-43. The sequence continues at coordinate 205,586 of NZ_JCAJZQ010000002.1, read as the reverse complement.
CTCGCCGTTGTCGGTCCGGTACCGCGCCACGCGACGCGGTGCCAGGTCGTGGTCCCGGTCGGTCTCGTAGCTCACCGCTCCGAGCCGGCTACCTCGGAGTACGCGATCTGCCATGTGTGCGGTCCTCTCTCAGCCTGTCGGCAACGTTCTACAGGGATATAACGCGCCATACCCAGGTTCAGTTCCCGGCGACGGTCAACCCCTGCATTTTACGGGTTGCCGGCGGCAGGTGAAAATAACCGCCGCACCCGGCGGGTATCGGTGTGCCACGCGTGGGGAGTGTGCCCTGGCCCGTTAGGGTGTCGGGTCATGTCGCGCCGTGTCCTGTCGTCCTGTTCCTGGTGTGGACGGCAGATCGCTGAATCCGAAGTCGGGCGTCGCCGCCGGTACTGTCGGCAATCGTGTCGCCAACGGGCCTATGAACACCGGAAAGGCTTGGAGGGCACCGGAATTCCCGAGGATTCAGTGGTGCTCAGCGCGCAGGAGGCGGGTGATCTGGCCGATCGCTGGTTCGCCGCGCGCTGCGCGGCAGAGGATGTCGCGACCGCGGTCGCCGAGGGCGCGGACCGCGGTGAACTGCTGGAGTTGACCAGCACTCTGGTCACCCTGGCCAAGGACGCGGAGCGGTTGCGATAGCCGCCTCACCCGGCTCGGCCGGCGACCGGTAGCGCCGAGCCGGGATCGGGTGCCGGAGCAGACGGAATTCCGGTTCGCCGCGCGGCCAGCGTGACAACCGTCACCGCAGCGCCGGTGGCCAGGAGCAGTCCGGCGAACGTCAGCAGGGTCGCCTGGTCGGGGTGGATCAGCGGCTGGGCCCGCAGCGCCTGCCACAGCAGCAGGGCGACCAGGCCGGTGTATCCGAGCGCCAGTATGCCGATCAGCCGGGCTCGCACCCGGTCGGTCAGCCAGGGCCGGCGGTGGCCGAGCCGGGCGAGGACCAGTGCGGTGAGGATCAGCACCTGGATGCCGTGCAGACCGGCGAAGTGGGGTATGCGCAGATCGCCGCCGATTGTGCTCCAGTGGACGAGCGGCATATCGCCCACTCCGTCCCGGACCTGCGCGGGGGAGTGCAGTACGGTGTGCCCGGCCCCGAGCCGCACCGGATGTCCCGCGGCGTCGGAGACGATCTGCTCGCCGGTGAACCCCATCAGATAGCCCAGCGCCATGCCGAACACCGCGATCGCCAGACCGGCGTGCACCGCGCGAGCGATCGGCCGGTCCGCGATCCGCTGCCACGAAAGAATCAGCGCGATAACGAGATTCGCGGCGAACAGGCCGGGAACCCCGGAGGCGAACACGATCTGCCCGATCGAGTTGACCGGATCGGATTCGGTGTTGAAGTGACTGAACGTACCGCGTGCGGCCTGCAGCACGATGAACCCGACGTCCACGAAGGCCGTCACGGCGAACAGGCTTCCGAACCATCGGGTGATACGAGATCCCTTGTGCGGGAACGACAGCAGCCAGGCGAGGGTGAGCGTGTAGAGAGCGAAGGCAAGCCCGAACTTCATCGGTTTGAGCCAGACCGATTCGCCCAGGATCGTGCGGTGGTCGAATGCCATGGCGCACAGGGCGAATACGACGAGCCCGGCCATCGCGCACGAGGTCACGAGCAGCGGCCGGTGCGGGCGCCGGGCGGGGGAGGCGGCAACAGCGGTAGTGGTCATATGGCGACGCTATGGCCGCATCGCCCTGCAGCACCTCCCTCGATGGTGCTGTCCGGACGTAATACCGTGGTGCTAGGGGGGTTTCGGGGTTGTCAGCCGACGCGGCGATAGGGGGTGGGCCGCCCGTCGACGCCCGAGCCCGACCAGGAGCGGCTGCGCAACTGCTTGTCGATCGCGTCGATCACCTCGGGCACCGTGATTTCCAGCAGTCCGGGATCGGGGGTGGTGCCGTCGGGATCGCCGGTGTGCCCGGCCCACAGCACCACGTGCCGGCCCAGCAGATGCGGCGGTGGACCGCTCTGATCGGGAGAGGTGGGACCGAACAGCAGGACGGTGCGAGTACCGAACGCGGTCGCCAGATGGGCGACGCCGGTATCACCGCACACCACGAGTTCGGCCTCGGCGACGGTGGCGGACAGTTCGATCAGATTCTGCTGGCCGGCCAGGACGTTGTGCTGCGGCAGTCCGGCGCGGGCCGCGATGCCCAGGGCGATCCCGCGTTCGAACTCGTCGCCGGTGAGCACCACATCACGGTCCTGGACCAGCAGATGCCGGATCACCGCGGCGAAACGCTCGGCCGGCCAGCGCCGGGCCTCGGCGCCCGCGCCGATGTGGATCACCACGCAGTCACGATGGTTCGTGGTGGCGACCGGCGGGACGAGGCCGAGATTGCGGCGGTCGGCGCTGATGCCGGCCGACTCCAGCAGGTAGCACCAGCGATCCACATCGTGCATGTCGGACTGCCACTCCGGGCCGTCCAGATCCGGGAACGCGGCGTTGCGGTAGGTCAGGATCCGAGTCGGATTGGTCTTGGCCAGCTCCACGATGCCCTCGGCGCCCGCGCCGTGCAGATTGACCGCCAGCACCGGCGGATCGCCGTCCCAGCGCATGCTCTCGGCATCCGCCGTGGGCACCATCTCGTCGACCGATGTGATCAGATCCACGATCGGCTTGAGCCGGTGCGGTGCTGCCAACACGATGTGGTCGTGCGGCCGTGCTCGCCGCAGCGCGCGGAGAGCTGGGACCGCGGTGAGTAGATCACCTAGTCCACGTGCGCGCAGCACGAGTACAACCGCCACCCTCTTCTCCTAGCCATTCACCGTCATCCGCCCTGCCTCCCCCGCGCGCGAATCTCGGCAGCGCATGGGCGAAGAGAGCCACTTGGCGATGGTTACCCGGGGTGCAAGACCGCGAAACGCGTATTCACTGCGATATCCGCCCTACCGGATCCGGGTGGGTCTGTCCGCGGGTGCGACCGCGATCTGCCCCGGGGGGGCTGATTTCCAGGACGTCGTGGCCGGATCCGTCCGCAGTCAGCGGGTATGTGCGGCAGCGGGTGTCGGCGTCGTCGACGGGACGGTCGCGGGCAGGTGCCGGTGGTGCGGCGCCATATCCGTATCGCTGTCGGTGTAGCGGTGGAACCAGCCCAAGCGGTCCTGCCAGAACGGATGATCGGCGGTGATCCGGTGCGGGTGGTGCGGATCGTCGTCGCCGCCGAACGCGGCTCCGGCGGCGAAGCCGACGCCGCTGATCAACAGAGCCACCACCACCGCGGTCGCGATCCGCAGCGGAAGTGAGGTGCGCCACCGGGCGCCGAATCGGGCCATGCGGTTGGATCGCGGTGGCGCCCCGGCCATGACTGGATCGGGGTGGGTCGGTGGCGGTGTCGGTGCTGTGTGCTCGATGGGCGTGGTCGCGCTCGGATCCGCCGGTGGGGCGTCCGGCATCGGGTCGGACGGTTCGGAGCTCGCCGCACGGGCAGATGTGTGCTCCCCGTTGCTCTCCTCGTGGGTCATCTGTGTGCCTCGGTGGTCTGTGCCTCGATGATCAGGACATTCGGTTGTCTGGACAGCTTCCGACTGCCCAGCAGGCTACGGGCCCAGCGTTGGATCGATCTGCAAATCGGATGTGGATCTGCTGTGGATTCGCCCGAAGGCCGCCCCGCGAATTTCTACTACTGTGCGTCGTTGACCGTGCCGCGGATGAACTACGCTCTCGTTCCATGACGTTCGTCTTCAATCTGGTGCTGGTGACCCACCTGCTGGGTCTGGCAGCCATCATCGGCGGCTACGCGGCCTCGCCGAGGCGGGTATCCGAGGTTCTGGTGTGGGGCGCGCGGGCGCAGATCATCACCGGACTTGTGCTGTTCGGCATGGCGGATTCGATCCATTCGCTGGACAAGCACGTGATCATGGCGAAGATGATCGTCAAGCTCGTGATCGCGGTCGCGGTGGCGGCGTTCGCCGAGATCGCGCGGGCCGATGCCAAGCGCGACAAGATGATCGGCTGGATGCCGCACGCCGCGGGCTGGCTGGCGATCGTGAACGTCTGCGTCGCGGTGCTCTGGACCTAGTGCGCTCCGGCACGCCGTGCGATGCCGCCCGGTCTGCATCTGTGCACGGCGTGCCGAACGGGGCTTCGCTCAGCTCTCCAACAGCGACTGCCCGATATATCCGCCCGGGCCGGCGATTCCGGGCGGGAGGACGAACACCGCGGACCCGACGGGTGTGGTCCAGGTGTTGAGGGCGTCGAATGCGGCCAGGCGCCGCTGCACCGGGAGATACTGCGCTTCGACGTCGGCCTGATACGCGGCGAACAACAACCCCGAATTCGACACCGCGCCGGGTGCGGGGGATTCGTCGTAGTTGTAGCCGCGGCGCAGGAACCGATCGGTACCACTCGTGTGGTGCGCCCGCGCGATATGCGACGACGGCGGGATCACCGGTATGCCGAAGTTGTCCACGGCCCGGAAATCCGGATCGTCGGACTCGTGGGTTCCGGTCAGCGGAGCGCCGGTGGCGACCCTTCTGCCGACGGACAATTCGCGTCCACCGGTATCCAGGTCGTCCCAGGTGTCGAGGTTCATCGCGATGCGACGCAGCACCAGCGACGTTCCGCCCGCGAGCCACGGCAGCCCGCGGCCGTCGTGCCAGATCAGGCGATCGAAGTCGTCGGTGCCCGCGACCGGGTTCACGGTCCCGTCGACCTGGCCGAACAGGTTGCGCATGGTCTGCCCCGGCGCCGCATCGCGGAATCCGCGCTGCACCCACCGCACCGACACCAGTGAGGTGACCGTCCGGCTCAATGCCCGCACCGCATGCGCGACCGTCGTCGCCTCGTCCGCGCAGATCTGCAACAGCAGATCGCCGTCGCAGTACGCGGGGTCGAGACGATCGATGGTGAAGGCGGGCAGCGGACGCAGCCACGAGGGCCGCGCCGGCTCGACCCCGGCGACGCTGAACAGTCGCGGCCCGAAACCGATCGTCACCGTCAGTCGCGCGGGCCGGGTGGTGAGTTCGGGTTCGGAATCGGCCAGACCAGGTTCGCCCTGGGTGAGCTGGGCCGCGTCCCCGCTCCAGATCTGCAGCAGGCCGATGATGTCCGCGCGGGCGGTGCCGGGTTTCAGGTCGAATCCCAGGTAGGTCACATGCCGCTGCGGCCGCGTCGCGACGCCGCCCTGATGCGGCCCGTAGAACGGTTCGGTCGCCGCGGCGGGATCGTCCTGCCGCACGGAGCGAGCGAAATGCTCCGTCCCCCAAGCTATTCCGGCGGCCCCGGCCGCGACCGCGCCACCACTGAGCAGTCGCCGCCGGGTCAGGCCCGGCTCAGCCACCGTGCGCGGGGGTGGTGGCGGGCGCGTAGTTCTCCCGATTGCCGGAGAAGTCGCGGGCCTGCGCGGTGAACGTGGTACTCGATCCATCGGCGAATTTCACCGTGATCGGCGTCCGCGATCCCGTGCGCAGGGGCGACTTCAAATCCATGAACATCAGGTGGTTGCCGCCCGGGGTGAGCGATGCGGTGCCGTGCGCGGGTACGACCAGCCCACCGGCCATCGGCCGCATCATCGGGGTCCCGCCGTTGTCCACGGTCTCGTGGATCTCCATCCGGGTCGACGCGGGACTGGTCGCGTCGACCACCCGAATCTCCCGGTCCGAGGAGTTGCTGAAATCGGCGAAGGCCGAGGACATTCCGGAATCCGCGGCCTTGATCCACTGATTGCTGATCCTGACCGATGCCGCGTCGCTGGTGGATTCGGTTGTCCCGGAGGAACATCCGGACAGCAGGATCGGCGCCGCGAGCGCCGCGGCCGCGTGGGCACGGGTGAAGGTGAACATGGCAAGGCTCCGTTTCATGGTGATGGTTTCAGAGCCACCGTCCGGACTCCTCGGCCGCGCGGGACCGGGCGTCGGTACCCGGGTCGGCCGTACGCCGACGTGCGCCCGGCTCGTGCACAGCATGCGTGTGCGCGATACCGCCGGCAGTTACAGCCGCTCGCGTGCACCCGGAACAGCCGCGGGTCCGGCATCCGGGACGCGGACCCGACGCGCGGCGAGACGTGCCCGAGCGTGTGCCGCCGAACTCGGGTGTGCCCGCGTGCATCCGCGCGGCACCGGACCGCCGGTCGTGGCTACCGAGATGCGGCCGCGTCCACGCCGGCACGGACAGCGGGTGCCCACCGGGAGGCGTCGTGAACCGGACCTGGCGATGCCGCCGGACCGGAACGACGAATCCGCTTGCCGCCGTGCGGCATCGGTGCCGCAACGGCAGTACCGGACGATCGCGGAACCGCGATCGTCGTGCGCGTCGATATGGGTCAGCAGACGGCGAAATCCGCCGGACGGTGGAAAGTTTCGATGAACGCCCACCTCGGCGGCCCGCGCCGGCCGATGCCCGAGCTGATCAGCAAGCGCCGCGGCGACGTCGGCGGCGCGGCCGGTGTGCAGGCCGAACGGGGTTGTGGTGCAGGAACAGTCGCGATCAACGCGACCAGTACGCGCAGCACGCACGCGTAGATCCGGCGTAGTGCCGCTTCCGCGCCCCGGATCAGCAGTGCGCCGATGGGAACCGCGAGTGCGTGCGCGGCCGGCATTGCCGGGGTGAGCTGTCGGCCGTGACAGTGTTCCGGCGAAATCGCCAGCGCCACATGCCCGATCGCCTGCCCGAGGGCGAGCATCGGCAGCAGTCGCGCCGGCCCCGGGCGCATCGCGGCCGCGACGGTCCCGGTGAGTGCGCAGACCGCGACGAGCAGGACCACCGACGCGGAGGTGAGCGATACCGGCCCGCCGCCGAGCGCATGCGCGCCGATACTCACCGCGCCCGATGCCGCACCGACGCACGCGCCGCGCAGCCGCGCGGCGGGGTCGGTGGGTGATCGCACCGGGATATCGTAACGACCGGACCTCAGGCCTCCGCGGAGGTCTGCGGTTCGATCGGTGGCAGCGTCGCCAGACGATCGAGGATGAGGTCCGCCACGCCCGCCATGCCCGCGGCCGTGGGATGGAAGGGCGCACCCGGATACTGCCGCCCCGGTAGCGGGATATAGCCGTCGGACGTCCACGCGCCGGTGCTGCCGGGCGGGTGGTCCAGACTGGGCGTGCGGGCGTCGATCAATTCCGCTCCGGCGCGGGCGGCGGCCGAGGCGGTATGCGCGGCAAGGGATTCGGCGAATTGGTGGTAATTGCGATCGACCGGGCGATCCTCGTCGGAGACCGGGCCGAGCAGGGACAGATAGTTCACGACCAGAATCCGCGCCCGCGGTGCGCGTTGGGAGATCGTGTTCAGCACCTCGGTCAGGCTCTGTTCGATGGTGTGCAGCCGATGGTTCACAGCCGTCTCGTCGCCCAGGCGCGCGATCGGCGGTATCAGCCGCAACGGCAGGGGTAATCGGTGCGCGACGCGGTACTGGGTGAGCCCGATATCGTTGCCGCCGATGGTCAGCGTGACCAGGTCGGTGCCGGCGTCGACCGCGCGGATCTGCGGCGGCTGACCGTACTGTTGCTCGTGCAAGATGTGTTCGCAGGTGGCGCCGCTGCTGGTGACGTCGGTGAGTTGCAACCGGGCGGCATCGGCGACGAGGTGCGCGTAGTTGTTGCGCGAGCGGCCCGCCAGACGCGGCGCTCCGGGCTCGCGTGGTGCGATCGCCGGACCCGAGGCGAACGAACTGCCCAGTGCCACATACTTTTTACCGTGCCATCGAGTCGACTCCGAATTCGTGCCGGGTCGGCCGTGGTGGAGAATGCCGCTCACCTCCCTGGACGTGCCCCCTCGGGAGGCATCTTGACGCAGTTCGCGGCACGTGTCGAGCCAACGGGACACCGTGGGCTCGGCCGCTACGTCACAGTGTTTCCAGCGCGGCCTGAGTCAAATCATCGGGAAATACGAACCGCCGCAGAGCCCAGTACCGGAACGCCATGGCCAACAGCACGCCCAGGATCTGCCCGGTGATGAAATTCGACAGCGCCTGCGTCGTCGGGCCCACGTGCGGCACGTGGATGTCGAAGATGTACAGCGCGATCGCCTGCGGGATCAGGGTCACGACCACCGCCATCGCGCTGACGCCGAAGAACAGCGCCGCCTCGTGCGCGCGCTGCCGCCCGCCGCGGGTGTTGAACGACCATTCGCGATTGAGGATATAGGAGGCGATGGTCGCGATGAGCACGCCGATCGCGCGGGCGGTGAGTGGCTTGTCCTGCAGGACGGTCAGTTTCAGCGCGTAGACGATCCCGGTATCGATGAACCAGGTGATCGCTCCCACCACGGCGAACTTCATCAGCTCTTGATGCTGGTGAAGACGGGCGAGGTAGCGGTCCGGCACTCGATCCAGTGCGGTCTGCAGCAACGACACGTCGCCACAATAGCCGGACCGCAGCCGTCCGGCACGTGCTGCCGCATCTCGGTGTGGCGACGGCCACCGCCGGGCCGGCGGCGGCCGTGCGCTCAGTTCCCGACGTAGGCGGCCAGATGTTCGCCGGTGAGGGTGGATCGGGCGGCCACGAGGTCGGCGGGCGTGCCCTCGAAGACGATGGTGCCGCCGTCGTGGCCCGCGCCCGGCCCCAGGTCCACGATCCAGTCCGCATGCGCCATGACCGCCTGGTGGTGTTCGACCACGATGACCGATTTCCCGGCGTCGACCAGCCGGTCCAGCAGGGCGAGCAACTGTTCCACATCGGCCAGGTGCAACCCGGTGGTCGGTTCGTCCAGGACGTAGATGCCGCCCTTGTCGCCCATGTGGGTGGCCAGTTTGAGCCGCTGACGTTCACCGCCGGACAGCGTGGTCAACGGCTGTCCCAGGCGCAGGTAGCCGAGCCCGACGTCGGCCAGGTGCCGCAGGATCTTCTGGGCCGCGGGAAGGCGCGCCTCGCCCTCGCCGAAGAATTCCTCGGCCTGCGCCACCGACATCGCGAGCACCTCGCTGATATCGCGACCGCCGAGGTGATAGTCCAGCACCGCGGCCTGATACCGCTTGCCCTCGCATTCCTCGCAGGTGGTCGCGACTCCGGCCATCATCGCCAGGTCGGTGTAGATGACGCCCGCGCCGTTGCAGGCGGGGCACGCGCCCTCCGAATTCGCGCTGAACAGTGCGGGTTTCACGCCGTTGGCCTTCGCGAACGCCTTGCGGATCGGTTCGAGCAGTCCGGTGTAGGTGGCCGGGTTGCTGCGCCGCGAACCGCGGATCGCGCCCTGGTCGACCGAGACCACGCCCGCGTCCGCCGGGATCGACCCGTGCACCAGCGAACTCTTACCCGATCCGGCGACACCGGTCACCACGACGAGCACGCCGAGCGGAATGTCCACATCCACTTTGCGCAGGTTGTTCGCCGTGGCACCGCGAATCTCCAATGCCCCGGTGGGGGTGCGCACGGACGGTTTGACCGCGGCGCGGTCGTCCAGGTGGCGGCCGGTGATGGTGTCGCTGGCCCGCAGTTCGTCGAGGGTGCCCTGGAAGCAGATCGTTCCGCCCTCGGAGCCCGCCCCCGGTCCGAGGTCCACGATGTGATCGGCGATCGCGATGGCCTCGGGTTTGTGCTCGACCACGAGCACGGTGTTGCCCTTGTCCCGCAGGCGCAGCAGCAGCGAATTCATCCGCTCGATATCGTGCGGGTGCAGGCCGATGGTGGGCTCGTCGAAGACGTAGGTGATATCGGTGAGCGAGGAGCCCAGATGACGAATCATCTTGGTGCGCTGGGCTTCTCCGCCGGACAGCGTGCCCGAGGGCCGGTTCGGGCTCAGATATCCCAGGCCGATCTCCACGAAGGAGTCCAGGGTCTCGCGCAGCGATTGCAGCAGCGGGGCTACCGAGGGCTCGTCCAGCTCGCGCACCCACTCGGCGAGGTCGCTGATCTGCATCGCGCACACGTCGGCGATGCTCAGTCCCTTGATCTTCGATGAGCGGGCCGCCTCGCTGAGCCGGGTGCCGTCGCATTCGGGGCAGACGGTGAAGGTTACCGCCCGCTCGACGAAGGCGCGCACATGCGGTTGCAGCGCGTCGACATCCTTGGACAACATCGACTTCTGTATTTTCGGGATCAGGCCCTCGTAGGTGAGGTTGATGCCCTCGACCTTGATCTTGGTCGGCTCCTTGTAGAGCAGATCGTTCAGCTCGCGTTTGGTGTATTTCCGGATCGGCTTGTCCGGATCGAAGAAGCCCGAGCCGATGAAGATTCGCCCGAACCAGCCGTCCATGCTGTAGCCCGGGATGGTGAACGGGCCCTCGCGCAGGGATTTGTTCGCGTCGTAGAGCTGGGTGAGATCGATGTCGTTGACCGAGCCGCGGCCCTCGCATCGCGGGCACATGCCGCCGGTGATGCTGAAACTGCGCCGCTCCCTGGTCGTGCGGCCGGAGCGTTCGACGGTGACCGCGCCCGCACCGCTGATCGAGGCGACATTGAACGAAAAGGCCTGGGGCGAACCGATATGCGGTGTGCCCAAGCGGCTGAACAGGATTCGCAACATGGCGTCGACGTCGGTCGCCGTGCCGACCGTCGAGCGCGGATTCGCACCCATGCGCTGCTGGTCGACGCTGATCGCGGTCGTCAGCCCCTCCAGGACGTCGACCTCGGGCCGTGCCAGCGTCGGCATGAAGCCCTGCACGAACGCGCTGTAGGTCTCGTTGATCAGGCGCTGCGATTCCGCCGCGATCGTGCCGAAGACCAGCGAACTCTTTCCCGAGCCGGAGACGCCGGTGAAGACCGTCAGCCTGCGCTTGGGCAGCTCGACGCTGACGTCTCGCAGATTGTTGACGCGGGCGCCGAGCACGCGGATCACCTCGTGGCTGTCGGCGGCGTGTGGTGCGGGCGGTTGCTCCGGTCGCGCAGGCGTTCTCGCGGCCTCGGTCATCATGTCTCCATCTGTCTGCACGGCCGTACTCGCGGTCCGGAATCGATATGGGCTGGTGCGCGGCGGGTCAGCGCAGTTCCTGGATTCGGACCATATTGCCCGCGGGATCGCGGAAGGCGCAGTCGCGCACGCCGTACGGCTGTTCGGTCGGCTCCTGGACGACCTCCGCGCCGGTGGCCCGGACACGTTCGAAACTGCCGTCCAGATCCTTGGTTGCCATCAGAATGCTGCCGTAGGTGCCCTTCGACATCATCTCGGTGATGGTGCGCCGTTCGTCGTCGGTGATCCCCGGACTGGCCTGCGGCGGGTAGAGCACGACGTTGACGGCCGGCTGGTCGGCGGGACCGACGGTCAGCCAGCGCATCCCGTTGTAACCCACGTCGTTGCGAAGTTCGAAGCCGAGCGCGTCACGGTAGAAGGCCAGGGCGGCATCGGGATCGTTCTGCGGCAGGAAACTCGAGTGAATGGTGATGTCCATGACGATCAGGCTAATTGCGGGTCGGTTACCGAGGCTTCTCGATTCCTGATCGGTCTGGTCACCTGCTTCGCCACACATGAGGGCATGCCCGCGGTGGCGTCGGCCTGTTCGCGGCGGTAGACGCTGGGGGACACGCCGACCAGCTCGCTGAACCGGGTGCTGAACGTGCCCAGTGACGAGCAGCCGACCGCGAAGCAGACCTCGGTGACGCTCAGATCGCCCCGGCGCAGCAGCGCCATCGCGCGCTCGATGCGCCTGGTCATCAGGTAGGAGTACGGCGACTCCCCGTAGGCGAGCCGGAATTGGCGGCTCAGATGCCCGGCCGACATGTGCGCGTCGCGGGCGAGCGCCTCGACGTCGAGCGGTTGTGCGTACTCCCGATCGATCCGGTCGCGCACCCGCCGGAGCCGGGCCAGGTCCTGCAGCCGCTGTTCCTCGGTCGGGGCACTGGTCATGAGCCAGATCGTACGTGCCGATCTCCGAACGCGGGGGCGGTGCGACGTCATCGGTGGGAGGACTCGGTTAGCGTCGGCGGCATGGAACTGCGACGAATCCACCACGCCGCGATCATCGCCTCGGACTACGGCGTGTCCAAGGCGTTCTACACGCAGGTGCTGGGTTTGCGGATAGTGGCGGAGAACTATCGGGCCGAACGGCATTCGCACAAGCTGGACCTGGCACTGCCGGACGGATCGCAGATCGAGCTGTTCACCTTCCCCGACCCGCCCGCCCGGCTCTCGCATCCGGAGGCGCGCGGGTTGCGGCACCTGGCCTTCGCGGTTCCCGATGTGGCGGCCGCGGTGCGCGAGCTGCGGGACAGGGGAGTGCGCACCGAGGAGGTCCGGGTGGACGAGTACACCGGCAAGCCCTTCGCATTCTTCGCCGATCCCGACGGTCTGCCGCTCGAGCTGTACCAGGAGTGAGCGTGGCGGAGCGCGTTTCGGCGACAGGCGTTGCACGATGTTCCGATGACCACAGTGTTGTTGAAAACCTCAGCCGGAGACATCGCCCTGGAGCTCGATGAGACCAAAGCTCCCAAGACGGTCGCGAACTTTGTGGACTATGTCGAATCGGGCCACTACAACGGCACGATCTTCCACCGGGTGATCCCCGGGTTCATGGTTCAAGGCGGCGGACTGACCGCCGATATGAGTCAGAAGCCCGCGCCGAACAAGGTGGAGAACGAAGCGAACAACGGACTGCGCAACGACAAGTACACCGTCGCGATGGCGCGCACCTCCGACCCGCATTCGGCCAGCGCGCAGTTCTTCATCAACACTGCGGGCAACGACTTCCTGAACTACCCGGGCCAGGACGGCTTCGGCTACGCGGTATTCGGCAAGGTGAGCAAGGGGTCGGAGGTGGTCGACGCGATCGAGGGCGTGACGACCACGTCCAAGGCCGGGCATCGGGACGTCCCGGTCGAGCCGATCACCATCGTCTCCGCTCAGGTGGTCTAGCTTCGCGGAACGAATCCTGGGGCCGCTCCGGGCGGTCCCAGGATTTCTCACGCGTCGACGACACGCGGTTCGCGGGCCACCACCGGCGGCAGGACCGACCACGGGAAGTTGATCCAGCGGTCGGTGTGCCGCCACACGTACTCACACGACACCTCCGAGCGCGGCTTCTGGTAGATGACCGCACAGCGCACCTCGGCCACCTTGTCGGCGCAGAAATCGCGCACCAGCCGCAGGGTTGCCCCGGTATCGGCGACGTCATCGGCCACCAGCACCCGCGCCCCCGCCAGATCCACCGCCGAGGGCACCGGCGGCAACATCACCGGCATATCCAGCCGCTGATCCACGCCCGTATAGAACTCCACGTTCATGACATGCAGATTCTTCACGTCCAGCGCATACCCCAGCGCCCCCGCCACGAACAGCCCACCGCGCGCGATGGACAGAATCAGATCGGGCTCGAAACCGTCCCGGGCAACCATCTCGGCCAGCTCTCGGCTCGCGGTGCCGAACAGTTGCCAATCGAGTTCCTCGCGATCGCTCACCAGCCGAGACTAGCCCAGCCGGGCGGTCGCCCGGCCGGTATGTGCGCTGAATGTGGACAGGACGAGCCCCGCAGACGTCGCATGGACGTCAGCGGGCTCGCCGGTTTCTCGGTCGGAACGCGGTTCAGCTGTCGAGTTCGCTGTTCGCTTCTGCTCGGGTGAACGCTTCCCCCATTGTGCGCCAATCGATTTCGACGGCAGCTGGCAGCTCGTCAGATCAAGCGGTGGCCGCCCTCGACGTGCAGGACGGTTCCGGTCATGAATCGGTTGGTCATGACGGCTCGGAACGCGTCGGCGATGTCGTCGGGGAGGCCGATCCGGCCGACGGGTAGCCGGGCGGCCATGGCGGAGAGGCGTTCGTCCTTGGTGTCGGCGGCGAAAAGGTTCCAGATCGGGGTGTCGACCCAGCCGGGGGAGACGGCGTTGACGCGGATCGGCGCGAGTTCCAGGGCCAGAGCGCGGACGAGTCCCTCCAGCGCGGCGTTCACGGTCGCCACGACGGTACCGCCGACGGCCGGGCGGTAGGCGGCGATGCCCGAAGTGACAGTGAGAGATTCGGTGAGCAGCGGTGCGGCGTACTTGGCGACGAGCCACGGTCCGAGCACCTTGGCCTCGACGACGGCCCGCGCATCGGAGAGCGGCAGTCGAGCCAGCGGTCCGTACCCGGCGGACATATCGGCGGCAGTCACGACGACATGGTCCAGCCGCCCGACGTGCTCGATCAGTAACGGGCCGAACAGCTTTCGGACCGAATCTGCACGAGTGACGTCCGCCTGGACGGTGCGCAGCCGGTCGGTCGCGAGTTCGGCGGACACAGCGTCCAGGCGCTGCCCGGACCGGCCGGCGATGGTGACAGCCTGCCCCTCGGCGAGCAGCCTGCGAGTCAACGCCAGCCCCATTCCGGAGCTGCCGCCGATGACGAGCGTGTGCGAAATATCGGTCATGACAACGACTCTGCGATTCGCGCCGTCGCCGCGGGGAGACCGTGCGAGGCCCAGCCCTGCTGGGGCCACCCGGAGGGTGGTGCCGCGGCGCCTGGAACTTTTCAAGTCGGGGACTCGTTGCTTGCCGGGCCGAATGGCGTGTTGAAACTGAAATCGCGGCGGCATGGGAGATCGCGCGGGGCCTGGCCCTGCTGGGGCCACCCCGCAGGCGCGTATGAGGGGCAGACTGGTCGGGTGAGTGAACGGCGGGTATTGGGGGATTTTCTGCGGGTGCGGCGGGGGCGGTTGCGGCCTGAGCAGGTGGGGTTGTCGGCAGGGGTGGGGCGGCGGCAGACGCCGGGGTTGCGGCGGGAGGAAGTTGCGACGCTTGCCGGGTTGAGCGTGGATTACTACACCAGGTTGGAGCAGGGGCGGGATACGAATCCGAGTCCGGCGGTGCTGGATGCGCTCGCGAGGGGGTTGCGGCTCGACGAGGACGAGCGGACGCACCTGTACGACCTGGCTCGGGCGGTGGCGGTGCGGCGGGTGGCTCCGGAGGTGCCGCGGCAGGCGCCGCGGCCGGGGATGATGTTGCTGCTGGAATCGGTGCGGCCGACGCCGGGGCTGATCCTGGATCAGCCGAGTAACGTGCTCGCGGCGAATCCGGAGGCGTTGCGATTGCTGGAGGGTTTGTCGGATTTCGCTGCGGCGGAACGCAATCTGGTGCGGTACGTGTTCACCCATCCGGCCGCGCGGTGGGTTTTCGAGGACCGGGATGCGATGACCCGCGATTGTGTGGCGCATCTGCGCACGGTCCAAGGGCGCGAACCGGATTCACCGGCGCTGCACGCCGTGGTGAGCGGATTGTGTGCCGAGAGCGCCGAATTCGCGGATCTGTGGGCGCACTACGACGTGCGCACCAAACGCGGTGCGACGCGGGTGTTCCGGCATCGCGGGGTGGGGCGGTTCGCTCTGACCTCCGAGATCCTTACCGCACCCGACGGGCAGCGCTTCGTGGTGTTCCAGGCCGCGCCGGGCAGCCCGGACCACGATGCGATGACGCTGCTAGGGATGGTGGACGATGGTGTACCACAGCAGCGCGCAGGTGCCGGCGACGAAAAGTGGTGACACGATCCACGTTTCGACCTTGTTGCCGGTGCGTTCGATGATCGGCACGCAGGTGCGCAGGGTGAAGGGCCAGAACAGACGGCAGCCCCGGTCGGTCAGGCAGTCCCCGGCGAGGTGGGCCAGCGACCCCAGGCCGACGGCGAACGGAAGCCAGGACGGTTTGTCGGCGATCCACTGGTCCATCGCGAAGGTGCCGGCCGCGGCCAGGATGATGATCGTGCCGTAGGACCGGAACCCGTGGCCGGACGGGCACAGATTCAGCGCCCGGACCGCGAGGGCCAGCAGGAAGAACACCAGGCCGAGGGTGAACCAGCGGTGCAGCCAGTGCTCGCCGGCCCAGGTGCCGGCGGTGACGGCGATGACGAAGGCGAACGAGTGGGTGGCGTGCCGGTGTCCGCCGGAGACCTCGGAGATCACCTTGCAGGCCACATGCGAAACCGGGCCGAGCACATGGGAAATGGTGCCGCTGGGATGATCGGCGTCGGGCAGCAGTGCCGCCCCCGCGGTGAGGAAGGTGCCCATCACCAGGTCGACGGTGCCGATGTGTCCGGCCTGGATCGCCGGAAAGGTCAGAATCGAAAGCGGCAGCGCGGCAGCGGCTCCGGCCCACGCGAGGGCGCCGCTGGTCGCATGTGAATGTCCTAGCACCGTCTCGAGGTTAGCCGATCTTGATCGGCGGGTGACGAACGACCGTGGGCGAGCGGGTTTCAACGGATGTGCTCCACGGAATCGGCAGCGGCGCAGGGATGGTCAGGCGCGCTGATGGGGGTGCGGATCTACGATCCGGTTCAGCGCGTTGAGGTCGGCGTCGAGCGCGTAGAACGTGCGCAGGGTGATGGCGAACGCGAAAAGCCCACCGACACAAAGCTCTACGATCGGCCCGATGACGGACTGCTGCTGCTCGGGAGTCAGGAAAACCAGTCCGGCGGGTACGCCGGCCAGCGGCACCGAGGCCGCCACGCCGAGATGGACGCGACTGCGCCGCACCAGGCGGTGCAGGCGGGCGGCCTCCGCGGCGGAGGGTCGTCCGGCGGACACGAGTCCCGGGTAGTACCAGCGCAATACGAAGAAGGTGACCGGAAAATACGTGTACACCACCGCGACCGCGGCCGCGACGACGTGCGAGGCGATCAGGTCGGTGAGCAGGCCCGGCGGTATCGGCCCCAGGCCGTGCAGCCGGATCAGCAGCACCACTCCGGCCGCGAGCCACCCGACGACGGCCACCACCGCGATCCGATCACCGCAGGCGAGCGTACCCGCGCGGGCCTTGGCGAGGGTGGCCTCGTCGAACCGGCGGCCGCGGCGCAGCGCGTCGGGTACCAGGAACACCTGACGACACCAGTAGAGCAGTCCGGCGATACCCAGCGGATAGGCGATGACGGCGACGATCACCCCCAAGCGGGTCATGGTGTCCGCCGCCGCGGCACCGAGTTGCCCGTCGACCAGCCGGATGTTGTGCGCGCCCATGTACATCCCGGCCAGCAACTGGCCGAAGATGCTGGAGACGGTGACCACGGGCATCGGTCGCATACGCAGCCGGGCGCGCAGGCTGTTCGTGGGCGGGTCGATCAGGTCGCGCGCGGTGCGGTCCTGGCTGAGTTCGAGCTGATGGGCCAGCTCCGCGCCGGTGGCGTGGCGGTCGCCGGGATCCGGTGCGAGGCAGGCCAACAGCGCGTGCCGCAGTACCGCGGGGGTGTCCGGCGGCAGCTGATCCTGGTATCGCGGATGGATTCCGGCCGTGCGCCGGTCGATCATCGCCCGCAGCGACTCCGCGGATTCGCCGCAATCGGGCTCGTCGTCGAAAGGGATTGCGCCGGTGAGCAATTCCCATAGGACCACGCCGAGGGCGTAGAGATCGCTGCGGGTGTCCAGATCCGCGGCCGAGGCGGCCAGGCCCGGGTGGATCGCGGCGAGCTGTTCGGGGGACATGTAGGGCAGCGAGCCGCCGAAGTAGGCGACCGGACTCGCGCCCGGTAGGTGGCGGCTGAAACTGATGTTGAAATCCGCGAGTTTGGGCTGGCCGTCCGCGGCGAGCAGGACATTGGCGGGTTTGAGGTCGCGGTGCAGGACCCCGCGCCGGTTGGCGTACTCGAGGGCAGTGGCCAGGCGCGAGCCGATCCAGGCGACGGTCTCGGGCCAGCTGAGCTGTTCGAGTTCGGCACGGGCGGGGGAGCGTTGCGGTTCGAGTATGCCGCTGGTGGTGGTCGCGGCGTCGACCGCCTCCAGCAGCACAGTGCCGTCCCGTCGATCGGCCGGTGTGCGGCGCAGTATGCGCAGCACACCCAGCAGCGTGCCGCCGGGCACGTACTGCATATACATCAGCTTGAGACGCTGGTCGGTGATCTGGCGCTGATCGAAGACCCGCACGATGTGATCGTGGTCGAGCTGGGCGAGGGTCTGCGGTTCGGCGCCGCGGTCGTGCGAGATCTTCACCGCGACCATGCGGCCCAGAGAGCGCTGGCGCGCGAGGAAGACACGGGCGAACGCACCCTTGCCCAGGGGCAGCAGCAGGTCGAAATCATCGACGGTGGCCCCCGGATCGATGGTGTCCAGTGCGTCCAGGGCGGTGGGGTCGGCCAGTACCGTGCTGCGCGGATTGCGGCCCTGCGCCGTGGCCGGTGTCAGCGTGCTCGCCCCGGAATCGGCTGTGATGCGGGCCATCTGGGTGGGGTACTGGTGTCGGTACTCGGCCAGGTCGACCTCGTGCCGGCGGCTGCGCGCGGTGATCTCCTCGTAGATCAGGTCCGGGGGCAGCGGCGCGCCGGCCAGTTCGGGGAAGCGGTCGCGATAGTCGGCCAGGCGCAGGGCGTCGTCGGTGCGCCGCCAGCGCTCGTGCAGGTCGACCTTGATCAGTTCGATCAGTGCCGAGCGGCGCAGGCCGGGGTCCGCGGGCAGGTGGGCGGACAGGTCGGGCGGGGAATCCGCGCCGCGCCACTGGGCCGAGAACCGCGCGACGAGGGTGGTCAACGCTGTCTGCGTCGCCGTTGCGCGATCGGCACCGGGGTCGGGTGCGGTCGCGCCGAGGTGATGTTCCAACGTCGCTCGCTTCGAATGGTGTTGGTCCCGGGCCCGGCCCCGAGGATATTCGATCCCTCGCGCCACTTATCGGTGGTTGGAAGACACCGTTACTCGCGCCGGGATTTCCGTCCCGCGTATCTGGCATTAGCTGACGATAGTGAGATACGCTCCGGGACAAGACGTTCGACAACGGAAGGGGCCCCGCTGTGTCCACAGCCTCGGCGGTCAAGGTGCAGATTCAGACGATCGGAGCGGGATTCATGTTCTCCCGCGAGGCCAAGGCGTTCGGCGCCGCGGCCGGAGCCACCGGGTTCCTCGGACCGTATACCCGCGGGCGCGGCGGCGTCCTCGGCGACGTCGACGCCGATGTGGTGACTTCCGCATTCGGCTTCTTCCCGGCCGAGACCATTCGCACGGCATGGGAGTCGCTGGACATCCCCGCGGAGAAGGCGGCGGCCGGCTATCTGGGGGTGTGCCAGGATTTCGGGCGGCGCAAACTGGGCGGATTCGAGCGCGCCGGGCGACTGGCCGAACTGCTGGCCCCCGTGGCCGCGGCGGCGGATCCGGCAGGGGCGGCCCTGTTCGCGGGCTGGCGCGCGCTGCCGCTCGCGGGCGATGGCCCGGCCCGGGCGATGCAGTTGATCCAGGTGCTGCGCGAGCTGCGCGGCGGGCTGCATCTACTGGCCGTGCGGGCCGTCGGGCTGACCCCGCAGCAGGCGGTACTCATCGGCGGCTCGCCGCGCAACAGCGGCGTCGATCAGGCGCGCGAGTTCGGCTGGCCCGAGCCGTACCAGGAGATCACCCCCGAGTTGCGGCAGCGGTGGGACAGGGCCGAGGCGCTGACCGACGAGTTGATCGCCCCGGCGTTCGCGGTCTTGGACGACGGCCAGGGTGCGGAGCTGGCAGAATTGCTCACGACGGCACAGGGTTTGGTCTACAACCGCTGAACCGCGCCGCGGCCGGGGCCGGTTGAGATCGCTGTTGCCGCGGATCGGCGGCGAGCGGCGGGAAGGTGATCGTCTGTGGCGAATGCCGCCAATCACCTTCCCGCGCAGGTATTTTCGCGCCGATCAGCGCAGGGCCGGGATGACTTCGCGTTCGAACAGTTCGATGCCGGAGGTGTCGTAGGCGGCCTCGGGGAAGTTGAGGATCGCGTAGCCCAGGCCCAGATCCCGCAGGGCGCTGAGCTTTTCGGTGATCTGATCCGGCGTGCCGTGGGTGATGGCCTTGTCGATCCAGGTGGTGGCCGCCTCCTGCCCGAGAACCGGAGCCAGGCGCGTGTGCAGTGCGCTGAGTCTGTCCTGGATCTCGGCCTCGTTCGCGCCGGTGACCACGGTGGTGTTGGCGCTGCGCACGATCGCGTCGAAATCGGTGCCGACCTCGGCGCAATGCCCGCGCAGCAGTTCGGATTTGCGCGCGAAATCCTCGCCGCTGAAATTGGTGTACTGCGCGTACTTCGCGGCGATCCGCAGCGTCACCTTCTCCCCGCCGCCGGCGATCCAGAGCGGAATTCCGCCCTCCTGCAACGGAAGCGGCCGCACGATCGCACCGTCGACCTGATAGTGCTTACCGTCCAGCGTGGCCTCGCCGGTGGTCCACGCCTGCCGGAAGATCTGCACGCCCTCGTCCAGCCGGGCCAGGCGCTCACCGGCGGTGGGGAAGCCGTATCCGTATGCGCGCCATTCGTGTTCGTACCATCCCGCGCCGATGCCCATCTCGACCCGGCCGCCGGAGATGATGTCCACCGTGGCCGCGACCTTGGCCAGGTAGGCCGGGTTGCGGTAGCTCATCGCGGTACACATCTGGCCGAGCCGGATCCGTTCGGTGCTCGCCGCGAACGCGGACATCAGCGTCCACGCCTCGTGGGTCGCCTCGGTGGTCGGGACCGGCACGGTGTGGAAGTGGTCGAATACCCACAGCGACTCCCAGTCCGGGTTGGCGTCGGCCCGGCGGGCCAGATCTCGCATCACCGTCCACTGTGCCGCGGGGTCGATGCCGACCAGGTCGAGCCGCCAGCCCTGAGGGATGAAGATGCCGAAGCGCACGGTCTAACTCCTTCGCGTCCGTGGGGTCCGGAATGGGCCCCGGCCGCGACGGGTCGCGCCGCGGCACCGAATCCACTGTGGTGGGTCGGTGCCGGGTCGGCAACTTCTGGGCTGATTGCCGGCTCGGCGGAACCGTGGCCGAACCGGCGATCGGTCGATCAGTCGTCGCTCGGCGCGGCTCTCGGCCAGGACCGGCCGCTGCTGGGCAGAGCGGCCGGATCAGTCGTCAGCACACGGGATTTCGCCGCGGACGGCACGGCGAGGGCGGCCTCGGCCTCGGCGGTGCCGCGCTCGTCCAGTTCGGCGACGCCGACCAGCACGATCAACATCATGGTCACCAGCGTGACGGTCATGATCAGTGGCGTGAGCAGCTGCACCGGATCGACGCCGCTGCCGCTCATCGCCATATCGTGACCGGTGGAACGCTCCGCGGACATCGAGGCCATCCCGGTGTAGTGCATACCGCACACCGCCAGGCCCATGATCATGGCCGCGCCGAACGTGGCCGCCAGGCCCTGCACGTGCAGCATGAACCACAGTGCCGCGGTCGCCGCGACGACCGCGATGACCACCGACAACAGCACCACCGAGAGGCTGTAGTGCATCGCGACGTCCGCCTGCATCGCGAACATGCCCATGTAGTGCATGCCCGCGACACCGAGCCCGGTGACCGCGCCGCCGATCGGCAACGCCAGGACCTCGCGCCGCCAGCGTACGACCAGCGACAGTCCGACCCACACCACCACGATCGCGACGACCGCGCTGACCAGCGTCAGCGGCAAGTTGTATCGAATGCTCGCTCCGTGAATGGAAAAGCCCAGCATGGCGGTGAAATGCATGACCCAGATGCCGGCGCCGCCGAGCGAGATCGCCGCGGCGACCAGCCAGCCGCCGGGACGTTTCGAGTCACGGGCGTGGAAGGCGCACCGCAGTCCGAGCACCGAACCGATGACGGACATGACGTACGCCAAGGCCGGGGTCACCCAGCCGTAGCTGAAGTAGTCGAGTTCTAGCACGTGACACTTCCAAACTTCCTGAACAAGCGATCTCGGGGACCATAGTTCAACTCGACGGGTATGTGAAGCTGATCGTTTACCCGAGTAGGTACGCCGGTGTGACCATCGGGCGGACGTTGTAGACGAAGTTCTGCCGCAACTCGTGGTAGGACTCGTTCGGGGCGAAGAAATTGCGGTGCATCTGTGTCAACTCCTCTTCCCGGTATGCGGCAAGGGGTTTGGCGGCCTCGTCGGCCGCGCGGCGTTGTTTCTTGGCCAGCAAACGCTCGGCCAGTTCCGGTGCGGCGGCCAGGGCGGCGGCCTCCTGCCGCGCCCAGGTCCAGAAGTCCTCGGCGGTGCCCGCGACGGCGTGGTCGGCCAGGCCCAGGGTCACCGCCTCGCGCGCGCCGACCGGCAGGGGAGTGCTGGTGAGGCGGGCGGCCTCGGCGGCACCGACGCGACGCGGCAGCGAATAGGTCCAGTACTCCGAGCCGTACAGCCCCATCAGCCGGTAGTGCGGGTTGAGCACCACCGATTCGCGGCACCAGACCTCGTCGGCGGCCAGGGCCAGCATCACCCCGCCTGCCGCGGCGTTGCCGGTCAGCGCGGAGATGACCAGCTTGTCGGTCGTGGTGAGGATGGCTTCGACCAGGTCGTCCATGGCCGTGATGTTGCGCCAGGACTCCTGTGCCGGGTCGGCCGCGGCCTCGATGACGTTGAGGTGGATGCCGTTGGAGAAGAAGTCCCGGGCCGGGCCCAGGACCAGGACGTCCACCGGGCGGCGGGCGGCGTGGCGGTAGGCGTCGAGCAGCCGGCGGCACTGCCGGGTGTCCATCGCGCCTCCGGCGAAAGCGAATTCGAGGTAGCCGACCCCGGCCTCCTCGCGATAGCGCAGTTCTGACCAGGTGTCGCGCTCGGCGGCCTCGGCCGGGGTGATCGGCGCCTCGGGGACGTCGGTCAGTTCGGCGGCCAGCACGTCTGCGGCGGGGCGTTTGAAGGTGGCCGGGCCGCCGGGGACCCGGCGCGGGCGCAGCTGCGGAATCCACACCGCGCCATCGACGGTCGCGCGGCAGATCGCGCCGTCGCGGGTCGCGATGACGGTGCCGGGCACACCGCGCAACCGGTCCTCGTTGTGACCGCCGTGCAGGAAGTACTCGCTGCCGAACAGCACGTCCACGACGCCGGGCTGGGAGTCGGCGGCGCGCAGCTTGCGCAGGATCGCCGTGGTGCTCTCGGTGGACCAGTCGATCCGGCGGAACTGTTGCGAGTGGTACGGGCGCAGCTGTCCGCGCACGTCGGGGCGCGAATAGTCCAGTGGTTCGGGCTCGTGGCCGCCGGCGAAACGTTCCACGGCCAGCAGTACCGCGCGCACGGCGGCATCGGCGGCCTCGTTGCGGTACAGCTCGCTCTTGCCGCAGTCGGCGACCGGGAACGGGACGCTCGCCCAGATCGGGCCCGCGTCCATTTCGGCTACGGCCTGCAGGACGGTCACGCCCCATTCGGTGGCGCCCTCGGCGATGGCCCAGTCCAGCGAGGAGGGGCCGCGATCGCCCATCGGCCCGGGATGCACGATCAGCACCGGGTACCGGGTCCAGATGTCCTCCGGGATCGCGGTGGTGAGCATCGGGGCCAGGATCAGATCGGGCCGGAAGGACTCAACCCGCGCTCGCAGCAGATCGTCGCCCAGGGCCAGTTCGACCCCGATGTGGTGTCTTTCCCGCAGTTCGGTGTGAACGCGCTGGGTAAGACTGTTGAATGCGCTGGCGACCAGCAGGATGCGCACGGTGCTCCTCCATCAGGGATGTTTCGGGAACCGCACCACGAGCGGGTGGTGGTTCAGTCCGAAACTAGCCAAGTGAGGGCCCGGACGCATCTTTGCGAATGCCATTGAGCATCCGATCCGACTGTAGGCCGCCGCGTTGAGTTGTGTTGGCCGACAAGCTATCCGAGTACGGCCAAGGCCGCATTCCGGACATCGGCTACCGGCAGGCTATCAGAGGTGTCGATGGCGCGGTGCGGTTCGAACCGCATAGTGGAGGGCCGATCCGGGAAACGGTCTTCTGCGCCGGCCGAGGGATCGGCATCCTGTCAGCAAGCGCATTTCGCCGGAATGGCGGCCGAGTCCGGATCCGGTGTTCAGAGGCGTGGACATTCGCGCCCGAACGGCCGGCCGCGAGCGGGATGCCGCGCACCGCCGCGGCTTCGTGAACAGGGACTTTGCTTCTGGAATCGGCTGTGCGTCAACGCAATCGGGCCGCTGTGATGCTGCGAGCGGTAGATACTACGCTTGCGATCGCCGCTTCGGAAGACATTCCGCACAGATCGGTGAGTGTGAAGAATGCCTCGGCACTCATCACCACGGCGAGGTCCTGACGCATTTGCGTCAGCGTCTCAGGAGTGAGGTCCGTGAGCGGGGCGAGAACGGCTTCGATGAGGCCGAGACGGTAGGCGGGACGCAGGATTTCGGCCGGGCGGACGATGGCCGCGGCCATGGTCGCGCGCACCGCCGGGGCGTGGGTGTGTATGTGTCGCAACAAATATTCCGTCGCGTGGGCGACCCGTTCGACCGGATCGGCGATGTGGGCGACCGGTGTCATGATCTGCTCCGCGCCCGGCCAGGATTCGTGCATCGCCTCGCGCAGCAGGGTGGCCAGGTCGGGGAAGTAGCGATAGGCGGTGGCCTCGGAGACCCGTGCGGTCCGCGCGACCTCGGGCATGGTCACCTCGCCGCCGGCGTCGATGAGGGTGCGCGCCGAGTCGAGGATCGCGCGGCGGGTGCGTTCCTTCTGATTCGTGCGGCCGCCGCGTGTCGCGGTGGATGTGGATTCGGCCTGTCGGGCCACCTCGCTCACCTCCGTAATCGTTCGATATCGAGAGCATACTCTCTTCATGAGAGTTGACTTGCATAACGACCCGGGTGCGTCTACCTTGATGAGAGTTCACTCTCACGAACGAGGAGTCGCCATGGCGGAGTACGACATTCAGGTTCCCGGCATCGGACCGGTACCTGTCACTGTGACCGAAACCGGTTCGGGCCCGGTTCATCTGCTGTTGCACGGCGGAGCCGGTCCGCAATCGGTGCAGGAGTTCGCCGAGCGCTATGCCCGGGCGCGGTCGGTGCGGGTGCTTACCCCGGTGCATCCCGGCTTCGGTGGTACGCCGCGGCCCGAGGCGGTGGCCACGGTCGCCGACCTGGCCAGGGTCTACCGGGCTCTGCTCGACGAACTCGAGCTGAACGAGGTGACCGTGATCGGCAATTCGATCGGCGGCTGGATCACCGCGGAGATCGCCGCCCAGGGCAGCGACCGGATCGCCGGCGCGGTCCTGGTCTGCGCGGTCGGGCTCGAGGTGCCCGGGGTGACGCCGGTGGACTTCTTCGGTCTGGGGCTCGACGAGATCGCCGACTACAGCTACTACCGGCCCGACGCCTTCCGGATCGATCCGTCCACCTTCAGCCCGGGGCAACTCGAGGCGATGGCCGCGAATCGCGTCGCCTTGCAGGTCTACGGCGGCGAGCGGATGACCGACCCGTCCCTGGCCGAGCGGCTGTCCGGGGTGAAGGTCCCGGTTCTGGTGCTCAGCGGCGTGAGCGATCGGATCGCACCGCCGGAGGTTGGTCGGGCCTTCGCCGCCGCCATTCCCGGCGCCCGATACGAACTGCTGACCGAGACCGGGCATCTGCCGCAGCTGGAAACCCCCGATCAGCTGGTGACGGTCCTCGCGGCCTTCGCCGACGGAAAGTAGGTAGAGGTCGTGACAGAGGTACTGATCACCGGACAGGACAACGCCGAGGTCGCACTGACCGGTCCGGTCGTGCTGCGAATCCTGGAGGACGGCAGCGCCACCGACCACCGGCTCGGCGTCGCCGAGATCGAGGTCGCCCCGCACACCCAGGGGCCGCCGCAGCATCGCCACGCCCGCCACGACGAGGGGTTCTACGTCGTCTCGGGCACGGTGCGGTTCACCGTCCGCGCGACCGACCACGATGTGCCCGCGCGCACCCTGGTCATGGTCCCGCCCGGCGCGCCGCACACCTTCGCCAACCCCTTCGACGAACCCGCGGTCATGCTGAACACCTTCACACCCGACCTGTATGTGCAGTACTTCCGCGATCTGCGCGCCATGATCGAAGCGGGCGAACCGATGACGCCGGAGAACGTCGTCGAGGTGATGGCCCGTTATGCGACCACACCGGCGGAGGGTAATCAGCACTGAGTCCGGGCGCAGCCGGTGGCTCCGCGGCGGGTTACCGGAACCGCTGCGGCGCAACATGTCTCGCTCCGGTGCCGGCTGGAAACGGTGACTCACCTCGGTACGGATTGTGGCCGCGACCTGCGGTCGCTTCGCCACGGCGGTATCGGCCGCCTGCACATCGACCTGAGCGACGCTGGGCCGCAACAATATAGAGCTGTCGTTGAGCGCGGACGCCGGTTCCAGCACAGGTTCACCGCGTGCGGTCCCGTCGGGATATAAAGGGAGCGAACAAATCTCATCGGTATGTGACATTGCGATGAGAGCTGCTCGATCGGCTGGAATTCTGCCGAGTGCCGGTGAATTCACCCATGTGGGACGCCCAGGGTGCCGCTGTCGCCGACGAGCGGTCCAGGCAGTACGGGATTCGTTGTGCGCGTGCGAACTTCGCCGAGGCGGGGCTCATGTCGGGTCACAGGGGCAGGGCGTCTGGTGGGGAATTCTCATCGCGGAGCGCGCGGTCCCGTGCTGGTCCGGACGGGTGACCGGTGCGGCGACGAGGGCTGATGGGCGATGATAGAGGCGTGGGATGGATTCCGAGGCAGTGGGGCGCTGTCGTTCGGGGACTCCTGATTCGGGGTGAGATGGTTCATGCGGGGCGGGCCGAGGCGCGGGCTCGGCGGGCGCTCGGATTCGCCGCGGGCGTGGGCACGGTGCTGTGGGTGGTGACCCATCTTCAGGTGATCTTCTCCCAGGACCGGATGGTGCAGGCGTGGTGGACCCCGGCCGTGGTGGCGGGATTGCTCATCACCGGCGCCGGGCTGGTCGTGGCGTCGCTGACGATCGGCGGGCGTGCGGTCGGCCTGCTTTCGGCATGGCTTGCCGTGGTGATGCTCGCCGCGCTGCTGACCTTGCCGATCGCCGGGCACTACAACTGTTTCGGCCCGTCCGGGACCTGGATTCCGCCACTGGTGGCGGCGACCGCGGTGGCCGGCGTACTGGCCTGGCGGCGGTGGTGGCCGGTGTATCTGGCGGTCTCCGGCGTGATCGCCGCCGTCATCGACGCATACGTCTCCGGCGGCACCGGAATCCACGCCGTCGCCGAGGATCTCGTGCGCACCTGGGGCGTGCAGGGGTTCTTGACCTGGACCGCGGCGCGGCTGCTGGCCGCGGCGATCGAACTGGACACCGTGACCGCGATCGTGGTGCGGCAGGCGACCGTGGCCGCGGGCGCCGAGGCCACCGACCGGGAACGGACCCGGTTCGCCGGGCTGATCCACGACAACGTCCTGGCCACCCTGCTCGATGCCGCTCGCGGCGGCACCGCCGAGCGGCTGCGGCGCTCGGCCCGGCGCACCCTGCGCCAACTCGACACCAGTCCGCACGAACACCGCGTCGAGGACACCCACGAGGTGCGCGAGACGATCGAGGTGCTGCGCGCGGAGGCGGCCGAGCACGGCCTGTCCGTCACGACCGACCTCGCGAACCGGGCTCGCGCACTGCGTATTCCGCGTGAGGTGACCACCTCGCTGGCCGGCGCGCTGGGCGAGGCGGCGCGCAACAGCCTGCGCCATGCCGCCCCCGACGGGCGCGCGGTCGCCAGGGTGGTGCGGATCGTGGTGGACGAAGGCGGAATCGTCGTGCGCATCGTCGACAACGGAGCCGGATTCGACGTCGAGCGGGTCAGCGTGGAACGGCTGGGGGTGCGCCAGAGCATTCTGTGGCGGATGCGCTGCCTGCGCGGCGGAAACGCCGAGATCGATTCGTCGCCCGGCGGCGGGACGACGGTGACGCTGCGATGGACCCACACCGATCCGCACGAGCCCCGCCCGCCCGCGCTGATCGGCGTGCGGGGCCTGTCCGGATTCGTGATGATGGCGCTGTTGTGCTGGGCGGTGGGCATGCTGTTGCTCGGGTATGTGCGCAGTGGCGATCCGGTGCTGGCCTACAGCGGGTTCGGCCTAGTCGCCGCGGCCGGTGCGGTGGTGCTGATTCCGCGCGACGATCCACTACCCGCGCCAGCGACCTGGTCGGTGGTCGCGGTGGGTCCGCTGGCCGCGTTCATCGTCAACCTGGGCCCGCGCGCGGCGCACCATGCGGTCTGGGTGCTCGTCGCCTACTCGTATGTGCTTGCGCTGCTTGCGATCCGGGGCCGGGTCGTGGCGACCTGCGCCGCACTGCTCGCGGCCGGCGCCGCCTATGAAGTCGCGGGCGGTTCGCCGGGAGCCGCTCTGAACGGCACGGCCGTGGCCGGTGCGACCGTCCTGGCCGCGGTCGCGTTCACCCTCTACATGCGCCCGATGCTGCGCTCCTATCACGGGGCCCGCGCGGATCTCGCCCGGCACGCCGGAGCGGAGGCCCGCGCCGCGGCACAGAGCCGCGAACGCCGCAGTCAGATGGCGTACCTATCCCGAACAGCGCGCCCGATGCTCGAATTCCTCGCCGCGGGTAACACACTCAGTCCGCAACAGGTGTGCGAATGCCGCTTACTCGAGGCCGAACTCCGCGATCGGCTACGCGCCCCCGGCCTGGTCGATCCGGCACTGGTCCGCGCGGCGCGCGCGGCCCGAACCCGGGGCGTGCGACTGACCCTGCTCGACGACGCCGGACCGGGCCCCGAAGACCGCGAGTTGCGCGCCGTGATCGTGGAAACCGCTGTGTCGTACCTTGATTCGGTGACACAGGGACGTGTCACGGTCCGGGTGCTTCCGCCCGGCCGCGGCTGCGCCGCCACCATCGTCATCGTCGAGCCGCACGTCTACCGCCGGGTGGAGATCGACGCCGGTGGAGTGCCCTCGGCCACCACGGAACCGGTCGCCGCGGGTTGACCGTCCCGGTGGCGCGCGCTCGACCCGGATATCTGTTGAGCACCTCGATGACACTTCGGCCGCGCCGATGGCCGTAGCGTGGTGTCGCGGGTCGCCTGCAGTGCAACGGGTTTCGCCGGCTCGTCACGATCGGGCGCAGAAAGATCCGGTCCGCGCTTGCCGCCCGGCCGCGAGCGCACCCGGACGAACCCTGCAGCCGTGCGCCGGGTGAGCGACTTCGCCAGTCCATCGCGATGTGCCTCCCCACAGCGGCAGGGAGACGTGCGCTACCGACGAAGTCGGGACCGGTGCGCAACGTGTGTGGACTATCACGCCCTACGCCCCGCGCAGGTCATGAGGAATCCCAATACCGCACGGCTCGAACGTAAATGCGAGGCCTCGTCCCGATATGTAGCGTGGCTGGGGGACCTTGAAAGTGTCGTCGCAAGGAGTAAAACCTTGGAGGAGGTACTGAGACCGCTGGTGGTCTTCGCCGTGACGCTCGCAGTTACCATCTCGATCGGCATTCTGGCCGACCGCCTGATGTCCCGAGCGGCCGACAGACATCCACAGAACCGACTGCCCGGTATGCTGCGGCGTATCCATCTCCCGCTGCAGATATTTCTGGCGACCTTCACGCTGCACTTCACCTATCCGCTGGCGGAGATCCACCTGCGCCATGACGGTGTCGTACTGAACATTCTGGCGGCGATGGCCATCCTGTCCGCGGCGTGGTCGGTGATGCGCGCTGTCGACGCCGTAGCGGAGAACACGCTGGACAAGTACGCCAGACGCACGGCGGACATTGCCAAGGTCAGACGCCTGCACACGCAGTTGACATTGGTTCGGCGCATCATCACCACGATGCTGGCGATCACCACCGCCGCCGTCGCGATCCTGCTGCTGTTCCCGAACCTGCGGACATTGGGTACCTCGCTGCTCGCCTCGGCGGGTGTCATCGGTGTGGTTGCCGGTATCGCGGCGCAGTCGACGCTCGGAAACCTGATGGCAGGTCTGCAGATCGCGTTCGGCGATTCGGTGAAGATCGGCGACACCGTGGTGGTCGAGGGGGAGTGGGGCACGGTCGAGGAGATCACCCTGTCGTTCCTGACCGTCCGGATCTGGGACGATCGCCGCCTCACCATGCCGGTGTCGTATTTCAACTCCAAGCCGTACGAGAACTGGTCCAAGGGCGGCCCGCAGATCACCGGCACCGTCTTCCTCTACCTCGACACCAGCACACCGGTGGACGAGCTGCGCGAACATCTGCACAAATACCTGCACACCCGCGAAGATTGGGACCGCCGCAGCTGGAACCTCCTGGTCACCGACACCACCCCGTTCGGCATCCAGGTCCGCGCCTCCATGTCCGCCCGCAATGCCGACGATGTGTGGACCCTGCGCTGCGCGGTGCGCGAGGAACTGCTCGCCTGGCTCCGCCGCGAACACCCCGAGGCACTGCCGAAGGTGCCGACGAGCGTCGTGGAGCGAGCGCACGCAATGGCCGAGTGATCTGCCGCGCCGATCAGGTTCGGAAACCCAAGACTAGAAACACATTCGGGATGCCAGAGCCCGCCCGCGCAATCCGATCCGGCGGCGGTGAGCAGACTTGATTCCACGTTCGATCGTGTCAGCTGCCGCCGTCATCGGAACCGCCCGGGATGGTGGGCGAAGCCGGATCGAAAGCTTTGCTGCCTCCGTAACGAGAACGTTGTCCACATCGAGGATGTTCATGATGGCTGAACCGGAGGCGGAGCAGGCGTTGGACATTGGATACCGCTGAAAGCGCAGTGCATCAATAGGTTCCGCTTGGCGGGAGGGGAGTGAAGGCCGA
The DNA here is from genome assembly GCF_059510335.1 of Nocardia sp. PLKS1-43. Lineage (NCBI taxonomy): Bacteria > Bacillati > Actinomycetota > Actinomycetes > Mycobacteriales > Nocardiaceae > Nocardia > Nocardia sp. PLKS1-43. Next base: position 175,381 of record NZ_JCAJZQ010000002.1, on the reverse strand, counting down.
CGGAGGGGTCGGCATCGCTATCGAAATTTGCGCCGAATGGTCGCGGGTTACCGGTTCTACTTGACCGCTACTCGCACACCCCCGGAGAACATCGAGTCGTGGAACTCGATGGTGGCCGGCAGGTCCCGGGCGACACGTCGAACGCGATGGCGACCGAGATCTTGTTGCCGGGGTTGATATCCGTGACTTCGGCCAGCCGGGCGGTCATGAGGCGGTCGACGGCCTCGGCCAGCTTGTCCTCGGTGGCTCCTCCGGCGAGAGCGTCCTTCGCCAGTGCGTAGAACCACGCGTCGACTACTTGCCGGAAGGCGCTCGGCGGTGAGCTGGCGGTGGTGAGTCGCTCCGTGAGCCGCCGACACACGGGCTCCAGCTTGTGCAGCGGGGTTTCCGCAGGTGACCTCAGGGCTCTGTATCCATGGTGCCGGTAGCCGGATAACCGGACGTCCGTTACCGGCATCGACTTCGGTACCGGTCAGCGCCATGCGTCGACGAGATCTTCTGGGCCCCAATGTGCTGTCAGTGGAAGGTCGTTACCGACTCCGGATCGAGATACCGCGACGAGCGGGGTATCGATCTCGGCGCCGGGTACCGACAGCAGGGCCCGGCTGAGAGCCTCGTAGTCGTGTCGATCGAACGGACGGTCCTCGAGCCATTTGACGGAGCCGACGAAATGCACGGACTTCGCCGTCGGGGCGGTGTCCGCGCCGATGAGGTCGACTTCGGGATTGTTCTGACGGTTCCACCAGCCGCCGACCGCGTCTGTGTCCGGCCACCTGTCGTTCGGCAGTAGCCGGAGCAGTGAATCGCGGATGAGCGGCTCGACCGCCCGGCCGCGCCACGTGGTCCACGAGCGTTCTATGCGAGCCGCGGCCAGGTCGTGACGGCCGCGTTCCGCGAGCGGAATTGTCCGCTGCAACAGGCCCAGCCAGAACCGCAGGTACGGGTCAGCGATGCGATAGCGCTTGTTTTTGTGGTCGGGACGGGTGGACAGCGGCAGATCGGCGGTGATGATCCGTTTGGCCTGAAGGGTTTCCAACAACGGAGCCAGTGTTCCCGCGGGAAGGGTTCCGGAACTACCGGCCTGCGCGGCGACCGTGCTGAAGGTACGTTCGCCGCTGCCGATCGCCTCGAGAATCGCACGCGCGCGGGAGGATTCGGGAAATTCGCCGAGCAGCGTCAATTCGCCGGCCACAAGTAGCGGCGACAACGGATCGGTGGTCGAGGCGCGGAGAAAATCGGTGCGGCTCATTCCTGTCTGCCACGACTGCACGATCTCCGGGAAACCGCCCGTGATGAGCAGGGCGTCGATGGCATCGGCGTCCGGCAACCCGGTCATGGCTTGCACATCGGCAACATGGAGCGGGTCGACCGACATCTTCGTCGCTCGTCCGAAGAACGGCCGGTCTCGGGATTGCAGCGCCTCCATGACGGAGATGTCGCTGCCGACCAGGATGAGTAGGACCGGTTTGGCGGACAGTTGCCGGTCCCACACGGTCTGGAGTGCGCCCTCGAACTCCGCGTCCTGTTCGGTCAGCCACGGCACCTCATCGATCACCACCACGCTGGGAGTTTCATCCGGCAAGGCGATCGCCAATGTTCGCAGAGTTCGGTTCCAGTCATCGGCCTGGATTCCGGCGATAAGGTCCGCCCCGGCGAGAGACGAGCAGGCGGTGGTGGCGATGAAGTCAGCACGCTCCGCACTCGGATTGCGCCCGCGCGTCGCCTGGAACACCATGTTCGCCGCACCGGAGCGGTCGCAGAACTCTTGAACCAGCCGCGACTTCCCCACCCGTCGGCGGCCGGTCACGATCACCGCCCGGCCGCGGGTTGCGCCCCTTGCTCGGGCAACGATGTCGAATTGCTGCCCGAGCAGGTCGAGATCGGCCTGTCTGCCTGCGAAATTCACCGGAACCTCCGAACTAAGATTGGATCTTAGTTAGATCAGATCTAACTAAGATCCAATCTTAGTGGTCGCACCAACTCCCCAAGTGCAGCCCGCTGTATCTACGAGCCGCCGTTGTCCGGCGTCACCTATCCGTGCAGCGGTCCGTCATTCTGACCTCGAGCCGTTATTACAGGGCTGTTCCGGCGCTGGCAGTGAATCGGATTGTGGGGCGGCGTGACCGGTGTCACCATTGCGATGCCGGTCGCCGCGGGCTGAGCGGTCGGGTCGCGCAGCCCTATTTCCGTGCGTAACTGCGGAACTGGAAACTGTTCTTGCCGTTGGACGATCGGGTGCGTCCGGTGGTGAAGGCCAGGACGAACTGTGGTGGAATCTCCGGTGCGTAGGCGTCGCCGGAGACCTTGGCATCGACTTCGGTGACCACGATGACGGTCGCGAATTCGATTGTCGCGGCGAAGATTTCGGCGCCGCCGAGGATCCAGACCTCGTCCGGGTCGGTCAGTGACAGGGCTTCGTCCACCGAGCCCGCGCGTTCGGCGCCGGTGGCGAACCAGTCGGGGTCGCGGGTGATGACTATCGTGCGGCGACCGGATTGGGCGTGTGCTTGTTCGGGCAGCGCATCCCAGGTTCGGCGGCCCATGATGATGGTGCGGCCGCTCGTGATGTCCTGGAAGTGCTGCACGTCCTCGGGGATCTGCCACGGGATGCTGCCGTCCGCGCCGATGACGCGGTCGGGGGTCTGAGACCAGATGAGCCCGATCGTGCGCTTGCTGTTCTCGGTCATGTGCGCTCACCACCTTCGCTCGACTGGATTACCTCTGCTCACTACCTCGTCGATCGTCCGGCCGGTCACCCCGGTGAAGCGCGAATCGCGCCGGTCCTGGTGGTCGCGCGCTCACCACCATTGCAGGATCGGTCGCATCGCCCGGCCCAGCGCGGGCGCCAGGGATCGCGAGTAATTCGCGGTCAGGTGATGTTCGTCGTGATAGATGAGGATATTGCCTGCGGAGACGGGGCAGGTGTCCGCCGCGCAGACGGCGTCGGTCATGTCGAGGGGGAAGACGTTGGGGAATCGCGAGGCGGGTTCGGCTTCGGGGTTCACCGGGTTCAGGGCGTAGTCGCGGGGGAGGCCGCAGCTGGTGCTGTCGCCGCCTTCGGCGAGGCAGTCCGAGGCGCGGTAGCGGATGCCGTCGTGCCGTAGCCACGGGGTGTCGCGGATGGCTACCACGTTGAGGCCGCGGTCGGCGAGCTGGGACCAGACGTCCAGGTAGTCCTGCGGGGTTTCGTCGCCGGGGCCGTCGAGGGGGCGGGTGCCGGTGGTGAAGACCCAGTCGGGGCGTTCCTGTCCGAGGCGGTCGATCACCTGACGGGACCAGTCGCGGCAGTCCGGAATCGTCTCGCCCTTGTAGGAAATGTCGTCCGAGACGGTCAGCGGGCAGCCCATTTTCAGCATCACCCGAACTCGGAAGCCGTGCTGTTGGCCGAGGATCTGCAGGGCCGGAATCCAGTGTTCGGCGTGCGAGCTGCCGACTACCGCGAGGGTGCGCTGGGCGTTTCGGTCGCCGTAGTCGCAGGTGATCAGATCGGTGGTCGACCAGTCCGCGATGCAGCCGTCGGTGGTCGGATAGGGCAGATCCGCGGGCGCTTCCAGGACCGTGGGCCGCATCCGCGCCTGCGGGACCGGCGCGCCCGCGGCCAGTGCCTCCGCTCCGGGGTATCGCGCCGGATCCAGCCAGGCCGGCGGCTTGGGTCCGTTCGCGCCCATCGCCAGATGCCAGGAGGCGCTAGCGCCGATTCCCAGAACGCCGATGATCGCGACCAGCGCGCCGATGGGCCGCCGGAAACGCGAAAGGATCGCGGGGATGGACATCGTCCGGGATCGCTCGAATCGCTGCGTCCGTTCGGCGGCGATCGCGCGCGCCGAGCGCATCCGCAGCGGCTCCTCGACCAGATGCCGGGTCGTGTACGCGAGCGCCAGCGACACCCCGATCACGCCGAGGCCGCCGAGGGGGCCGGCTGTCGGCCTGCCGCGTTCGGAGAGGTAGAAGATCAGGAGCGGCCAGTGCCACAGGTACAGCGAATAGGCCATCGCGCCCAGTTCCACGGCCGGGCGCGTGGCCAGCCAGCGCAGCAGTATCGGACGGGCCGCGGGTTCGAGATTGTTGCCCGCGAGGATGAGCGCCACCGCCGCGCCGACCGGGATCAGTGCCGCGGGACCGGGGAAGACGCCCGCGCCGAATACCAGCTCGCCGCAGATCGCCACGATGACCAGTCCGGCGATCGCGAGCGGGGTGCGCACGATCCGGGGCAGGGTCAGCCACGGTGCGGCGATCGCCAGCAACGCACCGGCCAGCAGCTCCCAGGCTCGCGCGAACGAATCGTAGTAGTTCCAGCTCTGGTGGGCGTTCTCGCCGACCATCGCATAGCCGAACGACGCCACCGCGAGCGCGCCCAGCAACACCAGCAGCGCCGGGCGCACGTACCCGGGACGCCCCAGCTTGCGCAGCGACCAGGCCACCACCGCCAGCAACAGCGTGATGGCCAGATAGAACTGCCCCTGCACCGACATCGACCACAGATGCTGGAGCGGGCTCACCGACGGATCGGCGGCCAGATAGTCCGAGGACGCCAGCGCCAGATGCCAGTTCTGGTAGTAGAACGCCGAGGCCAGCGTCTGATCGGCCAGATCGGCCCACTGGGTGATCGGGCGCAGCGTCACCACGGCGAGCACCACGGCCGCGAGCACCACCACCAGTGCCGGGAGCAGCCGGCGCAGCGTGCGCCGCACGGTGAACCACACCCGTACAGCGCCGCCGGATTCGATCTGACGCACCAGCAGACCGGTGGAGAAGTACCCCGACAGGACCAGGAAGATATCCACCCCACCGGACACCCGCCCGAACCAGATGTGGAACAGCACCACCAGGGCGATGGCCACACCACGCAGACCGTCCAGATCCAGGCGGTACGCGCTCGCGGCCACTGGCCGGGCGGCGCCCGGGCGCTGCTGCGGGCCGGATTCGACCGGCTGTTCGGTCCTTCCCATCATCGGACGCAAAGTCGTTGCGCCAGTGCGCAATTCGCATCGGATGTCGGTCGGGGCAGCGAAACGGAACGCGTCAACGAGGAATCCGGCACATGAATTCTCCTATCACGTCCGGTAACGGGGGTCCAATCCGGACATTCCGAACGCGTCCCGCCGCCGCGACCGCCGGATACGGCCGTGGCGGCGGGTACGACCCGCTAACTGTTGGCGTTACCGGCCTGCCAGGTCTGCCACGGGACCTCCCAGTCGCCGTAGGTGTCCCACACCGGCAGGGTGGCACCGCCGGAATGGGTGATCTCCACGACGTCGCCGATGCCGAAGTGGTCGTAGAACCACTGGGCGTTGTCGGGTGAGAGGTTCACGCATCCGTGCGAGACGTTGCTGCTGCCCTGCTGCCCGACCGACCACGGCGCGGAGTGCACGAATTCGCCGTCGTTGGATATGCGTTCGTCCAGCGCCACGGTCTCGCGGTAATAACCTGGCTGTCCCGCGCAGGTGCCGTAGGTGCACGAGTCCATCACGATCGAGGGCTGCTTGTCGGAGATGACGTGCGGCCCTTCGTGCGAGGGGAAGCCGGGCGAGCCCAGGCTCATCGGCATCTGGTTGACCTGCTTTCCGTTCTGGAAGATGGTGAGCTGGTCGGTGCTGCCGTCGGCCTTGGCGACCCAGGAGTCGTGCACGGTGTAGTCGGCGCTGTTGTTCTCCGCGCCCAGTACGCCGTTGCCGAGGTCCAGGCCGACCACATCGGCCTCGATGTGGATCTTGGTGCCCGGCAGCCAGTAGTTCGGGCCGCGGTAGTGCACATCCTTGTCGTCGACCCAGTACCAGGCGCCGGGTTGCGCCGGGGTGACGGTGACGTGCAGATGCTTCTGCACCTCGGCCTTGTTGGACACCGGCTTGGTGAACTGGAACACCATCGGCTGTCCGACACCGATACCGGTGTTGGCGACCACATCCGGCGCGGGCACGACGTTCGCGTAGGCGGTGCTGATGTTGTCCGTGGACATCGTTTTGACGGTGAAGTTCTGCTTGGTGTGCGCACCGGCGGAGTTCACCGCGTCGGCGGTGATGGTGTACGCGCTGGAGAAGGCCAGCGAATCGGTGTTGGTCCAGCTCAGCCCGTCAGGGGACAGAGTGCCCGCGAGCGGTTTGCCGTCCGGTGTGGTGGCGGTCACCGAGGTGAGGTGTCCGCCGGTCGCCGAAACGGTGATCGGGACGCTCGGATTGATCGGGTTCGCGGCGGCCGGAACGTTGATCGCCGCGGCCGGGACCGCGGGCGTGGTGCTCTCGCCGGCGCTGCCGCTCCCGGCGTGATCGCTGCCGGACCGGCCCAGGAAGACCGCGCCGACGGCGATCACGACGATCACCACGGCCGCGGCGATCAGGAGCCAGGTCGCGCGTCCGGGGCCGGGCACCGAGCTGCCGGGCGAGGCCGGGCCGACCTTGGCAGGCGGTGCGACGGGCGTCGACGACGGCAGGACCGTGGTCGGCGCGTCGGCGGGGCCGGACGTGCCGGGTGCGCTCGGTGCCGCCGCGGCACCGAGCGCGGTTGTCGCGGCTTCGTCGGCGCTCGGAATGGAGGTGGTGGCCCCGGCATCGGCGGTGTTCTCGCCGGAATCGGAGGCGGAGTTCGTATCGTCTTGTGCGGCAGCGTTTTCGGATGCGGCCGGTGGTGTTCCGGGGTGGCTGTCCTTGCTGGATGATCGATTGGCTTCGGTCGGTTCGCCGGGGGTCGATTCGGTCACGGTGTTCTGTTCGTCCTCACCGATCCCCGTGTTAGCGGCGGCCGGTATGTCGGTAGTGGTCGGTTCCTGGGCGGGGTGCGAACCACTGGTGTGGTCGGAATCACCGGTCTGGCTCATCGCGCCCCCGCCCGGGTCAGTATTCCACGTCCACCTCCGCGCCTCTGCGCCCGTCCGCTCCCGGCCGACGAGGACAGGGCGCGATCGTTACCACAATTTCGCATGACTCGATCTTGCCGCACGATGGCGAAAAGGGCTCTCGCTCACAGGATTCGCACAGCGCAGCGAGACCTTGGTCATGTGCCGGGGCGCGCCCGATCGTGCCGGTATCCCTCGATGGACTCGGGCAGCGAGCCATCTCGCGGCGAACGTTCGGCGCCGCTCACTGTTCGGGGGCCAGCACCTGCCCGGAACCGGCCGCGCGCACCAGGATCGCCTCGACCGGACAGGATTCCGCGGCATCGAGGATGCTCTCGTCCGGATCGGCCCATTCGGCGACCGGGCTCGAGTAGCCGTCCACGAGGGTGAAGTGCGCCGCGGCCGTGCCCGTGCACATGCCCGAGCCGATACAGGTCTCGCGGTCCACCGAGATACGCCACTGCTCGCTCATTCGCGCACTCCTACCAGGTCACCGGCAGTGCGACGGGCCCGCGCACCAGCAGACCGGTCTTCCACGGAACCTCTTCGGCCGGGACGGCCAGGCGCAGCCGGGGGAACCGGTGCAATAGCGAGCCGAGCGCGACCTGCAACTCGACCCGCGCCAGTTGCGCGCCGAGGCAGTGATGCACGCCGTGGCCGAAGGCGATGTGCGGATTGTGCCGCCGGGTCAGATCGAGTTCGGCCGGGTCGTGGAAGACCGATTCGTCGCGATTGGCGGACTGGGTGTTGACGAACACCGCGTCACCGGCGCGCACGACGGTGCCACCGACCTCGACGTCCTGCGTGGCAACCCGGGCGAAGGCGCCGCCGGAGCCGAGCTGCACATAGCGCAGCAGTTCCTCCACCGCGCCGGGCACCAGATCCGGATCCGCCCGCAACGCCTCCCACTGGCCGGGCGTGGACAACAGCAGATAGGTGAAGTTGGCGATCTGGTTGGCGGTCGTCTCGTGACCGGCGATGAGCAGGGTGATGCCGAGCTGGACCAGCTCCTGCTCGGTGAGCCGGTCGTCGTTGTCGCGAGCGGCGACCAGCGCGCCCAGCAGATCGTCGCCGGTGTCCGGCGCGGCGCGGCGTTCAGCGACGACCTCGGCCAGGTACGTCTCGAGTTCGCTGCGGGCCGCGGCGATCTGCTCGGCGGTGTAGGCGGTGGTGGACAGGATGGCGTCGGAGAAGTCGCGGAACCGGTGCTGATCTGCCGGTGGCACGCCGAGCATTTCGCAGATCACCGTAACCGGAAGTGGCAGAGCCAGATTCGCCACCAGATCCGCGGGGGCGCCGGTGCGTTCGATCTCGTCCAGGCGCTCGTCGACGATCTGCTGGGCACGCGGGCGCAGCAGATCCACCCGGCGGCTGGTGAACGCCTTGGCGACGAGTTTGCGCAGCCGGCTGTGCTCGGGCGGATCCATGCTCAGTAGCGAATTGGCCCGGGAGGGTTGGGGAACCGCGCGCGGGATGTCCTCCCGGTCCACGGTGACCGCGCGGCTGAATCGCGGGTCGGCCAGGACGAATTTGACGTCCTCGTACCGGGTCACCAGCCAGCCGTCGCCGCCGTACGGCAGGTGCACACGGCTGATCGGTTCGTCGCGGCGCAACTGCTCGAAGAGCGGATGGATCTCGAGCCGGACCGGATCGCCGAAGGGGTAGTCGCGTACCGGCGAGTCGACGCTCATATGAACTCCCTTTCCCCCACGCCGCTCGCGGCGTGCAAGCGATGTAAGCAGTTGCTTACAAAAGCATCGTAGGGTGGTCTCGAGGGCTCGTCAACGGATGAATCCTGTTACCGCGGTGGGAAATTCACATCCATGCGTTCGAGCAGCACTCGCGCGGCGCGCAGCACATGACCGGCAACCGCGTCGGGATCGGCTCCGGCCAGCGGATCGCGCTGATGCACCGAACGCATCAGCCCGATGCCCAGCAACCACGCCAGCAACAGATCCGCGCGCAGCTCCGCATCGGGCTGATCGGTCAGAGTGGACAGCGCGCGCACGTATTCCTGGCCCAGCTGCGCCCGGATCGCCGCGGTGCCCTCGTCGTGCCCGCTCGAACGCAGTGCGGCCTGTAGCCAATATCCTTGGGCGGCAGTCTCCTCCGGTTGCAGCATGCGCTCGAGCATGCGGCCCAGCAGCGCGTCGTCGGGACCCTCGGCCAGGACGCGGCGTCCGCGATCGGTGATCGAGGCACGGAACAACTCTTCCTTGGTGCCGAAGTAGCGGAACAGCAACGCCTGGTTCACTCCGGCGCGCGCGGCGATATCGCGCACCGTGGCGCGCTCGAATCCGCGCTCGGCGAACAATTCCTGCGCGGCGCTCAACAGCGCCGCGCGCGTCGCGGCCGAATCGCGTCGGCGTCCGGCCGGTGCGTTCTCCTCGGACATCCACCCTCCCGGTGATCGTCCCAGCAGAGTACGGGCAACGCCTCGGCGGGACGGTACTGCCGGTGGGGAGTCCCGCCGGCCGAGTAGAGCCCGTCGGACGAGTCACCGGATACCGCCGCGTCGGTCGGCGGGTGTGGCGGTCCGGGAACCGCTCGTCCGGGAGCGCTGTTGTTCGTTGTGCCGCAGAACAACCCGAGGAGATGGCCGGTAGCGGGCACATCGCCGGTCTGTGATCGGCGGCCCATTCGATCAGCGGGCCGCGGAGTGGACGATCTCCGGGGTGGTCTCGGCGTCCGGGGCGGCCGGGTCCGGATCGGCGGGAGGGCGGCGGTGTTCGCGCAGGCGCGGGGACCACCAGGAGATATCGCCGAACAATCGCATCGTCGCGGGGACCAGCAGCATACGCAGAATGCTCGCGTCGATGAACAGCGCCGCGACCATGCCGTACGCGATGTACTGCATCATCACCAGATCCGAGAGTGCGAACGCGCCGGTGACGACGAGCAGGATCAGCGCCGCGGCGGTGATGATCCGGCCGGTGTGCGCTACGCCGGAGCGGACCGCCTCGACGGTGGACGCGCCCGCGCGGCGTGCCTCGACGACGCGGGCGAGCAGGAATATCTCGTAATCGGTGGACAGGCCGTAGATCACCGAGACGATCAGCACCAGCACCAGCGCCATGATCGGCTGCGGGGTGAAATTCATTGCGCGCGAACCGTGCCCGTCGACGAATATCCAGGTCAGGATGCCGAGGGTGGATCCGAGGCCGAGCAGATTGAGCGCGGCGGCCTGCAGTGGCAGCACGATCGAACCGAAGGCGGCGAACATCAGTGCGGTGGTCAGGACGAAGACCAGGGCGATCATCCAGGGCAGCCGATGCAGCAGCGCATCGACGCTGTCGCGTTGTTCGGCCGGCGTGCCGCCCACCAGAACCGTTGTGCCCCTGGGCAACGGCATCGACCGCAGGTAGTCGATGGCCGGATCGGGACGATGCGGATCCAGCAGCACGGTGTCGGTGGTGAAGACACTCGGATGCGCCGGGCCCTGCACCGGTTTCGGGAAGGGAGCGGCCAGACCAGGTGCGCGATTGGCGGTTTCGACCACGCCGGGCACGTCCGCGGTGTCGTTGGTGATCAGAACCAGGGAGATCGGGCCGGTCTGGCGCAGCGGGAAGACCCGGTCGAAATGTTCCTGCGCGAGCCGGGTCCGGTTGTCCGGCGGCAGGAATCGCTCGCTGATCCCGCCGAACGCGATGTCGCGCACCGGGGCGATCAGCAGCACCAGAATGGCTACGATCGGAATCCCCACGGCCAGCGGCCGTTTCATCACCCATCCGGCCAACCGGCCCCAGCGGTTGTCCGGGTCCTCGGCGGTGCCGCGGGTGCGCTGGAACCGGCGGAACCCGAACAGGTCGATGCGCGGGCCCAGTACGGCGAGCATGGCGGGCAGCAGGGTGACCGCGGTGAGCGCGGCCAGTGCGACGGTGATCATCGCGCCGTAGGCGAACGAGCGCAGAAACCCTTGCGGGAACAGCAGAATGGCCGCCGACGCGGCCACCACGATGGTCGCCGAGGACACCACGGTACGTCCGGCACTGGCCACCGTGCGCCGCACCGCCGCCGGTATCTCGTGCCCGTCGGCGAGTTCCTCGCGGAATCGGCTCACGATGAACAGTCCGTAGTCGATCGCCAGGCCCAGCCCGATCATCGAAACCACCGGGGAGACGAAGGAATTCACGTCCGTCACGGTGGTGATCGCCCGGATGATCCCCCATGCGCCGACCACCGTCAGCCCGCCCGCGATCAGCGGCAGCGCCGCGGCGACCACCCCGCCGAAGACGAAGAACAGCAGCACCGCGACCGCGGGGATGGCGAACAGTTCCATCCGCATCTGATCGTGCGCCATGGTGTCGTTGAGCGCTCCGGCGACCGGCTGCCCGCCCGCGACCTGCAGATCGATGCCCGGGATGGTGAACGCCCCCGCGACGTGCCGGTAGTTGCGCATCACCTCGGTGTTGTCGCTGCCGCGAATCGCGATGGAGGCGAAGGCATATCGGTGATCCGCCGAGCCGAAGACATCCGGCAGCGACAGCCCGGTAGAAGTGTGCCAGTAGGTTCCGTTGACCTTGGCGATCTGCTCCGGAAAGCGTTGCGGCAGAGAGTTCAGGCTGTTCACCACGGTTCGCGCGAACGCCGGATCGTCGATCGTGTGTCCGGGCGGCGCGTGGTAGAGCACCAGCACGTCGGCAATGTGGTTGCGCCCGAACGCCTCATCCTTGATGCGGGCCTCGCGGATGGACTGCGAACCGGGATCGTCCCAGCCGTCGGAGCTGAGCCGGTCGTGCAGATCCATCCCGTAGACGCCCAGTGCCGACAGCCCGGCCAGCAATACCACGATCACCGTGAAACGCCGCCGGACGACCATGTCCGCCCAGCGTGTGAAATCGGCGAACAATGGCCGCCTCCCTGCCGCGTCGAATATCGGTATATGCCTTGCGGCCGGCGCGCACGCCGAACGCCGATGGGATCCTATCCGCGCATGCGTGAATTCACCGGCGATGGATTGCTCATTCCGATACGACACAACGACTCGCGGTCGATATTGTGAACGATACCGAGTGCCGTATTGTGGCCGGCTCCAGTCGCGCGATACGCCTTTGGTTGTATCGCCACGCGCTCACCAGTGATTCCTGGGCGATGTCACAGTCGCGGGCAGGGTGTCTCCGCGAACGGCACAAAATGTGCGCACGGGCCTGTTCGTCTCGTAATCCGCCGATACACTGAGCCGGGCCTGTCAACTGTGCGGGGTGCTCGATTACACGGATCGCCGAATTGGACGGCGATGACATATCCCGAGCTCGGGAGGAAACTGCGTGTCTGATATTGCAATTGTCGGTATCGGTTGTCGATTCGCGGGCGGGATCGACTCGCCCGACACGTTCTGGGATTTCGTGGTAGACAAACGAGACGGAGTCGTGGAGATTCCGGCCGACCGCTGGGACTATCGACGATACTACGATCCCGAACCGCGCACGCCGGGTCGCGCCTACACCAAACGCGGCGCGTTCATGACGATCGACCCCTGGGAATTCGATCCCGACTTCTTCGGCATCTCCCCGCGCGAGGCGACGGTCCTGGACCCACAGCAGCGGCTGCTGCTCGAGGTGACCTGGGAAGCCCTGGACGACGCGGGCGTGGCCGGTCGCGCGAGCGGTGCGCCGGTAGGGGTGTACGTCGGCGGATTCGTGGTGGACCAGTCGGTCATCGGCGTGGTCGGTCCCGCGCTGTTCCACACCGACATGCACACCCCGGCCAGCGCCTCCTACACCATGCTGTCCAACCGAATCGCCTACGCGCTCAACCTGACCGGGCCCGCGTTGACGGTCGATACCGCGTGCTCCTCCTCGCTGGTGGCCTTCCATCTGGCCTGCCAGGCGCTGGACAACGGCGACTGCGAGGTCGCGCTGGCCGGCGGTGTCAACGTGATGTTGCAGCCCGAGACCTTCGTGCTGATGTGCAAGGGCGGATTCCTGGCCACCGACGGCCGCTGTAAATCCTTCGACGCCTCCGCCGACGGATACGGCCGTGGCGAGGGTGCGGGCATGGTGGTGCTCAAGCGGCTCGAGGACGCGGTCCGCGACGGCGACCGGATCTATTCGGTGGTGAAGGCCACCGGTGCGAACCAGGACGGGCGCACCACCGCGATCACCGTGCCCAGCGCCGAATCCCAGGAATCCCTGGCGCGTCAGGTGTGCACACGCGCGGGGCTGCGGCCGGACGAGATCACCTACGTCGAAGCGCACGGCACCGGCACCCTGGTCGGTGACCCGGTCGAATTGCGTGCGCTGGGAAGCGTTTTCGGGGCACCCGCCGGTCGCACCGGCACCCTGGGGGTCGGATCGGTCAAATCCACCATCGGACATACCGAGGCCGCGGCGGGTGTGGCGAGTGTGATCAAGGCGGCACTGGCGATCGCACATCGCACGATTCCGCCGCAGGGCTGGCTGGAAAGGCCCAATCCGGACATCCCGTTCGAGGAATTGGGCCTGAGCGTCCAGCTCGAGGCCGAGCAGCTCGCACCCGGCGGTGCGCCGATGACGATCGCGGTCAACGGATTCGGCTACGGCGGCACCAACGCGCACGCGATCCTGCAGGAGTACCGCGAACCGAGCGCGCCCGCGACGACCGGCGAGCACCGCCACTTCGGCATCCTGCCCATCTCCGCGCGCGGCACCGCCGCGGCCCGCGCACAGGCGGGCCGATTCGCGGATCTGCTTGCCGCGGGCGCGGATCCGGACCATCTGGCCGAGGCGGCCTGGACTCGGCTCGCGCACCACCCCTATCGCACCGGCGTCCTGGTCGACGGCGACACCACCGAGCTGATCTCCCAGCTGCGCCAGTTCGCCGGGGGCGAGGGCCGCGACGCGGCGCGCACGATCCTGTCGCGCGTGGCCGAACCGGTCTTCGTCTTCTCCGGCATGGGTCCGCAGCATTGGCGGATGGGACGCGAATTGCTCGCCGCCGGAGGGGTTTTCGCCGAGACCGCGCAGCGCGTCGACGAGGAGTTCCGGGCGCTGTCGGGCTGGTCGGTCATCGAGGAGTTGCGGCGGCCCGAGGAGGAGTCGCGGGTCACCCGCACCGAGGTGGCCCAGCCGGCGAACTTCCTGGTCCAGGTCGCGCTCGTCCGTGAACTCGCCGAGTACGGCATCACGCCGGCCGCGGTGGTCGGCCACAGCGTCGGCGAGGTGTCCGCGGCGTACGTCACCGGGATGCTGACCCTGCCCGAGGCCGTGCGGGTCGCGTACCACCGCGCCCGGTTGCAGGCGACCACCGCCGGAACCGGTGGCATGCTCGCGGTGGGCCTGAGCCCCGATCAGGCCCGCGAACTGGTCGGCGACGACGCGCGGGTGGATATCGCGGCGATCAACAGTGCCTCCTCGCTGACCCTGTCCGGCGATGTGGAACGGTTGGACGAGATCGCCGAAAAGCTCACCGAGGAGGGCGTTTTCGCGCGTCGCCTGCGGGTGGAGGTGCCGTATCACAGCGTGCTGATGGATCCGATCCTGGACGAGCTGCGCACCGAGCTGGCCGAGCTGAAGCCGCGGCCGCCGATCGTGCCGCTGTACTCCACGGTCACCGGCGCACGCGTCACCGACGGCGACTGGGATGCGGAGTACTGGTGCGCCAATGTGCGCCGCCCGGTGCTGTTCCGCGACGCGATCGCCGCCCTGATCGCCGCGGACAGCCGGGTGTTCCTCGAGGTCGGGCCGCATCCGGTGCTCTCGGGCAACATTCGCGAGACGCTGCTCGGCGCGGACGTCAACGGCACCACCGTGCCGACACTCGATCGCACCCAGGCCGATTCGGAGAGCGTCCGGCGCACCCTGATCGGCCTGTACGCGGCCGGGGTGCTCACGGTGGACTCGCTGTTCCCGGCGGACCGCCCGGCCACACCGCACCTGTCGCTGCCGCGCTATCCCTGGCAGCGCACTCGATTGCATTCGGCGCTACCGCTTTTCGAACAGGCGCGCTTGGGCACCCCCGACGGGTACGCCATGCTGGGCGATCCGGATCTGGAGGGCCGCCCGGACTGGCTGTTGCAGGTGAGCGGCGAGTTGCTGCCGTGGCTGGCAGACCACGTCGTCAACGGCGTGAAGATCATGCCCGGTGCGGCCTACCTGGACGCCGCGCTCAGTGCCGCGGCCAGTCGCCTGGGCGTCAAACGCGTTGGCCTGGAACAGGTCCGGTTCGTCGCGCCGCTGATCATGGGCGCCCCCGACGTGCCGCTGGTGGCGTTGAGCGTCGAGGAGGCCAGCGGACGTTTCCTGATCCGTTCGCGCGGTGCGACCGGACAGGCGTGGACCGTGCACGCCCACGGTCGCCTGCTGACCGGCAGCCACGAGCAGACCTTCGCCCGGGTGCCGAGCATCGAGGTCGGGGTCGACGTCGATCCGGAGCTGTTCTATTCCGGGCTCGATGCCGCCGGGCTGCGATACGGTCCGGCCTTCCGGCGCGTGCTGAGCGTGCGCGTCGGCCAGGACGTCGCGGTGGCGACGGTGGACGGCAGCATCGCCGAGGGCTCGGGGCATCTGGCCCACCCCGCGGTGGTGGACGCGGCCATGCAGAGCGCGGCGATGCTGTTCGCCGACGAGCGGATCAACGAGGGCACCATGGTTCCGGTCGGGGTGAACGCGGTGCGCCTGCTCGCCCCGCTGCCCGAGCGGATCACCGTGGTAGCCCGGCGCGACCCGAAGGCGCGGCTGCGCGCCGACGTGGATCTGCTCGATGCCGATCAGAACCTGGTGATGCGCCTGACCGGCTTGCAGATCGGCGCGTTGCGCCCCGGGGACGACCCGCTGCACCGGATGGTCGACTTCTACTACGCCGACACCATGGAGCAGCGTGATCCGATCGACCCGGCCGCCCTGGCCGACGCCGGCTCGGCGACCACGCTGATCGTCGCGCTCGGAAAGAGCACGCGCGCAACCGAACTGACCGAGGCGATCGCGGGAGCGCGGCTGTATCCAGTGGATTCGCCGGGTGCCGAGCTGGAGCCGGAGCTGTTCGAACTGCTGCAGGCCGGTCGGGACGAGGGCGCCCAGCGGCTGCACGTCGTCCTGGTCGCCGCACCGGAGCGGCCGGACGATGTCGCCCAGCTGTGGACCCTCAAGCGAATCGCCGTCGCCGTACACGATTTCGCGAATCCGGAGTCCGCCGACGGTACCCCGCAGTCGGTCTTCGGCGATGGAGCCTGCCACGTCACCCTGGTGACCGAATGCGCCTTCACCCTGCCGGACAGCGCCACCCCGCCGGAACCCGCGCATGCCGCGCTCGCCGGTGCGCGCAGGGTGCTGCTCAACGAGCAGACCGCGCTGCGCTGGCGGCTGATCGACACCGAACCCGGCACCCCGGTCGCCGATCTGGTCGCGGAACTGGCTGTGCCCGGGGCATTCTCGCTCGACAACTCCGACGAGGTGCTGTTGCGCGGGGGCGCGCGCTGGGTCCCGGTGGTGACCAAACCACTGCCCGGACGGATCGAGGAGCTGGACACCGATCGCCCGCTCACCGACCCGGAGGCCAACTTCGCCCTGGAGCTGCCGCGCACGCGGGTACTGTCCGCCCTGGCGTGGCGCGAATGTCCGCGCCCCGCACCGGGTCCCGGCCAGGTGGAGGTCCGGGTGCAGGTCATCGGCCTGAACTACAAGGACCCGCTGAAGGTCATCGGCCTGCTGGGCGAACGCGAACTCGCGCCGACCTACTTCGGCACCGTACCGGGTATGGAAGGCGTCGGGACGATCACCCGGTTGGGTGCGGGCGTCACCGATCTGGCCGTCGGCGATCTGGTGGCGATCGCGGCGAAGGGCATGATGCGGCGCTTCGCGATCGCGGACCGGTCCCTGACCATTCCGCTGCCATCGGACACCGATCCCGGATACTGCACCAGCACAATCGCTTTCGGCACCGCCGAATACGCGTTGCACGATCTGGCCCGGCTCGAGCCGGGGGAGACGGTGCTGATCCACGGCGCGGCCGGTGGTGTCGGCACCGCCGCGATCCAGGTCGCCAAGGCGCGCGGAGCCCGGATCATCGGTACCGCGAGCACCGACGAGCGCCGCGCGCACATCCTGACCCTGGGCGCGGATTACGCGGTGAACTCGCGATCGCTGAACTTCGTCGACGACGTGCTCGAGATCACCGGCGGCGTCGGCGCGGACGTGGTGCTCAGCAGTGCGCCGGGCGAGACCCTGCGGCAGAACTTCAACGCCGTGGCCGAATTCGGGCGGATCGTGGAGGTCGGCAAGGCCGATATCTACACCGGCGGGCTGCTCGAGATGAGCAACTTCGACAAGAACGTCGCCTACTACTCGATGGATCTGGACCGCCTGGTCGCGGTGCGCCCGGAACGTCTCACCGCCCTGCTGCAACGGGTCTACCAGCGAGTGCTGGAGGGGGTGTACCAGCCGCTCGAGTACACCATGTTCGATACCCGCGATGTGGCCAAGGCGTTCGAGGAGACCATCCGCTCGACCCGCACCACCCGGATCGCCCTGCGCATGGACGATCCGGAGCCGCCGGTCCGGCCGCATCTGCCGGAACTCGAAATCGACGGTGCCGCAACATATTTGGTCACCGGTGGCTTCGGCGGGTTCGGAATGGCCATCGGTCGCTGGCTGGTCATGCGCGGGGCGCGGCGGCTGGTGCTGGCCGGGCGCAGCGGCGCGGCCACCGAGGACGCGCGGCGGCAGCTCGAGGCGTGGCGCACCGTCGGGGTCGAGGTGCTCGAGTGCAAGCTCGATGTCACCGACGCCGAGGCCGTCGCGGCGATGGTGGCCCGCGCGCACACCGGCGAGCATCGGCTGCGCGGCGTCTTCCACGCGGCCGGCGCGGTGGCCGACAGTCGCATCGCGCTGATGGAGCACGATCAGCTCGACCGGGTCTACCGGCCGAAGGTGCACGGCGCGCAAGTGGTGCATCGGGCGATCGCGGACGCCGGGATCACGCTGGACATGTTCGTGCTGTGTTCCTCCGGCGGTTCGATGTACGGGATCTACGGCCAGTACAACTACTGCGCGGCCAATGTCGCGGTGGAGTCGCTGGCCGAGAAGTGGTCCCGTGCGGGCGAGCGGGCTTTGTGCGTCGGCTGGGGGCACCTGTCCGGTGCGACCGGCGGCATGGCCGCCGACGAGACCGCGGTGAAATATCTGGATCTGGTCGGCTTCGGGGTCATCGACATGGCCGACGCCACCGCGTACCTGGAGCAGAGCCTGCGCCTGGGCGCGACCCGGGCGGCGATCATCCCGACCGACTGGGCCAAACTCACCGGCACCTTCCCGCAGCTGGCGCGCACCGGTCGCACCACCGCGCTGGCCCAGGCCTCGGCCAAGGACACCTCGGAGCTGGCCCGGTTGCGCGACGAACTGGCCGAGATGGAGGAGGTCAAGCGCGGACCGTTCATCGCCCGCAAGATGGCCGAGGAACTCGCGGTGGTGATGGGTGTCGCGGTGGAATCGATCGATATGACCGTTCCGGTTCCGGAACTGGGACTGGATTCGCTGATGGCCGTCGAGCTGGGCGCGCGGGTGACCAAGACGCTCGGCATCGATCTGATGTCCTTGCAGATGGGCCGCTCGTTCAGCCTGGAGCAGGCTGGTCCGAAGGTGGCCGAGCTGATCCTGGCCTCGGCGACATCGTCCTCGGAAACCGCAGCGCCGCAACCTGTTCCGGTCGGCGCGGGAGCGGATCGGGCGCCGGTGGCGAACGGTTCGGCGAACGGCGGCGCACCCGCCGACTCGCCGCTGGTGCTGGCGAATTCCGAGGCCGGGGCGTAGCCGCCGGCGCACACCGGGAAGTGAGGATATGTCGTGGTCGGCTTCGGTCTGATCGATGAGTGGGAACCGGCCCCCGGCCGCCTCACCAGCTGGGTGGCCTCGCCGCAGGCGCTCGAGCGGGCCGCGCGGGCGCCGGAACATCCTGTCCCGCCGGCACATCAGCAGGAGGAATATCTGCGCCTCGCGGATCGGCACCGCGAGGCGGATTTCCGGTATTCGGGCCTGTGCGTGGTGACCGCCGAGATTCCGGCCGGGGACCTCGATCGCGAGGCGATGACCCGCGTGGTGAACGCATTCCTGTTGCGGCACGACACGTTTCGCACCTGGTTCGCCCTCGGGCCGGGCGGGACGGTCCGGCGGCACCTGGTACCCGCCGAGGCCGTCGAATTCGTCCCGGTCGATCACGGCGAGATCTACGACGCGGAAAGTATCCGCGATCACGTGCAGAAGACCACCCCGGGACCGTTCAGTTGGGACTGCTTCACCTTCGGCGCCATCGAGCGCGCCGAATCCACCACCGTGTACCTGGCCGCGGACCATCTGCACACCGACGGATTCGGTCAGTACATAGCGGGATTCGAACTGGCCATGCTGTACATCGGACAGGTGTGGCAGGACACCGGCACGCTCACCGAACCGGCCAGCTATCTGGACTACTGCGCCCGCGAACGCGCGTACACCGAACAGCTGACGCTGAATTCGCCGGGCGTGCGTCGCTGGGGACAGCTGTTGCGCGGCAACGACGGCCGATTGCCCTCCTTCCCACTGGATCTGGGCAAACGCCAGGACGGCTACAACCGCAGCGCGCACCGCACCGTCACCCTGATGGACGAGGCCGCGGCAGAACGGTTCGAGCGGGTGTGCGGCGAGCAGGGCGCCGAGTTCGCCGGTGGCATCTTCGCCGCGGCGGCACTGGCCGAACGCGAATTGACCGGCGGCGACTACTACTTCGGCATGACCCCGATCAGCACCCGCGTCTCGGCCGCCGAGCGCGCATCGGTGGGCTGGTACGTGAACCTGGTGCCGGTGGCCTTCCCGGTCGGCGCGAAAACCTCGTTCAGCCGCATGGTTCCGATGGCGCAGCGCGCCTACGACGACGGGCTGCTGCTCGCGCCCACGGCCCTGCACCGGGTATTGCACCTGCTGCAGTCCGATCCGGAGATCAAGGCCGGGCCCGGTTCGGGACATCCGATGATCTCCTATGTGGACACCCGCGAGCTGTCCGGCAGCGAATACTTCGACATGGCCGACTGCGGTGTTTACGCGAACCGGGCAGCCTCGGAGGAGGTTCTGATGTGGATCAACCGTTTTCGCGAGCACACCACGCTGAGCGTCATCTATCCGGACACGCCCGTGGCACACGAGTCGGTGGACCGCTACATCACCGCGATGGCCGCGGTGTTCGCCGGGGTCGCGGCGTGAGCGTCATCGATCAGGAGTACAAGGTGCGGACGGTCTTTCGTGACCCGGGCATACCGGACGGCGAACGGACCGCCTACACCGTCCTCGTCGAGAACCGTCCCGGACGGCTCGACCTGGACTCGGTGACCACTCGCGAGCCGGACGGCTACTCCTCGCTCATCGAGGCCCGCACGAGTGGCGGGGCTTTCGAAATGACGGTCCGTCAGCGATTCCGCCGGATCGAGGAGAGTCTGCACGCCGAAAGCTATTGTGCGGAATCGCGATCCGGCGGAGTCGTCGTGTCCCGTGAGGAGGGCCGGTTCCTGGGCGTGGAGCACCTGCAGTTCGGCGGGATGATCATGCCGTTCCCGGCGAACGTGATGCCGCTGCTGGGCGGGCTGATCCTGTTGCGCGGCTTGGACTTCACCGAAGGGGTCGAGGAGTCGATGGATCTGTGGCTGGCCTACTCGGTGCATTTGCCGCTGTCCGCCCGCATCGAACAGTGCGTGACCATCGAGGTCCCGGCCGGCCGGATCCGCTGCCGGCAGGTGCGGTTACGTCCGCGGCTGCCGCAGCTGAACACCATGGTGGACAAGGTGATCGGCGGATTCCTGCCGCCCGCGGTGGCGCATTTCGAGGCGGCCGAGCCGCACCGGCTGGTGCGGCTGGGCTTCCCGGTCGGGCCGATGCCCTGGGATCCGCGGGCCGTGCTGGAGTTGTCTACCTAGCGGCTGTCGCCGGCGCGGGGTGCGCCGTCGGCGTTGCGGCTCCGGCTGGGCATTCGCTCGGCGCCGCACGGCCCTGCAGACGTTCGTCCAGCCACCCGATCGCGCCGATGAATCCGGCGAACATGCCGATCGCGTGCTCACCCGGCACCGTGCGGAGCACCGCCCGCACTCCGCGAGAACATTGGGCCGCGAACAGATTCCGGGAATCCTCGGTGGGAATCCAGATGTCCCACACCGCGTGATAGATGTACAGCGGTGCGCCGGAGGTTCGTCCACGCAGATCCCACGCGGCGAAGATCTGTTGCGCCACCGGGCTGTTCAGCGGATCGGCGATGGTGGTGGCGATCTGGATCGGGACGCCGGTCACCCCGAGCGGTCCGTTGCTGTCCCCGCAGGTGTCCTTCACCGGCGAGGTCGCGGCCCATTGGCCCAGATGATTGAGATAACCCAGCAGTTCGGGGTGTTCGCGTGCGGCGGCCAGCGCCACCACCATCAGGATTCCCGAGGCCATATTGCCGTTGAACTTGTGCGCGATGTTCCGGTAGTCGGTGACCAGACCACCGGTGGTGACTCCCGCCAGTACATCGTTCAGATCCGGTGCGTACTCGCGCTGCAGCATCGCCGCGGAATACGAGGCGATCGCTCCGCCGGAGTAGCCGGCGATCGCGAATCTGCTGTGGGAGAACACCTTCGGATCCTGCGCGCGCACCGCGCGAATGGCGTCCAGCACGATGTGCCCGGCCACATTCGGGTCCGCGTAGGCCATTCTGGGGCCCTCGTGATCGGGGATCAGCACCGCGTAGCCGCGAGACAGACCCCACCACGTCGTCGGTGGAATCAGGTCGCCGATACTGAACTTCGCGTGCGGGCCGTGCGCCATCGCGTAACTCGGCGTGCAGCGCAGCCCGAGCGAGTTGATCGGCAGCGCGTTCACCACCACCGGGCGGCCCCCGGGACCGGTCCAGGCCGCGGCCGGGATCGCCAATGTGGCTGTGCCGAAGGAGGGTTGGCCGTTGCCGTCGGTCGTGCGGAACTTCAGCAGCAGCGCCCGCCGGATGGGCACCGCCGCGAGCAGAGCCGAGGTCGCGGTCACATCCCGCACCGAGATGATGTCGCCCGGATGCAGACCGTTGAGGTCGGCAGGCCAGGAATCGAAGAACGGATCACCGGCCGGCGGAGATTGCACGGCCCGCCACAGTGCCGCCAGTTGCGGTGACAGCCGGGCGCTCGGCGGCGACGCTGCCGCCGGGAGATTCGGTGCGGGAACGGTGTTGTCGATCCACTGCTGTGGACCGCTGGGCGCCGCGTCGGTGGGCTCGGCCGTGCCGACGCCGGGAAGCGGCGTGGTCAGCAGACATCCGGCCAACGCGGTGATCACAATCGTGCGCAGAGGTTTCACAATTCTCGTCATTCGTCCTGTTACAGGGAACCACCCGACCACGAACACGGTAGGAACGGCCGCGCGAAGCGGCCGGTGGGCGCGTGAATTCGATGCGTGTTCACAGTAGCGGGTCCGCGGTTTTGTGGGGTGCCAAGGTTCGGCGCGTTTGTCCGCTCGGCCGCGGTGGGCGCGCCGATACGCTCCAGCGGATTCGTCGGGGCAATCGGTGAGCGAGGTGTGCACAGTGGCCGGTATCGGTATTCGCAATCCCACTGCCGCGATGCGGGGTGAGCTGACCGCATGGCTGACCTTCGCCGCCTGCCTGCTCTCGGTGTTCATGCAGATGATCGATGTGACCATCGTGAACACCGCACTGCCGGACCTCACCCGGGATCTGGCCGCCTCGTCATCGGCGCAACTGCTGGTGATCTCGGGATACTCCCTCGCCTTTGCGTGCACCCTGCTCACCGCGGCCCGGCTCGGTGCGCTGTGCGGACGCCGCAGGGTCTTCCTGGTGGCCGTGGTGATGTTCACCGCGGCTTCGATCTGGTGCGGAACATCCACCGGGGCAACCGAATTGGTGGTGGCGCGGATCGTGCAGGGGATCGCCGGGGGTGCGATGGCCGCGCAAACCCTGGCGATCCTGGCGGCGAGTTTCCCGCGCAGCCGCCATCCGCAGGTGTTCGCGCTGTACGGGCTGGCCGCGGGCGGGGCGGGGATGGCCGGTCCCATACTGGGCGGGATCCTGCTGACGCTGAATCTGTGGAATCTGGGCTGGCACTGGGTATTTCTGATCAATCTGCCGCTGGGCATCGCCGCCTTCGCGCTCGCGGCGCGTTTCCTGCACGTCGGCTCCGAAACCGGCAGTGAGCGTTTGGATCTGGGCGGTGTGGCGCTGTCGGCGGCGAGCCTGCTGGCGCTGCTGTACGCGCTGGCCGACGTCCAGCAGCACGGGTGGCGGGCGTTGCCGGTGGGTATCCTGCTCGCGGCGATCGCACTGGGCGCGGGATTCCTTGTGTATCAACGCGTTCTGATCCGGCGCGGACGCGCACCGCTGATGCGCCCGGATCTGTTCGCGAACCGCGGCTTCGCCGTCGGCTCGATCCTGGTGACCGGATTTTTCGGCATGTTCACCGCGTTCGTCTTCGCCGCCTCCATCACCTTGCAGGATGAACTGCATTTCTCGGCGTTGCGCACGGGCATCGCGATGACGGTGTTCGCGCTGGGCGCCGGCGCGGGTGCGCTGGCCGCACCACTGCTGGTGCGGCGCTGGGGCGTTCGATCGCTCGCCGGCGGGATCGCCCTGTACGCGGGATGTATGGCGGTCGCGGCGGTGTATCTGGTCCTGACCGGCGGGGCGATCAGCGTTGCGCTGACGGTGGTTCCGGTATTCGTCTCGGGGCTGGGCGTCGGGGTGTTCGGGCTGCAGGTGCAGCCGGTGATGCTCGCGGGCCTGGATCAGGGGCAGATGGGGGAGACCTCGGGGCTGCTGCCCACCCTCGAACAGATCGGCAACGCGGTCGGCCTGGCGGTGTTGAGCACGGTGTTCTTCCGCGCGCACACCCTGGGCGGAAGTGTCGCCATGTTCGCCGCGATCGCGGTGGTGGCCGCGGGACTGGCCGGGGTGACGCTGCTGCTGCCCGAACCGCCGCGGCACGATGCGGCCGCGGCCGACGTCAGCGATCCAGCGCCGCGCTGAGCGTCGGCCAGGCGTTGTGCAGGTCCTGCTGCCAGTAGCCCCACGAGTGCGTGCCGACCGGCCGGAGCGCGACCGTCGCTGGAATCCGCAACTGCCGCAACCGTTCTCGCAACTCCTGGGTGCACCGCCCGGCCAGTGTGTCCAGGATGCCGCCGACCAGGATCTGATCGGCCAGCTTCATCGCATTGTGCCCGATACCCGGCCCGTCGAGGGTGTCGAGCGGTCCGGGCAGGCCGTTGCCGGACGAGACGTACAGCGCCAGCCCGCGCAACCGGTCCGCGTGCAGATACGGGTCGTTCGCTCGCCAGGCCGGATCGGTCGGCGGGCCCCACATGTTGCGGCTGTCACCACCGGTCGCGGTGACGATGGTGTCGACCATGAGCTGGCCGAGCGGATCGCTGGTACGCACACATCCGCTGAACGACCCCACGCCGCGATACAGCTCCGGCGCGGCCAGCGCCAGCTGGAACACCGATACGCCCGCCATGGACAGGCCCGCGATGGCGTTCGCGCCCGTTCCGCCGAAGGCCGAATCGATGATCGGCGGCAGTTCACGGGTCAGGAAGGTGCTCCAGCGCTGGCGGCCGTGCACCGGATCGTCCGCGCGCCAGTCGGCGAAGAAACTTCCCGCCCCGCCGACCGGCATCACGACGGTCACCTGCTTGTCCGCGAAGTACCGCGCCGCGTCGGTGCGGGTCAGCCAGTTGCCGCCTGCGCGCCAGCCGCTCGGACTGCCGCCGCCGTCGATGCCGTTGAGCAGGTACAGCGCCGGTGCGCGTCGCGAAATATCCGGCGGGGGAAGCACTTCCACCGAGATCGAGCGGCGCATGGCGGCGGAGTAGACGGTCAGCTCGGCCACCCGTTCCCGCCCGGCGACGGCGGTCACCAGATGTGAGCCGTCCGGGCCGGGCCGGGCGTGCGCCGATGCGGCGGTGACCGCGTCGGCGGGGGCG
Source organism: Nocardia sp. PLKS1-43 (assembly GCF_059510335.1). Taxonomy (NCBI): domain Bacteria; kingdom Bacillati; phylum Actinomycetota; class Actinomycetes; order Mycobacteriales; family Nocardiaceae; genus Nocardia; species Nocardia sp. PLKS1-43. The sequence continues at coordinate 150,667 of NZ_JCAJZQ010000002.1, read as the reverse complement.
GCGCCGGCGGGTGCGGCTGCGTGGCCGCATACCAGCGCCGCTGCCGCGCACACCGTGACGAGGCGGAATCGGTGTGCGCGGCGGAGTCCGGTCGGATGATGCACCTGACGCCTCCCCACTGCCGGACACGATGGAAGCGACGCTAGGAGCCAACCCCGCCGCGGAACAAGGTTTCCGCGCATCCCTTGGGTTTTCCGCCAATCCGACGCCGAAGGTGTTGGACCGGAGCACAATCGGCCGCCCGCGGTGGGCATGTTCGTGCCGCCGCCACTGTGAAGGACTCGGACCGTGTCCGGCGGGTGCTGTGAATTGTCCGAAGGCGGTGGTGATCGCTCGATGCGGAGGTGAATTTTCGGCAACATGGTTCTGCACGCCTGAACGAGGAGTACGACCTTGGTCACCGATATCGTGGAGGTGACCGCGGATATCCCGGTCGCCCGGGACACAGTGTGGCAGTTGCTCACCGAACCCGCCACCTATGCCCGACTGTTCGCCGGAATCGGCGCCTGCGATCCCGTGGAGGCGATCGCGGGTCTGCCGCAGTGGCTGGTGCGGATCGGCGCTCCGCACACCGAGGTGCGCACCCTGACGGTCGCCCTGCTCGACGGCGGGCACGGGCGCCGGTTCGAATTGCGTTGCGCGACAGTGGGCAGCTTCGCCGCGGTCCGGCTGCGCCAGCGCGAGGACGACGTGCGGGTGACCGTGACCTATTTCGCGCCCGGCCGCATCCATCCCGCGGTCGCCGCCCTGGACAACGGACAGCTCGAAGCCTGGACGCACGAGGGGCTCGGCCGGCTGGTACAGTTGGCTAACGGGTCGGCGACCTCGGTGGTGGTGAACGGCCAGGATTCGGCCCTGTCGTTCCGGGCCGCGGTGATCCGGCAGATGGTCGCCTCCGGCGTGGTGCGCACGTACCGGCCCGACCACGGTGCGCGGCAGATCAATTCGCTGGCTACCTGGGGCTTCACCCTGGGCGGTGGGTACGCCGCGGCGGCGGCCCGGGAACCCGGCGGCGCGGCGATCCTGGACCGGAACGGCGTGCGCAGCTTCGCCGAGATCCACGAACGGACCCAGGCGCTGGCGGGCGCGATGTCCGTGAAGCTCGGGCTCACCGCACGCGACGCGATCGGCCTGCTGGCCCGCAATCATGCCGGCGCGGTCGAAACCATCGTCGCCGCAGGCAAACTCGGCGTCGACGTGGTGCTGCTCAACGCGGGCCTGTCGCCCCGGCAGCTGGAGGAGACCGTGCAGCGGCATCGGTTGACCACGCTGTTCGTGGACGACTGCCTGGACCCGCTGATCCGATACCTCAACTCCGATGTGCACCGCTACCGCACCGATTACGATGTGGCCGAGAGTGTTTGCGCTCCCGCCGATCCGGGCCGCACGACGATCGGCGAGCTGATCGCGCTCGGGCACAACGAATTTCGCCGTCCGCAGAGCCCCGGGCGGTTGATCGTGCTGACCTCGGGAACCAGCGGTGCGCCCAAGGGGGCGCGGCGGCCGCATCCGAAGGGGTTCGGCACCGTTGCCGCGCTGCTGTCCCGGATTCCGTGGCAGATGAACGAGACCATGGTGATTCCCGCGCCGCTGTTCCACACCTGGGGCCTGGCCGCGCTGCAGCTGAGCACCGCGCTGCGCGCGACCGTGGTGCTGCAGGACGAGTTCGACGCCCGGGAATGCCTGCGGCTGGTCGCCGAGAACCGCGCCGGCACACTGATTCTCGTGCCGACCATGGTGCAGCGCATTCTGGATCTGCCGGCCACCGAGCGGGCCCGGTACGACACCTCGAGCCTGCGAGTGGTCGCCAGCTGCGGTGCGCCGCTGGCCGCGGCGACCGTGCTGCGGTTCGCCGAGGTGTTCGGCGAGATCCTGTACAACGTCTACGGATCCACCGAGGTGTCCTGGGCGACGATCGCCACTCCGGAGGATCTGCGCATCTCGCCGACCAGCGCGGGCCGCCCGCCGCTGGGCACGAGAATCGCTGTGCTGGACGCTGATCGGCGCCCGGTGCCGATCGGTGCGACCGGCCGCATCTTCGTCGGCAACCGCATGCTGTTCGACGGCTACGTCAACTACGCGCCGCCCGAGGAGGCCGACGGACTCCTGGACACGGGCGATCTGGGCTACCTGGACGCCGCGGGCCGCCTGTTCATCGCCGGGCGCGGTGACGAGATGATCATCTCCGGCGGCGAGAACGTCTTCCCGCGCCCGGTGGAGGAGGCGCTGTCCTATCTGCCCCAGATCACCGATGTGGCGGTGGTCGGGGTGCCCGATCGCGAATTCGGCCAGCGCCTGGCCGCATACGTGGTCAAACGCGAGGACTCCGGCCTGGATTCGGACATGATCCGCACCTACATCCGCAACCGCCTCAGCAGATTCTCGGTCCCCCGCGACGTCACCTTCCTGGAGTCCCTGCCGCGCGGTGAAACCGGCAAGATCATCAAGCGCCTGCTCTCGGGTGAATACCTGCCCGGCCCACCGGCTTTCGCCGATGGGCTGCCGGACGGTGGCTCCTGACCGCCGCAACGATTCACCGTGCGATACCTGAATTCCCGCTGGCGACCCTCTCGGCTATCACCCACGTCAACGACCCCGTCATCGGTGCAATAATGGAGCCGCTGGCCGCCGCATTGCGGACACTCGACGAAGAAGACCGCCGTATCTTCGCCGAACTCACCGAACTCGGTTTGGGCGATAGCCCGGCCGCACACATCTGGAGGCAGCTGATGGCCGTGGATTTGTCGTTCTTCCGCTCGGAGACCTCGCAGCGACTGCGTGCCGAGGGCGCAGCCCAGGGGAAAGCGGAGGGCAAGGCGGAGGGCAAGGCAGAAGCAATTCTCGACGTTCTGGCCCAGCGCCGTATCGCTGTGCCCACTGAAGCCCGCGACCGGATCACCGCCTGCACGGACCACGACCAACTCACGACCTCGCTCACGCGAGCGATCACCATAGAGACGATCACCGAGCTGTTCAACTGAGAACCCGCTGCGGTCACCGCCCGGCACCGCATCCCGCGGCCGCTGGACGCGCTGTCGGCGGCCGCGACCCGCAGGATCCAGCGTTCGATGCGCGGCGCGCGCAAGCGCGCGTACCGGGGCGGTGCGGCTGATGCTGAGTTCGCTTGCGGCCCTGGGTTTCGCGGTGGCCCCGGAACGGAATTCAGGATCGGTGCGTGATTCCGGTCTGCGCGTTGGGGCCGGGAGTGACCTCGGTGACCGGGACGTCGCCGAGCGCGGCGTCGGCGGCGGCGAGCAGTTCGTCCGAGAGTTCCACGCCGGAGGCGATGCTGTTGGCGTGGACCTGTTCGGGGCGGGACGCGCCGATGATCGCCGAGGCGACCTCGCCGCGGCGCAGGACCCAGGCCAGTGCCAGTGTCGGCATGCTGATGCCCGCGCCCTCGGCCAGCGGGACCAGTCGCTGCACGGCTTCGGCCGCGGCCTCGCTGTTGACCAGTCCCTGTGCGAATCCCATTGTCTCACTGGCGAATCGGGTTCCGGCGGGGGCGGGCTGCCCGGGCAGGTACTTGCCGGTGAGCAGTCCTTGCGCCAGTGGCGACCAGACGATGTTGGAGATGCCGTTCTTCGAGGTCAGATCGAACAGCTCGGCCTCGGGAGCCTGCCAGAGCATGGAGTACTGCGGCTGGGAGGAGACGAACAGATCGGGTCCGCCGATCTCGATCGCGGCTTCGATCTGCTCATTGGTCCACTCGCTGAAGCCGAGATACCGCGCCTTGCCCTGTTCGACGACCCGCTGTAGCGCCTCGACGGTGTCCTCGATCGGCACGACGGGATCGAAGCGGTGCGCCTGGTACAGGTCGACGTGGTCGGTGCGCAACCGGGTTAGCGAGGCGTCGATCTGCTTGGCGATCTGCGCGGGGGACAGGCCGCTGTCGGCGGGATCGTCGGACATCTGGCCCCATACCTTGGTGGCCAGGATGTAGGAATCCCGCCCGCGTCAGAGGCCCAGCAGTTCCGCGAGGGTGCCGCCCAGGACGCGGTCGCGCAGTTCGCCCGGTGCCGTGGCTCGTTCCACCGCGGCCCGAGCAAGTACGGGGTCGCCGTAGGGAGCGTCCGAACCGAACATGGTGCGGTCGGGAGCCTCCGCGATTGCCAGCCTGACCGCGAAAACAACTGGAGCCGTGGACAGTTCGAGGTAGATGTTGTGGTTGTCGCGGGCCAGTTCGACGGCCGCGAGCCAATTGAGTCCACCGAGTTGGCTGACCACGAGCGGAACATCTCTGTAGCGGCGAGCGAGGGCGCCGAAAGTTCGCAGATCCTCGGCGGTAGTGGGTGCGAATCCGTGCACGACCACAGGTAGGCCACCGTGATCCGACGACGCCCGCAATACCGGCTCGATCCGTGCGGCTCTGCCGGGCGGCGGCGTCAGTTCTCCGATGCCGAGCAGACCGCGACCGATCACCTCTCGGTCGACATGGTCTTCGATCCGCGCCGGCGCCAGGTCGAGGTCTACCGTCCCGAAGCCGATGAACCGGTCCGGATACGCGGCCAATGCCGAGTCCAGCTCCTGCCACGCCCGGCGAAACACGTCTTCGCTCCTGACGCGTCCGCCGAGGGCATCGGTCAGCGCGTTCATCTCGGTTCGAAGGGTGGCGAGGTCGGTAGCTCGTTCCGGATGTGGCCGGGTGGCGAACAGCACCGCGCGGTCGGCGCCCGCCTCGTCCAGCAGGGAGATATGCGTGTGCAGCGGATCGTGGACATGGCTGTGCGCATCGATGATCAAGGGAATTGCCTCCTGTCCGGTCGCGGGAATGCGACCGCGAGTGCAGTGTTGAACATTGACGCTGTGGCAAGGTCAAGCGAGCCGGGAGGCGGAATGTTGATCGGGGAGTTGGCGGACCGCACCGGGGTCAGTGAACGGCGACTGCGTTATTACGAACGCGTCGGTCTGCTCGTCCCGCGGCGTCAGGCCAACGGGTACCGCGACTACGACGCCGCGGCCGAGCGCACCGTGGTGCAGATCCGCGCCCTGCTGGCCGCGGGCCTGCCGACCCGCCTGATTCACCGTGTTCTGCCGTGCGCACTGGAAGACGGTTCGCTGCAACCTTGTCCCGGGGTGCTGAATGCACTGCGCGGCAGGCTGAATCGAATCGATCAGCAGGTAACCGAGTTGACCCGAGCCCAGTACGCGTTGCAGCAAGCGATAGCCGTCGCCGAACACCGTGCGACCCAACAGAATACGCACTGACCGACGACTCGGCGAGTGCCCTCGGGGCAGGCGCGACCGACGGCGGTCGCACCGCCGAAACCTGCCCTGCCGGGCTGGCACCCGGCGCGCCGGGCCCGCTGGTTGTCGGCGAGGAAGACGACTTTCCTTATGACGGAACCAATTCCGGCGACAGTGAGCGGCACGAGGCACGATTACCGAAGATTCTCGCCACCGCGAGTGCTGATGTGAAAGCGCAACGAACGAGGAGCCGACGGTGAGGATGACCGAATGACCGAACTGCTGGTGATGGTGAACGGCCTGCCCGGCGCGGGCAAGTCGACCCTGGCGAGGGCGCTGGCGCGCGAACTCGACGCGCGGTTCCTGTCGAAGGACGCCGTGAAGGAGGCGCTCGCGGCAAGCGTCGAGGGAGTCGACGACCTCCCGGCACTCGGCGCTATCGCCATGGATACGGTATGGGCGCTGGCGCAAGCGATTCCGGCCGACGTCGTCATCGATTCGTGGTGGTTCGCGCCCCGTGACCGTTCCCTGGCCCGCGCCGGTCTGGCCACGGCCGGGACCGTACGTACCGTCGAAATCTGGTGTCGGGTGCCTGCCGGGACAGCCCGGGCGCGGTACGCGAGCCGTCGCCGCCCCGCCTTGTATCGGGACCGGGAACACCTGGCAGGCGATTGGGATCTGTGGGCAGCGCGGGCCGAACCGCTCGGGTTGGCCGCGGCCACGATTTCGGTCGACACCTCCGGTCCGGTCGACTGTTCGCTGCTCGCCGAACGGGTTCGGTCAGCGGTGGGACGCTGATTCCCGCTGTGCCGGTGCGGAGTCGAGGGCTCGGCTGAAGAGCGGCCAGGAGTTGTGCAGGTCTTCCTGCCAGTAGCCCCAGGAGTGGGTGCCCGCGGGGCGGAAGTCGAACGTTGCGGGGATGTGGAGTTGGGCCAGGCGGTCGTGCATGCGGTGGGTGCACTGGTTGGTGGCGGCCTCGAGGATCGCTCCACTGGTGAGCTGGGACGCGAGTTTTTCCGGGTTGTCGTGGATTCCGGGGCCGTTCAAGGTGTCCAGGGGGCCTGGGATGCCGGTGCCGGAGGAGACGTAGATCGCGGTGCCGCGCAGGCGATCCGCGTGCAGGTACGGGTCGTTGGCGGCCCAGGCGGGGTCGCCCGGCGGGCCCCACATATTCGCGGCGTTGCCCGCCCAACGGCCGACCACCGCGGTGACGTACGCCTCGCCGAGCGGATTGCTGGTCTGCGCGCATCCGCTGTACGCGCCGATCGCCTGATACAGCCCGGGTGCGTCCAGGGCGAGCTGGAACACCGACGTCCCGGCCATCGAAATTCCGGCCAGCGCGTTCCTGCCGCTGCCGCGGAACGTGGAATTCATGATCGGCGGCAGCTCTTTGGTGAGGAAGGTGCTCCACCGCTGCCGTCCCAGCACCGGATCGTCGCTGCGCCAATCGGTGAAGTAACTTCCGCGCCCGCCCAGCGGGATGGCGACGGTGATCTGCTTGTCGGCGAAGAAATCGGCGATATCGGTCTGCTCGGTCCAGCTCGATTCGTCGACGCCTCCGTTCGCGCCGTTGAGCAGATAGAGCACCGGCGCGGGTTTCGAATGATCCAGGGCGCGAAGCACTTTCACGGTGATCACCGAATTCATCGCCGCCGAGTACACCCGCATGTTCACCATCCGGCCCGCGTCCGGGGTGAGGTTCACCAGATGCGAGCCGTCCACGGCGGGCCGCGCGGCGCTGCTGAGCGCTGGAATCGCGGTCGGCGCAACCGGATCCGCACCGGCAGTGCCGGCCCATCCCGCGGCCAGCGCCACCACGGGCGCGAGCATCGTCGCCTGTCGGCCGCGCGAGCGTGATCTGCGCGGTGCGGAATGTCTGCCCACCTGCTCCTCCCGGAGGTTCCGTTGGCCTGTGCACGGCAACGGTAGGGATGAATCATGAAGGGCGGCAATCCTTATCGGCGATGATTGGAAACGTATGCCGCGTCCGGCGCCGAGTGCTGTCAATCGTCACAACATCGTCCCCGACGTGTGGTCCGGGTTCATACGGCTGTCGTTGACTGGCTGTGGTGCCGCCCTGGAGATCGGGCGGTGACACCTCCCAACGCTGTGAATCGAGGGCACTCGTGGTCAATTTCGGTTTCTTCGACGACTGGCACCCACAGCCGGGCCGGGTCACCAGCTGGAGCGTTCCGCTGGCGGCGCTGGCCGTGATGCGGGACGCGCCGGAGCATCCGATCCCGCCCTCGTACCAGCAACAGGAGTATCTGCGCACCACCTGGCGCACCGCCGCCGCGGGCCACCGCTCCTCGCGGTTGTGCATGATCGCCTACGACATCCCGGGCGTGCCGAACATCGAGGCGATGACTCGCGCGGTCACCGCGTTCGTGCGGCGACACGAATCGTTCGCCAGCTGGTTCACCGTCGAGCCGGACGAACGCGTGGTGCGGCACGTGGTCGACGCGGACACACTCGAACTCGTGCCGACCGAATACGGCGAATTCACCGACAGCGACGCGATCCGCCGGCACGTGCAGGACACCACACCCGATGCGCTGCACTGGAATTGCTTCAGCTTCGGGATCATCGAGCAGGAGCAGGCGTTCACCGTGTACGCCGCGGTCGACCACCTGCACACCGACGGCGTCGCGCAGGCGCTGACCTGTGTGGATCTGCTGATGCTCTACGGTGCGGAACTGTCCGGCACCGAGCCCGCGCTCGCGCCGGTGGACGGGCATCTGGCCTACTGCGCCCGCGAACGCGCCTACAACGCCGAACTCACCGAGCAATCCCCGCTGGTCACCACCTGGCTGGAGTTGTTGCAGCGCAACGGCGGACAGATGCCGACCTTCCCGCTGTATCTGGGCACCGCGAACGCCTCGGGCTATGTGCGCGGCGCGGTGCTGACGCTGCCGCTGTTCACCGAGGCCGACGCGCTGCGTTTCGAACAGGCATGTGAGAACGGCGGCGGCCGGTTTCTCGGCGGGCTGTTCGCCACGCTCGCGCTCACCGAAGTCGAATTGACCGGTAACGATTGGCATTTCATCCTCAGCCCGGCCAACACCCGAAGCACGCCGGGCGAGGCCGGCGCGGTGGGTTACTACACGAATCTGCTGCCGATCGCCTTCGACGTGCCGCCGGAGTCGCGGTTCAGCGATCTGGTCGCGGTCGCGCAGGAGACCGCCGATCGAGCCAAAGAGCTCACCGACGTCTCCCCGCACCGGGTGCTGGAACTGGCCCCGCCGGAGCTGGGCATCCGCGTGCGGCCGGGCTGGGCCGCGATGATGCTGTCCTACGTCGACGTGCGCAAGATCGCCGGGGTGGAGATGTTCGACCGGATCAACGGCGGTCTGTTCGGCAACCGCGCCGCGGCAGGCGAGGTCTACGTCTGGATCAACCGCTTCCCGGACGCCACCACGTTGAGCCTGGTCTTCCCCGATACCGAGGATGCCAACGAATCGGTCGGGCGGTACGTCAAGACGCTCACCGAGATCACCGCCGCGGTGGCCGACGCCGGTGACTACGCCCTGCGGGTCGACGCCTGACCATGGCGATTCGGGGCATACCGGTTCGGGCGGACCGCGATAGCGCGGATCCGGCCGTCCCGGGTCGGCGCGCGTGGGCGGCACTGGCGGCCTGCCTGCTCGCGGTGTTCATGCAGATGTTGGACCTGACCATCGTCAACACCGCACTTCCGGTGCTGGCCCGCGATCTGTCGGCCACCGGCTCGGTGCAGCTGCTGGTGGTCACCGGCTACGGGCTGGCGTTCGCGTGCACCCTGCTGACCGCGTCCCGGCTGGGGGATCGGTTCGGGCGACGGCGACTGTTCCTGATCGGCATGGCGATCTTCACCGCGGCCTCGCTGGGCTGTGGTCTGGCCCGGCTCCCGATCGAACTGGTGGCCGGCCGGCTGGCGCAGGGACTGGGTGCGGCGGCGGTCTCGGCGCAGACGATCGCGATCGTGGCCGAGGTGTTCCCGCTGCGGCGGCGGCCGCTGGTCTTCGGCGTCTACGGTGCGGTCGCGGGCCTGGCCGGGCTGTCCGGGCCGGTGCTGGGCGGACTGATCGTCGGGTTGAACCCGGGCGGACTGGGCTGGCGGTCGATCTTCCTGCTGAATCTGCCGCTGGGCCTGCTCGCCCTGGCCCTGGCCGCGCGCTATCTGGACATCGGGCGAGCCGAACGGCCGGTGCGGGTGGACGTGCCGGGCGCGGTGCTCTCGACGGCCGGGCTCGCCGCGGTGCTGTATCCGGTGTCCACGGGCCGTGACTCGGGCTGGCCGCCCGGTGCGCTGGTCCTGTTGGCAGCGGGCGTGGCGGTGCTGGCCGGATTCGGTTGGCGGCAGCGGTGGGTTACCGTGCGCGGCGGCACGCCGCTGATCTGCGCGGAGGTGTTCCGCGATCGCGGCTTCGGCGTGGGATCGGTTCTGCTGCTGGTGTTCTACGGATTGTTCGCGGCGTTGCTGTTCACCGTGTCGATGACCGCGCAGACCGGCCTGGGCTGGTCGGCGTGGCAGACCGCGCGGCTGCTGCTGCCGTTCGCGCTCGGCGCCCTGGTCGCGGCGCTCACCTCACCGATACTGATGGCGCGCTTGGGATCTCGGTCGTTGACCGTGGGCGTCGGGCTGTTCGCGCTCGGTGTCGCGCAGATGGCGCTGACGGTACATCCCGCATCCGGCGGCGTGGATACGCGCGCGCTGAGCGAACCGGTGCTGCTGGCCGGGGCCGGGATGGGCTGGCTCGCCGCGCCGCTGCCGGCGGTGATGGTGGCCGGGCTGGGGCAGGGGCCGACAGGTAGCGCCTCCGGGCTCGCGCCGACCGTCCAGCAGCTCGGCAGCGCGATCGGCGCGGCCGTGCTCGGGAGTGTGTTCTTCACTCGAATCGCCGCCGGTTCCGGCGTGGACGACGCGAAAGTGCTTCTGGCGCAGCATTTGTCCGAGCGCGGCGCGGCGCCGGGCGATCGAATCGAGGCGGTCCGGCGTTTCGGCGATTGTGCCCGTGCCGCCTTCGCCTCGCCGTCGCACGTGCTGCCGGTGCGCGGCTGCGCGGGCGGCGAGATCGACGCGGCCGTGGCGGCGGCGGCCACCGCGCCGACGTTCCTGCAGGCCTGCGTGACGGTGCTGTGGATCGTCGCGGCGGTCGCGGGCGTGCTCACGGTACTCACGTTCGCGCTGCCGCGGCGACCGGGGACTCAGCCGTGACCGCGATCTTCGACCGCGCCGACCGGAACGAGAGGCTTGCCGCGGAACAGGATTCGTCCGCCGGTGAGGTCCGGTTCGCGGCGCCGGCGGTCATCGCCATCGCGGTCGTCACCGGGCTGATCCTGCTGGTCCGCGCCGGACGGTACGAGTACTTCGGCGACGAACTGTACTTCGTGGCCGCCGGGAGTCATCTCGCCCCCGGCTATGCCGATCAGGGGCCGCTGGTTCCGCTGCTGGCCCGGGTAGCTTGGACTCTGGCACCCGGATCGGTTGTGACACTGCGCGTCCCGTCGATCCTGGCCGCCGTCGCCGGGGTTCTGGCGGCCGGAGCGTGCGCCCGGGAAATGGGCGGGCGCCGCCGCGCGCAGGTGCTGGCGGCGCTGGCCGGCGCGACGTGTCCGTACCTGATCACGCAGGCCGCGAGCCTGTCCACCTTCGCGCTGGACAGTGCGCTGAGTGCGGCCGCGCTGTGGCTGCTGGCCCGCTGGACCCGGCTGCGCCGGGACCGGCTGCTGGTCGGGGCCGCCACCGTGATCGCCGTGGACCTCGAGGTGAAACTGCTGGCCGTGGTGCTGGTTGCCGGGATCATCGTTGGGGTCGCGGTGTGCGGGCCGCGCGAATTGCTGTCGCGTCCGGCGCTGTGGTGGTCCGCGCCGGTGCTGATGATCACGGTGTTGCCGGGCATGTTCTGGCAACAGCGGCACGGCTGGCCGCAGCTGGCGATGGGCGCGGTGATCCGCGCCGAACAGCGCGCGGCTACCGGCGGTGTGCGGGGACTGCCGGTGCAGTGGGCCCTGCTGACCGGACTGCTGGGCGGGCTGCTGGCGCTGTGCGGATGGTGGGCGTTACTGCGGCACAGCGGCTTTCGATCCCATCGCTGGATCGGTATCGCCGCGGTCGTGACGGCGGTGTTCGTGATCGTCAGCGGCGGGCGGCCCTACTACGTCGCGGGAATGTTCCCGGCGTTGTTCGCCGCCGGGGCGGCGGCGATCCCGGACCTGCGGCATCGCGCGGCGCGGACCGCCGGGGCCGCGGTGGTCGCGGTATCGGTCGCGATATCCCTGACGGTGGTGTCGGCGCTGCCGCTCACCCGGGCCGATCGACCGGTCCGCTCCCAAGCCGAATTGTCCACGCGCATGCGAACCTTCGGCACAAGTGGCTGGTCCCGGCTGGTCGGCGGCGTGGACGCGGCCTACCGCGCCGTAGCGCCCGGCGACCGTGCCGGTGTCGTCGTCCTCACCCAGACCTATTGGCAGGCAGCGGCTCTCGATGAGCTCGGCCCGCCCGGCCATCCGCCGGTGTACAGCGCGGATCGCGGATACGCGTACTTCGGCAGCCCGGCCGAGGCCGCGCGCATCGTGCTGTACGTGGGCACCGGTGCATCGGATACGCTGCCGCACAACGTCTTCGAGGTCGCCGATCCGGTCGTGCGGATCGACGACCCATTCGGCTTTCCGGGCATCGATCGCGGGGTGAGGATCTGGCGTTGCCGGCATCCACGGCGGCCCTGGTCCGTGCTGTGGCCGAATCTGACCACCCTCGTCCTGGATCCCGGACTCTGACCGCCGTCCGCGCGCCACCAGAAAGAAGCTGCCTCATGCCCGTCTCGCACACCGGCCCCACCTGGTTCGACCGCCGCTGGTCCGTCCCGGACCTCATCGAGCGCAAACACGGCCGCCGCGTCTCGGTGGTCCTGCCCGCACTCGACGAGGAGGCCACCGTCGCCGGGGTGATCGCCACGATCCGCCCGCTCGTGGGCGGGCTGGTCGACGAATTGCTCGTGCTGGACTCGGGTTCGACCGACGGCACCATCGCGGCCGCCCGCGACGCCGGCGCCACCGTGTACACCCGCGAACAAGCCTTTCCGCAGCTGCCGCCGCGACCCGGCAAGGGGGAGGTGCTGTGGCGTTCGCTGGCGGTGGCGCGGGGGGATCTGATCGTGTTCGTCGACTCCGATCTCATCTCCCCCAGCCCGATGTTCGTGCCGTCCCTGCTCGCGCCGCTGCTGTTCGATCGCGGCCTGCACCTGGTGAAGGGCTTCTACCGGCGGCCGCTGCGCACCGAGGGGCGCACCGACGCCGATGGCGGCGGCCGGGTCACGCAGTTGGTCGCCCGGCCGCTGCTGGCCGCCCTCGCGCCCGAACTCGCCGAGATCGTGCAGCCGCTCGGCGGCGAGTACGCCGCCACCCGGGAGTTGCTCACCGCAATCCCGTTCGCCCCCGGCTACGGCGTCGAAATCGGTATTCTGCTGGACTGTTTCGCGCGGTACGGCATCGAAACCATCGGCCAGGTCGACCTGGGCACCCGGCTGCACCGCAACCGCCCGAACGACGAATTGGCCGCGATGAGCCGCCAGATCATCGCGACATTGCTGGACCGCCTGGGCCTCGAGGACTCCGGCAGCGGTCTGCCGCAATTCATCCCGCACGGCACCGGCTGGCGTCGCACGGTCACCGAGCCCAGTTTCGCCGACCGGCCGCCGATGAGCCTGGCCCTGGATCCTGCGGCCGATGCGGACCCCGAATGGTCCGATCTGGCATCCCGGCTGGGCATCGCGTGACTCGTCCCGCGCGCTGAAATATCCGAATACGACGAATTCGCCACCATTCCATTGGGAAATGTCACTTGATTCGCCCGCCGAATCGAAGTGCTGTTCACAGTCGACGCCCGCGCGATCGGCAGCGCACCCGGCCGCCTGTGCCGAACAGCCGCGCGAAAACGCGATACCTGCCCTCTACCAGTGGATTTCGTCGACAGAAAGCGTGCGGACCGACTTCGGTGGAAGTGCACAATCGGCGCGATCAGCGTTGTGTACTTCGAACATCCGCGATATCCGGCGGCCTCGGTAAAGTCTGCAATCGGGCGATGGAAAACAACTCCTGCGCTCCCTTTCGCTTCCGAGCCGATGAGGAATTTCATGACCCGCATGAGGACGAGCGCGATGTATTCGGATCGAGCGCCCGTGCGGACCGCTCGGCAGCCGGCGCACCCGACCGTCTTGGCGCGGTCCGTCGTGGACGGGCTGAACCTGACCGCTGTCGCGGACCGGCTCGATAACCGGCTCCGGGCGGATCTGCTCGAACTCGTGCGGTGCAGCATGCACGAACTGACCGAAGCCCCGGCCGGCACCGATCCGCGGCAGGTGAGCGATCGAATCGAATCGATCGCCCGCCGCTGGGCGCAGCGGGACCTGCCGGTCGAGATCCTGCACCGAGCCGTCCACGCGGCGGTTTCCGCGTCCCTGCAGTATTGGGCCCGCGGTGTCGCCTGGTCGGACGGGCGGGTCGTGCGCGCGGAGGGCGCCGGCCTGATCGATGTGCTGCGCACCCTCTCGGCCGCGGTCGCCCGCGGATACGCCGCCGAGGTTCGCGCGATGACCACCGAGGGCCGGGTCGCCGCGGCGACCCTGGCCTCGGGCCTGCTGGCCGGCCGCGCTGTCGGCACACTCGCCGCCGGATCCACAGCGGGACTGGCGAATTCGTATCTGGTCGTGGCCGTGGCGATCGGCGCGCATCCGCAGGAGAGCGATCCGCGACTCGACGCTCGCGTGGTCGCCCGCCGCAAGCTGCGCCGCATCCAGGCCGAACTCGCGACCGGCTGCCGCCCTCGTGCGCTGTCGTTGCTGAGCGTCGACGGCGGCACGATCCTGATTCCCGCGCAGGACCCGGCTACCGGTGCGGATCACGCCGCGGTCGAACAGTGGGTGGGGGAACGGATCGATCGGCTCGCCCAGGTCGCGGGCGCACCGGTGACCGCGACGTTCGTCGCGGCCGATCAGTCCGCGATCCCGCAGACCGCGGATCTGGCCCACGAATTACTGGATCTGGCAGTACATCTGGGCCGCGGACCGGGCCTGCACCGATTCCGGGATCTGGCCTGCGAATACCAGTTGTCGCGTCCGGGCCGGGCCAACCGGCGGATCCGGTCGGTGCTGGACCCGCTGCGCGGCGATCCGGCTCTGCTGGACACCCTGCGCGCATTCCTGGGCTCGCCCGGAACGCAGCACGCGGTGGCCCGGCGGCTCGGCGTCTCGGTCGGGACGCTGCGCCGGCGGCTCGTGCGTATCGCGACGCTGACCGGGCTGGATCCGGAGACGGCGAAGGGTTCGTGGTATCTGCGTTCGAGTCTGGTCGCGCGCGTCGTGAACGGTGAGCAGCCCGGAACATCGCTGAACAGAGCCGGCTGAACGGAGCCCGGTGGATTGACACCGAGTCGTTGTCGTTCACCTCCGGCATAGCGGGCCATAGTGATGTCATGGGCAGCAGTGATCAGATGGCCGATCAGCGATCCGTCGCCGACACACTTCGCCCGTTGCTTCGTGCCGCGTTCGGGCCGGAACCCGGTGTCGCGTTCGAGTTCTGGGACGGCAGTTCGATCCGGCCGGTCGGCACGTCCCACGGCACTGTGCGGGTGCGGTCCAAGGAGGCGATCAGCCATTTGGTCTGGGCGCCCGGCCAATTGGGGCTGGGTCGTGCCTTCGTCTCCGGCGCAGCGGATCTCGACGGCGATATCTTCGCGATTATGCGCGCGCTGCGGTCCTCCGCGCCGCGTACGCCGGGCGCGGGCATCGGTCTCGGGGCCGGGGCGGTCTACCAGGCGATCGGCGCGGCCCGTCGGCTCGGCGCGCTGGGCCGCCCACCGGAACCGCCTCCGGAGGAGATGCGCACCCGGTTCGGCGGGCGGCACTCCCGCCGCCGGGACGCCGCCGCGATCAGCCATCACTACGACGTGGGCAACGACTTCTACCGCCTGGTGCTGGGGCCGAGTATGACGTACTCGTGCGCGCGATTCGCCGGTGCGGGAGAACAGCCCGACGAGGCCATGTCCCTGGCCGACGCCCAGCGCGCCAAGCACGATCTGGTCTGCCGCAAGCTCGGCCTGGACGCGACACCCGGAACGCGCCTGCTGGACGTGGGATGCGGCTGGGGTTCGATGGCCATCCACGCGGCCGCGACCTACGACGCGCGCGTGGTCGGGGTGACGCTGAGCCACGAACAAGCCGAACTCGCGCGCAAACGCGTTGCCGCCGAAGGGCTTTGCGAACTGGTCGAGATCCGGCTCGCGGACTACCGGGATCTGCGCGGCGAGCGCTTCGACGCGATCTCCTCGATCGGCATGTTCGAGCACGTCGGCTCCGAGCGCGCCGCGGAGTACTTCACCACGATGCACGCGCTGTTGCGGCCGCAGGGCCGCCTGCTCAATCACGCCATCTCCGCGGTCGGCGGTTCGGTGATGACGGGCCGGTCCTTCGTCGGGCGGTACGTGTTCCCGGACGGTGAGCTGATCGATGTCGGCCAAGTCGTGCTCGCCATGGAACGCGCCGGATTCGAAGTCCGCGACGTGGAGGGTCTGCGCGAGCACTACGCGCTGACCCTGCGACGCTGGGTCGCCGCGCTGGAACATGATTGGGGCCGTGCGGTCGAACTCGCCGGGGAGGGCCGCGCCCGGATCTGGCGGCTGTACATGGCGGCCTCGGCCCTCGGCTTCGAGGACGGCACGCTGGGGCTGCACCAGGTGCTGGGCGTGGTGCCCGGCAGCGGGGGCGATTCGGGCATGCCCGCCACCCGCCGCGCCTGGGGCTGAACGGGGTGTTCGGGTGGCGAACCGCGCCGACGCTGCGGTCCGTCGGTACCCGTGGCGCCGGTGCGCCGGTGTGCCCATACTCTAGTGGTGAAGCCCTCCAAGATCTCCGGTAGCCCGGCATCGGATTCGCTGCCCGATCCGTTGCCGCGCCAACAGTTGCCGACCGGGAGTTTCCGGTTCTGGTTCGGCGACCAGCGCTGGGAATGGTCTCCGGAGATCTATCAGATGCACGGGTATGCGCCCGGCGAGGTCGAGCCGACCACCGAGTTGCTGCTGGCGCACAAGCACCCGGAGGACCGCGAGCACGTCGCCGAGGCCATCGCCCGCTCTGTCGAGCAAGGCGTACCGTTCTCGAGCCGGCACCGGTTCATCGACACCCACGGCACCGAACACTCGGTCATGGTCGTCGCCGACCGCATCACCGACACCCAGGGCCACCCCATCGGAACGAGCGGGTTCTATATCGACCTGTCCGACACGCTGGCCGAAGCGGAACACGACGTCCTGAGTCAGCGGCTACCCGAGATCGTCGAATCCCGCGCGGTGATCGAACGCGCCAAGGGCCTGCTCATGCGCATGTATCAGATCAACGAGGGCCAAGCGTTCCAGGTCCTGAGATGGCGTTCCCAGGAAACCAACGTCAAACTGCGGGCGCTGGCCGAACAGCTCCTCGCTGAACTGCCCACCCTGACCCCGCCCGATCCCGCCATCGTGACCGAATTCGACCACACCCTGCTCACCGTCCACGAACGCATACCTCCCGACTGAGCAACCGCGCTCGATTTGACCAACGTCGGTGAACGACACCGAGTCCCGGCGGTGAACGGCGGAATCAGGGGGCCGTGCTGACCGGCCAATCGTTACGCAGCCCCAGCCAGCCGCCGATCATGCTCAACGCGGTCAGCAACGCCTGCATACCGTCCCAGCCGCCGGCCACGGCCACCGGCCGGTCGTCGACCCGGAACGGGCACAACGCCAACTCACCGTCCGGCGGCCGGAACGGCCGACCGATGACAATCGAATACCGTTGTCCCGCATAGGTAATCGTCCGCTCGGCTACCGGCTCCTGGACGTCCTCGGGCCGGATCGGCGGGCCACCGGCATCGGCGACCGGTTTCGGGAAGCCGAGCTGAGCGTCCGCAGCGAACCGGGCCCGGCCGACGTCGTGGTTGGCGAGCGCGAGCCGTTCACCGATCTCGATGAGCGCGTGATACAACGCCGCGAGTCCGTCGCTGCCGCGGCATACCCCTGTGCGGTCACCGATCCGGAATGCGCACTCGGCGCCACCACGGACGACCGCCGCCTTGCCCACCTCGATGGCCACGACCTGACCGTCCTCGGCGACCAGCCGGGAGGCGATCACTGGGCCACCGCCGACGCTCACATGCACCTCCACGAACTCCCCCGACGCGACACCACGCCGCACCCCTGGTTAACCCGCCCGGCCGGATTTCAAACCACCAACTCGAATCTGCTCCTCGGACCCACCCCGCCAACGCAATCCGGACGACAGTTCCCGGGGCCGGGGCAACAGCGGCCGGACCAGGCCACGAGTCACCCGACCGGTTCAGGGACGGGTCTGTTGTGCGCGGTCGGCGCTGACGTTGCGGGCGAACCAGCGCGCCTTCGGCCTGCTCGATCACAGCCGTGGTCTCGACCGGTTCCGGCAGAACATCCTCGGAGCGCCTCGTTGCGGCAGTCGTCCGCAACGGCAGACAGATCGACGTGTAGCCCTGTGTCCGGGTCACCGCGCCGCGCGGTCCGTCGGGTCGCGTCGTGGCACTCCGGCCGCATATCCGGCCAGCTGATTTCTTCGAATTATCTCTGGACGAGTCTTGCCGCCTCCTATGGAGAGTGCTAGAACAAAGTTGAGGCAAATGGCTGAGATTACTTGAGGTTGTCTGATCGAGAATGGAGGGAAGCAGGAGGTGGCGACCATGCTTTTGCGTACCGATCCGTTCCGTGATTTGGATCGTTTGACGCAGCAGCTGTTCGGTACACCGGCGCGGCCGGTGGTGGTGCCGATGGACGCCTGGCGCGAGGGCGATGAGTTCTTCGTGGAACTGGATCTGCCCGGTATCGACCCGGACTCGCTCGATGTGGATATCGAACGCAACGTGGTGACGGTGCGCGCGCAGCGTCCGGAGTTGGATACGCAGCGCTCGATGATCGCCGCGGAGCGCACCCGCGGGGTGTTCAGCCGACAGTTGTTCCTGGGTGAGGAGCTGGACATCGACGCGATCCGCGCCGATTACCGCGATGGTGTGCTGCGGCTGGTGATCCCGGTCTCCGAGCAGGCCAAACCGCGCAGGATCGAGATCGCCCATCGCGACGAGCGTCAAGCCATCAACGCCTGAGCCGAGTGACAGCACGCGAAGTGCTTGTACGCGTGGCCTCCCTGACCTGTTGCGGAGTTGTCCCATCGAGATCGAGGGGTTCGGCACCCGGTCGCGGGGCACCGGCTGGACGCGAGGACGGCCGATCGGCCGATCCTGCGGTAATGGCACCCAATGGTTCAGTGAGAGCGAGGTGATGCCTGTCGACGATAATCGAAGACCACGCGAAATATCCTCGCGCAGAAATGTTCTGGCGACGATCGAGACGGCGGGACCGATGCCGGCGGATTCGAATTCAGCGCTCGTCAGGCCGGACCGGGTGTCCGGCGCAGGGCATGGCCACTGTGCGTGGTAGTACCAGGCCGGTGACGGCTCGCCGCCCTGTCGCTGAGTTTCGGCGAGGCGCGTGGTCACTTCCATCGACGGGTGGGCCCGGTCGACGCAGGACTTGCGGGCTCACCCGGCCCCTTTTACCCGAACCGACCACACGATGGACCGTTGAAGGAGGCCTGGAAGGAGGAACCGCCGTGACCGGCATCAAGGACATCTTCCCCACTGGCAGCGACGTGGACCGCGCTGAGCAGAACGCTCTGATCTACGACAGCGACCGCGAGGCCGGCCTGGATGCCGACCGCGTGCATCCGCTCGCCGAACAGATCCGCGCCGCGTTCGAGCGCGCCGAGATTACCGACCGTATCGACCAGGCCTGGATCACGCCTTTGGACTGCGACGACGACTACGACGACGGGCCTCACCCGCTGACCCCGTGACGCGCCTGGCCGGCCGGAACCCCGCCTCGACCGGCTGATGGTGAGTGTTCGGTCGAACCCGTGACAGTTTGCGCCGGACTGTATCCGGGCAGCTGGAACCACCGAACGCTGGTGAGGAGCACACTGGGGATATGGGTGCTGTCGGGGACGACGCGCTGCAGGGTGAGCTGATCCGGCAGGTCGCCGCGAGGGTCGATGCCCTGGTGTCGCAGGCCGAGCGTGAACGCGCCCGCCGCAGCGGCGCGGATGCCGAATGGCTCGAGGACCTCCTCGCCGAGTTGCGCCCCCTGGCTCAGCAGACACACGATCTGGAGCTGATCGGAACGATCCATGACACGGTCGTGCGAAACGATTCCGGGCAGTGGCCGGGGCAGGACTTGGCGGCCATCACGGGCGCGGACCTCGCCAGGCTGCGCAGAGTGCTGGACTCGCTCACCGCGGCAGGGCTGGCGTGGCCTGACGAGACCGGCAGCTGACCATAGTTCTTGCACTCACCTCATGTGAGTGCTAAAAAAGATCTGAGTCAGATGACAGAGGTTATCTGATCACCGTCGACAGAGAATGGAGTGTTGGAGGTGGCGACCATGCTGATGCGCACCGACCCGTTCCGGGATCTGGATCGTTTGACGCAGCAGGTGTTCGGTACGTCGGCGCGGCCGGCGGTCATGCCGATGGACGCCTGGCGTGAGGGGGACGAATTCGTCGCCGAACTCGACTTGCCGGGGATCGACCCGGATTCGCTGGATCTGGATATCGAGCGCAATGTGGTGACGGTGCGGGCTTCGCGTGCGCAGTTGGATCCGGATCGGTCGATGATCGCCGCGGAGCGCACCCGTGGGGTGTTCAGCCGTCAGTTGTTCCTGGGGGAGAATCTGGATACCGATGCGATTCGCGCGGAGTACCGTGATGGGGTGCTGCGCTTGGTGATTCCGGTCGCGGAGAAGGCCAAGCCCCGCAAGATCGAGATCAGCCGCCACGACGACCGTCAGGCCGTCAACGCCTGACCCGCGGCAGCACAGGTGATCCTGTGATGATGGCTGAGACGGTATGCACCACTGGTTACGCGATGCCCGAGGCCGCGGACGAGCCGTCGTGGCCCGATGCCCGGCTGCTTGCTTTGGATCCGGACCTCGAGGAGTTGTTCGCCGAGATCGACGAGGTCCTGTGCCAGGCCTGGGACCGGTGGCGGTCTCCGACTCGACGCGAATATCGGTCGCGTCCGCGCCGGCAGTGGCGATGGCGCCCTGCCTCGCGTCCCGGGTGCCGGCCCGGCCCTGTGCAGGCTCGGGAGCGCGGCCCGCCCGAAGGGTGAAGTCCGGCTCGATGCGGAACTCGACGACGAGCGAGAGCGAGGTGATGCCTGGTCAGAAGACATCGACGACAACGCAGATCACACGAACGTTTTCCTGCACAACAGTTCTCGCGACCAGCGGTCGGCGGCCCGAGCCCAGCGCCTGCACGCCGCACCAGCGCCCGACGCCCCTCGGTCCGGCGCGTGCGCGGCCACTGTGGTGGCATCAGCGCCGCAGGGCACGGTTCGCCGCCCGCGCGGGAACGTCGCGGACCACCAGCCTGGATGCCACTGCGCTGCAGCCACCGGCCGAAACGGTGTGCGCCGCGGTCGATTCCGCCGACCTCACCGACCGTATGGATCAAGCCCGGATCACCCCCATTGGACCTCGATGATGACTACGACCGCAGCCTCGCCGACCGACCATCACATCCCCGCCGAGCCCGCCCGCACCGCCACCGCGTGCTGTGACCCGCACACCAGCGGCGGGCAAGAACTACCGCGCTGGCAGCACGGCCACGTCGCCTGGTTCGACACCGAGAAGGGTTTCGGGTTCCTGACTCCCGATACCGGTCCCGTAGTATTCGTCGACTACCAGGTGATCGACGTTCCAGGATTCAAGACCCTCGCCGCCGGGCAACCGGTGGTATTCACCGCAACCGACACCGGCCGCGGCCCCGAAGCCACCTGCGTCGTGCCGTACATCCGCGCCAGCACCTCGACTCCACCGCAGCCCTGCGACCGCCGCGCTCGCGTACGGGCCGGGCAGAAGCGGCCGCATCGGTCTCGCAGCCGCCCGCACGCTGCCTGAGCGGGCACCACCGGACGATCCCCACCACCCTCCCCCGTAGAGCCACCATGACATCCACACACCCGCCCCGGAACGCCTCCAACCACTCCGCCGCCAATGCGGCCGCACGCCGGATAACCACGGCTGCAACCGATCCCGGTGACATATTCGTACACCGGCACGCCTCGCACCGCCCGCGCCCATGGTGGGACACGATCATGCCACCCGCCATGCCCACCGACCCGGCCGCGCCGAGGTCCCCCGACCCCCGTCACCCCCGGGCCCGCAATCCCTACCCACGGCGCGCCCGACCGGCCCGGAGCGCCACCCGCTGCTGACCGGGCCGCGCACATCGGCAAGCGCCCCGGATCCGGTGTCGCCTCCGTTACCCTCCGGCTCGTGAGGGGCCCCGAGCTGCTCGGTCGGCGTCGGCTCGGAATCGGACTCTCGAGGCAGCCGCGCCGCCCGCGCCTTCAACTCGGCCCGGGTGCTTCTTCGGTGCGGCCGCGAATGACTCCTTGCGGCCCTGTCGGACCGCACTCGGAGCCCTTGCGAGAAAGTGGGACAACCTCACTCGGCTGACCTGGACGAGACGGTGCCGGCGGGTATGATCGGCGGCACTTTCGATCCCTGTCACAGCGAGGTGATGTCGTGTCCGTTCGAGGAACCGTGCTGGTAGCGGCGCTTACATGCGCCGTGCCGATACTCGGTGCGGCACAGGGCCACAGCGCCCCCGCGTCCGGTTCGAACGGAGGTTGCGCGCACGGCGGCGTGATGACGGGCCGGATGATTCCCGGCACCGGCAGCGCCGGCCAGAGTATTCAGCGCGAGGTCACGCTGAGCGACTGCGCCAGCCCGCTGCTACCCGGAATCCGCGGCGGAGTATTCGCGGTGAACATCCCGTGGAACGTCACCACCGCATCCACCGCGGCCCGGTTCACCTGGTCCGACGGGCGCGTCAGCGCCGCAACCGGTTACGGCAACGGGGTGTGGCTCATCACCGCGGGCCCGGCGAGCGGGCACGCCATCCAACTCGACGTCGCCGACACCTGGAACGGGTGGTATCTCAGCGCCGCGGACGTGATGGTCGCCGACGCTCGGTTCGTGTCCTGAATTCACCGGTGCCGCAAGGACTTCCGCTTCTTCAGGCGGTCCCGAGAGCACGCCGGGCAGCGGTTTGCGGCACCGCGCCGTGGTAGAAGTACCGGCCCAGGCCGATGGTGAAGATCAGGATTCCGTACAGCGAATGCTCCACCGACGCGGTGAACAGCGACCGGCTGCGCAGATAGCGCGTCGCGAACAGCCAGCCGCCCACGCCGCTGGCGGCGACGGAGAACCAGTTGCCGAAAATGATATGCACGTACCCGAATGCCGCCGCACTCGCGGCGACCAGGCCCGGCCCCTCGCCGAAGACCGGTGCGTACCGGTGGAACAGGAACGACCGGAACACCAGTTCCTGCGGATAGACGCTCAGTGCCGGATACAGCACCATCACCGCGAGCCACAACCAGGGATTGCGCCGCGGCAGATCGAACAGATCCTCCCGCCGCAGCACGGTGGTCGCCGCGGTGAGGGCCAGGGCGTTCGCGCCCGCCGAAACCGCCATCGAACGCGCCTGTTCGCCGAATGCGTCGCTGCGCCACAACGACGTTCGATCGAAACCAGGGGAGCGTCGCAGGTAGATCGTCGCGCCGGCGGCCAGCGCGAGCAGTGCCGGAATCGGCGGCTTGCCGCGCAGCAGTGCGTTGTAGGCGGTGGTGCCGCCGAAGAACAACGCCGCGTACTCGGCGGCCAGATACACCCGCCGCCATCGTCGAATTCTCATGCGCACACCGTCATTTCGCGAAGTTCGTCGCTCGCGGCCAGCTCACCGGAAGCAACTCGGGGCGTTTGGCGCCGAGCCGGTTGCCCGAGGAGACGCCACGGATGCGGCGGCCCACCCAGGGGATGAGATGCCTTGTGGCCCAGCGTAGTTCCTCACCGAGTACAGCCGGCCGACGCGGATTCGGATCCAGTGGCAGCGCGGTGCGCCAGGTGCCGTCCGCGCCGGGGAGCCCGAGCCCGTCGGCGACCGCGCGGCTGACCAGTTCGTGGCCGAGCGGGTTCAGATGCAAGCGGTCATCGGTCCACACCCGCCGGTCGGTGGTGGCGGGCACGGGTTCGAAATCGATCACGGTGACTCGATGCCGCGCCGCGACGGCGCGCAGCGCGACGTTCATCTCCCGCACGCGCCCGGACAGTGGCCGCACCAGCGGGGCGACCGCGCCGATATCGGGGAAGGTGAAGGTGACCACCTGGGCGCCGATGGCGGCGAACGCCGCGAACATGCTCTCGATCTCGGCGAGCACGGCGTCGCGGTCGAACCGCGGCCGCAGCAGATCGTTCATCCCGGCGACCACGGACACCAGATCGGGCTTCATCGCCAGTGCCGGAGTGAGCTGCTCCGCCCTGATCTGGCCCGCGCACCGGCCGCGAACGGCCAGGTTGGCGTAGTCGAGGCTCGGGTACAGCCGGGCGAGCACCTGTGCGAGGCGGTCCGCCCAGCCCAGTAGTCCGCCGCTGCCGTCGGGATCGCCGACCCCCTCGGTCTGCGAATCGCCGAGCGCGACGTAGCGGGTGAACTGCGGTGTTCGAGAGGGACTCGACCTGGTCATGCTCGGCCTCCGGGATCGGTGCGACGCGCGGGGCTCGGCGTCGAGCGATCCGGGTGTTCAGGGACGGGAACATTCAATAGATACACCAACGGCCGGTACCTGTCCCGCTGGTTGGTCGGCTGTTCACTCAGCCCAGGACGAAGGGTAGCCTTCCGGCCATCTCGCCCAGAGCGGTGTGTTCGCTGTCACTGGGTGCGCGACGTCCGGTGCCGATCAACAGCGCGTCCCGATCCGACAGCACGGGCGGGAACGTCGCCCCGGTGATCTGCTCGAGCATCCGGCGTGCGTGGGCCAGCAGGTCGGCCGGTGGCTCGGGCTCGCCCGGCAGCTGCGCGACCAGATCCAGGTGGTGCAGGGTCCACTCCAGCACGTAGGCGTCGAGATAGTCGGCGGTGGTGAGCACCTCGCCGCGGGTGGCGACGCACCGGTCCGGATCGGCGAGTCCGGCCGCCCGGCCGGCGGCCGAGCAGACATCGTCGAAATGGAGTTTGAGCAGTTGCGGCTCCCGGTACGCCGCGGCCAGCCGGACGATCAGCGCATCGAGCGGATGGTCCCCGGTGGGCGTGCGGGTGTCGATGTCCCAGTAGGTCAGAGCCGTGCGCGTGGGTGCGCCCTCGGCGGGCGTGACCAGTGTGATCAGAATGTCCTGAGCGCCGATGAGCAAGTGGCACACCAGATCTCGCACCAGCCATCCGGTACATCCGGACGGCAGTGCGAAATCCTCGTCGTGCAGTTCTGCGACGGTGGCGCGCAGGGCCGCCCACGATCGTGAGAAGAGATCATCCACGGCCGCAAGCTAGCAGTGCGGCGCGTGCGGTGTGAGGCGTTTGCGGACCCGGCGAACCGGAGATTTCGGGCCGGGGGCGCCGAGTGCACGTGCTACCTCTAGCCGATCACCATGGCGGTGAGGATCAGGGACCATGCGGCGATCGGAAGCAGGAATCCGAGCGCCGCGGGGCGCTGGAACAGCGGTTTGCCCGGATCCAGCGGGCGGCCCGGCATACCCGGAATCGGCGGCGCGAGCTTGGCGATGCTGTTGTAGGCGATCAGATTGATCAGCATCGTCAGCGGATTGATGAACATCGACATCGGACCCCAGCAGCCCAGCCAGACGTTCTCCAGTGTCATCCGCCGGTAGGTGGCCAGTCCGCAGTCGCGGCAGAACGGTCCGGACATCCGAAGGAACTGCATGAAGACGATGAAGCCGCGATGTCCGCGGA
Source organism: Nocardia sp. PLKS1-43 (assembly GCF_059510335.1). NCBI lineage: Bacteria > Bacillati > Actinomycetota > Actinomycetes > Mycobacteriales > Nocardiaceae > Nocardia > Nocardia sp. PLKS1-43. Next base: position 125,639 of record NZ_JCAJZQ010000002.1, on the reverse strand, counting down.
TATCCACCGCCGCAGCCGGAGTCGCGCCGCAGTGCCGGCAGTACAGCGCCGGTTGCTGCTGCGGCGCCCAGGACTGGTGTTGTGCGGGAACACCTTGCAGCGCACCAGGATTCGTCATCCGATCACCCCTACCCTCGCGCCCGGCGACTCGCCGTGCGCGATCCGAGAATTCGATTCGAAACAAGCTGGGCGCGAATGCTACCCGGTGCGGTCACCGGGTCGCCAACGGTATTTCCCGCTACTGGACGAGCAGCCGGCTGATCGGCGATAGCCATTGTGGCGCGGGATGTTTCGCCACCGCGCCCGGCGGGATCGAGCGGCGATCGGCGATGATCAACCGGATCGGCGTCTCGCTGAGGGCGGCGGTCAGCCCGGTCGAATCGGCTGCCGGTCCCGGACGTGTCGATCGCGCCGGAGTCGATCCGCCGTATCTCAGCGTGGTCCGATGAGCGCGATCGCGGTTTCCACCGCTACGTCGACTATCTCGGAGATGTCGCCACCCGATTCGACGGTGGAGGCGATGAGTTCACGGTAGCCGCCGTAGAGGATCGTCGCCATCGCCCGCGAGGGCGGATGCAGTTCGGCGGATTGGAATTGCGGTGTGGCGGTGAGGTTTCGGATCAGCGCGACGAACGCCTCACCGGTCGCGCGATGTAGTTCGCGGGCATCGTCGCCGAGGGCGGGGATATCGCGAATCCAGGCCAGGGTGATGGACGGGTCGTGCTGAGAGGCGGCGATCCACGCCTCGATCGCCTGCCGGACCTGCGTGCGCCAGGGAGCCGACGGGTCGACGGCGGCGTAGATCTGCCGGATCGTATCGCTGTTGCGTTCGGCCAGCAGTTCGATGAAACAGTCCTGTTTACTGCTGAAATGCTCGTAGAAGGTCCGGCGTGAGGTACGGGCCTCGCGGACCACGTCGGCGACGGTGGCCTCCCGGTAGCCGTGCCTGCGCACCGTTTCGGCCATACCGTCCAGCAGGCGCCGCCGGAATCCGGGCTCTCCCGCGGCGGCGGGGCTGGAGGCGGGCTCGGCGGGGGTCACCGTACCGAGCGTAGTGTTTGCCCGCGCCGTCCCGCGCGACCGGTGCTCAGGCAGTGGCCTCGGCCTGCGCGACGGTGGTGACCGGCGTTCCGACGGCGCGGCGGTGCACCACCGCGCGGCCCTTGCGGCCGGGAGCCAGTGCCACGCCGCGGAAGTGCGGGCGCTCATCGGGCGCGTCGGTGGTCTCGAGCGTGAAATCCCGCAGCAGCGTGCGCAATACGACGTTCATCTCCAACGTCGCGAAGGCCGCCCCGATGCAGCGGCGCGTGCCGCCGCCGAACGGAATCCAGCTGAAGGTGCCCGGCCGTGCGCCGAGGAACCGATCCGGATCGAAGGTGCGCGCCCGGGGGAAGAGGTCCTCGTTGTCGTGCATCAGCCGAATGCTGATCAGCACGTTCTGCCCCTTGGGCAGGGTCCACCGGCCCAATTGCAGTGAGTCGACGCGGATCTGCCGGGCCGTCGCATCGATCACCGGTCGCACCCGCTGTATCTCGAGCAGGGTTGCCTCACGCAGTTCCGAACCGCCCGCATCCACCTCGGAAACCAAGCGGCGCAACACGTCCGGATGGCGGCGCAGCCGCTCGACGGTCCAGGCGAGGGTGGTCGCGGTGGTCTCGTGACCGGCCGTGAGCAGGGTGAGCAACTCGTCGGCGATCTCGCTGCGGGTCATCGCCGTGCCGTCGTCGTAGCGGGATTGGAGCATCATCGCCAGAACGTCGTCGCGGCCGTCGAGTCCCGCCGCTTCGGCGCGATCGATCAGCCGGTCCACGATCCGGTCGTAGCGGCGGCGGTGCACGGCGAACCGTGCCCAGGGACCGAAGCGCCCCAAGAAGTTTCGCGGCACCGGGAATGCGGCCAAGGCCGACCCGAGTAGCACGATCTTGGGCAGTACCCGGCGCAGCTGGTCGAATTCCGCGCCGTCGGCACCGAAGACCGCGCGCAGGATCACGTTGAGGGTGATCCGCATCATCGAGTCCATGGTGGCGAATTCGCGGCCCGAGGGCCAGGTGGCCATCTCCCGGACCGTCTCCTGCTCGATCATCTCCTCGTACACCGCCAGCCGGCGGCCGTGGAACGGCGGGGTGAGCAATTTGCGCTGTTTGCGGTGCTCTTCACCGCTGAGTGAGAACAGCGAGCCGGGTCCGAGGAACTGGCCCAGATTCACGTCGATATTGTCGGCCACTTCCGGACCCGCGGTGAACAGCGCCTTCACCTCGGCCGGATCGGACAGTACGACCATCCGCCCCAGCCGCGGGGTGGTGACGGTGAACGCCGAGCCGTAGCGATCGCGCAGGCGTCGCCAGGCGCGCGTACGTCCGGCCAGGATCTCCAGGATCTGCACGATGCCCGGAGATGTCGGTCCGCCGGGCAGTCTCACTGTGGTCATCCGTGACCCCTCCCACCGTGGTACGTCTGTGTACCAGAAGCACGGTACGCGCCCGTACCGCAATATGGCAAGGATTACGGTGCCGGCTAGCGCCAGAGGCGGCGGCAGGGCAGCGGGCGCAGATCGGGCCGGATCTTGCGATCCACCGTGACGGCCAAACCGCTGCGCACCGCCGCGGAGGCGAATTCGCACGCCTCGGCATATGTTGCCGCGTATTCGAGGACGAGATCGCCTGTGGCGCCGGAATTCTCGAAATACACGATGACCCTGCGGGTCGGTCGGTCACTGCACGCGCAGTTGCCGTCGGCGGGATATGTCGTGCCCGTCATGTGCATGCTCCTTTGCATCGCGCTCCCGAACGACCCGGACGACGGATCCTCGAAGCGACGGCGACGCATTCCACGGTAAATTCGACGGCCCGCGGTGAACAGGTTTCAGCACTCTGTTCTGGCAGGTCACAGCATCCCGTGCTCCGACTTGGTGCACGCTGACATCACGACCGGGGTAACCGGCGTGATCCGCGGGGTATGCGCGGTGCGCGGATGACTCAGCTCGCGGGCGTGGCGCGCTCGCCGTAGACGGTCAGCCAGATGGTGCGGCCGAGGGTGCGGGCCAGGACATCGTCATCGGGCGCGGGGGTGGCGAAAAACGCGTACTGGATGGAGCGTTCGACCATGGCGGTCAGGACGATCGCGGTCGAGGCAGGGTCGATCGAGGCGTCGATGCGGCCGCGTTCCTTCTCCCGGAGCAGCCGGTCGGACACCACGGCGATGAAGCGGGCGATCCGTCCCTGCCAGTACGCCCCGACCTCCCGGTCGTAGGCGGCGACCTCGATCAGGGCCTGCAGCAGGTGTCCGTGCGCGCGAGCGCCGCCGATCATCGCGCGCATCGCCGCGCACACGCCCGGTTCGCCCTCGGAGTGGTCCTGGGACCACCAGCGCTCGGCGGTGCCGAACAAATCGGCGGTGGCGAGTTCGGCCATGCGGATCAGCAGCCTGCTCTTGTCCGGGAAATACCGGTAGAAGGTGGACCGCGCCATATCCGCCTCACCGGCGATGCGCTGGACGGCGATCTCGGTGAAGGCGGTCCCGTCGGACAGCAGCCGGTCGACCGCGGCCAGCACGCGGTGTTCGATGGCCTCCCGATGTCCGTCCCGCTGCCCGCGCGCCCGGGATGTCCGGGTCAGCGAGGGCATCGGCGGTCGATTCCGAGTGGTGCGAACATGCGGCCATTGTGCCGCAGAGATCGGCGGCGATGTCGATTCCGGGCTGCTTGACATCATTGCGCCGACCTCTCATCCTGCTTGATAGGACATAGTGTCCGAACATAGTGTCCCGTATTGCTGGGAGGCGTCGTGGGCGCAGAACAGACCGACGTCGTGATCGTCGGAACCCGTTGTGCCGGAACGGCAGCCGCCATCGCGTTCGCACGCGCCGGCCGCCGGGTGATCGGCCTGGACAGTTCCTCGTTTCCGTCCGATACGCTGTCCACCCATCTGCTGTGGTCCTCCGGGGTGTTCGAACTGCGCCGGCTCGGCGCGCTCGAACGGGTCCGCGCACTGGGCGCGCCGCCGCTGACCACCGGGATGGCGGTGGGCGCCGGTCACACCGTGGCCGCGCCGTTCACCGCGTACGGCGGCATCGATTACTCGATGTGCGTGCGACGCGTGGGATTGGATGCGGCACTGGTGGATACGGCCCGCGCGGCGGGCGCCGAACTGCGCGAGCGGGCCCGGGTCGATGAACTGCTGTGGGAGAACGGGCGCGCCCGCGGCGTGCGGTATCACGATCGCGACGGAACCGCGCACGAGATCCGCGCTCGCCTCGTCGTCGGTGCGGACGGACGGCGCAGCACCGTCGCCGGACTGGTCGGCGCCGCCTCGCCCTATCGGCGCTCGGCCAGCGGACGGGCCTGCTGCTACGGCTACTGGGAAGACGCGCGGGAGCAGGATCGCTCGATCGCCGCGCAGTGGCGAGCCGGGCAGTTGCTGGGCACCGCGTTCCCGTGCGACGACGGCCTGGTGCTGTGTCTGATCCAGCCACCGGCACCGACCGCGCCGCGCGGCGTCGGCCGCGCCGAACGGTCCTATCGCGAAATGATCGCCGAAATACCCGGTCTGGCAACACGATTGGCTGGATGCACGCTGCGCGGGCGAGTGCGCTCGGCGGTGGACATCGCCTCGTATTTCCGGCGATCCTCCGGGCCCGGCTGGGCGCTGCCCGGCGACGCCGGTCACTTCAAGGATCCGGTGACCGCGCAGGGTATTCGCGACGCCCTGCGGTACGGCAGACTGCTCGGCGAATCCACCGCCGCCGTACTCGACGATCCGGTCGCGCTGGACCGGCGGCTGGCCGAGTGGGAGCTGCGCCGCGAGACGGACTGCCTGGAGATCTACCAGTACACCAATCGTCTGGCCCGCGGCACCGCGATGAACCCGCTGGAGATCGAGCTGTATCGGGCGGCCGCGGGCGACCCGGCGCTGGCCGTCGCGGTCATGGAGACGATCTCGCGGGTGCGCGCCCCGCGTCACATGATCGATCCGGGCCGCAAACTCCTGCTCGCCGCCGGAGCCCTGCGGCACACCGGCGATCGGCAGGCCGCGCTCGGCGCCATCGCCCTGGAGGCCCGCGATACGCTCATCGAGCGGTGCGAGCGCAGCCGCGCACATTACGCGGGCCTACCCCCGCTGACTGGTACGCCAGCGAAACCTGTTCTTGCTCGGACATATTCGTAGGCCGAGTCGACCGAGTCCGTCTCGGGCATGCTGCCGCCGGAGACTAGCGACCCTGGACGCCGGGAGAACTGCACCGGCACCGTCATCCACCGCGGCTCGGCCGGTCGGATACCAGCGCTCGGGTGTGTCATCGGCGTTGGTGAACTGGACGGGTCGATCCGGCCGGGACGACGACGCGGCCGAGAGGTGGGTGAGCGATTCCACGGTGCACCCGGCACCTTTTCGGCGGCGCGCTCCTTCGGCAGTCCGAATTCGATGCGCAGCTCGCTGATCAGGTCCGCTGTGGGGCACAAACCGCGCCTCGCACGACCTGCGCTCGGATGCGACTGTGCTGGGATGGCGGCCGGGGGTGCGTCCGGTGACCGAGGGTGGTAGGTGGCTGCGGCACTGCCTGCCGGGTCGTCCCCTGGGGGCGGCCCGGCGGCGGCCGGACACCGATGCTGTCGAATCAGTAGGCGATGAAGAGGATCTCGTCGCGGCTGTAGTTGTGATCGGGGTGCTTCTCGGCGAGGTGCGCTTGCGTCTTCTGGACCAGATCGTCCTCGTCCGTGCCGCGGATGTACTCCCCGCACGGGCAGTTGAGTCGTGTCTTCATGGAATCGCTTCCTTTCGCGATGCGGAGCCGACCGTGCGGGACGGCGCCGTCGATCTCAGTGCCGATTCAGTATGCGACGCGCCACATCGTCGATCGACCGGGCCCCGTCGGTCAGGGCCGCGTATCCCTGTGCGGCACTGAGCACTGCGGTCGTGTAGAGGGCCTCGAGGCGTTCGATGGCGGCCGGATCCGCCTCCGGCCCGAGTGCCGCCCGCAGGCGCAGGCGGACCTGAGCTTCGGAGCGCGCGGTGAGTCCCGCGACGTCGGTTGGCTCGGCCTCGGATCGTGAAGTGGAATGCTCCGCCTCGTACAGGTGGCTGTACATGTGTCTGAATACTAGTCCGGGCGGCGGGTGCAGACAACACGGGTGACTGTCGGCCTCGTCACTCGCGCGGCCCGTCACCGCTGCTCGAACAGCGAGCCCAGTTCCGCGATTGACCAGGGCGGTTGCCGGGCGTGATCGCGGTAGCCGATCGCGGTCATCGCCGGCCGGGCGAAGGTGCCGACGAAACCCCCTGCGGCGATGAAGATCTCGCCGGTGACCGCGCGGGCGGCGTCGGAGGCGAGGAACAGGTACAGGGCCGCGGCGTACTCCGGCGGCGGCGCGTCGAGCGAGCCCTGCATGGTGACCTCGTCGAGCAGACCGCGCCGGTGCAGGTCGCGAATGTGCTGCTCGTAGTCCGGGCCGGTCGACAGCCGCGTCTTCGCCCCGGGGCACACGACGTTGACCCGCACCCCGGACTGCTTCAGTTCCGCGGCCATCGCCAGGCTCAGGCTGGTCACCGCACCCTTACCGGCCGGATAGCCGGTGCCGCCGTAATCGCCGAGGTAGGCGAACGATCCGGTGTTGACGATCGAACCGCCGCCGCGCGCGGCCATCTGCGGTGCGGCGGCGCGGCAGGTGTGGAACACCGTGGACAGGTGCGAATCCAGCAGCGTGCGCCAATCCTCGCCGCTCACATCGAGAATCGAGGATCGGCGCGGTTCTGCGATTCCGGCGCAGTTGATCAGGATGTCGATGCCGCCGTAGGTCTCGGCGCAAGTGGCGATCAGAGTTCCGGCGATCTGCTCGTCGGCGGCCGAACCGGCGATGCCCACCGCGCGCCCGCCCGCGCCGATGATGGTCTCGGCGACCTCGCGCACCGACTCCTCGGTGCGCGAGTTCACCACGACGCCCGCGCCGTGCGCGGCGAGCAGTTCGGCGACCGCCCGCCCCACGCCGCTGCCACCGCCTGCGACGACCGCGCCGCGGCCCGCGAGCAGAGATGTATCGGTCATATCCGGCTCCTCACCGTCCCGGCTGCTGTCCCGGGCGAATAGCGTTGCGAGACAAGGATGTAAGGGGCCTCTCGCGCGGCCCGCGAGCACCGAATGCCGGAACCGGCGAACCGGTTCCGGCATCGAACCGGCGAACGTCTCAGGCGGGCGTGGCGACGAGCTTGGTCTCGAGGTACTCCTCGAAACCGGCCACGCCCATCTCCCGGCCGATACCGGACTGCTTGTAACCGCCGAACGGGGCGTCGGCGTTGTACCACTGGCCGCCGTTGACGCCGAGCGTGCCGGTCCGCACCCCCGCCACCGCTCGCTCGACGCGCTCCTGGTCGGTGCCCCAGATCGCCCCCGAGAGGCCGTACGGGGATTCGTTCGCGATGCGCACCGCGTCCTGGTCGCCGTCGTGTGCGATCACCACCAGTACCGGACCGAAGATCTCCTCCTGCGCGACGGTGGCGGAGTTGTCCAGTCCGGCGATGACGGTCGGCTCGATGAAGAAACCGCGGTCGCGATCCGCCGGCCGCCCGCCGCCGGTCGCGAAGCGCCCTCCCTCGCGCAGCGCACTGTCCAGATAGCCCTGTACCCGCTCGCGCTGACGCGCGGAAATCAATGGGCCACAGATGGTTCCGGGGTTGGCCGGATCACCCGCGCCCAGCCCGGCCATGGCCTTGGCCGCGGCGGCGACCGCATCGTCGTAGGACGCTCGCGGCACCACCAGTCTGGTGGTCAGGGCGCAGCCCTGGCCCGCGTGCACGGCGACCGAGAAGGCGGTGAAGCTCGCCGCGCCCGCGATATCGGCATCGTCGAGGACGATCGAGGCGGATTTGCCGCCCAGTTCGAGGAAGGTGCGCTTGAGCGTCGCCGCCGCCCCGGCCATCACCGCGCGCCCGGTAGCGGTGGATCCGGTGAACGTGATCATGTCCACCCGCGGGTCTTCCACGAGCCTCGCGCCGAGCGAATGATCCTGCGAGGTGACGATATTGAGCACACCGGCCGGAATGTCGGTGTGCTCGACGACCAGCTTGCCGAGCACCGCGGCGCACCACGGCGTATCGGGCGCGGGCTTGAGGACGACGGTATTGCCCGCGGCCAGGGCCGGGCCGATCTTGGCGAGGTTGATCTGGTGCGGGAAGTTCCACGGCGTGATCGCCCCGACGACGCCCACCGCCTCACGCCGGATGGTCCGGCGGCTGGAGATGCCCATCGTCTCGCCGATGCCGAGATCCGTTGTCCAGCTGTAGTTTTCGGCCAGATCTGCGGCGAAGGACAGATCGCCGACCGGACCTTCGAGCTGGGGGCCGCTGGTGAGCATGACCGGCGCGCCGACCTCGGCGACGGTGATCTCGCGCAGTTCGTCGATATGGGCCCGCATCGCGTCGCGCAGCTGGCGGACGCAGTGGGCGCGGAAGGCGTGATCGCGGGACCAGTCGGTATCGTCGAACGCTGCCCGGGCCGCGGCGATGGCCGCATCCATATCCTCGGGCGAGGCGTCGGCGGCGTGGCCGAGTACCTCTTCGGTGGCGGGATTGATCGTCGCGAAGACGCCCGACCCGCCGGGGACCAGTTTGCCGCCGATCAGCAGGGGAGTGCCGTCCGCTGGGACGAGACCGTTCATCTGTCATCTCCGATGCATGTCTGGACAGGTGTTCGGAATATAATTCGGTTTACCGACCGGATGCAAGGAGCGCCCGGAAACCCCCACCTGCGCGGGCATTTCGCCGGAGCCTCCACGATCGAGCGGCAGCTGAACTCCAGGCTGCCCGTTGTGGCGAGCTGGTGTCGATGATACCGTCCAGACACATGTCCAGCTATGTGTCTCTCGGGATTCGGATCGAAGTCCGGCTTCCGAAGGCGCGCGTTCACGATTGGAGGTATGCGTAATGACATCGGCCTCGTTGGAGCCGTTCACGTTCGATCCGTACGACTATCGGTTCCACGACGACCCGTACCCGACCTATGCGCGCCTGCGTGCCGATGCGCCGCTGTATCACAACCCGGACCTGGGGTTCTGGGCGTTGTCCCGGCACGCGGACGTGATCACCGGATTCCGGGACAATGTGCGGTTGTCGAGCGCGATGGGGGTGTCGCTGGATCCGGCCGCGTGGGGGCCGCACGCGCACAAGACCATGTCGTTCCTGGCCATGGACGATCCGCGGCACGTGCGCATGCGCCGGCTGGTCTACAAGGGGTTCACGCCGCGGCGCGTCACCGAGATGGACGCCCGGATCCGAGAGCTGACCCTGGAACATCTGGAACCCGCGCTCGATCGCGGGAGTTTCGACTGGATCGAGGATTTCGCCGGGAAACTGCCCATGGACGTGATCTCCGAACTCATGGGCGTCCCCGAATCCGATCGCGCCGAGGTCCGCCGGCTCGCGGATCTGGTGGTGCACCGGGACGAGGGCGTGCTCGACGTTCCCGTGCCCGCGATCGAGGCGGCGCTGTCGCTGATCACCTATTACAGCGAGATGGTCGAGGCCCGGCGGTCGAATCCGACCGAGGATCTGACCTCCGCGTTGCTGGACGCCGAGATCGATGGTGACCGACTGTCGGCCGAGGAGATCATCGGGTTCATGTTCCTGATGGTCGTCGCCGGGAACGAGACCACCACCAAACTGCTCGGCAACGCGCTGTACTGGGCCGGGCGCGATCCGGCCGAATACGCCAAGGTCCAGGCCGAGCCCGAACTGGTCCCGGACTGGGTCGAGGAGACGCTGCGTTACGACACCTCGAGCCAGCTCGTGGCCCGCAGCGCCGCAATCGATATCGAGATGTACGGGCAGAGGATTCCCGAGGGTGCGAAGGTACTGCTGCTGATCGGCTCGGCCAACCGCGACTCCGAGGTGTTCGACGACGGCGACACGTACCGCATCGATCGCGCGGACAAGGGCAATCTCGCGAGTTTCGGTGCGGGCGTGCACTTCTGCCTCGGCGCACATCTGGCCCGGCTGGAGGCGACCATCGCGCTGCGCGAGTTCAGCGCGCGGGTGCGCCGGTACGGCCTCGCCGAGACCGGAATCGAGCGGGTGCACTCCACCAACGTGCGCGGCTTCGCGCATCTGCCCGTCCAGGTGGAGGTCGCCTGAGATGCCGCGTTTCGGGGATTCGCCCGGCATCGGTACCTGTTGCGCCCCTCGGATGTGGCCGCGGCGATCGGCACGCCCCGGGGCAGTGCGCTGACCCTGGTCGAGGTGCAACCCGAAGCGCCGCAGCGTACCGCCGAATCGGCAAGCAGCCCACAATGATTCGCGCAATTCCGGGCGCTACACCGACACCTTCGTATACACATTCATGATCTCCCCCGATGAAAGGTCCACTGCCGTGCCGAAATTCGATCGCGCAGAACTCGACGAGATGGTCACCCGCTGGGAACAGGCCAACAAGGACTGCGAAGCCGCGGGCGATTGGCGTCCGCTGGCCGAGTACTACACCGAGGACGCCACCTACGGCTGGAACTACGGTCCCAAACAGGAATTCATGGCGGTCGGCCGGCAGGAGATCCGCGATATCGCCATCGGCCTCGAGATGGACGGTCTGGAGGGATGGACCTACCCGTATCAGGAATTCGTCGTCGACGACCGCAGCGGCACCGTCATCGGCCTGTGGAAGCAGGTCAGCGATGCGACCCGCCCCGACGGCCGGAACTACTCACCGGAGGGCATCGGCGGCAGCTGGTTCCGCTACGGCGGCAATTTCCAGTGGTCCTGGCAGCGGGACTTCTTCGACTTCGGCAATGTCAGCGCGCTTTTCATGGAGATGATCACCGCCGACGCGCTTTCGGACGGCATGCGCAAGCGCATCGAGCGCACCGCCTCGGGCCCGCTGCCGGGCTGGTACAAGATCGGCGAAGCGCCCGTTCCGCTGTGGTGAGCGGGTATAGTAAAGACGCATGTCCGAACAAGTGTCCACCAGCCGGGAAGCCACTCGTCGGCGGCTGACCGAGAAACAAGCCGACACCGTCGAGCGGCTGACCGCGGCGGCGGTCGAGGTGTTGTCCCGGGAGGGCTATCCCGGGATGACCATCCGGCTGGTCGCCGCGGCGGCCGGGGTCGGCACGGCCACCGCTTACACCTATTTCGCCTCCAAGGAGCATCTGATCGCCGAGGTGTTCTGGCGGCGCCTGGCCGCCGCGCCGCCGGTGCGGGTGGACGGCGGGGACCGGGTGGCGCACGCGGTCGCGGTGTTGCGGCAGGTGTCGATGCTGGTGGCCGACGAGCCCGCGCTGGCCGGTGCGGTCAGCAGCGCGCTGCTGGGCGCGGATCCGGACGTGAAGCATCTGCGGGTGTGCATCGGGGGCGAGATCCGCAGGCGCCTGGGGGAGGCGCTGGGGTCCGGCGAGCGCGAGACCATCGCGATTCTCGAGGTGCTCTACTCGGGTGCGCTGCTGCACGGCGGTATGGGGCATCTGTCCTATGAGCAGGTGGCCGACCTGCTCGAGGCGTGTGCGCGCCGGCTGCTCGGCTGATCCGGCGGCGAAGTCGCCGACGCGGCGCCCGCCCGGTCGGCGGGCGCCGCATTCGTCTGTGCGCACCGAAATCAGTCCGGATCCGACCTTGTCGTGGAGTGGTTTCCGTAGTAGCGTCCAGACACATGTCCACCACGTGTTCGGACATGAATTCCTACCGCTTCGGGCGGTGTAGATCAGTGCCGCGGTGGCCAGCCCCGACGCGGCCGATATCCGGTCCACGACGACGTCGACCTTCCAGGAGGCAGCAGTGTCCGCGCCCTCGCTACCCGCAGGATTCGATTTCACCGATCCCGCACTGTGGGAGACCAGAAATCCGGTCCGGGAGTTCGCCGAGCTCCGCCGCACCGCACCGGTCTGGTGGAACGCCCAGAGCGACGAGCAGTCCGGCGGCTTCCGCGACGGCGGCTACTGGGTGGTGAGCAAGCACGAGGACATCAAGGAGGTCTCCCGCAGGTCCGATCTGTTCTCCTCGCAGCAGAAGGGCGCGATCATCCGGCTGCCCGGTGAGGTCACCGTCGACCAGATCGAGTTGACCGGCGCGCTGCTGGTGAACATGGATCCGCCCAAGCACACCAAGATCCGCCGCATCATCTCCAAGGGCTTCACCCCGCGCGCGGTGGAGAGCCTGCGTGCCGCGCTGACCGAGCGCGCCGCGGCGATCGTGCACGCCGCCAAGCAGGAGGGCCGCGGCGACTTCGTCGAGCAGGTGGCGTGTGAGCTGCCGCTGCAGGCGATCGCCGAACTGCTCGGCGTGCCGCAGGAGGACCGCCGCAAGGTGTTCGAATGGTCCAATCAGATGCTCAACTACGACGATCCGGAATACGGCGACACCAGCACTACCGATTCCGCGTCGAACGCCTCGATGGAAATCCTCGGCTACGCCTGGAACATGGCCGAGCAGCGCCGCGCGAACGCCCTGGACGATATCGTGAGCCAGCTCGTGCACGCCGACGTCGACGGTGAGGGACTGGGGTCGGACGAGTTCGGATTCTTCGTCATCCTGCTGGCGGTGGCCGGTAACGAGACCACGCGCAACGCCATCACCCACGGAATGAAGGCATTCGTGGACAATCCCGACCAGTGGGAGCTGTACCGGCGTGAGCGCCCGCGCACCGCGCCGGACGAGATCGTCCGGTGGGCGACGCCGGTGTCGGTGTTCCAGCGCACCGCCACCGAGGACACCGAACTCGGCGGCCGGCAGATCCGCAAGGGGCAGCGGGTCGGATTGTTCTACAGCTCAGCGAATTTCGACGAGGACGCGTTCGACGAGCCGTTCCGCTTCGACATCCTGCGCGACCCCAATCCGCATCTGGCCTTCGGCGGCACCGGGGCGCACTACTGCGTCGGGGCGAACCTCGCCCGGCTCGAGATCGACCTCATGTTCAACGCCCTGGCCGATGCCATGCCGGATCTGAGCCAGCTCGCCGAACCCGAGCGGCTGCGTTCGGGCTGGATCAACGGCATCAAGCACTGGCAGGTCAAGTACGCCTGAGCCGCGAAACGGCCGGGGCCCGAGCGAGATTCTCGCTCGGGCCCCGCTCTCGTACTCGGGATGAGCCGTGCCGCTGGGCGAATCAATGCCCGCGGGCGATCCACTCCTCCAGATGCGGGCTCTCGGCGCCCAATTCGGTGGTATCGCCATGACCGGTCCGCACGGTGGTCTCCGGAGGCAGCGCGAACAGCTTGTCGCGGATCGAGCCGATGATGGTCGGGAAGTCCGAGAACGAGCGTCCGGTGGCGCCGGGCCCGCCCCGGAACAGGGTGTCACCGCTGAACAGCGAACCAAGCTCCGGCGCCCACAGGCAGATCGATCCGGGGGAGTGCCCGGGAGTGTGCAGGACCTGTAATTCGGTGCCCGCCACCGGAATCCGCTCGCCGTCGGACAGGGGGCCGAAATCCAGTTCGGGATACACCACCCGCCAGAGCATCTCGTCGCCGGGATGCAGCAGAATCCGCGCTCCGGTCTCCGCCGAGAGCTGCCGGGCCGCACCGATGTGATCGTTGTGGCCGTGCGTGCACACGATGGCGCGCACCGTGCGATCGCCGACCGCCGCCAGGATCGGGGCCGCGTCGTGCGCGGCGTCGACGATGACGACCTCGCTGTCGTCCCCGGCGATCCAGATGTTGTTCTCGACCTCCCAGCTGCCGCCGTCGAGATCGAAAGTGCCTGCGGTGACGACCTTTTCGATGCGCGCGCCGGAAGTCACAGCGTGACCACCGAACGCAGCACCTTACCGGACTTCATCGTGGCGAAGGCCGCCTCGACCGCGTCCAGGCCGATCCGCTCGGAGACGAACGCCTCCAGCGGCAGGCGGCCCTGCCGGTACAGTTCGATCAGCGTCGGGAAATCGCGTTCGGGCAGACAGTCGCCGTACCAGGAGGATTTCAGCGCGCCGCCGTGCGAGAAGAAGTCCAGCAGGGGCATCTCGAGCCGCATATCGGGGGTGGGCACACCCACCAGCACCACGGTTCCGGCCAGGTCGCGGGCGTAGAACGCCTGCTTCCAGGTCTCCGGCCGGCCGACCGCGTCGATCACGACATCCGCGCCGAAACCGTTGGTGAGCTGCTGGATTCGCTCGACCGCGTTCTCGGTGGCCGCGGCGACGGTGTGCGTCGCGCCGAGTTCGGTCGCGGTGGTCAGCTTGGCCTCGTCGCGATCGACGGCGATGATCGTGGTCGCACCCGCCAGGCGCGCGCCCGCGATGGCCGCCGCGCCGACGCCGCCGCAGCCGATGACGGCCACACTGTCACCGCGCCCGACGTTTCCGGTGTTCATCGCCGCGCCCAGCCCGGCCATCACACCGCAGCCGAGCAGACCCGCGACGGCGGGGTCGGTCGCGGAATCCACCACGGTGCACTGGCCCTCGTGCACCAGGGTCTTGTCGGCGAACGCGCCGATGCCCAGTGCCGGAGTGAGTTCGGTGCCGTCGGTGAGGGTCATCTTCTGCTCGGCGTTGAAGGTGTCGAAGCAGTACCAGGGACGGCCACGCCGGCACGCACGGCAGCGGCCGCACACCGCGCGCCAGTTCAGGATCACGAAATCGCCGGTCTCGACGTGCGTCACCGAATCGCCGACGCGTTCCACGACGCCCGCGGCCTCGTGGCCGAGCAGGAACGGGAAGTCGTCGTTGATCCCGCCCTCCCGATAGGTCAGATCGGTGTGGCAGACGCCGCAGGCCTGCACGCGCACGACGACCTCGTGCGGCCCGGGATCGGGTATGACGATGTCGGCCAGTTCGACCGGCGCTCCGGTTGCACGAGCGATGACACCGCGGACGGTTTCGGTCATCGTCACCACCTTTCCCACGGCGTTGGCACGGATTCGGATATTGCGAAAGTCATCGTAGCCTCCGGAACGACGCGCTCAGGCCTTGTGCGGAACCGCGGTGACCAGGCCGCCGTCCACGATGAATTCCGAGCCGGTGGCATAGGAGGATTCGTCGCTGGCCAGGAACAGCACGAAGGTGGCGACCTCCTCGGGCTGCGCGGGACGGCCCAGCGGGATGGTCACCAGATCGTCCGGGATGTTCTCGGTCATCGGCGTCCGGATCAGGCCCGGATGCAGCGAGTTGACCCGGATCTTGTGCGGGGCCAGCTCGAGTGCCGCGGATTTGGCCAGCCCGCGCACGCCCCATTTCGAGGCGACGTAGCCGTGTGCCCAGGGCGCGCCGCGCAGGCCCTCGATGGAGGAGACGTTGACGATGGAGCCGCCGCCCGCGGCGATCATCGGCTCGACCACCGCGCGCATGCCCAGGAACGTGCCGGTGAGGTTCACATCCAGGATGCGCCGCCACTTGTCGATGTCGAACTTCTGCAGCGGTCCGCCGTTGACGATGCCGGCATTGTTCACCAGGACGTTCAGCAGGCCGAACTCCTGCTGGGCGAGTGCGACCGCGGCCTCCCACGCCTCCGGGTCGGATACGTCGAGGTGAATGAAACGCGCTGCGGCGCCGAGTGATTCGGCCAGCGCCTTACCTTCGTCGTCGAGGACGTCGCCGATGACGACGCGCGCTCCCTCGGCCACCAACAACTGCGCGTGCGCCGCGCCCATCCCACGAGCGCCGCCACTGATGAGCGCAACTTTGCCGTCTACACGTCCCATGGCGGCCACGCTAACATACAAACTAGAACCTGTTCCAGACTACTGTCCGGAAAACTGACCGGACTTCGCCCGCGGCCTGCGGGACCCGCGGTGACCTGCCCTCGAGGAGAGATATATGCCCATTCGCGTCGCCCATATCGGCACCGGCAATGTCGGCCGGCTGGCCCTGGCCGGATTGATCGAGAGTCCGCGTTACGAGCTGACCGGGGTGTGGGTGGCCACGCCGGAGAAGGTGGGTAGGGACGCCGGAACCCTTGCCGGGCTGGATGTTTCGACCGGAATCAATGCGGTCGACTCGATCGACGAGTTGCTGGCCACCGAACCCGAGTGCGTCGTGTACTGCGCGATGGGCGACACCCGCATCCAGGAGGCGATCGCGGACTGCCGCAAGATCCTGTCCGCGGGCGTGAATCTCGTCGGCTCCGCGCCCGGCCTGCTGATGTATCCCTGGCAGGTGTTGCCGGACAAGTACATCGACCCGGTGCAGCAGGCGGCGAAGGAGGGCAACGCGAGCCTGTTCGTGACCGGCGTCGACCCGGGTTTCGCGAACGACCTGCTGCCCCTGGCGCTGGCGGGCACCTGCCAGACCGTCGAACAAGTGCGCTGTTCGGAGATCGCCGACTACGCCACTTACGACGGGGCGATCGTCATGTTCGAGGTGATGGGCTTCGGCAAGCCGCTGGACGAGGTGCCGATGCTGTTGCAGCCCGGCGTGCTGAGTATCGCGTGGGGTCCGGCGATCCGGCAGCTGGCCGCTGGCCTGGGCATCGAGATCGATTCCATCACAGAGGAATACGAGCGGATTCCCGCGCCCGAGGCGTTCGATGTGGCGGCCGGGCGGATTCCCGAGGGTGGCCTCGCCGCGCTGCGTTTCCAGGTGCGCGGGATGGTCGGGGACGCGCCGGTCATCGTCATCGAGCACATCACCCGGTTGCGTGCGGACCTGTGCCCGGACTGGCCGCAACCCGCCCAGCCCGGCGGATCGTACCGGGTCGAAATCGCCGGTGAGCCCAACTATCTCGTGGACATCTGCCCGACCAGCCGCAAGGGCGACCACAACCACGCCGCGATCGTCGCGGCGGCGGGCCGGATCGTGAACGCGATTCCCGCGGTCGTGGCGGCCGAACCGGGCATCCGCACGACGCTCGATCTGCCGTTGATCGGCCGGCCCGGGGTCATCGCACCCCGCTGAGCCGTACGGCCGTACGGCGGTGACGCGCCCGCCAGCCCTGGGCGCACCACCGCGGTACGGCCGTCACTTGGCTGGCAGCGCGTTCTCCAGGCCGCCCACATCGGTGATCTTCCAGCCCGAATCGCGATCGATCGTGAGCGAGTAGGTCACCGTGGTCTGTGCGCCGTGCGGGGTCTGCGCACTGGTGGAATTGACGTTGAGATAGGCGTTCGGATACATGCTCTGTTTTCGGATGCGAGTATGCCGACGAATCGGCGATACCGGACAAAAGGCGCGAAATGCTTTCGAACAGCGCGGATGTCAGACCGTGGCGCGCGGGAGCCCTCGAATCCCGGGGAACTTCCGGGCGGCGACGGCGAGCTGTTCGCCTACCGCGCGGCGTCGGTGCCGTGTGTCTCGTGCTGTTCGTCGCGGACGGCCGCTGCCGATTCCGCGGACTCAGATCCGCTCGTCGACCAGGCCCCAGGAGAGTGCGGTCTCGACGCCGATGTCCCGGCCGGTGAGCGCCAGGAATGCGGTGCGCCAGCGGCCGATTCGATGCGTGATGCCAACCGTGCCACCGGCTCCGGGCACCAGGCCCATGGACAATTCGGGTAGCCGGATCCGAGTGTCCCCGGCCGCCTGTACGCGGCCCGCGAACGAGGGGACCTCGATACCCGCGCCGATGCACGCACCGTGCAGCACCGCTCGCACCCGTGGCTCGAGGCGGTGCACCGCGAGCGCGGCGCTCTGCTGCAGCCGGACCAGATGCGCCGCGGAAACGTCCGTCGCGGTGCCGAATTCGTCGAGATCCCCACCGCTGCAGAAGGATCGGCCGTTTCCGCGCAGCACGATCTCGCGCACCGAATCGTCGTATTCGGCGATCGCGAGGCCGGCGAGTACGCCGTCTCGCACCTCCCGGCCGAACGCGTTGTGCCGATCCGGGCGGTTCAACGTCACGGTCAGCGCATCGCCCGCGCGGTCGAGCAGCACCGGATCCGTCGCCTCGGGAACGGTCCGTCTCGCGCGGCCCGCCCGCCAGGCCGCGAATTCCGGACCGGCCAGCAGCATCGAGTAGGCCAGTGATTCGGCCATGAGCCCGTCCGCGACGTTCGCGCGGGAGGTGAGTCCGAGCAACCCCGCGAGCGTCAGTGCCGCGCGGGGTGCGGTGGTGGCGGTGGCGGTGATGTGCGCCAGATCCTCGATGGTTCCGGGCGTCCAGGTGCGTCCGGGGCCGTCCGGGGCGAGCGTGCAGGTCAACATCTCCAGCACCGGTCCGGCGGCAGGGGGGAGCGGTGTTCGGCTGAAGCCGACCGCGATGACGCTGCGCCGCCCGAGTGCGGCCACCGCGGCCTCGGCGTATTCCCACTGGTCCAGGTTCAGATCGACGACGATCACCGGTGTCGCGGGAAGGCTGCTCTCGTCCACGGCGAGGGCGGCCGCGCCCGCCGCGATATCGGCGAGTCCCACGGTCGGCACGCTGTTGCCCCGATCGGTTCCATGCGCATCGACCCCAGCCATCATGGCGTCGACTTTTCCACAGCACGGGTCGATGCACCGGACTGCCCTCTGGCAAATACGTAGCTACACTCGCGGGCGAGTTCAGAGCGTTTCGGAAAACCCATCAGCCGAACGCATCGGGCGTTCGGCTCGGAGAGGAGTCGGAATGGCTGTCTACGATGTGGCTGATCGCTCGGCGATCGTGAGCGGCGGTGGTTCCGGCATCGGCCGGGCCGTGGCGGTGGAATTGGCCCGCAGCGGCGCATCGGTACTGGTCTTCGATCTGAACAAGAAGAACGCCGACGACGTGACCGAGGAGGTCCGGGCCGCGGGTGGCGTGGCGGCCGCGTTCGACGGCGACGCCTCCGATCCCGATACCGTGCGCCGCAGCGTCGAGGCGGCAGGGGAACTCGGACCCTTGCGGATCGCGGTGAACAATGCCGGAATCGGCGGTGAGAGCGTTCCGGTCGGGGAGTACTCGACCGAGAGCTGGCGAAAGGTGATGTCGGTCGATCTCGACGGCGTGTTCTACGGTATGCGCGAACAACTTCCGGTGATCGCGGCGGCCGGCGGCGGGGCGATCGTCAACATGGGCTCGGTCCTGGGCAGTGTGGGTTTTCCGGATTCCTCGGCATATGTCACCGCCAAGCACGGCCTGGTGGGGCTGACCCAGAACGCCGCACTCGAGTACGCGCCGCAGAAGGTGCGGGTCACCGTCGTGGGACCCGGTTTCATCGAGACGCCGCTGCTGGCCGCGACCATGGACGAGGAGGCGCACAACTTCCTGGCGACCAGACACGCGCTCGGCCGCCTGGGCACGCCCGAGGAGGTCGCCGGGCTGGTCACCTTCCTGGCCAGTGACGCGGCCACCTTCATCACCGGCAGCTATCACCTGGTTGACGGCGGCTACACCGCGCAGTAGCCGAGATGTGCGCGGCCCCCGGCGAATCGTTCGAGAGGACCGCGGCGCACGCCGACGGGCGGGTGGATCTCCAGCGGGATCAACCCCACAGTGCTCGGATCTACGACCAATTTCTGGGCGGCCAGGACATCTACGCCGCCGATCACGCCGCGCCCGAGAAGATCGAGCAGGCGATCCCCGCGGTGCGCGCGTTCGTCCGGGCAACCGGCAGTTCATGGTCCGTGCTGATGTGCGGGGACTGGGAACAGGTTCCTCTGTGCGGCAGGGGACAGGCCCGGCGTCGCCGAGAATGATTGCGTGCCAGGCCTTTCCGGGCGAACTATCAGCCCCGGTATCCGCTCAGGTCGTAGACCGTAGCGTTGCCGACCTGTTTCGGGGTGAAGGTGGCGGTCACCCAGTTGCTGATGTCGGTGTGCTGGTTGCGCCCGAAACCGCCTCCGCCACCGGAGATTTGGGCAGGGTCGTCGGTCTGCGGCCGTTGCGTCCGGATACCGCCCGCCGCGAACCTGCCGGAAGTGTCGCTCGCGTCGGATTGTGCGTCGATGCCGCGAGCGCCGTCCTGACCCCGGCCGTTGGACTGCAGGACGTAGTAGCCGATCTTGCCCGCCTTCACATCGGCCTGGAATTCGGCGAGCGTCGGCGTCGGATCGCTACCGGAGAATCCGCCGATCGCCATCACGGCCCTACCACTCTCCAATTCCAGTCCGGCCGTGCTGGACGACCCGTTGACCGCCGCTGCCCACGTCGCATTCGTCTGCTGCAACAGCGCGGTGAGCTGCGGGTTCGTCTGGCCCTCCTGCCCCCGGCCGCCACGGTCGTCGGCCTGGGCCGGGCCCACCGTCGGCCCGCCGCCGGAGTGTGCGGTCGCAACGGTGGCCACCGTGTAGGCCGCCGCTCCCGACAGCCCGGCCGCAAGGCCGATCGTCAGCACCGCGGCGGCGAGTCGGCGGTGGGCGTGCTGCGTCCACGGGATCGCCACCAGCACCGCGGCCAGGATCGTCACGATCAGGATCGCCCAGCGCAGCTCCGGATACCACGCGCTGTTGCGTTGCAGCAGAACGAAACTCCACACTCCGGTGACCGCGAGCAGCGCAGCCGTGCCGAGCCGCCCGAAGAGCGTTTCGCGCCGAGTCCACATCTCCCGGACGCCGATGGCGAACATTCCGGCCACGGCGGGCGCGATCGACAGGCAGTAGTACGGGTGGACCATCCCGTTCATATAGCTGAGCACGCCGCCGTCGATGATCAGCCATCCGCCGAAGACGATCGCGGCAGCACGCATCGGATCGGTGCGCGGCGCCCGGCCGCGCGAGATGAGCACCAGGACGAAGGCCAGCAGCGCGGCGGGCAGCAGCCAGCCGATCTCGAAGCCGAACTCACCGCTGAAGAGGCGTTCCACACCACGGACCTGCCCGCCGAAGCCGCCGAATCCGGGATGGCCGGCGGCGGGCATGTGCGCGGCGGCCGACTGGGCGGCATCGTGCGCCGCGGGTGTCGGCGTGCGGCCACCGCCGCCGTGGTTGCGGCCCAGGATCCGGGCGAATCCGTTGTAGCCCAGCACCAGATTCATGAAGTTGTTGTCGGTCGAGCCGGCCAGATACGGCCGGCTCGACGCGGGCCACCACAACGTCACCAGCACATACCAGCCGCTGGCGACCAGCAGTGCGACCAGCGCCCCGAACAACTGCAGGATGCGGGTACGGACCGGATTGGGTGCGGCGATCAGGTAGGCCAGCCCCAGCGCGGGCAGCACCATCAGGCCCTCGAGCATCTTCGCCAGGAACGCGAAACCCAGTGCCACACCGGCGAGTACGAGCCACAGCGTGGAGGCGCGCGGCAAGGCCCGCACGGTCGCGTAGGCTGCCGCCGTCATGAGCAGGACCATCGCCGCGTCGGGGTTGTTGAAGCGGAACATCAACGCCGCCACCGGTGTCAGCGCCAGCGCCGCACCCGCGAGCAGTCCGGAGTAGTGGCTCTCGCTCACCCGCCGGACCGCGCCGTAGAGCAGGGCCACCGCCGCCACGGCCATCAGCGCCTGCGGGATCAGCATGCCGGCGCTGGAGAACCCGAAGATGCGCCCGGACAGGCCCATCACCCATTGCGAGACGGGCGGTTTGTCGACGGTGATGAAGTTGGCCGGGTCCAGTGACCCGAACAGCAGCGCCTCCCAGCTCTTGGAGCCGGCCCAGGCGGCCCCGGCGTAGAACTGGTTGCCCATCCCGTTGACGGTGATATTCCACAGGTAGAGCACCGCCGTCGCGATCAGGAGGCGCGGCCAGGCCGGCACGTTCGACTGCTCTGCCGCCGAATCCGCGGGCCGATGCGGGAGCCGCGGAACGCGGCGGGACTTCCGAAGAGGTGTCCAGGACCGATGTCGTCACGTCGACCATTGAGCACGGCGGAGCCCACAGGTACCTGTGAGCCAGCCGTGAGCTTGCCGTGGACGGCTGATCCGCCGCGTCCGCCGGGAAGGCCGACCGCGCTCGGGACGGCAGACGGCGGCCGGCGGTCAGGACAGCAGCCGGCGCAGTACCCGGTTGCCGAAGCCGTACCGGATCAGCCCGTCGAGATTCTGAATCGTCTTCTCCGAGTAGGGATACCAGATACTTTCCCGCTTCGGCTGCCACCGGTCGACGAGCACCGGCTGGGCATGGGTGAAACTTCGCAGCGCGTCGGTGCCGTTGACATGGCCCAGGCCGCTGTCCTTGCGTCCGCCGAACGGAGCCTCCGGGACCCCGTAGATGACCGCGGCGTCGTTGTGCACCACGGACCCCGTTGTCAGCTGGGCGGCGATGCGACGCGCCTTGGCGGCGTCCTTGGTGAAGACCGATCCGCTCAAGCCGTATTTGCACTCGTTGGCCAGGCGGATCGCCTCGTCCTCGTCGCGCACCCGCATCACGGCCGCGATCGGCCCGAACGTCTCCTCGGTCATCAGCTGCATATCGTGATGCGCACCGAGGACCAGGGTGGGCTGGAAGTAGAGGCCGTCGCCGTCCCCGCGCGCACCGCCGACGACGACCTGCGCGCCCTTTTCCTTGGCGTCCTCGATGTGCCGGGTGACGATGTCCATCTGCCGATCCCAGAACAGCGGGCCCATATCGGTGTCGCCCGGCCCGTAGGTGATCTCGGCGGCCTTGTCGGTGACCAGCCGGATGAATTCGTCCGCGACGCTATCGACCACGTAGATCCGCTCGACGCTCATACAGACCTGGCCGGTGTTGAACATCGACAGATAAACCGCACCCGCCGCCGCTCGCTCGAGATCGGCGTCGGCACATACGATCATGGCGTCCTTGCCGCCGAGTTCGAGGGTGCAGGGCAGCAGGCGTTCGGCGCAGGCCGCGGCGATCTTGCGGCCGGTGGCGACGCTGCCGGTGAAGCACACCTTATCGATCTCCGAAGCGACCAGCGCGGCGCCCGTTTCGCCGTCACCGCGCAGGACCTGCACGACGTCCTCGGGAACGCCCGCCTCGTGCAGCACGCGCGCCACCCATTCGCCCGAGCGCGGGGTCACCTCGGAGGGTTTGAACACCACGGTGTTCCCGGCCAGCAGCGCCTGCACGACCGGGTTGAGCGACAGCACGAACGGCGCGTTCCAGGGGGTGATGACACCGACCACGCCGAGCGGCTGATATTGGATGTACAGCTTCTTGAACGGCTTCAGATAGCCGTGCAACTTCTGGGCGTGCGAGCGCAGGTCCTTGCGGGCACGCCCGCTCCAGTAGTTGAGGAAATCGCAGGCCGGGACGATCTCCACGCCGAGCGCCTCGGCCTCGGGCTTACCGGTTTCCTCGCGGACCGTCGCGGCGATCTCCGCGCGCCGCCGCACGATGACGCCCACCGCGGCGCGCAGGATGTCGGCGCGCTCGCCGATACTCCGCGCGGCCCAGGCCGGCTGTGCGGCCCGGGCACGGGCGACCGCCGCGCCGACCTCGGTACTGTCCTCGACCTCGAGTTCACCGATGGACCGGCGATCCACCGGGCTGTCCAGGGCCAACCGGCGGCGTTCGCCGTCGGCCGACGGCAAGGTGCGAACGATGGCCATGGTCTTCTCCTCGATGAGCTGATGGACACCTGTCTGGAAGGTACTACGCCCATCCGTGCGCAACAAGACTCGGACCACTGTGCGGGAAATGCCGTGGGGGAGCGGCCCCACGGCACCTGGTGAAGCGAGGTCCTACTGTGTGGCGGCCTGGCGCTTGGGCAGCTTCCAGCCCGGCCGCGGGAAGTGGCAGGTGTAGCCGTCCGGGTAGCGCAGCAGATAGTCCTGATGCTCGGGCTCGGCCTCCCAGAACGGCACGGCCGGGGTCACCTCGGTGACGACCTTGCCCGGCCACAGGCCCGAGGCGTCGACGTCGGCGATGGTGTCCCGGGCGACCCGCTTCTGGTCCTCGTCGAGGTAGAAGATCGCCGATCGATAGCTCGAGCCGACGTCGTTGCCCTGACGGTCCTTGGTGCTCGGATCGTGAATCTGGAAGAAGAACTCCAGCAGCGCCCGGTAATCGGTCAGCGCCGGGTCGTAGACGATCTCCACCGCCTCGGCGTGGCCGGGGTGGTTGCGGTAGGTGGGATTGTCGTTGCGCCCGCCGGTGTAGCCGACCCGCGTCGAGAGCACTCCGGGCTGCTTGCGGATCAGATCCTGCATGCCCCAGAAGCATCCACCGGCCAGGATCGCGGTCTTCGTGTCGGTCACACTTGCTCCTTCGTGAACAGGGTCTTGTACGGACCGTAACCCTCCGCCTCGAGGTCGTCGAGGTGGATGAATCGCAGTGCCGCGGAATTGATGCAGTACCGCAGGCCGCCCGCCTCGCGGGGGCCGTCGGTGAACACATGCCCGAGATGGCTGTTGCCGAAAACCGACCGGATCTCGGTGCGGATCATCCCGTGACTGGTATCGCGCGCGTCGACCACGGCGTCCGCACTGACCGGCTTGGTGAAACTCGGCCAGCCGCAGCCACTGTCGAATTTGTCCAGCGAGGTGAACAACGGCTCACCGGAGACGACGTCGACGTAGATGCCCGGCTCGTGGTTGTCCCAGTACTCGCCGGTGAAGGCTCGTTCGGTCCCGTTCTCCTGGGTGACGTGGTACTGCTCGGGTGTGAGCGCCGCGACGGCCGCAGGGTTCCGGTTGTATTCCTGTGCCACATGACCTCCTCGTTGTCGACTACTCCTACAACGTGTGCGCCGCGTCGGAAAATCCCGGGGCAGGGCGGCGTCATACTTCGGTCACGAATCGCGGGCGGTGGTCGCGACCTGGCGGTTCGGCTCTCGCCGGTGTTCTGTCAGGAAGCGGTTCCAAACGAGCCGCATCAAATTTGAAAACAGTGAAATTGGCATATGCGCATTGGAATATGTGACTCCGGAACGGTTCCATCCCGTCACCGATGCACAGAGCGGGCGGGCAGGCGCGCTGCGGACGGCGTACCAGCGCGAAACGTTGTGCCGCAACGGGATTCCGGGATGCTCCGGGGTTCGGTGACGGCCGGGTTAAACTCGATCACGCTCGGGTTGGCCGATGCGGGCAGGTTGCGGGTAGGAGTGGGCGATGCCGCCGAAGGCGACGGTGCAGCGTCGGCGCCCTTCGCAGGAGCGGGCGGTGGCGACGCGGGGGCATCTTCTCGATACCGCCGCGCGATTGTTCGGGGAGCGGGGTATCGCGAACACCTCGACGAATCGGATCGCGGCCGAGGCCGGAGTCAGCATCGGCACGGTGTACCGGTATTTCGCGGATCGTTCGGTCATGGTCGAGGAGTTGCTCGCGCGACTGCTGGAAAGTATCGAACAGCGGCTCACCGAGCGAGTTTTCGGGCTGGGGGACCGGCCGATCCTGGAACAGATCACCTCGGTTCTCGAGGCGGTGAGCGATGAGCTCGCGGCCAAGGCGCCGCTGGTGCGTGCGCTGGCGGCCGGGGTGCAGTTCTACAGCAGCGGTATTCCGGAGTTCGAGCCGCGGCTGCGGATGCTGGCCAAGGTGATCGTGATCCAGATGCTCGGACCGGGTGATGATCACCGCTACGACGTGATGGCCTTCGTATTGATCAATACCGGATTCGCGGCGGTACTGCGGGCCTCGGCGCTCGAGGTGAGCGGCGAACAGCGCCGCGAGGCGATCGCGATGACGGCGGAGATGATCGCCGCGTGGGCCGAGGCCGAACGCAACGGCAAGACGTCCTGACCCCCTTCGCCCGCTGGTGCTACGCCGGTAATTGGCATCTGCCTCGAGCGGATGCGGTCGATCCTTGGTGCCGGTCACAGAGTTCCCGGTGACGGGTGGATAGCGAATTGATTGCTGCCGTACTTTGGCGTGGTAGGCACGGGCAACGGCGCCTGTGGTTGTCCGTGAGATGGGGTACCGGTGGTTGATCTCGGATGGTTCGACATGTGGCGGCCGCGTTCCGGGCGGCTGATCACCTGGACGGTACTGCCGTCGGCGCGGGAAGCGATGCTGCGGACGCCCGCCTGCGCGATGCCCGTGCCGGGCTGGCAGCAGCGTTACATGCGCGCGGCCTACCGCCTGGCCGGCACCGAGTGCCGCCCGGCACGGCTGGATGTCCTGGAGTTCGATGTGGCCGGTCGCCCGGAGATCGCCGCGATGACCCGGGCGATCACCCGATTGGTGCGGTGTCACGACGTATTCCGCAGCTGGTTCGCCGTCGAGCCGGACGGCCGGGTGGTGCGTCACATGCTCTCGCCCGACGCGGTGGAGTTGGTCGCCAGGGTGCGCGAGGACGTCATCGACAGCGCATCGATCGGGGAGATCGTGCGGACCGGGGTTCCGGACGCATTGCATTGGGACTGTTTCGGTTTCGGCGTCATCGAACACGAGCAGTCCTTCACCATGTACCTGGCCGTTGATCGAGTGCACACCGGCGCTGTGGCGGCGCTCCCAGCGGAGTCGAATCTGCTGACGTTGTACCGGCGTGAGGTGTGCTCGAGCGGTGAGCTGCGCGCGGTCGTGCGCGGCCGGTCGTCAGCCCCGCGGAAATACCTCGTGCACGGCGCCTGGTCCGCGGCGGTCGGCAGGTGAGACATGTTCGGCCACAAGGCGTTCGGAGAAGTGGTCACGGATGTGTGGTCGCGAACAGCGGTCCCGCGTCGTTCGCCGTGGGGGCGAGTCCGATCAGACGGGCGGCCGCCCAGAGCGTCACCTGGGTCGCGGTGAGGACCGGACATCCGGCGACCCGTTCCAGGTCCCGGGTCAGCTTGCCGGCGTGCAGGGCCGTCTCGGGCAGGAGCACCGCCTGGGCACGCGGGTCCGCGGCGCGGGCGACGAGATCCAGGATGCGGTCTGCAGGCCAGTCGGCGAGCTCGCGATCCGAGCCCGCACCGGCGTCGACCCGGCGCACGACCCGGGCACCGGCTTCCCGGATCCGCTCGACGAAGTGGTCGGACAGCTCCGAGTGGTACACCGAGGCCAATGCGACCGTATCGAGGGACAGATGGCGGACCGCCCGCTGATAGGCGGCGGTGGTGCTGGTCGCCGGGCATCCGGCGCCGCGCTCGAGCACGCGTAGCTGCCGTCCGACACCCTCGGCTCCGTCCAGGAAACTCGAACTGGTGACCGCGAAGGCCACCGCGTCGAAGGCTCGTCCGTCGAGCGCGCCGGGCAGGGCGTGTGCCAGATGGGCCGCCGATCCGAGCCGGCGCACCGCATCGATCACCTGCTCGACGGTGAGCGCGGCCAGATCGTCGATATCGTCCGGCCACGGAAGGTAGACCACCTCGAGGCCGAGATCGGGGTCGATCCGCGCGGCGAGGTCGAGGAAATCGTCCTCGCCCGCGTCGCGGGTGGGATACAGCAGGCCCACGGCAGGTTTTCCGCTCATCGCCCGCATGCTACGGACGTTCGGATCCTGGTGACCGTAATCCTGGTCGCGGCGGCGTGCGAATGGTTTCCTCATGATCCGATCCTGAGGTGCGAGCGAAAGGCCATGCGATGCCCGTCGACGACGCGACCGGTTCCCGGACCGGTGTGCAGGTGGTGAAGCTCGGTGCGCGTATCGGCGCTCGAATCGAAGGTGTGCGGCTGGGCGGTGACCTCGATCCCGGGACGGTCGCGCGGATCCGGGAGGCGCTGCACACCCATCGGGTGATCTTCTTCCGTGGTCAGGACCACCTCACCGAGGACGGCCAGTACGAATTCACCGAACTGCTGGGCGAGCCGACCACGCCGCATCCGACCGTGACCTCGGCGGGGGCGAAGAGTCTGGCCATCGATTCCCGGTTCGGGCGGTCCAACAGCTGGCACACCGATGTCACGTTCGTCGATCGGGTGCCGAAAGCGTCTGTGCTGCGGGCGGTTTCGCTGCCCAGCTACGGGGGATCAACGACCTGGGCCTCGACGGTCGCGGCCTACGAGTCGCTGCCCGAACCGCTGCGCAGGCTGGCCGAGGGGCTGCGTGCCCGGCACACGAATCTGTACGACTACGCCGCGACGGCCGAGGATCGTCCGGACGAAACCGTGCGGGCATACCGGCGGGAGTTCGAGGCGACCTACTTCGAGGCCGAACATCCGGTGGTCGAGGTGCATCCGGAGACCGGTGAACGCGCTCTGCTGCTGGGCGGTTTCGTGCAGCGGATCGTCGGGGTGTCGCGCGCGGAATCCGATGCGCTGCTGCGGATATTCCAGGACCGGGTGACCCGGCTCGAGCACACGGTGCGGTGGGACTGGGCGCTGGGAGATGTGGCAATCTGGGACAACCGTGCCACTCAGCACTATGCCGTGGACGACTACGACGGCAGCGAGCGACGCACGCTGACCCGGATCACGCTCGCCGGTGCGATTCCGGTCGGGGTGGACGGAGTGCCGAGTACGGTGATCGCGGGCGATGCGCGGCACTACTCGTCCGCCGCCCCGCTGACGCGCGCGGCCTGAGCGATCACGTGCGCATGGGCCGGATTCATGAAATCGTCTGTGGAGACGTGTCCGTCGCCCGGGAACGCGGCGGATCGCCCGAAGTGCCCATTCCACCGCTACGCGGACATGATCTAGTAGTCTGCGACGACTTGCGGGTCCGATGACATGCGCAAGCAGCTACCGGCCGATGCCCGGCCGACGAGGGGAATCCCGTGAACTTGTGGAGCTATGTGCGAGGTCGGGGGGAGTTTCTGGCGTTTCTCACGTATCAGCATGCCTCCCTTGCCTTTCAAGCCGTTCTGGTCGGGACCGTGGTCGCGGTGCTGATCGCCGTGGCAGTGTATCGGCTGCCGCTGGCGGCGTCGCTGTCGCTGACCTCGAGCCGGGTCGCGCTGACGATCCCGTCCCTGGCACTGTTGGCATTGCTGCTGGTGCCGTTCGGGCTCGGCGTGGTGCCGTCGTTCATCATGCTGGCGTTCTTCGCGGCGCTGCCGGTGATCGGCAATGCCATCGTGGGCCTGCGATCGGTACCCGCCTCGGTGGTGGAATCCGCACGGGGAATCGGATTTTCGCGATGGCGGATTCTGCTGACGGTCGAGTTGCCGATCGCCTGGCCGGTGATCCTGACCGGAATCCGGGTCTCCACGCAGATGATCGTGGGTGTCGCCGCGATCGTGGCCTATGTGCTTGGCCCGGGGCTGGGATCGCTGATCTTCAACGGGCTTTCGCGGCTCGGCGGTGCGAACGCGCTCGAAATGGCGTTGACCGGAACCATTCTCATCGTCGTCATCGCCTTGGTGTTCGACGCGCTACTCGTCCTGCTCGGACGGCTCACGATCGCGAAGGGTTTGTCATGACCGACGAGGTGACCAGTCCGCCGGCAGCGGGCGTGCGGGAGCGCACCGTGACCGGTGCGTCCATCACGCTGGACGGGGTGGTCAAGCGCTACAAGGGGCAGGACGTGCCGGCCGTGCGGCGGCTGGATCTGCAGATCGAGGCCGGCGATATCGTCGCTTTCGTCGGTCCGTCCGGATGCGGCAAGACCACGACGCTGAAGATGATCAACCGGCTGATCGAGCCGACCGAGGGGCGGATCTTCATCGACGGTCGCGATGTGACCCGGGAACATCCGGACAAGCTGCGTCAGTCCATCGGGTATGTCATCCAGTCCGGCGGTCTGTTCCCGCACTGGACGGTCGCGAAGAATATCGGCGCGATTCCGCGGGTGCTCGGCTGGGATCGCAAGCGGATCGCCGAGCGCACCGAATATCTGCTCGATCTGGTCGGTCTCGATGCCGCGACGTTCGCCGACCGGCTGCCCAAGGACATGTCCGGCGGACAGCAGCAGCGGGTGGGCGTCGCGCGGGCGCTGGCGGCGGATCCGCCGGTGCTGCTGATGGACGAGCCATTCGGCGCGGTCGACCCGATCACGCGAGTTCGGTTGCAGGACAGCCTGATCGCGATTCAGCACGAGCTCGGCAAGACGATCGTGATCGTTACGCACGATTTCGAGGAGGCCACCAAACTCGGCGACAAGGTGCTCATCCTGTCCGAGGGCGGGCATGTCGAGCAGTACGCGCGCCCGGAGGAGATCCTGACCAGTCCCGCGACGCCGTTCGTGGAGGAGTTCGTCGGGTCCGGCGCGAAACTGGCCTACCTGACCGTGCAGCGGGTGCGCGACGTCGAATGCGATGAAGTGGTCACCGCACTGGTCGGCGAGCCCTCGCAGCCTGTGATCGATCGCGCGAAGGCGGCCGGGCACAGCTGGGTGGTCGTGGTGGACGAGGCCGGGCGGCCGCGTTCGTGGCCGACGCTCGGGGAATTGGCCAGCAAGCCGGAGGTTTCGGACTATCTGGATCGGCGGCTGCCGGTGATCGCGCGGTCCTCGACCCTCAACGACGCGCTCGATGCCATGCTCGCGGCGAGTCAGGGGGCGGCGTTGGTCACCGACGGGCGGGGTGCGGTGATCGGCTCGCTGGGTATCGGGTCGGTGACCGAGACGATTCAGGCCAAACTCGCCGACGTGCGTGCCGAGGAGGAGGAACCGTCGTACGAGACGTACGTCGACGGCACCGATCCGGCGCCGACGCCGGTGGTGGCCGCGCAGGACGAACCCGGAACCGCGGAGGACGAACCCGGGACGGCGGCGGAGCTGTCATGAACCGGCTGCGCCGCGTCCCGCTCGACGTGTGGTTCGAGCCGGCGGTGATTCTCGTCATCGGTATCGGATGGTTGCTCTGGTACCGGTCCACGACCCTGACCGCGACCGAACGGGCATCGCTGGGCTGGGGCAATCTGCGGTCGACGATCCTGAGCCACATCGAGTTGACCGTGGTGGCCACACTGATCGTGGTGGTCGTGGCGATCCCGCTGGGTATCGCGCTGACCCGGCCCGCGGCGAAGCGGTTCGAGCCGTTCGTGGTGAATATCGCCAATATCGGACAGGCCGCGCCCGCGGTCGGGCTGCTGGTGCTGTTCACGTTCTGGCTGGGCACCGGATTCCGCACGGCGATCGTCGGTCTGGTGGTGTACGCGGTCCTGCCGATTCTGCAGAATACGATCGTCGGGCTGCGGCAGGTGGATCAGCGCACGATCGAAGCCTCGCGCGGGATCGGATTCTCTTCCGCGCGAACGCTTTTCCAGGTCGAGCTGCCGCTCGCGGTGCCGGTGATCCTCAACGGCGTGCGCACCGCGCTGGTGATCCTGGTCGGGACCGCGACGTTGAGCACGTTCATCGGCGCGACGAGCCTGGGCACGCTGATCACCACGGGGGTGACCCTGTTCCTGCCGAAACTGCTGGTGTCCGGGGCGATTCTGGTTGGTCTGCTGGCTCTGATCATCGACTGGCTGGGCAGGCTGGTCGAACTCGCCGCGACGCCGCGGGGTGTGTCATGAGGGCGCGGTTGACGACGCTGGTCTGCGCTCTGGTGGTGACGTTGTCGATGGTGGCCGGATGCGGTCTGGTCAGCTCCTCGGGGACGTTCCACCACACGACGCTGCCCGGCGGGGATCAGCCGCTCGCGGGGGCGAAGATCACGGTGACGTCGAAGAGTTTCACCGAGGGAGTGCTGCTGGGCAAGATCACCGCGACGTATCTGGCCGCGGCGGGTGCGCACGTGACGGATCTGACCGGAGCGCCCGGCTCGGCCTCCTCGCGGCAGGCTCAGCTCAACGGTGACGCGGACGTACTGTGGGAGTACACCGGGACCGGATGGGTCAACTACCACAACGAGACCCAGACGATCTCCGATCCGCGGGAGCTGTGGCAGCGGGTGCACGACATCGAGAAGCACGATCACGACCTGGAGTGGTTGCGGCCCGCGAACTTCAACGACACCTATGCCTTCGGCGTCTCCGCACCCACCGCGCAGCGGCTCGATGTGCGGTCGCTGTCCGACGTGGCCGCACTCCCGGTCGCCGATCGCACGTTCTGCGTGGACGACGAATTCTTCAGCCGCTCGGACGGTTTCATCCCGATGCTGCAGAAGTACGGGATCCCCTACAACACTCCAGACGGCGTTCCGGCCCGCAATGTGACCCGCATGGACGCCGGGGTCGTCTACACCGCCACGGCCAAGAGCGCCCCCTGTAATTTCGGCATGATCTACACCACCGACGGCCGGGTGAAGAACCTGAAACTCGTTGTGCTGGACGACGACAAGAAGTTCTTCCTGCCCTACAGCGGCACGGCGGTCGTGCGCGGTGAGGTCCTGGACCGCTATCCGCGGCTGCGCACTCTGCTGGGCATGATCTCCGAGCGTCTCACCAACGATCTGATGCAGGATCTCAACGGCCGGGTCGACATCGAGGGCCAGGACCCGTCTGATGTCGCCTACGACTGGTTGAAGAGCCAGAAACTGGTCGAGTAGAACGGTCTGCGGGAAGAAATCAGGGTCGTCTACGGGGCGTACCCGGATGTCGTGTGCGAGTGAGCGCAATACCGTTGCGGCGGTAGGCGAAAGCGTTCGGCGAGCAGGCCGGTGAACGGTCGCGACAGGTGGGTCGGCATGGCGGATATCGAAACGTCGGAGCGAGTGGAGAATGTGGGGGAGGAATTCTTCGCCGATCCGTACGCGTATTACCGGCGATGGCGCGAAGACGGGCCGGTGCACCGTTTCCGGCTGCTCGGGTCGTTCCCGATGTGGGTGATCATCGGGTATGCGGAAGCTCGTGCGGCGCTAGCGGATTCGCGGCTGCGTAAGGACTACGCGGAGATCGGGCGGGTATTGCGGGCCAAGGATCCGCAGGCGTCGCCCGGACCGAATTCGGCGGCGCTGATGTCGCATATGCTCAATTCCGATCCGCCCGATCACACCAGGTTGCGCATGCTGGTGAACAAGGCGTTCACCCCGCGTCGGGTGGCGGCGTTGCGGCCGCGGATCGAACAGATCACCGATGAGCTGGTCGATGCGATGGCCGGGCACGCACAGGTCGATCTGATCCGGGAGTTCGCACAGCCGCTGCCGGTCGCGGTGATCTGCGAGTTGCTCGGGGTGCCGTTCGGTGACCGGGAGGCGTTCCAGGAGTGGACGAAGGTCCTGATCGGCAATTGGGCCGGGCCGGACGAACGCGTCCGGGCGAGTGCGGAGATGACGCGGTATCTGACCGAACTCGTCGCGGTGAAGGAGCGAGAGCCGGGCGAGGACCTGTTGTCCGGGCTGTTACAGGCGCGCAGCGACGCCGATCGGCTCGATCGGGGCGAATTGGTGGCGATGGCCTTCCTGCTGCTGGTCGCCGGGCACGAGACGACGGTCAACCTGATCGGCAATGGAGTGTTCGCGTTGCTGCGCAACAGGTCTCAGTTCGATGCCCTGCGTGCGGACGGCTCCGCGATTCCGGCGGCGATCGAGGAACTGCTGCGCTTCGACGGGCCGGTGGGGTGGGCGACGCTCCGCTACACCGCCGAACCGGTCCGCATCGGCGCCACCGACATCCCGGCGGGCGAGATCGTGTACGTCGCGCTGGCTGCCGCGGGCCATGATCCGGCCCGATTCGACGGTGCGGACGATCTGAACATCGCCGCGGATTCCGCCGGACATCTCGCGTTCGGCTACGGCATCCATTACTGCGTCGGGGCTCCGCTCGCACGGCTCGAGGCCGGCATCGCGTTCGCCGCGCTGATCGATCGATTCCCGAACCTGTCACTCGCGCAAGGATTTACGCCCGAGTGGCAGATCAGCACCATCATCCGCGGGTTGTCGGAGTTGCCGGTCCGGTTGCGGTAGCGCGATCACGGCCGCGGATCCCGATCCGATCGGGCACGCGGCGTAGTCCAGGACGCAGTCGAGGCCGTATTCACGGTAGTCCATACCGTGGGCCATTCGACTCGCATGCCGCTCACGTTTCGTACGTGTCGGCTGTCGATGACATGCCGGTTGCGGGTCGTCGCGGCTTCGCCGGCGGGTGAGGTCAGGGAGGTGAAGTCTCGACCGAATATGGTTGCGGCGGTGCTGTTGTCGTGCGAGGCCCAGAAGCTGCCCCAGCGGTCGCGGATCTGTGTGCGCCCCGGGGGCGTGCCGGACGCGTTCGATGCAGGACGTCAGGCGACCATGCCGTCGGGTTCGAACGGGGCGAAGAACGCGCTGATTCCGTCGGCGGTCAGTGCATCACCGAGCACGACGAAATCGAAGGCGCCGCCGGCGCCGCGTCCGGCCCGCAGCAGATCCTCGTGGCCGCGGTCGGCGATCAGGGCGCGGTGCAGCCGGGTGAGATCGGGATCGGTTGCCTGCCCGCTTGTTCGGGCATGGGCGATCATCAGGTCCAGGCACAGATGCTGTGCGGGTGTCTCCGGACCGGGATGGCCGCTCTCGGCGAGTTCGCGCAGCAGGCCGGTGAACGTCTGCTCGATGTAGTACAGGAACACCGGTCGCGGGCTGTGCAGAATTCTCGTGCGCACATCGTGGGCGAGCGCATGGCCCGCATCGATCAGAGCTTGTGCGGATCGGGGCGTGAGACCGGGAAGTTCGCAGTCACTCATAGCTCTCCTTGCGCGACGGCGCCGTTACCGGCGCGGTCCCGGTGGATGGTGACCGCCCTCACCTCCGTTGGCAGGTCAACTGTAGCCAACCGAGGTTGTACGCGGCAAGAGATTCGGGCAAACCGGACCGTACGGTCGGCGTGAATTCGCGTATACGGCAAGGTTTTACATGTATCGCTGTTGATAGTGCCATTAGTTGACGGTACATTATGTGGGTCACATCTCGCCGAGCGTCGCCCGGAGGCGTCGCTGGACGGCCCGGCGGGTCGTGGCTCCTCCTTGACTGCTCTCGTCCGAAGGTCGTCTGCTCGTGGCCGTTCTCACCCTTGGATTCGTCTTCCTGTTCATCCTGGTCGCCGGCGGGCTGCGGTCCGTCGAGGTCGGCTGTCAGAACACCCAGAAGCTGTATGTGCGCGACATCTGGCTGTGCGCGGTGATCTCGTATGCCGTTGCGCTGACCGGATTCTCGATCTTCCTGCTGATCTCGGCGCTGGTGTCGAAAACGCCGTGGCCCACCATGGCCGACCTACGGCAGCTGCCCTGGTGGGCGCCGTTCGGGGGGCTCGTGGGTGGGGTGGCGGTGATCGGCATGATCACTGTGGCGCGATACGTCGGCGTGGCCACCTTCAACGCGGTGGTGATCGTGAGCGAGATGCTCGTCGCCTTGGTCATGGACGATATGGGGCTGATGGGGTTCGCGGTCCGGCACGCGACGCCGCCGCGTCTGGTGGCAGCCGGATTGATCTGTGCCGCTGTCTATCTCATGGCCAAGGACTCCGCCCCGGCGGATTCGGCCCCCGTGATCGAAAGGGTTTCCCGATGACCGCCACCGTCCCGGTCGCCGCCCGCCGCACGCTGCCGCGCTCGATGATGGCGCTGGTCTTCGTGTTCATGCTGATCGGCGGCGCATTGCGCTCGGTCGAGGCGGGCTGCCAGAACTCGATGAAGCTGGCGCTGAAGAACGTCTGGCTGTGCGGGGTGATCTCCTACGCGGTCGCGCTCACCGGTGTCGCCCTGATACTCGCTGTGTCACTGCTGTTCTCCGCGCGCGCGACGCGGCGCTGGCCGACCCGGGCGGATCTTGCGGCCATGCCCAAATGGGCGCCGTTCGGCGGGTTGACCGGCGGCGCGGCGATTTTCGCGATGATCACCGTCGCCTCCAGCGTCGGGGTCAGCACGTTCAACGCGGTGATCATCGCGGGGCAGATGTTCCTGGCCACGGCGATGGATCACTTCGGGGTGATGGGGTTTCCGCGGCGGCGGATCAATTCGCAGCGGGTGGCCGCGTGCGCGATGATCATCGCCGGGTCGTATCTCATGGCCAAGTACTGAACTCCGTTGTGTCCGCGGGCGACCGACCGGCGGCCGCCTCCGGACATCCGCAGCTCTCGCCGATGGCCAGGTGGATCTCGATCGGCGGAAGCGGGCGGTCCGCGGTCCGCGCGTCGGAGTCCAGGACCCGGGACAGGGCGGCGTGGGCGATGGTGGCGATGGGTTGCTGGACGGTGGTGAGGGTGAGCTGGGTATAGGTGTTCGCGGGGTCCGCGTCGTAGCCGACCAGCGAAACGTCCTGTGGGATACGCAGACCCGCGTCGGTCACCGCGCGGACGGTCGCCGCGGCCTGGCCGTAGGTGCCGACGACCAGAGCATCGGGCGCCGGTCCGGCGGCGAGGTGGCGGCTCACCGCGCGGTAGGCGCCCGACGGGGTGAGGTCGGTCGGGAGGTGCCGTGCCGCGCTCTCGCCGACGACCGAGACGTATCCGGTGTACCGCTGCGCGACGGTCTCCCGATCGCCGTGCGCGACGTCCGCGGCGGTGAAACCGCCTACGAACGCGATGTTCTCGCGATGATGCGCCTGCACCAGATGTGCGGTCGCGAGTCTGCCCGCGTCGATGTGATCGGCGCCGACGACCCGTGACTCCACATGGTCGCGGTTGTTGTGCACCCAGACGATCGGTATGCGCGCCTGACGGCACAGCTCGGCGGTGGCGGCGCCGTTCGCGCCGCCGACCACGATGAGGCCGTCGATACCGGAATCGGCGAAGGCGCCGGCGAATTCGATCTCCCGTTCCGGGTCGTATCCGGTGTTGCCGATGAGCGTGAGGTGGTCGCGCTCGCGGGCCTGGACCTCGATCTGGCCGACCATCGTGCCGAACAACGGCAGGCGTACGTCGGGCACCAGCAGTCCCAGGTGCCGCCAGCGCCGGACCCGGCGCAGGGCCCGGGCGGCGTGGTCGGGGCGGTAGTTCAGTTCGTCCAGCGCGCGAAGGACCTTGGCGCGCAATCGGTCCGACACCGGGCGCGGTCCGTCGTTGAGTACATAGCTGACCACCGCCGTGGAGGTGCCCGCCCGCTGGGCCACATCGGCGAGGGTCGCGCGTTTGACAGTCACATCCGCTCCAATGTCCTCGCCCGCGTCACATCGGGCCATGCTTGAAATCGTTCTGATTCTTACAGTCTCGGTGCATATAACCTGCTGCGCAAATCGATTAGATTCGTAACATCCGCGATCCGGATGCTTAACAACCGACTGATGGAGTGAACTGCATGGCCTTCGTACGACTCACCGGCGTCACGTATCACGACCCGGACTCGGCCCATGACGGTTACATCCTGTTCACCGGTGCGGACGGGGTCACCCGCCTGATCGACACCACCGGCGTGGTCCGGCACGAGTGGCCTTTCGCGGGTGTGCCGCCGCGCATCATCGATCCGGCGCTGGCGGGCGGGCGGCTCGGTGATGTCGGGCTGCGGCTGTCGTTCAGCGGCGATCCGCGCGGCGGCATCTACGCCAATGGCACTGTGGGACAACTGACCTGGTCCGGCGAGCGGATCTGGGAATGGGGGCCCCAGGCGCCCGGCGGCGCGGCGCGGCAGAACCACGACTGGGAGCTGCTGCCCAACGGGAACCGGCTGCTGCTGGTGACGATTCCGCGGGTGGTGCCCGAGCTCGGCCCGCGTCCGGTCGGCGATCAGGGGCTCTACGAGGTCGATCCGGACGGTGTGATCGTCTGGGAGTGGCGCGCGGGCGACCACCTGGCCGAATTGGGGCTATCGGAGCAGGGGTGGGATGCGTTGCGCGAGACCGTGGCTCGTGACCCGGACGACCCCTGGGGGTATCTCGAACTCAACAGCGCCAAGACGCTCGGGCCCAATCACCGGCACCGCGCGGATCCCGATGGCGTGTTCCGTCCGGACAACATCCTGATCAGCTCCCGCAAGGCGAATATCATCGCGCTGATCGACAAGACGACCGGAGCGATCGTGTGGCGGGCGGGTCCGTACTTCGACGCGGCCCCGGGCGCACAGCATCAGCGCATCAACGCACACAAGGTGCCGCGGGCGCTCGACCAGATCTCCGGACAGCACAACCCGCATCTCATCGCCGACGGGCTGCCCGGCGCGGGCAATATCCTCGTCTTCGACAATCAGGGTGGCGCCGGGTATCCGCCTGCGCCACTGGGTATCTACGCCGGATCGCGGGTGCTCGAGATCGATCCGGTGACCGAGCAGATCGTCTGGCAGTACACCGCCGAGGATTCCGGGCTGCCCTCGTGGACGTTCTTCAGCTCCTTCGTCGGCAACGCCCAGCGCCTGCCCAACGGCAACACCCTGGTCACCGAGGGGATGCACGGCCGGATCTTCCAGGTCACCGCCGAGGGACGCGTGGTGTGGGAGTACGTCTCGCCCTACGAAGGGCTGGGCGTGGGCGGCGAACCCGAGGTCGCGGAACCGCGGGTGCCGGGTATCGACCGCCTGACCACCACGCCCATGGTCTACCGCGCCCAGGCCGTGCCGTTCGAGTGGGTGCCGCTCGACGCGCCCGAAACCGCCCCCGCCGCAGTCGATCTGCGCATCACCGCGCGTGCGGGCGCCTAGCAGCGAAAAGAGTTCGGACCGATGACATCGAGTGTGCAGACGACATCCGGGCGTGCGGACCCGGCGACGGCGAGTACCGCGCCCGGCCGGCCGGCCGCGTGGCGCAGATTGACGGGAGTGGCGGGCGGGCGTTGGCGGGTTGCCGGGGGTACGGTCGCCGGGATCGCGCTGGCGGCGGTGCTGTGGTCGGTGGTGGCCGCTACGGGAGTCTTTCCGCGCCAATTGTTTCCGAGCGTTGCGCAGATCGCCCGGGCGGGTCATGCGCTGTGGCGTGACGGGCTGCTCGTCCCGGATCTGGGGGCGAGCCTGCGCCGGGCGCTGCTCGGGTTGCTGGCCGGCGGCGTCGCCGGGATCGGAGCGGCGATCCTGACCGCGAACACCGGCGCGGGGCGCCGGCTGCTGCAGCCGGTGTTGCGGCTGCTGTCGCCGGTGCCGACCATCGGGCTGGTACCACTGGCGATCCTGTGGTTCGGACTCGGTGAGAACAGCAAGGTGCTGGTCATCGCGCTCGGTGTGTTCGTACCGGTCTGGATGAACAGCCACTCCGGATTCGCCGGTACGCCGCCGGACTACCTGCAGGCCGCGCGCTGCCTGGGCGCAGGCCGTCGGCAGACGCTCACCCGCGTCGTCGTCCCGGAGGCGGTGCCCGATGTGGTGGCGGGGATAAGGGTCGGCGCGGCAATGGCTTTCGTGCTGATCGTGGTCGCCGAGATGACCGGAACGACGGCCGGCATCGGATACCGGATCTATCAGGCGCAACTCTATTCACAGGCGGACCGGCTGATCTTCTGCCTGGTCGTGCTCGGAATCCTCGGCGCGGCATGTGATCTGGCGGTCGTCACGATCACCGCGCCCCTGCTGCGCTGGGCCGAGGAGGTGCGCTGAGATGGCGATCGCGACGCGAGATCTGGTGGTGCACTTCCCCGGAAATCCGCACCCGACCCTGCGCGGCATCGATCTGGCGGTGCCCGACGGGGCGTTCAGCGTCCTGGTCGGTGCGTCGGGGAGCGGGAAATCGACCCTGCTGCACTGCCTCGCCGGGCTCATCGCGCCCACCGCGGGCACGATCACCGAGGACGGTGAGCCGGTGCGCGCCCCCGATCCGCGCCGGGGCGTCGCGTTTCAGCACGATGTGTTGTTCCCGTGGATGAGTGTCGCGGGCAACATCGAATTCGCCTTGCGCGCACGGAGAGTCGCCGCCGCGCAGCGGCGTGGCCGGATCGGGGAACTGCTCGACCTGGTCGGGTTGCCGGCCGAGGTCGCCGGGAAGCGGCCGAATCAGCTCTCCGGCGGCATGCGTCAGCGAGTGGGGCTGGCGCGGATGCTGGCCGGTGAACCCGAGGTCATGCTGATGGACGAGCCGTTCGCCGCGCTGGACGCCCTGACCCGGCTCAATATGCAGGATCTGCTCATCGACCTGTGGACCCGGCTGCGGCGCACGATCGTGTTCGTCACCCACGACGTGGACGAGGCGATCCGGTTGTCCGACACGATCAGTGTGCTGCACGGCGGGCGGATCACCAACCGGATCACCAATCCGCTCGACCGCCCCCGGCCCGCGGACACCCTGGCCGATCAGCCCGGATACAGCGAACTGCGCCGCACCCTGCACCACGAACTCGGCATCCAGCGTGACGTCGAGAGCGCGTCTCGCACAACGACTTCGACCTAACCTGAATGACGAAGGCAAGAATATGACATCGCGTACACTCCGGCCGATCACCGTGGTCGCCGCCCTCCTGGCCCTGCTCGGATCGCTGGTCGCGTGCACCGGCTCCGGTGACTCCGACCCGAAGACGCTCACGGTCGGCTTCGTCGTGGATCCGTCGTGGGCGCAGATTCCCGTCGCGCAGCAGAGCGGATACTTCACCGGGCGCGGGGTGAAGGTGAAGGTGGTCGACTTCGCCACCGGCGTCGAGGCGCTGCAGGCGCTGGCCGCACACCAGGTCGACATCGCCACCGCCGCCGACGTTCCCGCGGCCGCGGCCCTGACCCGCACACCGTCGCTGCGCATCGTCGCGGACGGATCGCGCTGGCAGGGCTCGCGGATCGTGGCCCGCCGCAGCGCCGGAGTCGCCTCGCTGAACGACCTGTCCGGGAAATCGATCGGCACGCCGCTGGGTACCAGCGCGGCCTACTTCGCCTCGAATGCGTTGTCGCACGGGAATATCGGGGCGAAACTCGTCCAGGTCGCGCCACCGGCGGCGGTGACGGCCGCGACGCAGCGCAACGTCGACGCGGTCGCCATCTTCCAGCCGTATCAGGCTCAGGTCGAACAGGCGCTCGGTGGCGACGCGGTCGAACTCGCCGGTGGCACCTACGACCAGCACAGCCTCTACCTGGCCACCGATACGGCCGTCTCCGGCAAGTCCGCCGCGCTGTCCGCCTTCTTCGCCGCCCTGAACGACGCGAGCGCCCAACTCGGCACCCGCGCCGCCCCTGCGGTCTCGGCCGTCGCCGCGGCCACCCAACTGCCCGCCGATCTGCTCGGCCGCATCCTGCCGGAATTCGACTACACCATCCAGCTGCCCGCCGACCTGCCCGGAGTACTTGCCGCCCAAGCGAATTGGGCCAAGGAGCAGGGTTCGGTCGATCGTTCGGTGAACCTTCCCGACTATGCTGCCCTCGTCGACCGCGCCTTCCTGCCGCACGCCGGATAGCAAAGGGCGGCAACAGCCTGACGTATCGCAGTTTTCGGCCGGCCGAGGGGTCAGTCGAGGCAGAACTCGTTGCCCTCCGGGTCGGCCATGACGATGTGCCCCGCGGCCATCGGCGGCGCGGGCTCGTGGCGTTGCAGCCGGGTGGCGCCGAGTGCGACGAGACGGTCGCATTCGGCTTCCAGGGCCGCCATGCGGTCCGGGCCCGGTAGACCGGGCGCGGCGCGCAGGTCCAGGTGCAGGCGGTTCTTGGCGATCTTGTCCTCGGGTACCTGCTGGAAGAACACGCGCGGGCCGCGCCCGCCGGGATCCTCGATGGCGGATCTGGTGTTGCGTTGATCTTCCGGGACACCCAGACCCGCGAGGAATTCGTCCCAGGCGGCCAAGGGGTCGGCTCCGGCGGGCAGGACGACCCCGGGCGGGCCCGGATGGACATAACCCAGCGCCTCGCGCCAGAACGTGGACAGTGCGCGCGGGTCGTGCGCGTCGACGGTGATCTGGATCTCGCGGCTCATCGGCTCGTGCCGTTCGTGTGCAGGTAGAGGTCGCGCAGCAGGCTGACCTCGGCCATGTGGTGGATCAGTTCGCGGTGGATGTGCAGCACCAGTCCGGCCATCGGCACGCCCGGGAACGGCTCGTGCTCGCCGACCGGGACCCGTAGGCCGTCCTCGCCGAGGCCGCGCAGTCCGGTCAGCCAGATATCGAGTTGGGTATCGAGTTGTTCGAGCGCGGTGGCCGCGTCACCGGCGTACTCCCAGCTGTTGTAATCGGTTGCGGGCGAGCCGAAATGCGCCGCATTGCGCATGGCGAGCACGCCGACGATGACGTGGCCGAGCCGCCAGGCGATCGTGGTGAACGGCACCGGGTCCGGTTCCGGATAGGCGAAGTCGATGGTGAAATCTCCCGAGCCGCCCTGGATGGCCGCGGACGACGCGCCGCGCGGATGCACATTCCAGGCATCGGGCACCGGCGACCAGAAGTACTCCGCATCGGTCAGCCCGGCCAGGCGCGGCCGCGCCTGATGCTGCCAGTGATACTCGAACTGCTCGCGCAGCACCGTGTTCCAGTCCAGTTGGTCTGTGGTCATGCGCACACCATGGCACGGCCTGCGGACAGGTACGGTCCGCAGGTTCTGGCAGTCTGGAGATATGGACGAGGAGGACGGGCGAGGTACCACCGAACGGGTGCTGACCCTGCTCGGGCTGTTGCAGCAGCGCCAGATCTGGACCGGCCCGGAACTGGCCGACCGGCTCGGGGTCACCGCCCGTACGGTGCGGCGCGATGTCGAACGGCTGCGCACACTGGGCTATACCGTGCATTCCGAGCACGGCATCGGCGGCGGCTATCGACTCGGCCCCGGCCCCGACCTGCCGCCGCTGCTGCTGGACGACGAGGAGGCGATCGCCACCGCCGTCGCACTGCTCGTCGGCGCGGGCGGCGCGATCGCCGGTGACGGAGACGCCGGGCTGCGGGCCCTGACCAAACTCGACCGGGTACTGCCCACCCGGCTGCGGCACGAGGTGGCCGCGCTGGCCGGTGCGGTGGAATCCTTCGGCGGGGGCCGCACACCGGTGGATCCGGGAGTGCTGATGACCCTGGCCCGCGCGTGCCGGGACCAGGTGGAGGCCGGATTCGGGTACCCGTCCTCGACCCCGCCGCGACGGCGCCGGGTCGAGCCCTATCGCCTGGTCGCCTCCGACCGGCGCTGGTATCTGCTCGCCTACGACCTCGATCGGGACGATTGGCGCAGCTTCCGGGTGGACCGGATGACCGAGGTCGCCGCGCGGACGTGGCGGTTCCGGCCGCGCGAGATGCCCGCGGCCGCGTCGTACGTGCAGGAGGGCGTCGCGGTGCGGGCGTATCCGCATCGGGCCCGTGTGCACGTGCGGGCACCGGCCGAAACAGTACGCGCGCAGGTTCCCGCCCAGGCCGCCGTCGTGCACCCGCGCGCGGACGGGAGCTGCGAAATCTCCAGTGGCGCGGACGATCTGGATCTAGTCCTGGTTCACGTGCTGCTGCTCGGACACGAGTTCACCGTGCTCGACCCGCCCGAACTCGTGCAGCGCTGTCACGCGCTCGCGGCCCGGCTGGTGGCCGCCGGTGCGCGGCCGGAAGACTGAGCCGCGCAGCTCAACTCGGGCCGGGCCCACCGCGCAGCACCTGAAAACCGGCCTGTTCCACCACGATCGGAATACGCCGGGCGGCCCGCAGATGCTGAAGCTGGGCGGCCTCGGGCAATTCGTCCCAGGGCAGCGGCAGCGCATCGTCCCGATCGTGCCGCTCGGACAGATTCGTGAAGCGCGCGGCGATCCGGTCCTGCATCCAGTGGCCGTATTCGAGTTCGGCCAGCCTGCGCACCTCGGCGTCGTCGAAGTGCGCCGCCAACTCGTGATCGAAGCTGGGCACCATGAAGCAGCCGATCGCGGCGAGATTCTCCCCGATCCGCCGGGCCTGCAACCGGCTCGCCGCGCGCTTGCGATCGGGCAGCTCCGACCACGGCCGCAGCACATCGGCCTCGGCCGGGACCCGGCCGGTGGTCATGGCCTCGTGCACCCGCGCCTGATGTGCCACGCGCTCGCTCGTCTCGTGCATCGCCCGCGCCAGCTGCTCGGTGACCTGGCCGGTGACATATCCGGTGAGGCTGTGGATCACCCGATCCTGCGCGATGAACCGCTGCTTCATCCGGCGGCATTCGTGCAGCACCGCTTGGGCATCGAGGAAGGTCTGCTCCGAACGGCGATCTCCGGTGCGGCCCAGCACATCCTGGCCCACCATGATCACGATCATGAACACCAGCTGAGCCAGCGAGGACAGAAATGTCATGAACAGGAATGGATATCGATCGAAGCGCTGAACTCCGGTCTGTGCCAGCACGATCCACACGACCTGCGTCCCGGCCGCCAGATAGAACGCCCAGACGCTGCCCAGCCGCGTGGTCAGCCAGGCCGCGATCCGGTCGTTGAGGGTGACGGCCTGGTCGGCTGCCTGCGGTGGATCCTGCACCCGATGCTGTTCGATCCACGGGTGCGGACTGGACTCGAGCAGACTCAACCCGCGGCTGAGCTCCCGATCCTGCCGGTCCAGATGCGCTTGCAGATCCGCGACCTGCCGGAACACCATTTCGGTGTTCTCATAGGTCTGTACCGAACGGCGGTCGGCCGCGGCGCTGAGCACCCGCTGGCCGACCAGGATGACCAGGCACAGCACCAATTGCACGACATTGTTCAGGAACAGCAGGAACTGGAACGGATATGGATCGGCCCGGTGCAGCGGCGGCCACCACGTCGCCAGCCCCATATAGACGGTGAACGCGGCCAGCACCAGATACAGGGCGGGCATCGAGCCCACCGACCGGGTCACCGCGGCGGCCACCGCGTCGTTCACGCCGATCCGCTCGTCGGCCATCAGCACCGGGGACCGCTGTTGATCGGACGCTGGGTTACCGCTGTTCAATCGCTCAGTCTCCTCGGATGCGATACCGGATCGGCTATGCCACAACGGTATATCGCCGCCACGGCAACGATCCGAACCGCTCGAGACCAGGCGTCTTCCGATCCGCGCGCTCGCCGATCGGGCCG
This sequence comes from Nocardia sp. PLKS1-43, assembly GCF_059510335.1. Taxonomy (NCBI): domain Bacteria; kingdom Bacillati; phylum Actinomycetota; class Actinomycetes; order Mycobacteriales; family Nocardiaceae; genus Nocardia; species Nocardia sp. PLKS1-43. Next base: position 81,499 of record NZ_JCAJZQ010000002.1, on the reverse strand, counting down.
CCGGGTGCCACGGCGACGGACCGGGGAACCAGCTGAGCGCGACCGCGCACCTCGGCCGCCCCCGCCGGCCGGGTCGTGCCTCGAGCGGATCGGGACGTCGCGGTGTGACCCGTGGCGGGTGGGCCTCGTGAAGTGTGGCCGACGACCGCGCCGGCGGCTCGCGGTCGGTGCCGCCTACCCGATGACGGCGTTCATGATGGTGCCCGCGCTGGTCGCGACCAGCCCGCCGATCATCGCCCCCGCCACCATCTTCGGTGACTGCGAGCCGCCGCCGGTCCATTTCTCCCAGGCGAAATGGCCGCCGGCGTAGACGATTGCGAGGATCCCGGACATGATGACGAACCAGGTGAAGTACCGCACGAGCTTCATCAATTTGTCCGCCGCGGGCGGTGTCTCGGGAGTGGGGTTGCCGACCTGCGCGAGGATGGTGTCGTGCAGGTGAAGGGCCACGAGAATCATGACGAGGCTCTTTTCGCAATCGTGGAGCGTGCGCGTCTTCTGTCGTGAGAATCTTAGTGGCAGAAGCTGATTGAATGCCAGCCGATCGAACGCTGTTGCCCTGCAACACTGGTAGTGGCAGCGCAAGTGCCGACTCGGGGTGCGGTTCGGCAGGGAGTGTTCAGTGCCGTACCGCCACACCGAGATCTATCATTCGCGCGGATTCCTCCCACAGCCGCTCCGCGGCCGCCGGATCGAGTGCGTAGGGGGCGACGCCGTTCATGAACTCGGAGGTGACCGGATTCATGGCGGGCCGGCGCGTCAGCGGCAGTGCCTCGGCGCAATCGGCGAAGTACCGGCCGCTGACTCCGTCCAGCAGCGGCGACACCGCCAGCAGGATCGAGGTCGCCGCGCCCTGCTCGACGGTTTTGCGCAGATCGTCCGCCAGCGTCACACCGGCGGGCCTGCCCAGGTGCCGGGTCAGGTTGGTCGGGACCGAGCCGGGTGCGACGGCGTTGACCGCGATGCCGTCCCGCGCCCACCGGGTGGCCGCGGCGACGGCGAACAGGATGTCGGCGGTCTTGGACTGTCCGTACGCGAGATACGGGTCGTACGGCCGGAAGTCGAAGTGGATATCGCCGAAGACGATGGGCGAGAACAGATGTCCCGACGAACTGACCGAGACCACTCGCGCGCCACCGGCGCGGGCCAGCGCCCCGTGCAGTGCGACCGTCAGCGCGAAGTGGCCCAGGTGATTCACCGCGAACTGGGTCTCCCAGCCCTGCGGCGTGCGCCGCAGTTCGGGCAGCGCCATCACCCCGGCATTGTTGACCAGCAGATGCAGCGGTCCGTCCCAGTCCGCGGCGAAGGCGGACACCGACGAGGGGTCCGCGAGATCCAGCCATGCGACGCGAACGCCCTGGTTCCCGGAGGCGGCGGTGATGGCGGCGGCGGTGGCCGCACCGGCGTCCCGGTCGCGCACCGCCAGGGTGACTTCGGCCCCCCGCGCCGCGAGCACCCGGGCGGTCTCGGTGCCGAGCCCGGACGAGGCTCCGGTGACGATCGCGCGTTTCCCGGCCAGGTCGATTCCGTCGGCGACCTCGGCGGCGGTCGAGCGTGGTCCGAAAGGTGTCGTGATGAGTGTCATGCCGCCAGGTTGCCGCGCCGCGCCGGGCCTACCCAGACCCGGGTCGATACTGGTAGTGGCAGGGACAGGCTCGCGTGCGCGGGCCCACGTACCGTGGCGTCATGGCCAGTGAGAACCGGACCGGAACTCCGCTCGGCGCGTACCTGCGAGCCCGGCGCGAGTTGATCCGCCCCGAGGAGGTCGGGCTGCCCTCGGCCGGACGGCGGCGCGTGCCGGGGCTGCGGCGGGAGGAACTGGCTCTGCTGGCCGGGATCAGCGCCGAATACTATCTGCGGCTTGAACAGGGGCGCGATCGGCATCCATCGGCCCAGGTTCTCGACGCGCTCGCCGCCGCACTGCGGCTCGACGCGGACGCCACCGCCCACCTGCATCGGCTCGCCGCACCGGACCGGCCGCGGCGCGCGCGGGCTCGCGCGCCCGAGCGGGTGCCCGAGGGGATCGCGCGGCTCATCGGAACCTGGACGCACACACCGGCATTCGTGCAAGGCCGCCTGTTCGACGTGCTCGCCGCGAATCCCCTGGCGCAGGCGCTGTCCCCGCTGTACCGGCCGGGCGGCAACATGCTTCGCGAGGTGTTCCTGGACCCGGATTCCGCGGCCGTCCACGGCCGTTGGGAGGTGAGTGCCGAGAGCGCCGTCGCGGCATTGCGCGCACTGGTCGGTCCCGACGTCGAGGATCCGGCGCTGGTCGAACTGGTCGGCGAATTGTCCGTGCGCAGCGAGTATTTCCGCAAGCTGTGGGCCCGGCACGACGTGCGCCCCAAGCGCAGCGGCACCGGCGTCATCGCGCACCCGCAGGTGGGTCCGCTGGAACTGCGTCACGAGAAGCTGCCCGTGCCCGACACCGACCGGCAGATCCTGGTGGTGTACCACGCCGAACCCGGCAGTCCCAGCGCCGAACGCCTGGCCCTGCTGGCGTCGCTGGCCGCCGCGCCCCGGCGCGAGGGCGACGTGCGCGCGCCCGGCGCCGATTCACCCGCGTCTCACTAGGACAGCGGCACCATCTTGCGCATACGGCCACGTTCGCGCGGCGGCTCGCGGCCGGTTACCGATAGAATGCCGGGTTGTGCCCACAGCCCGCCAAGCTTCCGGGCCGGGTGTCACGTCGCGAGTGTGGCCGTCCGGCGGGGTGCATCTGTGGCCGGCCGGGGCGACGAGTTCGGAACACGCCCATCGGCGCGGGCATCTGGTGTACGCGGCCCGGGGCGTGCTCTCGGTGCGCACCGAACGCGGCGCGTCGATCGTTCCGGCGAACCGAATCGCTTGGACCCCGGCTGGATTCGCGCATCGTCACCGGGCGCACGGGGATACCGACATGCGGATCATCTTCCTGTCGCCGGCGCTGGCGCGGCTCATGCCGGGCCGCCCCGCCGTCTTCACCGCCTCCGGCCTGGCCCGCGAAGTAGTGCTGGGGCTGACCGGTTCGCGCGAGTACGAGCGCGCGGCACGTGCGCGTCTGCATCGGGTGCTGGTGGACGAATTGCGCGAGGCGCCCGAACAACCGCTGCAGTTGCCCGAACCGGTCGACGACAGATTGCGCGCGCTCGCCCGGCTGTTGTACGAAACACCTTCGGACAATGCGTCATTGGCCGAGCTCGGGCGCGCGGTCGGAGCCGGCGCCCGCACACTGAGCCGGCTGTTCCGCGACGAACTCGGCATGACTTTCTACGAGTGGCGCACCCAGGTGCGCATCCATCACGCGCTGGTGCTGCTCGCGGACGGCCACGACGTCACCCATGTGGCCCACGCGTGCGGCTGGGCCAACCCGAGCGGTTTCATCGCGGCCTTCACCGGCGTCGTCGGCACCACCCCCGGCCGCCATCGGACCGGCCGGGACACCGAGTGATCCGCGCCCGGCGCAGGGGGGCGGCGCTCGGCCCGGGCGCTGCGCGGCGAGCACATCCCCGCTCCATCGAATAGTGTTGCCTCCCACTGCGAATCCGGCCCACCGGTGTACTTTTGCGCTGTGTCGAATACTCCACGCCTGCCCGGTCCGACGTTGGCGGAGGCGGATCGATTGGTGAACACCGCGCTGGCGGCCGGTGCCGAGCGCGGGTTCCCGCCGCTCGCGGTCGCCGTACTGGACCTCACCGGCGAGGTGATCGTCCTGCGTCGTGCCGACGGCGGTATGCCCATGACGAGCCGGATCGCCGTGGCCAAGGCGCGCACCGCGTTGCTGGCGCTGCGGTCATCCGGGGAGATCACCCTGCCCGGCGGCATCGTCGACAGCATCCAGCACCTCTACGGCGGCGATTTCGTGCCGTGGGCGGGCGGGGTCCTGATCACCGACGGTGAGACGGTGGTGGGCGCCGCGGGCGCGTCCGGTGCCCACGCCGTCGAGGACGAGGAGGTGGTGCGGACGGCGGTCGAGCAGTGGCGGCAGGACCGCCGGCGCCGGATCAGCTCAGGGCAGTGAGTATTTCGTCCGCGAGGGGCTGGGCGGACGCCGGATTCTGTCCGGTGCGCAGATTCCGGTCCACCTCGATGTGCGGGGCCCACGGCGTGCCCTCGCGGAAATCGGCGCCCAGCGCGACCAGGCGGTCCTGCAACAGCCACTTGGCCTTGTCGGCGAATCCGGCCTGAGTCTCCTCGGCGTTGGTGAAGCCGGTGACGCGATATCCGGCGAACGGCGAGCCCTCCGTCGATTCGGTGGCCAGCAGCGCGGCGGGGGCGTGGCATACGATGCCCAGCGGTTTGCCCGAGGCGAGCGTCTCGGTGAGCACGCGCGCGGAATCGGCGTTCACGGCCAGATCCTCCATCGGCCCGTGGCCACCCGGATAGAAGACCGCGTCGTAATCGGACGGCCGCACGGTCGCCAGATCGATCGGGTGCCGCAGCTCGTGCGCGGCCTCGAGCGTGGCCTGGACCACGGCTGCGCCCTCGGGCCCGCCGTTGACCTCCGGTGTCAGGCTGCCCTGGTCGACGGCTGGTTCGACCGCTCCCGGCGTGGCGACGGTGATCTCGTGCCCCGCCGCGGTAAAGGCCCGATACGGCGCGACGAACTCCTCGGCCCAGTAACCGGTGGGATGTTCGGTGCCGTCTGCCAATGTCCAGTAGTGTGCGCCGGTCAGGACGAACAGGATCTTCGCCATCGGGACTCCTCTCGTGTGCGTGCGCGGTGCGATATGCCGACGTTTCGCCCGGAACGTCGATGTGCCGACGATTCCACGCTAGTGCGGGTACGGACCCGGAGGCCGAGCGGGACGCCGACCGGCTCGCTCGCCACCGCGATGACGGCGCGGCCCGGAGTTGGTGGGCACCGCAAGCCGAATTGTCGACAACCGCTGTGCCGCAGCGAGTTACGGGTACGACTCGGCACGGATGGAGGGGGTCGTCGCCTCGGCGAGTCGCTACAACGTGGCAGATCCGATCCATCGGAGTTCCAGCGCCGACCGCTTCGGAAGTCTGATCACAGCGCTCTCTTACTGAATATCAGTCACATCGGCGTAGTTGGAGCAAATAGTCGTATCTGATTGATCTATCAGTTATGGTGGGCGCTGCGACGAGAATGTCAACCGGCTTCGAAACGCAGCTCTGTCCTCTGTCCGGGCGGGTTCGTCCGCTCGCCCAGTGTCGGCCCAATCAGAAAAGTGAGTATCTCGGTGCCCGCAAACCTCCCCACAGCCCGAATCACCTTGAACCGCCGCCGCGCGTTGGCGGGCGCCGTGGCCGGTGCGCTGGGCGTCGCGGCGACGGCCGTGCCGGTGCCGGCCGTCCAGGCGGCCCCTGCTCGCACCCGGCGTTCCGCGCCAACCGGCACGTACCGGATCGATCTGCACGCGCACTTCTTGCCGCCGGATTACCGGGCCGCGCTGATCGAACACGGGCACCTGACCATCGGTGGCTACCCGACGCCGACCTGGTCGCCGGAGCAGGCGCTCGCATTCATGGACTACTACGGCATTCAAGCCCAGGCGTTGTCCGTTTCCGATCCGGGTGTTTCGTTCCTGCCCGGCAAGGAAGCGAGCGATATGGCCCGCTACTGCAACACGTACGCGGCCGGCCTGCTCGAGTCCAACCCCCATCGGTTCGGTGCGTTCGCGGTGCTGCCGATGCCGGATATACAGGCATCCATCACAGAGGTCGCCTACGCCCTCGACCAACTCCACCTCGACGGCGTGATCCTGTTGTCCGCCTATAACGGCGTGTACCTCGGTGATCCACGCTTCGAGCCGCTGATGATCGCGCTGAACCAGCGCAAGGCATACGTTTTCGTGCATCCCGCGGCGATCCCGGACGACGCGAAACCGAAGCTGCCGCTGCCGGATTTCCTGGAGGAGTTCACCTTCGACACCACTCGAGCGGCCACCATGATGATGATGACCGGAGTGACGCAGCGTTACCCGAATATCCGCTTCCAGCTCGCGCACGCCGGCGGGACGGTGCCGTTCCTGTCGCACCGGATCAGTGTGGCGTCGCAGACCGTGCTCGGGCAGTTGTGGCCGCAGGATCTGCCCAAACCCTCGATTCTGGATATTCAGCGGCAGATTTCGAACTTCTACGTCGATACCGCGCTCAGTGGCTCGGCCGCGGCCATGGCCGGCGCGCTCGCAGTCACCAGCCGCGACCACATCGTGTTCGGTTCCGATTGGCCTTTCAGCGCACTCACGCTCCCGCAGTCCGGCAGCCACGACCCGGCGCCCGGACTCAGCGACATCTTCGATGCCGACCAGCGCATGGAGGTCGAGCATCACAATCCCCTGCGGCAGCTTCCCCGTCTGGCGCAGGCGGTGAAATCCTGACCGATCCGGTGCTGAACGGGTGGGGTGCTGCTCGGTGTCGTCGGCGATATGCGGCGCAGCACCTCACCGTTGCCGGACCGGTGGAACCGTGGAATCGATACTCACCGATCCTCGACGCCGCTTTTCGTGGAGCGCACATGCGGTGACGGAGTCGAGGAATACACAGAAAGGCACGTCATGAGCGGTCACGCACGGATCGACACCCATCAGCACTACCTGCCGCGCTTCTACCGGGATCTGCTCGACAGTCACGGGATGGACGCGGGTGGATGGCCCACGCCCGACTGGAGTCCCGAGGCCGCCCTGGCCCTCATGGACGATCTCGAGATCGCCACCGGAGTCGTCTCGCTGAGCTCGCCGGGTGTGCGGTTCGACAACGACGAGACCAGCCGCGCGGTGGCCCGGCGGGTGAACGAGTTCGGCGCCGAACTCGTCAAGGACCGGCCCGAGCGGTTCGGCCTTTTCGCCAGCCTCCCGCTGCCCGATGTCGACGGCGCGCTGACCGAAATCGCCTATGCCTATGACGAATTGCATGCCGATGGCGTGGTGTTGCTCTCCAACGTCGAGGGTATCTATCTCGGTGACCGCGCCTACGAGCCGGTCTGGCAGGAGCTGAACCGCCGCTGCGCGGTCGTATTCGTCCATCCCGACTCACCGCCCATGGCGATGTTGCCGGGTATGCCGTCCCCGCTGCTGGACTTTCCCTTCGATACCACCCGGTCGGCCGTGCACATGGTGGCCAACGGCGTCATGAGCCGCTACACCGACATGAAGGTCGTCCTGTCCCACGCGGGCGGCTTTCTGCCGTACGCGGCCTACCGTTTCACCGGCGTATCGATGTTCAACGAGGGGATCACCTCGGAACAGGCATTCACCGACCTGCGGCGGTTCTACTTCGATACCGCGCTCTCGTCCACGCCCGCCGCGATGCCCTCGCTGCTGGCGTTCGCCGATCCGGCGCGCATCACCTTCGGCAGCGATTTCCCGTTCGCGCCGACGAGCAAGCAGATCACCGACATGCTCGATGCCGCCGACATCGACGACACCCTGCGTGCCGGGGTCGACCGCAAGAACGCCGAAGCCCTCTTTCCGCGCCTCGCTGGGTAGGGGCGTCGCCGCCGGCTGCCCCCGCAGGGCCGTGGTGTTCTCGCCACCACAGGAGTTTGTGATGATTTCATCATTTACTCTTGACAGAGTGCATCATCGGAACTGATGATTTAGTCATTAAACGTGTGGAGGTAGCTGTGACGAGCATCGACAAGGGCGTCGGGACCGAGCGGACGGTCCGGGTCGGCGATCGCGAGATCTTCTTCGTGGAAGCGGGATCGGGCCCCGTGGTGGTTCTATTGCACGGGGGCGGCCCCGGGGCATCCGGTGTGTCGAACTATTCGCGCAATATCGGGGTACTGGCGCGGCGGTTCCGGGTGATCGTGCCGGATATGCCCGGCTACGGCCGTTCATCGAAGTGGGTGGACCGGTCCGATCCGTTCGGTGATCTGGCGGGGTCGGTCGGCGGGTTGCTGGACGAACTGGGGGTCTCGAAGGCGCACTTGGTCGGCAACTCGTACGGCGGTGCGGCGGCTCTGCGCCTGGCCATGGACCGGCCCGAGAAGGTCGACCGAATGGTTCTCATGGGCCCCGGCGGTGTCGGGACGACCCGGGCCCTACCGACTCCGGGTCTGCAGCGGCTGCTCGGCTACTACACCGGAACCGGTCCGAGCCGGGAGAAGATCACCGAGTTCATCCGCGAGTACCTGGTGTACGACGGCCACGCGGTGCCCGACGAACTCATCGAGGCGCGGTACCGGGCCAGCCTGGACCCCGAGGTGGTGGCGAATCCGCCGTTGCGCCGGCCGTCGGGTCCGCTGGCCTTGCGTACGTTGTGGCGGATGGATTTCACGCGTGACTCGCGACTGCGAAAGGTCACACATCCGACGCTGGTTGTGTGGGGGACCGACGACAAGGTCAACAGGCCCGACGGAGGGCGCATGCTCGTCGACGCCATGCCGAACTGTGATCTGTATCTGGCGGCGAACGCCGGTCACTGGGTGCAGTGGGAACATGCGGACCTGTTCAACACGCTCGCCACCGCATTTCTGGAGACGGAGCGATGAGCGAGTTCCGCCGTCCGGACACCGATTCGGTGTTCGGTGCGGTGCATCTGGGATACGTTGTCGTGCAGTCGAATCGGCTTACCGATTGGCGGCGTTTCGGTGCTGATGCGATCGGGTTGCACGTCGATGATCTCGACAGCGATACCGTGCGGTTCCGCCTGGACGATCGCTCCTGCCGGTTCCTGATCCGGCGAGGCTCGGCCGAGGATGTCATCGCGCTGGGCTGGCAGGTGGATGATCACGAGACCTTCGACCGCGTCATCGCCCGCATCACCGAGCGCGGGGTCCCGATCATCGAGGGAACTTCCGAGGAGGCTGCGCTGCGAGGGGTGGAGCGGTTGTGGCGCTTCGCCGGCCCGAAAGGCATAGCGCAGGAAATCTTCACCATGCCGGTCACGACTGCGGAGCCGTTGCGGATGATCAGCTCCGGCTGGGTGACGGGCGAGGCCGGTCTCGGGCATGTCGCGATGATCTCCCGCGAGCCGGAGGCGGTGCGCGGCTACTACGAGACCGTCTTCGACTCCCGGTTGTCGGACTACATCGATGAGAACGTCTCCGGGTTGAAGATGAAGATCCGGTTCCTGCGGGTCAACCAGCGCCACCACTCGATCGCCATCGCCGATATTCGCGGTGTGAAGCTCGATCCGCTACGAACTTCGGTGCAGCACATCAATATTCAGTCCGCGACGCTGGACGATATGCTCGCCGCTTTCGAGCGGGTCACCGCGCTCGGGTTCCGGATGCAATGGTCGGTCGGCCAGCACACCAACGACCGGGAGCTGTCGTTCTACTGCGTGACCCCGTCGGGTTTCGAGCTCGAGGTCGGCTGGAATCCGATCGTGGTCGGCCCGGAACTCGAATCCACCTGGGAGCCGAGCACGTATCAGGGAATCAGCATCTGGGGTCACACCCCGGTGGGCGAGACCGTCCTGGACAAGTTCGCCCAATTCCGGCGGGCACTGCGATCGGTCAGAACGCCGGAGATCACCGTTCCCGAACTGGCAGAAGGGTTTTCACGATGAGCAGCACCGACTACGACGTCGTGGTCGTCGGCCTGGGCCCGACCGGGCTGACCCTGGCCAATCTGCTGGGCCGGCGCGGCATCAGCGTGCTGGTGCTCGAACGCGAACCGGAATACTACGGGCTTGCCAGGGCGGTCTACACCGACGACGAATGTATGCGGATCTTCCAAACCGCCGGTACCGCAGACGAACTCGCCGCGGACATGAACACCGACTCGGCCGTGCAGTGGGTGCGCCGCGACGGACGCGTGCTGGTGCAGTTCAAACAGGTCGAGCGGCCGTTGAGCTGGCCCGTGGTCAACTTCCTGTACCAGCCCTATCTGGAGAACAGCCTCGAACGCGCGCTCGGCGAATACCCGCACGTGACGGTGCGCCGGGGTCGCGAGGTTACCGATTTCGACCAGGACGCCGAGGGTGTCGGCGTCGAGCACGTCCAGTGCGGCGGTACCGGTTACGGTCAGCGAGAATCGCAAACCGATCCGAGTACGGCCGAGCGAGTGCGGGCCGAGTTCCTGGTCGGCTGCGACGGCGGGCGCAGCGTCGTGCGTTCGAAGCTGGGAATCGACATGACCGGCACCAGTTTCCCGGAACGGTGGCTGGTGGTGGATCTGAAGGCGAAAGACGGGGTGGACGCGTTCCGGCATCTGCCGTACTTCGACTTCGTGTGTGACCCCGATCTGCCGATCGTGTCGTGTCCGCAGCCGGACGGGCATCACCGGTTCGAGTTCATGCTCACCGAATCGCAGACCAAAGAGCAGATGGAGGACCCGGAAACGGTCCGCCGGCATATCGCCCGTTTCGTGGACCCGGACGAGGTGCAGATGCTGCGCAAGCTCGTCTACACGTTCAACGCCGTGGTCGCCGACCGCTGGCGCGCCGGGCGCGTCCTGCTCGCCGGCGATGCCGCGCACATGACACCGCAGTTCGTCGGTCAGGGGATGGGCTCGGGGGTGCGCGATGCGGACAACCTGGCCTGGAAGCTCGCCGCGATCCTGAAACACCGTGCCGGACAGAACATTCTGAACAGTTACGAAACCGAGCGCCGGCCGCACGCCAAGGCGATGATCGACTTCTCGGTATTCAACAAATCTCTGGTGTCGGTCGACAACACACTGGCCGCGGCGGCCCGTGACATCGCGCTGACCACCGCCCTGCGCACGCCGGGACTCGGCGGGTGGATCCGTGCGGCCAAGATGAAGCCGCGTCCGCAGTTCCGCCGGGGCGCCTACCTCGGCCTGCCCCGCGGGCGGTTCGGATTACGCGGCGTGGAGGGCACACTGTCCCCGCAACCGCAGATCCGCACCTACGACGGACGCCACCAGCGCCTCGACGACGTGCTCGGGCTGGGGTTCTCCGTGCTCGGGTACGGCGTGGACCCCCGGGCGCTGCTCGACGCGGACGATGTGGCCGCGTTGCGGGCGCTGGGCACACGCTTCGTGACCGTCTACCCGTTCGGCGGGCGGCCCCAGGGCGCGCCTGGCGACGGGCGCGCAACGGGTGACGACCATGCCGATGTGGAAGACCACACCGGCGCGTTGATCCGATGGTTCGCCAGGGCAGGTGTCGGCTCCGGCGGAATCGTGCTGTTGCGCCCGGACCGATTCGTCTTCGGCACGGCCGCATCAGGTGGAGCCAGGCCGTTGATCACCGAGCTGTGGCGCGGACTCGAGCTTAAACCGGGCGAAACCGGTTCGGCGGCAACCGATCCGGCGCTCGCATGCGACCAGCACCTTGAGGAGGCTCGGAACGTGCGCTGAGCCTCGGCCCGCGGCGGTTGCCGCCGCCGGTCGATCGTCGACCGCGGCGGGCAGCGGAATTCCGGTCCGGGCAGCCGGGGCGCTTCATTCCGCCGGCTACAACTGAGGCTGGGGCGGCAGGGTGGTAGAGGCGAGTTTCTGTGCCGAGCGCTTGTTCATCCCGAACATCCGCAGCATGTGAAAAGTCATCTCGTCGGTGAGTGCGCCGGCGTCGGCCTCCGGCTGGGCGTCCAACATCTGGAGTAAGCCCAGCAGTGCGCCACCGGCGGCCATGACGGCCATGTCCGGATCCATCGCCTCGAACCGCCCCGCTTCCTGAGCGGCGATGATGTCGCGGCGCGCACGCGGCGCCAAGCCTTCGTCCCGGAGCAGCACCGACATGCCCGAATGTAGAAGCACGCGTACCATTTCCGGCACCTGTCGCTGCAAGCGGCCCGTCATCCGGAAGCTGACCGCGAACACCTCGGCCGGATCCTCGTACAGCGACACGATGCCGTCGCGCATTTCGCTGTAGACCTGCAGAACCGACCGGACGGCCTCGTCGAAAAGCTGTTCCTTGGTTTCGAAGTGGTTGTAGAAGGAGCCGAAACCGACGTCGGCCGCATCGGTGATTTCCTGAATGCTCACCGTGGAACGCCCTTCGGCCAGGAACTTGCGCGCCGCGCCGAGCAGTGCGTTGCGCGTTCGCTCACGACGCCGATCGATGCGATTGCGGACAACGGGCTCGGCCATCGCTGCACTTCCCTTCGAAATCGCCTACGTGTCTCACAACTGAGAATATCATCAGACACGATTCGGCCTCGAATAACTCGCACCGAAGCGGTTGTGCTCGGATGTGATCGGCCATCGACGACCGACCTTGTCCCACCACGATGGTGTCCCCGAATTCCGCCCATACAGGTTGGGATCTCGGGACGTTCGATTCACTCCGAAGACCCCGGCGGAAACGCGATGTCATCCGGGGGCGCCACCGATGGCCGAGAGCTGGTTGGCGTTGATCGAGCCATCCAGCCCTGGTAGCAGGATCATCCGTAGTCGGCGGGGTTCCAGGAACGGGTCGGCTTGTTGGTGATGATGAACCGCAATGCCTTGATCATGGTGTCACCTCCTTCCTGGGTCTCGGTCGGGCGCGGACAGGGCTCGTGGGGGTCCGCCGCAAGGTGAACGGTCTGGGGATCGCGGCATTGGTCACGATCGGGCGGGTATCACCGTCGCCGATGACGCGCAGAGAGGTGTTCTCGGTGAGGGTGGTGGCCGCATCGGTGACCAGATCGTGGGCGACCGCGGCGCCGGCGCAGGTGAAGGGTCCGGAACTGAAGGGCACGAAGGGGCCGTGTTCGCTCGGTCGAATCCAGCGGTCGGGTCGGAATGCTTCTGGTCTGGTCCAGTGTTCGTCGTCGTGGTGGAGCAGGTAGGGGCTGACCGACAGCTGGTCGCCCGTCTGGAAGGCGATCCCCCCGAACTCGGCGGCATAGGGAACGGGACGGCTGACCATCCAGGAGACCGGCCGGTGCCGCAGGGCCTCACGTACCACCCAGTCGACGGGCCAAGGCCATGGTGAGCCGGGAGAGGCGAGACTGCCCAGCAACACCGACCACGCGAGCGAGTAGCCCAGCGGTCCCACAACGGACCGGAACATGAGCACGTACAACTGCGCCACCGTTGTATCGGCGACGCCGTCGGGACAGGCGCCGATCACGGCATCGAGCAGATCCCGTGGTTCGGCTTCCGCGGTGCGGCCGGTGGCACTGCGCCGGTCCCGGATCTGTTCGTCCAGTGCGGTGGACAGCTTGGCGCGCAGCAGTTGCGCCCGCGCCCGCTGCGCCATTCCGGCCGGGCGAAGCGCGCCCACGCGCGCATTTCGCTCCAGTAACTGCCGCAACTCGGGAGAACCATCGGGATGCAGCAACACGTCCGCGGTGCACCGATACACCAGCTCGACCCCCGCCGCGGGCCAGCGGGTGACGGAGGGCATTTCGATCACCGCCGCAGTCAGGGATTCGTGGTACTCGGGCGTATGCGTCCGCAGTATCGCGCGTGCAGCTCGGCCGAAATCCACCTGAGCAGACCGCGAAGGCAGCATTGAACCGAAGAACCCGGACTTCCCCGCGTTGAAATCGCGGTCGCTCAACACCGACAGCGCCAGACCCGTATCGCCGACACACCACCCGCCCCAGGGCAGCTCGAACACCTCTGCCAGGCTGGTCCGGCGCAGATTCTCGAGGAAACCCAACGGATCACGCCGGAACCGGCGCATCTCTGCAAAACCCATCGGACGGTCCTCTCAGCGAGAGGGTGAGCGATTCATCAGATTTTCGAGCGGATTTATCCACTGGCTGTGCCTGCAAACGCAGCTCAAGCATAGTCTCGACCAATTTTTACCAGCGAAGCCATGGAGGTCGGCCAAAGCGAATACCCGGCGCCGACCGGGGCCTGCCGAACACTGCGGCGGCGGTGAGATCGGTTCCCGATCACCTGGGACCGTCGGCAGTCGGTCATTGAAGTCCAAGGCCAACCACGTCGTGCGAGAAATAGTCGAACGCCTCGACGTGTCAGACCCAGGGGGTGCCCAGGGCATCTGGACGGTCGACAGCGGTGCGTGGTACTGAAGCCCGTGAGTGGTGCGCGGACTGTCGTCGCGGGTGTTCTGATCCGATACCTTGGTCACCGGCCGAGGTCGTGATCGGCCTGCGTGTTCGCACACTGCTCTGCGGCAATTCCTGGATAGTCGACGCCGTCCTCGCCCAGGGCCGGACCAGTTTCTGCCTTTTCGGGGACCCCGCAGAGCTCGGCTGCGATACGGAACAGCCGAACGCGTTGCGACGGGCAGTTCTCTTGCTCGTCGTGATTATCGAGTACGCGCTGATCAATGTCCTGAATCATGCGGTCGGCGGCGTCGGCGGACCCGAGCATGAGTTGGCAGAACAGCCGCAGCTGTGCGCGCAGCGCGGCGTCGTGCCGGCCGATGTTTTCCGGTTCGGGCATGCCGCTGCCCGGTCAGAGCCCGAACCGCGGAAACAGCCCGGAACCGTGGAACGCGACGACCCCGCTGACGCCGTCGGCGGTAAGTGTCAGGACGTGCATGGCGTGCGGTCGGCGAGCACCGTCATGGTCGCGGGCGTATACCGCGTAGGCGGGCTGTCCATTGGCGGAGGTGGCGACCAGTTCGGTCGGTCCGATCGCCCGCATCTGCCTGGCCAGGAAGGCCGCGATGGTGTCGCGGCCTTCGAACCAGGTCGCGATCGGCGGCATTTCCCATCGGGCGTCCTCGGTCAGCACCGCGACGAGTTGATCGATATCCGCGGTTTCGAATGCGGTGACGTATCGGTCGAGCAGGGCTCGCTGGCGCGGTTCGGTGGGTTCGGTCAGATTGTCCTGGTTGAGCGGTACCTGTGCGCGTGCTCGCTGCAGCGTGCTGTTGACGGCTGCTGTTGTCATCTCCAGCAGTTCCGCGACCTCGGTGGTCCGCCATTGCAGCACATCGCGCAGGATCAGCACGGCTCGTTGCCGTGGTGGTAGCTGTTGCAGGGCACCCATCAAGGCCAGGCGCATGGTCTGTCGTTGCACGACGACAGTTGCCGGGTCGGCCGGTGCGGCGGTGAACAGGAAGTCGGGTATCGGCTGCAGCCAAGGGATCTCGGGGGATCGTTGGACCAGCCCGGCGTCGAGGTTTGTCTCAGCGGCGCCGAGATCGGCGGGCAGCGGCCTGCGTCTGCCTTTTTCCAGCGCTTTGAAACATGCCCGGGTCGCGATGCGGTAGAGCCAGGTGCGCAACGACGATCGGCCCTCGAAGCCGTCGTATCCCCGCCAGGCATCGAGAAGGACGTCCTGCACAACTTCTTCGGCCTCGTCGACCGAGCCGAGCATGCGGTAGCAATAGGCGAGCAGCTCACGCCGGAACGGTTCGCTCAGCCGTCCGAAATCCTCGTTGCCGGTCCTGATCTCGGTCACTGTAGGCATGATTCGCCGATCCTGTTGGGGGTGTGGTTGTTTCGGCTGAACGCCGCGACCTGGTGCCCGCGGCCGAGCGCTTCCGTGACGATCCGGCTGCCGATGGTCCCGGCGGCGCCGATACCTCCGATGTGCATGATTCTCCTGTTGCGGAAGGGGTTTCGGATCAGCAGACGGTGATGTCGGCCATGTCGATGGCGACCAGGACGATCCGGTCGTCGCCCATGGCGGTGTAGGCCCGGCGGGTGGCGGGGATGATGATGCCGTCGATGTCGCGGTAGCCGGCGGCGTAGAGCTGTGACTCGGTGCCGGGGTCGACGATGTCGATGGTGAAGTCGTGGCGGCGCAACAGCCCGTCCGGGCCGAAGCAGAACACCTGCTCGCGGGTGTGGCTCTTGATGTGTTCGGGGAAGGTTACTTTCAGCCGCCGCCATGTTTCACCGTCGGCCTCGATGGGCGCGATCTCTTCGCAGACGAATCCCGGCCACGTGAACAGGAACGGCGTATTCACATACGTCCATAGTGCTTCGCCGGTGAAGTACGCGAGATGCAGGTCGTCCCACGGTGTTTGGAACTGGTGGCCGTCGAAAGACCGCTCCGGATCGTCGCGCGCGTCGATGACCGTGCCGTCGGATTGCTGTAGGACGACCCGGTCGGGCTCGAAGAGCGAGCGTCGGCCTCGACCGACGTAGTCCATGGTCAGGTGTTGCTGTGCCGTGCTCACCTCGAAGCGGACGCTGCGCATCGCGTCTGCTTTTCCCTTGATCTGCCAGAAGGCGCCGGTGATGGCTGCGTCGACGTTGATCGCCCGGATCTTCTTCCATCGGTCCAGGCCGCCGTGTGCGGCGACCGCGGTCGCGAGTAGGTCGCTCATTGCTGTGCTCCTCCAGTGGGTGTGCCCCAGTCGCCGGTGTGGTGTGGCGGCTGGGGCGTGCGTGTGGTCAGTCGACGATGAGTCCGCCGGTCATGTTGGCGACGGTTCCCGTCATCGCGGATGCCCGGTCGGAGGCGAGAAATACTGCGACCGAAGCAAGTTCGGCCAATGTGGTGGGGCGCTTGCGGTGGGTCGTCGCGGTGGCAGCGGCGGTGAATTGGTCTTTGCCGATGCCCAGTGCGTCGGCGTGCAACCCGTACACCACGTCGATGACCGGTGTCTCGACCATGCCTGTGGTGCGCAGGCAGATCGAGCGGACGCCGTGCTGGGCCCATTCGGCGGACAGCGCGCGATTGAGAGCTTCCATCGCAGCCCAGCCGACACTCATGCCGCCGACCAGCGGCAGGCTCACCCGGGCCGGTTCGGGTGTGTGCATCATGATCACTCCCGATCCCCGCGGTCAGGAAGACCCTGGCCCCTTCGTTGGCGAGTCCGCGAGCGACCGCGCCGCCGACGGCCCCCCCGCGCCATAGACGACCACGTTCTTGTTCTCCAGCAACATGTCCTACTCCTTCTTGTTGGTCACGCCGGAGCGTGAAGCCGGCCGCCGGGGGGCTCGTGGGCGCCCGGCTCGTTCTGGTTGCCGGTGGCCCGGCATGGTCGGGCGATGTCGGTCGCCGGGGTGAGCGGCGGTTCGAGTGCCGCGGTGAATGTGGCGTGTCGATTTCGGCGTGCCTGGTCCCGGACGACGACCGGTTCGGCCATGGTGACCACCTCCTACCAATACAGAGGAGATCGCAGCGCGAAAGTAATCGGTATTGCGTCCGGTCGTACGAGGGCGCGACCCTGTTCGCGGTGACGACACCGATAGCTCGCCCACGCATCCGCTCGGCCCCGTTGTACGAGGGGCGAATGGGTGTCCGCTGACCCGACCGCAATTGGCGACAATGTGCGGCTCGGGAGCGGTGCCATTGGCAAGTGAGTCGCCGGGGCCATCGTGGAATCCACAGTCCCTCTCGGCATTTCGCGCCCGACGCAGTTGGGGGTGTCCTTTGATCGGGCCGGCTGGTGGCCGTCGGGTGCGGCAGAATCTGCCCGGTGGGTCTGGATCTGGAGATCTTGCGGCTGTGGTCGGCCTGACGCGGCATCGCACGCCGGCGCCGAGCGCGGCTGCCGGGCCGGCGGTGACGCCTACCTGATCGATCCGAGCCCCACGACCCAGTGGGATCGTAATCGGAGCCACAGCTGGGCCAGAACGAAATCCCCTGCCACGCATAGGTGTTCACGCCCGATCGGCCGCCCCCGACCCGCCGGCTGGGCTGGTCCTGCAACTTGACTTGGAGTGCACTCCAGGTCCTAGTGTCGGAGGCATTCGTCAGCCATCGAGGTACCGCTCGGTCCGCCGGGCAGGAGGAGTATCCGCGCATGATCACCCGAACCACGCTCGGCTCGCCGGGTCTCACCGTCAGCGCGATGGGCCTGGGGTGCATGGGGATGAGCGAGAGCTACGGCGCCGCCGACTGGGACGGCGGCCTGGCCACCATCGACCGGGCCCTGGAGCTGGGTATCACGTTCCTGGACACCGCCGACGCCTACGGCGCCGGGCACAACGAGGTGCTGGTGGGCCGGGCCATCCACGGCCGCCGGGACCAGGTGCAGGTTGCCACCAAGTTCGGCATCGACCGCAGCGCCGGGGACCGGGCACGCCGCATCCGCGGTGCCCGGGACTATGTGCTGCGCTCCTGCGACGCGTCGCTGCTGCGGCTGGGCGTCGACGTGATCGACCTGTACTACGCACACCGCCCCCCTCAGGACGTGGAGATCGAGGAGACCGTCGGCGCGATGGCCGAGCTGGTCGAGGCGGGCAAGGTCCGCCATCTGGGCCTGTCCGAGGTCGACGGCACGCTGCTGCGCCGGGCGCACGCGGTGCACCCGATCACCGCGGTGCAGAGCGAGTACTCGCTGTGGACCCGCGACGTCGAGGCCCTCACCCCGGTGATGGCCGAGCTGGGGGTCGGGCTGGTGCCGTACTCGCCGCTGGGGCGGGGTTTCCTGACCGGCACTCTGGACCGCTCCACGTTGGGCGAGAAGGACTTCCGGCGTACCAACCCCCGCTTCGCCGGCGAGGCGGGCGTGGCCAACGAGAAGATCGCGCAGACCGTGCGCGAGGTGGCCGACCGGCTGGGTGCCACCCCGGCCCAGGTAGCGCTGGCCTGGGTGTACGCGCAGGCCGGGCGGCTCGGGGTTGCGGTCGCGCCCATTCCGGGCACCCGCAGCCCGGCCCGGCTGGAGCAGAACGCGGCCGCGTTGCAGTTCGCCCTGGATGCCGAGGCGCTGGCCGCGCTGGACCCGCTGAGCGACCAGGTGATTGGCGAGCGCTACACCCTGGCACACAGCGCTGAGGTCGCTCGAGGTTAGCCGGTGGGCTCGACGACCGGCAGGCTCGACCAGGCTGCGGATGGTAGTGGCCCCGGAAACTCGCAGGCCCGCAAGAGGGCTGCTGCACGTTCGGGCCACGTTGTCGCACGGTCGTGCAGCAGCCCCCCGGGGGGTCGCCTCGGCGCGGGCGGAGTTACTGGCTGGGTTGAGGGACGTCGACGTGGCAGTCGGCGATCTTGGGGTTTACTCCGAGGTAGTTCAGGGGGCCGGCGACGATGGTTACCGCTATGGTTCCGGCGTTTGCGCAATTGGTGGGGGCGCTGTCGTAATAGTGGCGCTGCCAGCCTGCTATGACGCCGATGATCAGCCATATCAGGACGATGGACATGAGGAGCCGGGAGAGTGGGGATCTGGCGTCGTACATCGCGCGGCGATCGCTTGTGTAGCCTCTCATTTCAGTCACTTCCGGAAGGTGTCTTTGATCTTTTCGGCCGTAGTCTTCAGGTTGGCCTTGACCTGGTCGGCCTTGCCTTCGTTCCGCAGCCTGGGGTTGTTGGTGATCTCGCCGATTTTTTCCTTGGCCTGACCGGTGAGTTTGTCGGCCCTGTTCTTCGCCTTGTTCGTGAAGCCCATTACGTTCACCTATCGGTGTTGCCCGGCCGCCGGATGCTGCCGGTAGTTCTGGCAATAGACCGTTTTCGGGCTTCCAAACGGCGACCGGAAGATATCAGCCGAAGCCGGCGCCGGCCGAGGCCACGATGCGGCACGGCGCCGCCCGGATGGGTCAGGTCGACCGGTTCGAACCGATCGCCGCCAAGTACGGCGCGGACCGGCGGGTGTGGGGGTATCGCGAGATCGCGGTGTCGAGGCGCGCGGATGGGCACGACGTCTCGACATCAACGGTGCGGCGGGCCCTGCGGCGTCGCGGGTTGCTGTCGCCACAGGGATTTCGCGCGGATCGCACGTCGTGGGCGATGCTGTGGCGCTGAGCATTGCCTGCGACCGGCCCACATGGTGAACGCGAGCGGGTCACCATCGCTGGGGCTTCGTCTCTGGGGCGGGACTAGCATCGGGGCATGGACGTCGGGGAACTGGTGGGGCGGTGGCAGTTGACCGCGTGGACCGCCGTCGACGAGAACGGAACGGTCTCAACGCCTTTCGGTGACCGGCCGCAAGGATGTGTGATCTATACTTCCGGCGGATGGATGAGTGGTCAACTCGCCGTTGCCGATCGGCGGGAGTTGTCGACGTCAGTGGCGCTCGCCGGTGCCGACAGTGAACGGGCCGAGGCGTATTCGAGCTACATCGCCTACTGCGGCGAATACCGGCTGGAAGCGGACGTGGTCGTGCACACGTTGCGGATGAGCCTGTTCCCGAACTGGGTCGGCGGTGAGCAGCGACGCACGGCGGAATTGTCCGGCGATCGTCTGGTACTCGCCACCCCGCCGACCCCGGTGGGGGAGCACGTCCTGGTCAATCGGCTGTACTGGGTGCGCGCAGAGTAGCGATCAGCGGCGCGGCCGGACACTGTTCGAGGTCGGCCGAAGCGGACGCGGACGGCCGGGCGATCGCGGACGTGTCGATTCAGCCGAGGTGTGCCTGTAACAACCAGGCGGGCACCGAGCTACGGCCACCCGGCTCGTCACGGACGTCTTCGAACGAGATGGGTAACTGCTCGCCTGTCGGAAGGTTGTTGCCGTGGATGCGTGCCGGGCGGATCTCGTCGATCACCCAGTACTTCGAGACCACTTCGCGCAGTTCGGCTTCGGTGACGGGATTGGGACCGAACCCGGCCGGCGGATTCGGGAGGGCCTTGCGGTCGAACACGAGCACGAAGTAGGACGCTCCGGGGGCGGCGGCGCGGACGATGGACTGCTGGTATCCCTCGCGCTGGTCCACCGGGATCGAATGGAACAGGGTGCTGTCGACGATGGTCCCGAAGCGGCCGTCGTACCCGGTGAACGAGGCGATGTCGGCGACCTCGTACGACGCGGTGGTCAGTCCGCGCCGGGACGCCTCGGCGCGGGCCAGTTCGATGGCGGTCGGGGCGGAGTCCAATCCCACCGTCGTGTAACCCTGTTCGGCCAGATACAGGGAGATCGCTGCTTCGCCGCACCCCACATCGAGCACGTCGCCGTGGAACTTGCCCTGCTCGATGATCGCCTTCAGCTCCGGCTGTGGCTCGCCCAGGCTCCAGGGCGGCTTGGCCTCGGCATCCCAGAACGGTCCGGCCTCACCCTTGTAGGCGCTCTCGAACGTGAATTCGCCCGGCATGGTCGAGTCCGCTGTTCCCGCGTCGACGTCTCGGGTTTCGATCGCTTTCACGGTTTTGTCGAGGGCTTGTTTCAAGACGCGTTTGCCGACGGTCCCGACCACGGCTCCCAGGATTCGGCCCTTGAGGTTCTTGCCCTCGCGCACCACGACCACATCCACGTCGGTCATCCCGTCGGGGCGACGTGTGAAGGTGTAGGTATGACCCGAGTGGCCACCCCACAGGTTCGAGTCGGTGGTCGTCAGGATGACGCGGTCCGGATTGGACCAGTCGTAGTGCAGGCGTTCCCAGATGCCGTGGGACCCCTCGGTGACATCGGCATCGCGCGGGCCCCGATTGTGGACGTCGAGATATTCGTCGGCGCTGTTGCCGAACACCTGCGAGCGGCCCGGCCCGAAATCGGTCAACGCCGCCACGAACTGTTCCGGTGTCGAACTCGTGGTCTCCTTGAAGTGGATGGTGGACATCGAAGCCTCCTGTTCTGGGCGGTAACTCCTCGGCGGGTCGCCGTTCACACGTCGCGTGCGCAATCGGGGAGACCGCCCAGGCCGAGGCGAGGATGCCGACAAGGACATCACGCCGAGCACGCGCCGAGGCCGCAGCCGTCTGTACCGTTCGCGCGTCGTTCGAACTGTCGATGCACGATCCAGTCTAGGATCTCGCGCTCGACAATCCGAGGTACGGAGCCGTCGGGCAGGCCGTACCGTGTTCGCGGCCGATTCGTAGTGCGACAGGGATCCGACCGACACCGCGACGATGCTGGTTGCCGGCTATTGCCTGTCGGTCTGTGGAGGAGCAAGGTGAGGGGACGCCGGTGGTGCCACCGGGGCGCTGCCCTCGAGCGGGAAGGGGGTGGATCGTGTACGCGCGTTCCACCACGATTCTGGCGCAAATCTCCGCTATCGAAACCGGGGTCGCGTATGTGCGCGACAAGGTGTTGCCGGCCTCGGACGGTATCGCAGGCTGTGTCGGCCTGTCTTTGCTGGTCAATCGGCAACATGGTCGGTGCATCGCCACCAGCGCGTGGGAGTCGGCGGAGGCGATGCACTCCAGCGCGGATCAGGTTCGTTCGTTCCGCGACCGTACCGCTGAGATGTTCGGCGCTGTGCGGATCGAGGAATGGGAGATCGCCGTGCTGCATCGCGAACACCACTCGCGCCGCGGCGCCTGTGTGCGTGTTGCCTGGGCGGAGACCGCGCCGGCGCGGCTGGATGCGGTTGTCGAGGCGTATCGGTCCCAGTTCCTGGCGGACATGAGAACTCTGGAGGGATTCTGCAGTGCGAGCCTGATGATCAACCGCTCGACCGGGCGTGCGGTCTCGTGTGCCGCATACGACAGTGCGATGGCGATGATTCGCGCCCGTGGCCAAGCCGCGTCGTTGCGGGCCGCCGCCAGCCGGCGATACGACGCAGTGGTGATCGACACCGGTGAGTTCGAGCTGGCTCTCGCGCACCTGCGCGTACCCGAACTCGTGTGATCCGGACCCGAGCAGGGCAACGGCGCACGGAATGTCCGACCTGCTCAACCGCGGCCCTGGGGACAGCACATCCACCGAGGGCGGCTTGGGCTATCCCGGCGGCGCCGCGATCCTGATCAGCGGCCTGGCCGCGGGCCCGGGTCGCTGAGGTCGGTGGCCACACCGCTGGACTTCTTGGGCCGGGAGTAGCGGAATCCCTAGCGCACCAGTGCCTTCGGCATGTCCGGAAAACGACGGCATCCCGGTCGTGCTGATGCATCCGCAGTGCGGCGGCCAAGCCGGCGATACCCGGTGCCTGCCAAGTTATCCCGCCACCCACGTCGACCACATCGGCGGCGAGTTCCTTGGGAGCACACTCCGGCACCAGGTGCGAAGTAACGAAACACTCTGCCACGCACAGGTACTCACGCCCGATCCGCCGGACCGTATCGAAAGCGACCTGGTCCGCGTTCGGTCGAGGCGGTCATTCGATACCGGCCTGCGCCCGGATAGCTCGGCCCGGACGTGGGTATGGCAAGAGCGTGCCCAGACGAACCCCACCATGGAAGGAGCGTGACATGCTCGATCGGCGTGCTGCCGCGACCACGTCGGAGCGCGCGCGACCTTGGCCCGGATCGGGTGCCGACCTGCTCAACAAGGTCGCCACGAGGATGCCGGTGCCCACCATGCTGGCGGGTGCCGTCTGCGTCGCCCTGTCGTCGGTCTTCGTGCCTCTCACGCACGTTTCGACCGGAACGGTGACCTTGTTCCGCAGCCTCCTATCGATGCCGCTGCTGATCCCGTTGGCGCTCCGCGAGGCTCGGACCGCGCCCGCCCGGCCGCCGCGCTCACGCTCGATGGCCCTGGCCGCAGGTGTTCTGCTGGCGGGCGACATCCTGCTGTGGAATCAGGCGATCACCGACAGCGGCGCCGGGATCGCGACTGTGGTCGTGAACGCCCAGGTGATCCTGGTACCCCTCCTCGGATGGATCTTCCTGCGGGAGCGCCCAACTGCCGCGTTCGCCGCAGTGGTCCCAGTCATGGTCGCCGGCGTGGCGTTGGCCGGCGGCGTGGTGGGCGGGGGCACCGGGAAGAACCCGACCCAGGGCGTGATCTTCGCCGCGGCGGCGGCCCTGTGTTACGCGGGCTTCCTGTTCCTGCTGCGGCAGGCCGGCGATAGCGACCATATCGTCGGGCCCGTCACCGAGTCCGCGGCCGCCTCCGGCCTCGTGGCGTTGGTCGTCGGGCCGCTGTGGCATGGCCTGGACCTGGTTCCGGGCTGGGCGGCGTTCGGCTGGCTCGCCGCTATCGCTCTGACCGGGCAGGTGGCGAGTTATCTGCTGATCGCGAGCGCGCTGCCCCGCCTGTCCGCGTCGGTGGGGGCGGCGCTGCTGCTGCTCCAGCCGGTCGGGTCGGTGCTCTTGGGCGCTGTCATCCTGGGCGAGCGCCCGACGCTGCTGCAGCTCGGCGGCTGCGGGGTCGTCCTGGCCGCGCTCTACCTGGCCACCGTCGCAGCCCGCCGCGGCGCCCCCGGCGACGCGAAGGCCGGCCACTGCGAGCCGGAACCCCGCCGGAGCCCCTGAGCTGTTACCGCGCACGCCGGATCCGGCGGGTCTCGATGTACCCGGCGGTGCGAAGACCTCCGGAGCCGGCGGCCGTGACGCTGGGCATGGGGTCCGGTCGAACGAGAACCGGCGTGCTGAGTACCCGGTTCAGGGAATGAGAGTTGTTCGCGGGGAAGGGTTTTCCGGTGCCTGCCCACTTCCGAGGAGCGCTTCGGTAGGGTGCGCGGCATGCGCGGCCAGGGTTCGGGCTGCGGCGTTCAGGCGGCTGCGGGCATCCGCATCGGCGACCAGGCCGTCCGGTCCGATACTGCTCTGGAGCACGGTGACGCGGCCGCAGGCCGCCTCGACCAGCTCGGCACCCGCGTAGCCGAGCACGGTGCGCAGGGTGGCCACGGCGGCCTCACCGCGGCCCCTCGTAGGCGAGGTTCACGTAGGCGACCGGCTTGTCGCTGAGATCGGCACTGCCGATCGTCCATTCGAGCAGGTTCTTCAGGCTGCCGGGGATCATGCCCGCGTACTCGGGAGTGCAGAACAGCACTGCGTCGACCTCGGCGAGCTGCCGGTGCAGGGCCTCGACCACGGGCGGCTCGGGCTCGTCACCGGGTACGAACGCGGGCAGATCGAGCAGGCCCTGGTACCGGACGGCCTCGAAGTCGGACCCGGCGTCGGCCGCGATCGAGCGCAGCGCGGCGGTGTTCGTCGAGCCCTCGCGAGTGCTGCCCGAAATCAACAGGATGCGGGGAATAGTCACAGCTGCGCCAACAGAGCTGGGGCCGGGAGTATTTCGAAGGCACGCCCGCGCCGCACCAACTCCTCGTCCGCGAATGCCGGCGCCGCCACGAGCCCCGGCCTCCAGCACGCCGACCGGTCACATCAGCGCCAGGCCGAGCACTACCAGCTCGATACCGGATGCCGAGTACCAAACCAGCTCGCTGGCAACGGATTCCGGACCCGGGCCATCCCGTTGGATCACAGTTCGGGCATTGGGTTGCAGGGGGTTCCGGCTCCTCGTCGGCGGACGGTGACCAGGTCGTGTCGGGCGGCGGGAAGGGTTTGTTCGCTGGTTCCTTCGATGGTGAAGCCGGCGTCGGTGATCATCTGTCGTTCGTCGGTTCCGGGCCGGCCTTCGCTGGTGAGGTAGTCGCCGAGAAAGATCGAATCGGCCAGGTGCGGGGCCCATGGCTGCAGGTCGAGGCAGGCGCGGATCTCGACCTGTGGATGGCCGGATTCGATTGCGGCGATGGTGTTTTCGATAGTTCGTGCCGAAAGGCGATCGTGGGCCGATCTCCGTTGAGCGACAACAGGACCGGCCGACCGCCGCGATTCGGCTGATGCTGGAATTGCGCTGGGTGACCCGGGTCCGGCGTCCGAATCGTCGGGCCGGGCGAACCGCGATGGATCAGAGCGGTCCGGGCGCAGGAGAGTCGCGGGTGGGCTCTGCCGCCCGAGATCGCGTAGCTGCCCAGCTGGCGAGGAGTTTGAGGTGGTCTTCGGATGCGGTGCCGGGTTCGGCGGTGTAGGCGATCAGGTTGTGCACGGCCCGGCCGGACAGGGGGAGATCGAGGGACTGGAAGGTCAGTTCCAGATGGCCGACGTCGGGGTGCTGCAGTCGTTTGATGCCGTCGTGGCGGATCAGGACGTCGTGCGCGGCCCATCGGCCCCGGAACTCGGGGCTGAGGGTGCACAGCTCGCCGATGAGTTCGCGCAGCGCCCGGTCGCGAGGCTCGCGCCCGGCTTCGGCGCGCAGCAGGGCGGCGGTGGCATCGCCGGCGGCGTCCCAGTCGACGAAGAAGTCGTGTGCGCCGAGGTCGAGGAAGATGAAGCGGGCGATGTTGGGGCGGCCGTGCTGGTCGGTGGTGGCGCTGTCGAACATCGGCGCGTACACGGCTCGCGCCAGCGAGTTGCCGGCCACGACGTCCGTGCGGCCGTTGCGTATGAACGCCGAGGACATCGTCATGGAGTCGAGTAGCCACTGGACCCGGGGCGGGACCTCGACGTCCCGGCGAGGCGACGGCGTGCGGCTCGCGGGCCGTGATGACCGGGCCAGGTCGAACAGGTAGGTGCGTTCGTCGTCGTCCAGTTGCAGGGCGCGAGCCACCGCGTCGAGGACGTCTTCGGACACGCCGCCGATGTGCCCCTTCTCCAGCCGCGTGTACCACTCCGTGCTCACGCCGGCCAGGACGGCGACCTCCTCGCGCCGTAACCCGGCGACCCGGCGACGGCCGCTGGTCGGCAGTCCGACCTGCGCCGGGGTGATCTTGGCGCGCCGACCGGTGAGGAAATCCCGGATTTCGCCTCGGTTTCCGGGCTGCTGGTCCATGTCGTTCACGGTAGCCGCGGGTAACGGCGCGAGGGGGGTTGAGGTTGTACCCCTATGAGCGCGACCTTCTCCGGTGGCGGCGATCGGGGTCTTCTGGGGATCGAACATCGACACGATCTCGAGAACGAGCAATGGAGGCAGGACATGACGAGCAAGCTGCTGACGGTCCCCGCGGTGGCGCTGGGCACGTGGGCCTGGGGAGACAGCGGCGAGGCAGGCGACGGCTATTTCGGCAGTCGGCTGACCGCGTCCGGTTTGCGGGAGGTCGTCGAGAAGGCGCAATCGAACGGATTCACCCTGTGGGATACCGCGGTGGTGTACGGCATGGGCCGCTCGGAGACGGTCCTGGCTCAGGCGCTGAAGGGCTGTGCCCGCAACGAGTACCAGCTGTCGACGAAGTTCACCCCGCAGATCGCGGCCGACCGCGACGATCCGGTCGCGGACATGCTGGAGCAGAGCCTCGACCGAATGGGGGCGGACTATGTGGATTTCTATTGGATCCACAACCCGGCGGACGTGGCCCGTTGGACGCCGCATCTGATTCCGCTGTTGCAGAGCGGCAAGGTCAAGCATGTCGGCGTCTCGAACCACAACATGAAGGAGATCGCTCTTGCCGATCAGATCCTCGGCGAGGCCGGCTTCCGAGTGGAGGCGGTCCAGAACCACTACAGCCTGCTGTACCGAAGTTCCGAGCGCGCGGGCATTCTCGAGCACTGCCGCGAGCACGACGTGCGGTTCTTTTCCTACATGGTCCTCGAGCAAGGGGCGCTGACCGGAAGGTACAGCCCGGCCCATCCGTTGCCTGCGGGCAGCAGCCGGGCAGCCGTGTACAACGGCATCCTGCCCCAGCTGCAGGCGCTGACGGACCGGATGCGGGCGATCGGCGAGGACCGAGGCGCATCCGTCGCAGACATCGCCACCGCCTGGGCCATCGCCAAGGGGACAACCCCGATCATCGGGGTCACGAAGGCAGGCCACGTCGACGGGTTGGTCCGGGCTCACGGAATCGACCTCGCCGACAAGGAGATCGCGGAGCTGGAGGCACTGGCGGATGCCGCGGACGTCGACACGCGCGGCAGTTGGGAGCACGACATGTAGGGCCGACGTTCACGAGGTCGTGCGCCACCCCGGCGTGTCCGATCCGGCCACCGGAGTCGTATCGCGCAGTCCCGGTGCGGGGCATGCACTTTCGGCGCCGCGAATCGACGTTGCCGAGCGCATCACCGCCATCACCGGTTTCCTCGGCACAACGTCATGGCGTGTTCCGGACCACCGCGCATCATCCGGTGGAGCAGAGTGACAGACTGTGGCGCAAAGGATTCGGAAGGAGTTCCGGGATACACGAATCGGTTTCTCACCAGCCAGTGATCGGAAAGCGTCAGACGTAAGCGGTCTGCGCTGATAGCGTTCCAGGGCCGTCGGCGTCCGTATCGGGCCGATGGCGTACCGAGGCAGCGAAGTCGGGGTGCAGGACGACCCGGCCCGGAACTGGAGATAGTGAACGTTGGAGTCATACGTACGCGGCGAGGAGTATCCCGGTCTTCTTCACGAGACGATCGGCGCGAATCTGGAACGTACCGTGTCGGCATATCCCGATCGTGAGGCTCTGGTAGAGGTCGCGAGTGGCCGGCGATGGACCTGGGCCGAGTTCGACGCCGATGTCAACCGGACCGCACGTGGACTGGTGGCCGCCGGTATCACCAAGGGCGACCGGGTCGGGATCTGGTCGCCGAACTGCGCGGAGTGGACTCTCACCCAATACGCCACCGCCAAGATCGGCGCGATTCTGGTGAACGTGAATCCCGCGTACCGCGCCAACGAGTTCAGCTTCGCGGTCAACCACAGCGGATTGTCCCTGCTCGTTGCGGCCACCAGCTTCAAGACTTCCAACTATCGCGGCATGATCGAGGAGACGCGTGCGAATTGCCCGACTCTGCAGCGGGTCGTCTATCTCGATACCGATGACTGGGCAGAACTGCTCGCGCACGGCGATGCCCTGCCGCGAGACACCGTTGCCGAGCAGATGGCGGCCCTGGACCCGTTGGACCCCATCAACATTCAGTACACCTCGGGCACCACCGGGAATCCCAAGGGCGCGACGTTGAGCCATCGCAACATTCTCAACAACGGGTACATGACCACCGAACTGATCAACTTCACCGAGGAAGACCGGCTCTGTATTCCGGTGTCGTTCTACCACTGCTTCGGCATGGTGATGGGCAACCTCGGCTGCACCAGCCACGGGACGACCATGGTGATCCCGTCACCGGGTTTCGATCCGGCGCTCACCTTGGAAACCATCCAGAACGAGCGTTGCACGGGCGTCTACGGCGTGCCGACGATGTTCATCGCGATGCAGAACCACCCCGACTTCGCGTCGTACGATCTGACGTCTTTGCGTACCGGGATCATGGCGGGCGCGCCGTGCCCGGTCGAGGTGATGAAGCGCTGCATCAGCGATATGCACATGACCGAGGTGTCGATCGCTTACGGAATGACCGAGACCTCACCGGTCTCGACGCAGACCCGGGCCGATGACGACCTGGACCGGCGTACAGCCACCATCGGGCGGGTGCACCCGCATTTGGAAATCAAGATCATCGATACGCTGACCGGGGAGATCGCCGAGCGCGGACAAGCCGGAGAGTTCTGCACCCGGGGTTACTCGGTGATGCTCGGCTACTGGGACGAGCCACAGAAGACCGCGGAAGCGATCGATGCCGACGGCTGGATGTATACCGGCGACCTGGCCGTGATGCGTGAGGACGGCTACTGCAACATCGTGGGCCGGATCAAGGACATGGTGATCCGCGGAGGCGAGAACGTCTATCCACGGGAGATCGAGGAGTTCCTGTACACCCACCCCGACATCGAGGACGTTCAGGTGATCGGCGTACCCGACAAGAAGTACGGCGAGGAGCTGTGCGCCTGGATCAAGATGCGCACCGGTGCGCATCCGTTGGACGCCGAGGCGGTGCGCGCATTCGCGACCGGCAAGCTGGCGCACTACAAGATCCCTCGCTACGTGATGGTCGTGGACGAGTTCCCGATGACGGTCACCGGCAAGATCCGGAAGATCGTGATGAGGGAGCGATCTGCCCGCGCCCTCGGGTTGACCGGGTAACGGTCGTGTGGTGGTTCGCGACACCGAACCGGCGTTCCCGGTGCTCATCGAATGCGGTCTCGGCTCGACACCCTGATATTGCGAGCCCGCCCCCGGATCGCGACGGTTCGTTCATCGTCGGTGAACGACCGACCGGCACCAATGTGGCGGCACCGGAACGCAATCCGGCCATGGCGCACTGCTTCTGTCGAGCGTCATGATCGTCGGCGCCGCAGTCCCCCGCGGGTGGGCAGTTCGAGAGCGATAGCCGGAAGCCGTTGGCGCTCAGTGGCTTTCCCTGCGCTCGTTACGTGCGTGCAGCGTCATCTCGATCACTGGCGGGACGGCCGTTGTCCTGGTCCTGCGGTCTTCGTGTCGATCGGGGGATTCCCGGCAGGGCCATCCGGTTGGGGAATCGTTCGGCTCGGGTCGTGGGTGAGCGCGTGTGCGGGGCACCATTGGGTGGTCTGGATCCGGCCGCGGTCGTTGGCTGTGGTGATCATGAATTCGACCAGGCCCAGCCAGGTTCCGTCCGAGCAGCGCGCCCAGGCGAGGAGTCGGCCCGGCATGGTGCGGGTGAGGTCGAGTCCGCCGGCCCTGACGCCCAGCGGTACGCCGTTCCATCCGAAATTGCGGCTGCGGGTAGGGATCGCGGTGCCGAGTTCCACCAGGACCGGTTCCGGCGGATCGACCACTCGCCTCAGCGAGGGGCTGAAGTTCTCAGGCCAGGACTCGAACATGCTTTCGAAGTGTAGTTGATGTGTCCTGTACCTCGATCACGGCAGCGGCAGGTTGTCATCGAACGGCCGCGCGGTAGTCGAGTCGGGCACAATGGGCGTCGCGATGAGTTTTGCCCTCCGGTGTCGTCTCAGCTGCATGGGCAAACTCATCTATGGCTTCAACGTGTCGGTGGACGGGTACATCGCCGACGCGCGAGGCAATATCGACTGGTCCGATCCGAGCGAAGAGCTGCACCGGTATTGGAACGACTTCGAGCGGGAGACCGCTCTGTCGTTCTACGGACGGCGACTCTACGACCTGATGTCGGCGTACTGGCCGACCGCCGACAAGGCTCCGGACGCAACGCCTTTGATCGTCGACTTCGCCCGCATCTGGCGCGACATGCCCAAGGTCGTGTTCTCGCGCACCCTCGAGTCGGTGGACTGGAACTCCCGCTTGGAACGCGGCGACCCGGTCGAGGTGGTGACGAAACTGAAAGCCGAAACCGACGGCAGGCTGGAGGTGGCCGGCGCGACGCTGGCCGCACCGATCGTGCAGGCCGGACTGGTGGACGAGTACCGGATCGTGGTCGCGCCCACCGCCGTGGGCGGCGGCACCCCGTTCTTCCCGGCACTGCCGTCATGGATGTCGCTGCGACTGTTGGAGAACCGCACCTTCCCGGGTGGCACGGTCTTGCTGCGTTACGAGGCGAAACGCGACTGACACGGCCAGGTGCGAGCCGGTCCAGCAGAGTGCGATCGCGTCAGCAGCCAGTTCGATCGGGTCTGCTACCGGGCCGCACGATGGTGGCCGCGCGCCGGTAGGTCTTCGCTGCTGCGGTGGTCCCGCACCTCCGCCAAGGCCGTGTCGCGGCCCGCGCTGTCGGCTGCGGCGAGCAGAACCTGCGCGCGGGCCGATCTTCCACATCGGCGGCCGGTGTGGTACGGCAAAAGCGGCGAAGGACCCCGGCGGCCCCACCGACCTCGAGAACTCGCCGATGGCCCGCAAAGTTTTGTCCGTTCATCCCAGGCGCCCGAACTCGCCGTGTGGCAATCCTCAGCATCCTGGCAGAGGATGCGGCACCGCGCGAGCGTTGGAAATGTGCCCGTTCGAAGTCCCTGCGGTGGATCGACTGCCGAAAAGAATGTCGATGGTGAGTTATCGGGGAGGATTGGCCAACTCCAATACTGGTGACAGAGTTGAAGCCCGATCTCGAGGACTCCGGTTGCGGGTGCCGAAAGATCCGGTTCACGATGGTCGTATATTGTCATGAGGAGCGATGCCGGGCCTGTAGGCGGTTGACACTCCGGATATGACGTCGCCCTCCGAACCTTCCAGTACTTTCGTCGGTGAAATTCGGATGCCGCGCGGTGGCGATTTGGAGACCGCCCGAGAATATCCATTTGGCGCAACCCGGGGCGGCGCTGTGTCGGCGAAGCGGTAGGTCATCTTCAGGCTGGATCAGTGGTTGTATCGGTTGGCCGGCACGGCGGAGGATGCGCGGGGATCCGCCCTTTGATTCACGCGTCGGCTGGAACCATCAGGTCTAGACTGCTGCAGATTAGCTGGCGAGATTCCTGGAACTCTCGCAATCGGTACGAGCAACGGTTGGTCATGCGGTCGACCACAGGTGAGTCGATGAACGACGGGAAGACGCTACGGGCCTGGTGGAACGATCCGGTCGACTACCGCTGGCTGGTGCGTACCTTGGCGGCTCGATCGGCGGTGGGGCCGTTGAAGGCGTTGATCGGCGTCGCGGGCGCGGCGATCGCGGTGATGGGCGCGGTGATTGCGGGCACGCCGGTGGGGCCGCCTGGTGAGCCCGGCATTGCTTCGACGGTGGGTGTGCTGTGCGGGGTGCTGTGGGCGTTGCGCTGGTGGCTGCTGTCCTGGCCGGGCAAGACCGAGTCGTTGGTGCTGATCGGGTGCGCCGATGTTCTGTTCACCGCAGAGTTCCTGCAGGTGCCGGATCGACTGTTCGGAGCCCTGGGGGCGGTGCTGCTCGTAGTCACCGGCAGTTACCTGGGCTTTTTTCACAGCGCGCGGGCGTTGGCGGCGCATACGGCGTGGTCATTGCTGTCAGTGGTCGTGTTCTCGGTGCGGATCGCAACCGGCGGCGGCAATGTCCGGTTGGCTGTCGCGGTCGGACTGGTGCTGTTCGTGTCGGTGGTCACCGTGTTGCCCGCGTTGCAGGTTCTGTACTGGCTGCTGCGAACCGAATCGCTCTCGGACCCGTTGACACATCTGCTGAACCGGCGGGGCCTGGAGATCCGGCTGCCGGTGCTGGTTGAGCGGCATCCCGCGGTTAGCGTGATGTCCTTCGACCTCGATCGGTTCAAGAGCGTGAACGACACGTGGGGGCACCGGGTCGGCGACGCGGTTCTGGTGCGGACCGCGCGGCGTTTGTCCGACGCCGCGGGCGGCGGTGCGGTGGTGGCGCGTACGGGCGGGGAGGAGTTCGTGGTGGCCGCGCCGATCACTATCGGCGTTGCGCGTACCGAGGCCGAGCGCCTGCGTCATTTGATTGCCGAACCGTCGGAGAACGCGGTGACGGTCACTGCCAGTGTCGGCGTCGTGGCCTTCGACTCGACAATCTGTCCACAGTGTCCTCGTCCGAGCCCGGACCGGTTACTACAATCCGCGGACGCCGCTATGTACCAGGCCAAACATTCCGGCGGGAATCTGGTGGTGGTCGATGAACTCACACCACCGCGCGGCCACCGCCATCCGGCTTCCGAATGATATGGGCACGGTATTTTTGGCGTGCCCGCGGCGGCGGAGCTTGTCGTGCTGGGCGAGCTTGGCGCACCGACGGCGAGACCGCCACTCGCACTGCGACGTCCACACTCGACGATCCAGCGGCGAGGTTTCGGGATTGGCGCATCGCCAGCGCGGGCAGGGGTCCGTTCGTTACCCTGAATTGATGCGATCCTGGCTTCTTCGGATTGTCTCGGCGGTGTTCGTCGCTGCCGCGGCGGTGTTGCCGACCGGGACTCCGGCCCTGGCGGGGCCGCCGCGGGCGGCCGCGCTCTCGTCGCTGGGTTCCGGATTCCTCTGGGGGGTCGCCAGTTCGGGATTTCAGTCCGAAGGTCGTGCGCCAGACAGCAATTGGACCCGTTATATAGCTCGGGACCGGGGATTGGAGGCACTGGGGAATTCGGTCGACTTCGCCGACCGCTACCAGTCCGACATCCGGCTGGCCGCGGACATGGGGATGCGGGTTTTCCGTATCGGGATCGAGTGGGCCCGGCTGCAGCCCGCGCCCGGGGTGTGGGACCAGGGCGCCTTTCGGTTCTACGATTCGGTAGTCGACAGCATCGTGCGGGCCGGTATGCGGCCGATGATCACCCTGGACCACTGGGTGTACCCGGGCTGGGAAGCGAGCCGGGGCGGCTGGCGCAATCCGGGAATGGTCGGGGACTGGCTGGCCGAAATGCGTGCCGTCGTCGATCGATACTCCTCGCGAAATCCGTTGTGGGTCACCGTGAACGAGCCCGCCGCCTACATCGGGAACGAGGTCCGCGAGGGCGCCGCCGACGCCGACCGGATGCTGAACGAGATCGTCGATGTGCACAACGCCGGCTACGACTACATCCACAGCAAGCAGCCCGGCGCTCTGGTCACCGCCAACGTCGGATATGTCGCAGGTATGGAGGACCAGGTCAACGGCGCGTTCGTCGACCGAATCGCCGCCCGGCTCGACTACGTGGGCGTGGACTACTACTTCGGCTTCGACCCGGCGCAGTCGCTGTACGGGGCGATCGGGCGGGCTACCGGTTCGGCGCTGCCGACCATGCCGGGTCCGCGCATCTGGGAGATGCCGCTGCGCACCGAGGGGATCTACTATGCGCTGCAGCACTATTCACGCCGCTTTCCGGGTAAGCCGCTGTACGTCGTGGAGAACGGCATGCCCACCGAGAACGGCCGGCCCCGCAGCGACGGCTACACCCGCAGCGACCATCTGCGCGACACCGTCTACTGGTTGCAGCGCGCGAAGGCCGCCGGTATGAACCTGATCGGGTACAACTACTGGAGCCTCACCGACAACTACGAATGGGGCAGCTACACACCGAGATTCGGCCTCTATACGGTCGATGTGCGCACCGATCCGTCGCTCACCCGACGCCCCACCGACGCTGTGGGCAGCTATGCGCAGATCATCGCCGCGGGTGGCGTCCCCGGCGGCTATCGCCCCACCCGTGCCCCGGCGCTGTGTATTTTCGTGGACCCGCCGGCCGGTTGTCTCGACCCGGTCGCGGGGCCGTAGATCCGGAATCCGCGGCTGCCGATTCGGTGCGGCACCGCGCTCGCAACCCCTCTGCAAGTCTTTTCGGACACCGCTGTCGCCGACGAACCCGATCCGGCGCTCGTGGCAGTTCGGATAGTCGAGCTTGCCGGGCAGCGCGCCTCGCTGGTCCATGTGCCGGAACGTAGCCGAGCGGAAGTGGGTGGCGCGGCCTTCGGTGCTCGGGGGACCTCGATGCTGGTGCCGGACCGCGCGGCGGGTGTGCCGCCGCTGCCGAATACCGCCTGCGCAGCAATGGATGTCGCGGTCGCGGCCAGGCGGCAGCTTGACGAAGACCGATCGGCCGTGCACACTGCTCTCATCAGAGAGCGCCGCTCTCATTTGCCTGAGGGAGAACGGACATGCAGGAAGTCTGGAAATGGGCCAATCTCACGCTGGCATTCGTGATGGAGTTGGGCGCGCTCGCGGCGCTGGCGCTGTGGGGGTGGGGGACCGCCGTTGCGACTCCGGTCAAGCTCGTGTTGGCCGTGATCGCGCCTCTTCTCGCGGCGCTGGCCTGGGGCCTGTTCGCGGCGCCGAATGCGACATTCCACTACCCACTGCTCGCGGGTGTCACCAAGGTCGTGGTTTTCGGCGGTGCCGCGGTCGGGCTGTGGGTCGTGGGTTACCGAGCTACCGCCGTCGTGTTCGTCGCCGTCCTGGTCGCGAACCTGCTGGCGATCCGGCTCGGGCACCTGACCTCGTGAGCGCCGCGCCGACCCGTCGTGCCCGGTATGAGCATTGCGGTCCCGGTGCCGCGGCGCACTCGACGACGATGACTACCCCGCCTACAGTCCGGGACGTGCCGCGGAAATCCTCGGTGTCACCCGAGCGTTCCGTGCAGCTTGGACGCACTGGTCGGTCACGCACTGATCGCGGCACACAACTCCGCCGGTCCGGGCTATCGATTCCGGATCGTTCGCGAGCACGCCCGGCGGGAATTCGGCGGCGAGTGCTCGAGCCACTGGCGCGGCCACACGCCATGGCAGATCATCAGGTCCCGCACCTGGATCTGTCTGGCGAGATCGTCGTCGTCGCGATCGAGCCCGGCTCGGTTACGTTTTTTCGCGGGATGTTCGGGTGGGTGTGCGAGCGCCTGGGCTGACGACCACGGCCGATCCGAAGCTGCGGTGTGCGGTGGCCGGGTACTCGTTCGTCCTCGTCGAAGTCACTGCGGCCGGGATTCGCGGGGCTGGTCCTCGGCTCTGCTCACGCCGGTCTGATGGCCACCCTGCACACCCTCGTCGGTGGCCTCGGATTCCGGGGCGTGCACTGCGGGTTGCTCGTCGACCGGTGATGTGGTTGCCCCTCCGGGAGTGTCGTCGGGGCGGGGTGCCTTGAACTCCGGGTCGGTCACCGGATGTACAGCGCCTGCGGTCTTGGCGTCGCTGTCCTCGTCCGCGTTCTCGCTGGAGGTTGCGCTTGTCCGGCGGCCTTCGTAGGGCGGTATGGCCGATTCGGCGTCTTCCGGGGGGAGGGTCCCGGTCGTGCCGACGTTGCCTTCAGTAGCGTTGTGGTCACGCGTTGAGGTGACCTCTTCTTGGTCGAATGTGCCGACCGGACGATCCGCCGCCCCACCGCCTGACGCATCGGCCCCGGTGTCCCGCGAGCCTTCGGCTCCCCGCTCCGATTGGGGCTCTTCAGATAGATGTTTGCTGGACATAGCTCCACCGTCTCCTCGAATAGAGCGCTGCATTATATGCTATGTAGTTCAAGAGTGGGACCCGAATCAACCACAGTCAAGCCCATCGGAGGCCAGCGGCGAACTACTCAGCGCGCATCTCACCGAGGGGTGATGAGTCCCGGGGCCGTCGCGAATTGAACGCGTGGGTGAGAATGGGCCGATGGTGTGTCGGTCGATCGATGAACTCGACGAGGCGGTGGCCGACTGTCGGGCCTGTGCGCGTCTGGTTGCCTGGCGGGAGGAGGCCGCCCGCGTCAAACGGGCGGCATATCGTGACGAAACCTATTGGGGCCGAGCAGTTCCCGGTCTCGGACCGGCCGATGCCCGGTTGCTGCTGGTCGGGCTCGCTCCGGCCGCGCACGGCGGTAACCGGACCGGGCGCATGTTCACCGGCGACCGCAGCGGGGATGTGCTGTTCGCGGCGATGTACCGGGCGGGGCTGGCCAGTCAGCCCGACTCGACCAGGCGCGGCGACGGGCTGCGACTGCTCGGCACGCGGATCACCGCGCCGGTGCACTGCGCACCCCCGGACAACAAGCCCACCCCCGACGAGCGCGATCGGTGCCGGCACTGGCTGATCACCGAGCTCGGCCTGCTCGCGCCCAGCCTGCGAACGATTGTCGTTCTCGGTGGCTGGGGCTGGCAGGCACTGTTCCCCGCCCTGGCCGAATCCGGCTGGACGGTGCCCCGCTCGCGTCCGAAGTTCGGGCACGGCGTGCGCTGTTCGCTGGCGCCCGCGCTTCCCGGTCGCGCGGAACTCACGATCTTCGGCTGCTACCACGTGAGCCAGCAGAACACCTTCACCGGAAGACTCACCCCGGCGATGCTCGAGGACGTGCTGGTCGAGGCCAAGTCGGCCGCCGGCCTGGGGTGATGGAGACACCCCGATCACCCGTCCCGCAGGTCCTGTCGGGTTCGGCGCGAGCCCGGACGCGGTCGATACTCGATGGTGAACTCGCGAAGACGGACGATCCCGGCATCTTGCCGACGCCGGGACCTCCACTCGGATAGATCGGACCGCTGGGTTCGGTACCCGCGTGCTGTGCTCGATCCATCCTCGTATAGCCGGGACGGCTCACATCGTCATCGGCATGTTCGGGAACATCCGGTCCCACCAGTAGCGGGCCATCTGCATGAGGTTGTTCATCATCATCGCTGTTCGCCTCCTTCATCGCCCCGACCCACCCTCGCCATACCCCGGATGGACGCATTGCAACGCGCTGTCCCGAATCGGGCCGGCCAGTCGGTGTCGAGTCCCGCCAGAGTTCGTTGCTGAGGCGGTCGATGGTCAGTTGCATTTGGTAGAGGGCTTCGGGAATCCGGTCGCGGCCGGTATCGGGGCGCGTGGGGCTCACGATCGCCACCATATTTCCGGCAGGGCCCGGATCGGGCGGGACAGCGACAGCAGTTCTTCCTCGAGTTCGTTGTCGATGAATCGCTGAAGCCGCAGTTAGTAACGCGATGTGTGAGCCGGCCCGAATGAGACTCCCGCCGGAAATGCATTGGAGGGTGCTGCGCCTGCGCTCCAGGGGCACATTGCCCGCGCGCCGGAATGTGCAAGAGTCTGCGGGTTCAACGCCGATTCGGAGTCGAAGCGCCTGAATGCTCTGCGCGACAAGGAAATTCAGGCATCGATGTGGCCGGAGGAAGTATCGACAATTATGGCAACGTACTGCGACGCCGGAAATGAGGATCGCCCGTTCCCGCGGACGGGCGTCGCGGCGGGGTCGGTCGCGCGATCGAGGGCCGACGACCCGCAACGCCGCGAATCGATTCGGCCGTCCTCACTGTGGTCGGTGGCGTGGTGCCGGTGCGCGATTGCCGTCGGCGGGATCGTGGGTGGCGGGCGGAGCGATAGTGCTGGGCTGGGGATCGGCTGCGCGGATCACGGTTTGCAGTATGCGCCGGAGGGCGGTGCGGTCGGCCGGGGAGAGCGGCTGCAGGAGCTGTTCTTCGAGTTGTGCGTTGAGGGTTCGGAGTTTCGCGGCGACCCGGCGGCCCGTGGGGGCGAGTTCCAGTACTCTGCGGCGCCGGTCGGTGGGGTCGACGCTGCGGGTCAGCAGTCCCCGTTCGACCGAGGTCTCGATGATCGGGACGGCGTTGCGGGGGTCGATGCCGACCAGCTCGGCCAGTCGTTGCTGGCCGAGTGGGCCGGTCTCGTCGAGGGCCGACAGGAGTTTGTATTGACTGGGTGTCAGCTCGAGTTCGGCCAGCTGGTCGGCCCACCGCCGCAGTGTGAACTTGCCGGCGCCGCCGAGGAGCCACCATGTGGCGCGCTGGAACCCGAGGCTGTCGGGGATGCCCGGCGCGGGGTTCGTGTCGCCGATGTCCGTCTCCGAGGTCACGATCGAAGTCTAGCAGATCGGCGTCCGCCATGATTAACATGTGTCATGTATCAACATGAGGCATGATTAATTTGCCGGACTATGGACCGGCCCGGACCAAGGAGAGCAATGATGAAAGCAGTTCGCTTCGACCACTACGGCGATGTCGATGTGCTCGACGTGCGTGAGGTCGACGTCCCGGTGGCGACGCCCGGACGCGTCGTGGTCGAGATCCGCGCGGCCGCGGTCAATCCCGGAGACGTCTACGTGCGGGAAGGTCTTGCCGAGGAGGCGTGGGCGTTGCGGGCACGGTTGTCCGGACGTGACACCGACGTGCCCCAGTGGTCGTGGACGTTCCCCGCTGGGCAGGGTTCGGACCTGGCAGGTGAGGTCGTCGCCGTGGGCGAGGGGGTCGAGCGCTGGCGCGTGGGTGACCACGTGCTGGGCTGGTCTGCCGAGCGAGCGGCCCAGGCCGAACTCGTTGCCGTGGCCGCGGCCGACCTGGTCGCCAAGCCCGCCGCCATGAGCTGGGAAGTCGCCGGCTCGATGTGCGTCGCGCCGATGGCCGCGCTCGCCAGCATCGAGGCGGTCGCCCCGGAGCCCGGTGAGACGGTGGTGGTGTCCGGCGCCGCCGGCGCGGTCGGGATCGTGGCGGTCCAACTCGCTCGCAGGCTCGGTGCCGCCGTCATCGGGCTGACTCGGGAGGCCAATCACCCCTGGATGCGAGACCATGGCGTCGTACCCGTGACCTACGGTGACGGCCAGGCGGCCCGGATCCGCGCGGCCGCCGGCGACCGGGTCGACGCGTTCATCGACACCTTCGGCGCCGACTATGTCGATCTCGCGCACGAACTGGGTGTTTCCCCGCAGCGCATCAATACCGTCGTCAACTTCGAGGCCGGTGTGGACGGCCGGGCGAGTATCGCGGGCACCAACGACGCGGGTGGCGCCACCGGACTGCAGCGCCTGGTCGACCTCGTGGCAGCGGGCGAACTCGAGATCCCCGTCGCCGCCACCTACCCGCTCGCCGACGTCCGCAAGGCCTACCAGCAGCTCGCCGAAAAGCGCACGAACGGGAAGATCGTGCTGGTTCCCTGATCTTCCCGGGCCGATCAACACGCTGTGGTGCGTGCTTCGCCAACCGATTGGCCGTGCCGTTCGCGGGGGCGTGGGCACGGCGCTCCGGAGGTGAAGTACCCGGCCGCGGGCGGTCGGCCCGGAGCGGACGGCGCGCCGGCGCCTTGGCCGTGAGCGGCCTGAACATGTTGCAGCACTGGAGAAGTCGGTGATCGTCGGCTGCTCGTGACTCAGCGGGCAGTCAAGAGGTAGGAGTCGACCGGGTTACGTCGGGTGATATCCCGCAGCACGGGGAGTGATGCGGCAGCCCCGGCAGGAGCCACTGCCAGGGAGACCTACGAGCGGACGCTCATGGGCGTTTGCGGCCGAGTTGTTCGTGCGCGCTGACGAATTGACCGGCGGCTATCGCCGAGACGGTGGAGATGTCCAGTGCCAGGCAGAATCCGGTGACGATCTCGGCCAGCCGTCGGGCCTTGCCGGGGCCGGCGCAGCCGAGGGCCTCGAGGAACGCTTGTTGCTGCGGCAGGCCGGTGCCGCCGCCCACCGTGGCGACGAGCAGGCTCGGCAGGGTCAGGGTGATCAGCAGCGTGTCGTCTTCGAACCGGCTGGTGATCATCGCGGTGCCGGATTCGAAGACGCTGGCCGCGTCCTGGCCGGTGGCGATGAACATCGCGGCCATGACGTTGGCCGCGTCGACGTCGGGCCCGAGCGCGCCGCTGTGCCAGGCGGCGTCGTCGAATACTTGCAGCGTGCGGTGCAGCATCTCCGGTGTGGTCTTGAGCACCCGTTCGACGACGGTGCGGGTCAGTGCCGTCTCGGCCACGACCCGGTAGCCGCGTCCGCCGATCGTGTTGAGGTGGGCGGCCTTCTTGTCGCAGGCCATGTTCGCCTCGATGATGAACCATTGCACGGCCAGGCCGGGCAACTCGCCGACGTGGTCCAGGATCCACCGACACGCGTGCCAGGTGGTCGCCGAGGTCATGTTCTGCCCGGTGGCATCGGCGGTCTCGTAGCAGAACCGCACGTGCACGTCGCGGCCGATCTGCACCGCGTCGACATCGACCAGCCGGGCATGCCGGGAGGCCTCCCGCACCCGCAGACTCAGCTGCTCGATCTGCAGGGGCACCCAGCGAGCGAATCGCGCCGCTTCCTCGATCGAACCGAACCCGAACCCGGGCACCCGCGTCATCCGCTGCCGCAGCACCCTGGTCACCACCCCACCCGATTCGCTCATCGCACGCGCACCCCGCGCGGTCGAGGCAAGCACCGCGCCCTCCACCGTCGCCATCGGCGCGATGATCGGCCCCCGGGCGTGCTCGCCGTCGAACAGCAGCGGCCCGGCCAGGCCCACCGGCACATCGATGGTGCCGACGAAGTTCTCGATATTGCCGCGTACCAGTTCCGCGGCCACGCCGGGCGTGCGCAACGCCGCCAAGGGCGCTCCCGTGACGGACCGATACCACGCCAATCGTTGTGCGCGAGCCTGTTCGGTGTACTCACCGAGCCCGGGCATCTTCTCGATCACCGGCGTTTGGTCGGCCACTGGATTGATCGTCATCCCAACTCTCCACATCGGATTCCAGCCCGGCGAGGGCAGGTACTTCAGGACACGCTGACGCACGCAGCGTAACCACCGCACCCCCGTCCCGCAGTGCAAGCAAAAGCGCTGGGCCACAAGACTATTCACACAACACAAACTTCTGGCGGAAGGGGAATGCGGCACGGCGAGCCGGTGGAGATTTCGTGAACAGTGCGATTTCCTTCCGACCCGACGGGCCTTGTCTAGACTCGGCCCATGAGCAGGATCGACCGGGCCGGCCGGGTCATCGCGGCA
Organism: Nocardia sp. PLKS1-43; assembly: GCF_059510335.1. Classification (NCBI taxonomy): domain Bacteria; kingdom Bacillati; phylum Actinomycetota; class Actinomycetes; order Mycobacteriales; family Nocardiaceae; genus Nocardia; species Nocardia sp. PLKS1-43. The sequence continues at coordinate 40,436 of NZ_JCAJZQ010000002.1, read as the reverse complement.
GCACCGGAGATTGTCTACGCGGCTCTCGTGGAGCGGGAGTCCGTTGAGGCGTGGCTGCCGCCCGACGGTATGCGGGGGCGGATCCAGCGGTGGGATCCCAGGCCCGGTGGCGGGTTCCGGATGGTTCTGACCTACCTCGATCCGGTCGAGGCCCCCGGTAAGAGTTCCGATGCGACCGATGTCGTCGACGTCGAGTTCGCCGAGTTGGTGCCCCCCGAGCGCGTGGTGCAACGGGCGGTGTTCGAGGCGCAGGATCCCTCGTACGCGGGCACCATGACGATGACCTGGCAGATCACCGCCTCGGGTGAGGGGACCGAGGTCACCGTCACCGCCACGAACGTGCCGCCGGGTATCGACCAGGCAGCCCACGAGGCCGGGATCGCCTCCTCGCTGGCCAACCTGGCCTCCTATCTCGAAACAGCCGGCCGGCGCGCCGCTGAATGACGATCCGGGGCAGCCACGCCCGGCGGACCCGGCCACCACAACATGGGCAGGCGCAATAGCTCCGGACGCGATCGTCACCGAAGCGCGGATCGCGTTCGGCCGCATGGCATTGCGGACCCGCGCGGCGTGCGTGCCCGTGCCGATGGGGGTGCCCGTCGGGGGTGGTCAGCGTCGAGCGCGCAGAGCTGTCCGCGCTGTGCCCGAGAACCGCGAGCCGGACTGGAGAACGAGATGCTGTTCTGCGGCAGCGCATTTCGCAGGGCGAACACCACACCGAGCGAGATGGAGTTCCCCGAAAGGCTGGGACGCAGTGGCTTCGGCTGCCGGGGCCGGTCGCGGCGGCTTATCGGCGGCTGAGGTTCGTGGTGTCCGAGCACCGGTGCGCGTGGCCGCATTCAGTGTCGATTCCGTTGGCGTACAGCAGGTTCGGTCACTTCGCCGGGGAAGTCCCGGAAGGTGAGCCGGACTCCGGCCCGTAGGCCGAGTACGCGCCAGGTCCGGCGGCGGTAACCGCATAGAACTTCGGCAGATGCTCGAGTCCGACGGCGATGACGCCGACGCGCTTGGGAGCGGGCACCGACGGCCAGGCGTGGAAGGTGCCGGGCTCGTAGAAGCGCGGACTCTGGCCCGGGACCTTCACCAATGTGTATCCCGCGGAAGACAATCGATATTCGGTGCCGTCTGCCAGACGCCAGGCTCGATGGTCGCCCATGACCCGGTATTCGACACCGTCCGGGGTCCGGATATAGCGTTCGCCGGTCTTCGACAGGCCGATGATCATTCCGTCGGGATCGCGACGGAACTCCGCTCCATGGGCGGGGGTGAAGAAATCGGTGACGATATCGTGCAGGGGGCCGCCGGTACCGCGACCGGTCCGGGAATCGCCGACGCTGAAGTACTCGATGCCGCGGGCTTCGTCCTTGCGGTAGCGGACACCGCGGTCGTCCACGTACCCCGTCCCGCCCGAATCCAGGCGGTACTCGATGCCGGGAACCGGCGACGGATATCCGCGGTTGTCGTCGTGCGGATTCTCCAGCATCAGCCGCGCGGGTTTTCCGGTGTGCGCGTCGTATTCGACGCCCAGGACCGTGTACGCGTGCCGGCCGAACAGGCCCGGAACCACTGTGGAGTTCTCGATCTCGGGCCCGAATCCGTGGGTCCCGATCACCATCGTGGTACCGCGCCTGAGCAGGTACTCCACTCGCTTCAGGAATGATGTCCCGGCCGCCTTCTGGAGATCGGACCGCAAGGTGTGCGATCCGCTGCCACCGCTCAGCTGACGGTAGTAGTCGACCAGGGCCAGTTTCTCCTTCTGCCACTTCGCCGGCAGGAAGCCGTCCAGATAGGTCCGGAATTCCGCCGCCGCGTCGAATTCCTCGCTGCGCAGGTAGTGGTCCCATGCGGCTTTTCTGGCCGGGCCTTGCGGATAGGTCTGTTCGATCTGCTCCCAGGTGGAGCTGCGCAGCGCTTCGACATGCCTGCGCCAGTGGTCGTAGTAGCCGGGGAACTGCTCGATGAATCGCGGATCGGCGTCGGCTCCCAACAACTTTCGCAATTCGCTCGCACCGAGCCGGAACGGATGCAGCACCGGCTCCCAATGGGTCAGGGTCGGCTGTGCGACCCCGGTGCCCGCTTCGTGGTGTTCCCGGCCGAGACGTCGCAGAACGGTGTCGGGTGAGTGCAGCGGGGTTCCGTAGCCGTCTCCGGCCGCGAAACGGCTCAGATATGCCTTCTCGATCATCGCCGCCCAGATCGGCTTGCCCGGTTCGTGCCGAATGGAATACCCGATGCCGTCCGGAGTCACCCAGAGCTGTTTGGCCACCCGCACCCACTCGGGCCGATCGCCGACGAAGAAACGGACGCCGACCGTGCCGTCCCCGTAGTCGGTCAGCATGTCCACGATCGCCTGCGGATGGTCGTTCACCAACGCTTTCAGGGGGGCCAGTATCGCGCACGTGCTGGCGCGGCCCTGCCGCACATCCTCGGGGCGGACCACGGGATCGCCGCTTTCCGAGGTATGGAACAACGGATCATCGTGCCGGTCGACGAGCTGCGGCAGCGCCGGAACGACATCGTGCCCGGCCGCTACCTCGACCCACTCGCCGTCCCCGGCCAATTTGATCCACCGTGACGTACCGTTTCCGGGTCTGGCCAGCACCGGTGTGCCCGCCGGAACGGTCACGACCTTCGGCGCGGCGTCCGATGCCGACCTTCCGGCGATGCGCGTCTGTCCGCCCGGTACGTTCCAGTGCAGCATGCCGGAATTACCGCCCGGCCGATCCGGCTGGAAGGTGAAACCGTCGGTCAGATCGACCGGAATGTATCTGGCCTGCCCGTCGGGTCCCCAGTACGCGTAATGCCGTCCTTTGCCGGGAATATCACCGACGGTGACCGCCATCCGGCCGGCACTGTAGAACCGGTGTGCGGCACCGCTGTGCTCGACGAGTCGCAGCAGCGCTGCACCGTTCGGCGTATGCGTGCCGACCGGATCCACCGGCACGGGAAGCACCGGGAGCGTGTGCAGCCTTTGCGCGAGCGACAGATTCTCCAGCCGCTCGCTCGCCTCCAGCGGTTTCGGCTTCAGCGACGCCCAATCGAACGTCTTCGGGAATTGCGCACGCCGGTGCGGCGACTGCGCAAGGCTGTCGTCCTCGGCCGCCAACGGCCCATGTGCACGATCGCCCGGATGATCCTCGAAGTCGGTGCCTTCGCCCGGCGCGGGTCGATCTTCCTCGCGAATTGCCCCGATGAACGGTGAAAATACTTGTGGTGCAACTTGTTTCACATTCACGGACACGGGATCGGATGTCGGCCGCGTAGTCGGCGGCGCCGCGTCCGAGACGTTCGGCGCGGTGGTGGCGCCGCCGGAGTGCGGCGCCGGCCCGGACGTGCTCACCTGGGTGGGCTCGTCCTGGCCGTACAGGGCGTGCGCACCCGGCCCGCTCATGGCCAGCGCGTCCAGTTTCGGCAGGTGTTCCAGGGCGACGGCGACGATGCCGCCGCGGCGCGGGATGGTGGTGTCGCGGGGGTCGCGCCGGGACGGATCTTCGGAACGAGCCGGATCGCCCGGCCTGCGGATCTGCTTGGTCCCGTCCGCGTTCGTCCAGAACTCGGTCTGGTCGGGTGTCCTGCGGTACCGGCTGCCGTCCGGATTCCGCTGCTGTTCGGTACCGTCCGGGCCGCGATGGTATCGGGTGCCGTCGGGGGAGAAGCGATAGATGTTCCCGTCCGGATCGTGGCGTTCCTGGGTGCCGTCCGCCCTGGTGATGTACCGGGTGCCGTCGGAGCCGTCGCGGTACCGGCCGCCGTGGCCGTCGGAGGTGTAGCCGGTTCCTCCGGGGTCGAGGCGGTACTGGATACCGGGGATGGGGGTGGGGTAGGGGCGGTTCTCGTCCCAGGGGTTCTCCATCAGGATCCCGACCGGTGTGCCCGTGGCGTCCCGATCGATGTTCAGCACCGCGTAGGCGTGGCCGCCGACCAGGCCCGGTACCGCGGTCGTGTCCTCCTGGGCCCGGCCGTACGGATGCGTGCCGAACATCACCGTGGTGCCGCGCCGCAGGGCGTGGTCGATCCGGTCCGCGACCGCCCGGCCGGCGGCGGCCAGGTGCGCGGGCAGGATCCGATGCTCGGGGTCCCCGTCCCGGACGGTTCTGAAATACTCTGTCAGAGCACGCTTTTCGGCATCCCAGCGGTTCGGGAAGCGCCGGTCGAGATATCTGCCGAACCCCTCGGGGGTCAGGAAGTCGTCGGTGCGGTCGAACTCCGCCCAGGCCGCGAGCATGGCGGCCTCGTCGCCCTGGTGGACGGTGCGGATGTGCTGTTTCGCCGCGTCGCGCCGGGCCGTGTCCTCCCGTTGCCAGTGCTCGAAGCTGTCCGCGATCCGGCGGGAGAATTCGAAGTCGGCCACGGGCGGGTCCGCCCGCGGGTGGTCCGAGCGCGCCGGCTCGCCGGTCAGGAACCCGCTGATCAGGTCGTGCAGCGTATACATGTCGAAGCGCAGCGGGTGCAGGAAGATGCCGTCGTCGACGGTGCGCACGGGTTGCGCCCGCCCCGGCTGATCGATCGTCACCATCGCACCCTGCTCGGAATTCCATGCCTGGTAGGCCGGTCCGGTCGGGGTCTGGTGGAAACCCTTGCTCAGGACTTCGGCCGTCTTGCCGGCCCGGCCTCCGGCGGCGAGGCCGTGGTAGCCGTTGCCGCCGCCGAACCGTTGCGCGTAGGCCTTCTCGATCATGCTGGGCCACAACGGTTCTCCGGGCCGGTGGTAGGCGAAGTGCCCGCGATCGGTGTCCGGCGTGACATAGATCGTCTTCTCGACGGTGATCCACTCGTGCTTGCCCCCGACGCGGAATCGGACGCTGACGGTGCCGTCGCCGTGGTCGCGCACCATCTCGCGGATCGCCTGCGGATCGGTGGCGGCCATGGCCTTGAGGTTGGCGAACAACGGGCAGTCCCCGGCGGCGCCTTGGCGCGCGTCCTGCGGCCGCGGACCGCTCGGGCCGAAGAGCGGTTCACCGCGCCGGTCGACGAGTTGCGGCAGTTTCGGCAGCACATTCTCGGGCGCCTGGACGCGGACCCAGAACGCGACGCCGGGATCCTTGACCCAGCGCGAGGTTCCAGGCCCGGGGATGGCCACCAGGGTGTGCCCGGGCGGAACGTAGATCGGCGTCTTCGCGCCGGCCTCGTTCAGGGCGATGATCCGGGTCTGGCCGCCCGGGACGTTCCAGCTCAGCGTGCCGTACCGGCCGTTGGTGCCGGGCTGGAAGGCGAAACCGCTGTTCAGGTCCACCAGATCCTCGTGGACGGGCAGGTGCCCGCCGTTCGCCAGCTTGATCAGGTATATGCGTCCGCTCGGGAGGTATTCCGCGTCCGCGACGCCGCTGGCCGCCAGGTTCCGCACGGTGCCCTTGTGATCGACGAGGGTCAGGATGTCCCCGGCTCCGGGGAGGTTCGCCCTGGGTACCGTGACCGGCACGCCGAGCACCGCGAACTGCGTCGGTCGCTGCGCCGGCGGTTCGAGTCCGGACCGGTCGAACCGGGTCCGCGGCTCGGTGGTGGTGCCGGGGAGCGCGAATCCGAGTTTGTCCAGCAGGTCGCGGCCGAAGTCCGTCCGGGCGCCGTCGAATTCCGTTGTGGCCGTTGGGATGTCGACGTCCATCGGGTCGGGGGTGGCCTCGGCCGGCGGGAGCGCGGGGTAGGCCGCGGGATCGTCCAGGTCCGCGGGATCGAGGGTGAATCCGATGCCGTCGGCGGCCATGGCAACGCTCAGTCGCGGTGCGTCGCCGTCCGATACGTGCAACAGCATGAACGGCGCGTCGAACTCGCTGTACCGGTGCACCTCGCGGTCCCGGTCCGGATGCAGTACGACCAGATCGAGTCCGAATTCGCGGGCGGCGATGGGGATCAGGAGATCCATCAGGCGATCGGTCGGCGCGTGCGGGTTGCGCAGCACGCCGATCAGGCTCCGGAGTTCGGTGCGCCGCCAGTGCTCGAGCTCCTGGTCGAACTGCCTGCGGCGGTTCATTTCCGCGGACCATTGCTCGGGGGGCAGGCGTCCGTCCCGGTATTCCGTCTCGGCGTGCAGGCGGCGGTTCTGTTCGGTCTCCCGGCGCTGCCGATTCCGGGGGGTGTCGTCGAACAGCGCAAGCAGATCGTCGAAATGCTCCCGCATCCGGTCGGCGAGCATGCCGCGCACCCGCTGCGGCCCGGTGTGCCCCTCCCACCGTGCCAGTGCTTCGAACAACTGATTTCCGTTGTCCGGCAACGTATCCCAACGTCCTGTGGCGGAATCGTCGAGGTGCGCCGGTTGGTCGGCGGGAGGCGAGGCGGTGCGGCTGTCGCCGTCCTCGGGGGCGATCGCCTGGTTCGCGGTGCGATCGGCCGTGTGCGACGCACCCGTTCCGGAACCGTCGGCCGCGGATTCCGCCGGGTCGGTATCGGGAGCGGATTCCGCCGGGGTGGTATCCGAGTCGGTGTCCGGTTCCGATGCGGCGTCGTCCTGCGCCGCGGCGGGCTTCGGTCCGTAGACGGCGGCCACGCCCGCGCCACTGGCGATCATGTGCCGGAACTTCGGCAGATGCTCGACCCGGACGGACACCAGGCCACCGCGCCGGGGAACGGTCGGGTCCGACTGCGCGGAGAACGGATTCTTGCTCCCGGCCCACTTCCCGCCCGGCGATCTGGTGAAGCTGCGGCCGTCGGTGCGCAGCCAGTACTCGGTGCCGTCGCGGTACCGCCGGAATCGTCCCTCGCGCACGACCTTGTGCTCCACGCCGTCGGTCGTGCGGGCGTACCGTTCGCCGTTCGAGGTGAACCCGTACACCGTCCCGTCCGGATCCCGGCGGAACTCCGCACCCTTGCCGGGCGCGAAGAAATCGGTCACGACGCCGTGCAGCGCGCCGCCCTCACCACGGCCGGACCGCGCGTCCCGCACCCGGAAGTACTCGATGTCCTCGGCCTGGTCGATGCGATGCCAGACTCCGGGCTCGATCTCGGAGCGTTCCCCGGGCCGCGGATCCAGGCGGTAGTCGATACCACCACGCGGGACCGGATAGATCTTGGTGCTGTCGTGCGGATTCTCCAACAGGATTCGGGCGGGTTTGCCGGTGCGCGTGTTGTATTCGATGCCGACCACGGCGTAGGCGTGCCTGCCGAACAGTCCCGGAACCGCCGTGCGGTTCTCGGCGCCGGGCCCGAACCGATGCGTGCTGAAGATGATCGTGGTGCCGCGCCTGCGAAGGTACTCGATACGCCGGGCGAACGCTTCGCCCGCGAGTACGGCCTGGCCCTGCAGCGTGCGGTCCCGGTCCGGTCCGCTCTGGACCGCGGCCATGAAATCGGTGAGCGCGGTCTTCTGCCGCTGCCACTGCCCGGGGAAGGTCTTGTCGAGGAATTCGCCGAAGCCCTTCGGGGTGCCCATGGCGATCCACTCCGGCGACTTCCTGCCCCCGCGCCCCTGCAACCAGTCGCGATACGCCTCACCGACCTGCCGCGAGAATTCGGGGTCGCTGTCCGGGCCCAGCAGTTCGTGCAGGGTGTCCTCGTCGAACAGTGCCGGATGCAGGATGTGTTCGGCGACCGTGCCGGTGGGCTGCAGCCCGCGCAGGCCGCGCTGATAGTGCGCGAGCCCCAGCCGCTCGGGCACCTCCCGGGAGGTACCCCGGATGCCCTCGTAGCCGTCCTGCCCGCCGAACCGCTGGGCGTAGGCCTTCTCGATCATCGCCGCCCACAGCGGCTCGCCGGGCCGGTGCCGCGCGAAATGTGTTTTGGGGCCGCCGTTCTCGACGTGCAGCAGCTTGTCCACCCGGACCCATTCGGGCTTGCCGTGCACGAAGAACCGCACATCGACGGTGCCGTCGCCGTGGTCCTTCAGCATCTCCGTGATCGCGTCCGGATGATCGATCGCCATCGCCTTCAGCGGCGCCAGCAGACCGCAGTCCCCGATGCGGCCCTGGCGGACGTCCTGCGGCGCCGGCCGCGGCACTCCCGACGGCGAGGTGCCGAACAGCGGATCCGCGCTGCGATCGGCGAGGGCCAACAGTGGCAGCACGCTCCCGGGGGCCTCGACCCGGACCCAGCCGTTGTCCTGCTCGGCGACCTTGATCCACCGCGACGTGCCATCCGCGGGTCTCGATACGACCTTCGTGCCGTGCGCAATGGTCGTCACCGACGAGTTGCCGGTGGCCGGATCCGTTGCGCGAATACGGATCTCACCGCCCGGGGTGACCCAGGTCAGTTTTCCGGACGTTTTGCTGAACGTGCCCGGTTCGAAGGTGAACCCGTCCAGGAGCGCGACCGGAATCCGTTTCGGCTTCCCCGCACCGAAACTGACCAGATAATGTGGTTCGCCGTCGGCCGAGGTGGCCATCTTGGCGCTGAATGTGCCGCTCTTGGACAGTTCGAACACCGTGCCGTCGTGATCGACCAGGGTCAGGCCGCCGTTCGCGGCGGACTTCTTGTGCGCGGGCAGTTCCAGCGGAGTCGCGATCGCGGGGAATTTCCGCGCCCGTTCGGCGGGAGTGAGCCGTTCCAGCCGCTCGTGGCCGGCCAGGACCGGCGGTTCGAGCGACTTCGGGTCGAACCCCGCCGGGGTGGCCTGCCGGGTCGGCTGGGGCGCCTGATCGTGGTCGGCGGACATCTGGTCCAGCAGATGTTCACCGAAGTACGAACCGTCACCGGGATCGGCCGGATCGGTTCGCGCGGTGAACATCTCGGCGAGCGCAGCCGTCGACGGCTCGTCGTGAGTTCCGGAAACATCTTCTCGCGCAAGCAGGTTCGGCGCGAACGCCGCGCGACCGCCGGTGCCGTTCGCCGTCGCCTCCATCGCCGGGAGCTGCCCGAGATCGACCGAGACGTTCGCGTGGCGGCTGTTGGTCGAGCCATCGTCTTGTGTCGCAACCGAATCGGCGTCGAGTGGCGGACTCGGCTGCCGTACCCGGGAGCCGTCACCGGGATCGGTCGCGACCCGGCGCGCCGGCGGGTTTCGGTCGACGGGTGTGGAGAACCGCGGGCCCGAGGGGAGTCGCACGTCCGGTGTGGTGGGCCCGCGCGCGGGTGCGTACGCGGTGCTGCCGTCGCCCTCCCGGATCGGGCTCCCGGTCCGGGGCGGCACGGGCTGTTCGAAGCCGGACAGCAGCACCGGCGGGTCCGGCCGCAGGACGTTCGCGGGGTCCGTCCCCGGCGCGGTACGCGTCGTCCCGTTGTCGGCGTCGGCGCGCGCGGCCGCGGGGCCGTACGCGGCATGCACCCCGGCGCCACCGGCGGAGACGTAATCGAACTTCGGCATGTGCCGGACCGCGACCGCGAGCACGCCCATCCGCAGCGGGAATGCGCGGGACCACCGCAGGTCCCCGGGATTCTTCTCGGCGAGCCACAGGGTCTTGCCCGGCCTTCGCACCCACACGGTGCCGTCGTCCTTCCGCCGGTGTTCGGTGCCGTCGGGCGAGCGTCGGAGCACCTCACCGCTGTGCAGGACCTTGTATTCCGTCCCGTCCGGAGTGCGGGTGTACCGCAGGCCGTCGTGCGAGAGTCCGTGCACCGTCCCGTCCGCGCTGCGCCGGAACTCCGTGCGGCCGGTGGGTGCGAAGTAGTCCGAGACCAGACCGTGCAGCGCGCCACCGGGCGCCCGGCCCGTCGAGGAATCCGGGACGGCCCAGTACTCGATGCCCTCGACCCAGTCCTTGCGGCGCCGCACGCCGTCCTTGTCGGTGCTGTGCCCGGACGTGGCGGGATCGAGGCGGTATTCGACACCGTCGATCGGGACCGGGAACTCGCCGTTCTTGTCGTGCGGATTTTCCAGCAGAACGTGCGCCGGCTTTCCGCCGCGGTCGCGCTCGACGCCGATGGCCCCGTAGACGTGGTTGCCGATCAGCCCCGGCACGACGGTGCGATTCTCGGCGCCGGGACCGAACGCCAGGGTGGACATCGTCACCGCGGTACCGCGTTTGCGCAGGTAGTCGATCCGCTCGGCGAGGTTCTGTCCCGCGACGATGTCGGCGGCATCGAGCACGCGGTCCTTGTCCGCCCCCGCGTACACGCGGCCGAGGTAAGCCGCGAGGGCGTCCTTCTCGCTCGTCCATTGTCCCGGTGTCTTCTCGGGCACGAAGCTGTCCAGGAATTTGCGCACGCCCTGCGGGGTGTCCGGATCCTGGGTCGCGCGCCACTGCGCCCGCCCGGCCTTCCGGGCGTCGACCGCGGCGGTGGAGTTGCCCGGGTAGGTCTGCCGGAGTTCCTGCCACTTCGCCTTTGCCAGCCGGTCGGCCGCCTCCTGCCAGCGCTCGTAGGACCGGCCGACCTCCTCGGCGAACGCGCGATCGGTCCCGGGGCCCAGCAGCTCGTGCAGCGTGTCCGCGTCGAATCGGGCTGGATGCAGCGGGAACTCGTGCACCGCGCGGGTCGGCTGCCGCACCCGGCCGCGCGGCTCGTGATGTGCGCGCCCGAAGCGGAGCGGTATGTCCGCGAAGGTGCCGCGGATACCCTCGTAGCCGTCGATGCCGCCGAACTTCTGGGCGTATGCCTTCTCGATGATCGCGGCCCACAGCGGCTGCCCCGGGCGATGCCGCGCGAAGAGCGTATCGCCGGATACCGCGTCCACGTGGACCTGCTTGGTGACCCGCTCCCACTCGGGTTTGCCGTCGACGAAGAATCGCACGCTCGCGGTGCCGTCGCCGTGGTCGGTCACCATGTCCACGAGCGACTGCGGGTCATCGATCGACATGGCCTTCAGCCTGGCGAGCAGACCGCAGTCCCCGAGCGTGCCCTGAGCGACGTCGCGCGGCGACGGCCAGGGCAACGTACCGGACGGTGCGGTACCGAAGATCGGATCGTTGCTCCGATCCGCCGACACCGGCAATTGCGACAGCACGGTGTGCGGGATCTCGGCCTGATACCACGTCTGTTCGCGGCGGAATTTGATCCACCGCGACGAACCCGGCCCCGGCTTGACCACCATCCGGGTGTCGTCGGGGATTTCGACCATCTCCTGCCCGCCGGTGGTCTCGTTGCGCGCGAGCACGCGGGTCGTGCGAGAGGGGACATTCCAGCGCAGCTCGCCGGTGGAGGTGCGCAGGAAACTCGTCCGGAACCGGGCGTCCGGCAACAGTTCGACCGGTATCCGCTGGACTCTGCCGTCGTCGGTGGTGAATTCGTAGTGCGGGGTACCACCGGGCGGTGTGCGCTTCTTGGCTTTCGCTCGGCCGCTGTGGGCCATGGTGGCCGTGTTGCCGGAGGCGTCGACGAATGTCACCGACCGGTTTTCGCCGTGTACCGGAATCGGCACCGCGAGCGCCGGGAATCTGCGTTCCTTCTCGGCGTCGTCGAGATTCTCCAGGCGTTCGCCCGGATCCAAAACCGGAGGCGCGAGCAACTTCTCGTCGAATGTCGCCGGGAAACCCTCCCGATCCCGCTGCTGATGCGTCGCGGGATCGAAATCGGAGGCGAGCTGATCCCGGAGGTGATCGCCGAAATACGAACCGTCCCGGGGTTCGAATGCCCGAGCGGCCGTCCGCGACGCGAACGTGCCGGGCCGAGTCGGCAACGGCGTGAAACCACCCGCGGTGAGATGCGTGCGTGGCGCGACCACGGCCGGCCTCGGCTCCAGGAAGTCCTGCAAGCCGGGCGATCCGCCGGGAACGGCCTCGGGGCCGCCGTCGCGGTGGGCGCCGCTCCGGGGCCCGCGAATTGTGCCGGCTCGTTCGAGTGCCGCTGGGCGCGCGGTCGGCCGCGGCGGCCTGCGGTCACCGGAGGAGACCGCCTGCCCGTCACGTATCACGGTGGGCGCGCTGCCGCTGTGTCGCGTCGGCCGCGGATGGTCGTGCGGCGCGGGAACATTCGGTGCGGTGGCCCACTTCCGGCCCGTGACGTTCGCCGGTGCGGTGGTGGTTTCGGGCCCGTAGACGGAGTGCGCGGCGACGCCGCTCACCGAGATCCGCACGAACTTCGGCAGATGTTTCAGTTCGACCGTGACGATGCCGCCTCGATCCGGAATGGTCTTGTCCAAGTGGCCGCCGGGCAGGTTCGGATCCGGTGCTTCGATCCCGTCGCGGGTGCGCTGGACGAGGGTCCGATTCCCCTGACCGTCGGTGACGGTCTTGTATTCGGTGCCGTCGGTGAATTTGACGTAGCGGTCGCCGTCGCGGGTGAGCCCGTATACGGTCCCATCCCGGTCGCGCCGGTATGCGGTGGGGCCGTCGGGGGTGAAGAAGTCGCTGACCACATCGCGCAGGACACCGTCGCGGCCGGATGCGGCGTTCTCGGCGTGGTAATAGTGGACGCCCTCGGCCTCGTCCTCGCGGTGGCGAACTCCGTCGCCGAGGTCTTCGGTTTCGGCGCGCCCGGGATCGAGACGGTATTCGACACCGGCCACCGGCCTGGGGTAGTCACGGCTGTAGTCGTGCGGGTTGTCCAGCACGATCCGTTCCGGCCGGCCCCGCGGGCCGCGTTCGACGGCGAGGACCGAATAGGCGTGCCCACCGACCAGGCCCGGCACCGCATCGGCGTCCTCGGCGGTCGAGGTGAACCACTGCGTTCCGAGAATCACCGTGGTGCCACGGCGGACCAGGTAGTCGATGCGTTCAGCGGCCCACTGCCGCACGCTGTCGTATCGGTCCGGCAGTTCCAGCGGGTTGCCGGACTTCACATCCAGATGCCGGCGGTATTCCAGTATCGCGGCGCGCTGGGCTCGCCAGTTCCGTTGCGGGGTGTCCGGGAAAATATGGCCCATCTCGTAATCGAGCATCCACAGCGAGGGCCATTTTCCCTTGACTTCGGTTATCGCCCTGGCGAATTCGATATCGGCGGCCGGTCCCAGCAGTTCTTGCAGGGTGTCGATATCGAACGAGTACGGATGCAGGAAGTCTTCCGTGCGTGAGTGGAACGGGTGCCAGGTTTCCGATTCCGATTCCAGATATGCGCGCCCGAGGCGATCGGCGGTGACCGATTCGTCGTCGGTCAGCGTGTGGTAGCCGTTGCCGTGACCGAATCGCATGGCATACGCCTTTTCGATCAGCGCCGCCCACAGCGGTTCACCGGGGCGGTGCCGGACGAAGTACCCGATATCGTCGTCGGTGTCGGCATAGATCCGCTTGTCCACCCGAACCCATTCGGGCGCACCGTTTTCGAAGAACCGGACGCTCACGGTGCCGTCGTCGTGTTCGTGGATCATGTCCAGGATCGCTTGCGGATGATCGATCGCCAGCGCCTTCAAGGGGGCCAGCATCGCGCAGTCCCCGGCCATGCCCTGTCGCACGTCCCCGGGCGCTGCCCGGAACCTGCCGTCCACGGTGGTGCCGAAAAGGGGATCGCCGCTGCGGTCGGCGAGTTCGGGCATGCGTTCGGGCAGCAGCTCGCGTGGCGCCTGGAAGTCGAGCCATTCGGAGTCGCTGGGGCGTTTGATCGACCACGACGAGCCGTGCGGTATCGCGACCGCCGTCATATTCGCCGGAACAGCGACAACGGCCGAATCGCCATGAGATGTGCGGCCCTGGAAGCGAACTCCGGAAAGTGGCACCGACCACTTCAATGTTCCGGAGGTGCCGTCGGGCCCGTCCGGCCGGAACGTGAAGTTCTCCTGCAACAGCGTGACCGGAATCTCGGCGGTCGTGCCGTCGTGTGTCTTGATCGTGTAACGCGCTTGTCCGTCGTCGCCCTGGGTCAGGACGACCGATTCGCGTCCCTGCGTGCGGAGCCGGAACGATCGGCCGGTGTGGTCCACGACCGTCAGCAGCGGACGCCCGCTCGGGGCCTGCTGATCGGGCAGGTTGACCGGGATCCCGAGCGCCGGGAATTTCTTTTCCCGGTCCTCGGGAGAGAGCCGGTCCAGGCGTTCTGCGTCGGCGAATCGCTTGGGCCCGAGCAGTTCCCGGCTGAATTTTGGCTCGACGCCCTGTCGTTCCGGCAGGGCGCGCATGGTGCCGTGCTGTGCGGACAGTTGATCGGTGAGGTGGTCGCCGAGGTAGGAGCCGTCGCCGGGCTCGAATCCGGGCGACGGACCGGCCTGCCGCACCGGCTCGTGCTCGGACTTCAACTGGCGGAACAGATTTCGTCCGAAATATGTGCCGGTCCGGGGCTCGAAGGCGGGCGTCGTACGAGGCGGCGCCGGTGCGGGCTCGGAGTGCACGGAATCGGTCTCACCGTCCCGGTCCTGGTCGGGCTCGCTGTCCTGCCAGTCGAAATCCGATACCGCCTCGTCACTGTTGACCGATATCGCGTCGTCTTCGAGTGCGGCGGAAATCACCGTATTGCCCACGGGCGCAGCGTGATTCAGCCCGAGGACGTTGTTGACGCATTCGATCAGTGAACCGAATCGGGTGTCGGCTCCGGTGTCCGCCTCGATGACGCCCCGCTGCGAAGGCGGCGTGTTCTCCTGCGGCTCATCGACGTTCGTCGCGGCGGAGGTGGCGGCGCGTACCGACATCGACCCGAACTTGGGCAGGTGTTCGAGCCCGATCCACACCAGTCCGCCCGGGCCCGCGATGGTCATATCCCGTTCCAGGACACGAGGATTCGGGTCTGTCCGCCACGAACCCCCCGGCGTCTTGATCATGAAAGTGCCGTCCCGGCTCGCCCGGTACCTGGTGCCGTCGGGGTCGCGCCGGATCACCTCACCGCGGGTGACCATGTGCTCCGTACCGTCCGGTGTACGGGCGTAACGCTGTCCGTTCGCCCGCAATCCGTACAGGGTGCCGTCCGGGTCGCGCCGGAATTCCGCACTACCGGTGTCACGATGCGTGAAGATGTCGCTGACCACGGCCAATCGGCCGCCGGGTCCGCGCCCGGCCCGGTCGTCGGTGACCTTCAGGTATTCGGTGCCGTCGACCGGATCGATGCGTGCTGAGATGCCGTCGCCGACCGGGGTGTAACCGATTGGTCGCGGATCGAGCCGATACTCGATGCCGTCGGCCGGGGTCGGGTGGTTGCCGACGGCATCCTGGGTGTGTTCGAGCAGGATCCCGGCCGGATCACCGCCGTGCCGGTCGTGCTCCACAGCACGCACCGAATACGGCTGATCGCCCAGCAGGCCCGGGACGTCGGGATCGTCGTCCTGCCCGTCACCATTGCGGAACGGATGCGTCCGCAGCTGCACCGAGTTGCCGTTCCGCATCAGCTCTTCGATCTGCTCGGCGACCGCGCGGCCGGCGACCAGCTCGTCGTCGCCGAGCGTGCGGTTCTCGTGCGATTCGTCGTTCAGCACGTCGAAGTACTCGGCCAGGGTCGCCTTCTCCGCTGCCCACCGCCCGGGGAACCGCTCGTCGAGATACTGCCGGAACGCCTCGCCCGAGCCGGTGTCGGTCGTGGCCTGTTTCCACTGGTCGTATGTTCCGGCGAGTTGGTCGGCGAAGGCGCGGTCGGCGTCGGGGCCCAGCAGGTCGTGCAGTGTGTTCGCGTCGAACCACAGCGGATGCATCGGGTTCCCGGTGCGGTTCGTGTCACTCTCGGACGTGCTGGGTAGCGTCGTATCGTCCACGGACGCAGTGTGATTCGCATCATCGGCGGGCAGGGTGAGGGGAGCGTGTTGCGCGACACCGCCGGACGAGATAGGCGCGGCAGTGGGCACGGCGGCGGCGGGCAGTGGGCCGTACGCGGCGTACGCGCCCACACCGCTGGCTTGCAGACTGGTGAACTTCGGCAGATGTTCTATGCCGACGGCGACCAGGCCGCCGCGACGCGGAATCGTCATATCGCGTTGAGGGGCAACGGGGTTCGGTTCGGGAGACCAGGTTTGCGCACCGGGTGGCCGCATCACGGTCTCGCCCGAGACCTTGCTCCAGTGTTCGACGCCGTCGCGGGAACGCCAATAGCCGCCATCCGGCAGCACCTTGTATTCCGTGCCGTCCGGCAGCCGCGCCCACCGCTCGCCGTTCCCGGCGAAGCCGTACACCGTCCCGTCCGGATCGCGGCGGTACTCGGTGGGACCGGTGGGCGTGAAGAAGTCGCTCACCACATCGCGCAGCACGCCGTCACGTCCGGCCGAACCGTGCTCGACCCGGAAGTAGTCGACCCGCTCGTGCTCGTCCCGCCGCTGCCGGACACCGTCGACGGCGGGGCCGTAACCGATTCCCTCCGGATCGAGCCGGTACTCCATGCCCGCCTGCGGTGCGATGTAGAAACCATTGTTGTCGTGCGGATTCTCGATCAGGATCCGCAGCGGTTCACCCCTCGGCGCGTCGAACTCGACGCCGACGACCGAATACGCGTGCGTCCCGTACAGCCCCGGCGCTCCCGTGCGGTTCTCCCGGCCCGGACCGTAACGTCCGGTGCCGAGCACCACGGTCGTATCGCGCTTGCGCATGTAATCGATGCGCCGGGCGATCTCCTGCGCCGCGATCCGGTAGCGGTCCTCCAGTCGCAGCGTCGCGATCGGAGCGGCGGTCGTGCTCGCGTAGTAGGCCTGCAGAGCCGACTTCTCCTGCTCCCAGCGGCCGGGGAACTTCGTGTCCAGGTAATGCCGAAGTCCCTGTGCGGCATCGGGCGAAGTCCGCCACGACTCGTAGGTGTCGGCGATGCCGCGGGCGAATTCGGGATCGCTGCCCGGGCCCAGCACGCCGAGCAGGGTGTCCGCGTCGAGGTGCAGCGGATGCAGCGGCATGTGCATGATCGAGCGCATCGGCCGCCACTGGCCGGTCCGCAGCTCCCAGTACGGGCGGCCGAGCCGTTCCATGACGAGCGCCGGCGGTTCGAGCACGTCGCGGTACCCGTCGCCGTCGCCGAACTCCTGGATGTACGCCTTCTCGATCATCGCCGCCCACAGCGGCTCACCCGGTTGGTGCTGAACGAAATAGGCCTGCGCGGTGCCGGGTCTGACGTAGATCTGCTTCTCCACCCGCACCCAGGTGGGTCGCCCGCCGTTGAAGAACCTGACCTGGACCGTGCCGTCGCCGACGTCGTGCAGCATGTCCATGATCGCCTGCGGATGGTCCGCGGCCAGCGCCTTGAGCGGTGCGATCAGACCGCAGTCGCCGGCCGCGCCCTGCCGGGCGTCCTGGGGCATCGGCCGCACCACACCTGAGGGCGAGGTGCCGAACAGCGGATCCCCGTGCCGGTCGGCCGGTTCCGCGATCCGGGGCAGCACACTCTCGTGGGCGCGGACCAGGAACCAGCCCGGAACGCCCGGCCGCTTGATCCACTGCCCCCCGTGGTTCGCGGGCCTGGTCACCAGGACCGGATATGCGGAAAGGACCGGGATCGCGACCTGACGGCCCATGGTGTCGAAGCCGAGGATGCGCGTCTGGCCGCCCTTGCCGTCCCACCGCAGGGTGCCCGTCGCGGCGCCCGGCTGATCCCGGGTGAAGGTGAAGTCGCTCAGCAGCGGATACGGGACGTGCCGCACCTGGCCGCCGGGCATCCGGAATTCGAAGTATGCGGCCCGGCCCGGCGGTGTGACCAGGGTGGCCCGCATCGCGCCCGCCGCGCCGAACCGGTACGTATTGCCCGCGAGGTCGGCCAGGCGCAGCACGTCCTCGCCGTTCGCCCCCTTCTGTTCGGGCACCCGGACCTGCACGCCGGGCACCGGGAGGGTCCGCACGTACCGGGCCGGATCGAGGTTCTGCCGGAGTTCGGTGGCGGGCACCTGCGGTGGCGTGAGCAGGGTCGGGTCGAAGGTCGCCTCGAAGGTCTTGCGTTGCGGCTGAGGGTGATTCGCGTTACCGGGCTCGGCTGCCAGCTGCGCGTGCAGGTGACCGCCGAAATAGGTGGGGTCCGCGATCGGTTCGGCGGTGCTCGCGCGCCGCAGTGCGCGCTCGGCCCGCAGGTCCTGAGCGGGGTCCGCCGGGGCCTGCGGTGCGGGCCGCACGACCTCGACGCGGTCCACGCCCAACGCCGCCTGCTCGGCTCGCAGGTAGTTACGGAAACTGCGCAAACTGCGCAGCTGGGTCGCCCCCGACACGTCGCCGCTGCCGGTCCGGCGCGCCTTGCGCGGCCCCGACTCCGACGGCGGCAGCCGGTGCGCACTCGGCATGCGCACGGTGTGACCGTCCACGACGGCCTCGATCCCGCCGTTCGGCGTGTGCAGCACAATTCTTGTGCCACTGGGGAATTCGTCCGAATCGAGGTGGGACAGGAAATTCGCGACCCCGGTGATCTCGCGCTGTTCGCCCGCGCCGGCCGGTCGCGTAGTGCTGCTGGAAGCGGCGGCGGGCACCGGGCGTGAACCATCCCGCCCCGCGCGCGGTGCGTGCCGGGTCTGCGCCGGTGCGTTGGTCCGTTCGTTCCGGTACAGCGCGTACGCGGCGGGGCCGGACATGCCGAGGAAGGAGAATTTCGGCAGGTTCACCAGGTCGACGGCGACGATGCCGCCCCGGGTCGGGGTCGTCGGATGCGACGGGTCGCGGCGGTGCGGATCGAGCGACCACTCGGTGTCCCCGGGGCGTTTCACTCGTTTGACGCGCCGGGTGTCGGTCCAGTACTGGGTGCCGTCGCTGGTGCGCCAGGACAGGGTGCCGTTCGGTTCCTCCCGGTAGACCGTGCCGTGCAGGTCGTGGAAGTACCGGACGCCTTGTGGGGTGATGCGGTATTCGGTGTAGGCGATCTCGTCCGGATCGTCGGGATCCGGATACGGGTCGCGGCGATATCGGGTGCCGTTGGCGTACGTGCCGTAATGCGTCCCGTCCGCTGCGACGCGATGCCGGGTGCCGCCCGGTGCGATCGGGGTTTCCGGTTCCGGGTCGAGGCGGTACTCGAGTCCCGGCGCCGGAGGGATGTAGCGGCCGTTGTCGTCCAGCGGGTTGTCCACCAGGATCCGGCTCGGGTTGCCGTACACGTCGCGCTCGACCGCGGCGACGGTGTAGTTGTGGTGGCCGGTGAGGCCCGGCACGGGATCGGAGTGGTCGTCCTCGGCCAGGTCCGAGTATTTGGCGATACCCAGCGTCACCGCGGTACCGCGATGGAGCGCGTAATCGATCCGTTCGGCGACCGCCCTGGCGAGCGGATCCGCCGGGTTCGTGAACTGCCGGTTCCGCGGCAGGCCGGTGGATATGGCGGCGAAATAGTCTGTCAGGGCCTGCTTTTCGGCGTCCCACCGGTGCCTGTCTCCCGGATGGTGCTGCCGCAGGTAGCCGGCCAGGCTGCGGTCCAGGTAGTCGCGGAATCCTTCGGGCGTGCGGGCGCTGGGGTAACGGTCGTAGACCGCGTCCTGCGCCGCGTCGGCGGACCTGCGGCTGCGGAAGCGGCGATCGATCCGGTCGAGTTCGCGGTTCCGCTTGCGGCGCTGGATGGCGCGGTCCTGCCGCCAGTGGCTGTAGCTGTCCGCCACCTGCCGGGAGAACTCGAAGTCGGCGTCACCGTATCCGGCGAAGTTGGCGCGCACCAGTTCGTGCAGGGTGTCCACGTCGAACCGCAGCGGGTGCAGGTAGTCGCCGTCGTCCACGAAATGCACCGGCTGGCGGGTCATGCCGTTCGCGGCCTGATAGAAGCCGGTGCTCAGGCGTTCCGCCATGACCGTGAGGTATTCGATGTGGAAATCGTGGAAACCGTTGCCGCCGTTGAACCTGACCGCGTACGCCTTCTCGATCATGGCCGCCCACAACGGCCTGCCGGGCCGGTGCTGCACGAAATGCCCGGTATCGGTGCCCGGCGTCAGGTAGATCTGCTTGGTGACGCGAACCCACTCCGGCCTGCCGTCCTCGACGAACCGGACGCTGACGGTGCCGTCCCCGTGGTCGTGCACGATCTTCTGCAGATCCCCGGGGTGGGAGATGGCCATCGCCCGCAGATGCGATATCAGCGTGCAGTTGTCGGCGTAACCCTGTGCCGCGTCTTCCGGCCTCGGGCCGTATTGCCCGAAGAGCGGGTCGTCGCGGCGATCGACCAGGGCCGGCACCCGGTTCGTCAGCTGCGGGTCGTCGGCCTTGATCCGGTACTGCCCGGACCGGTCCGGAAACTTCAGCCACCACGAGTTCTCGTGCCCGCGACGCGGTTTCATCACCAGTGACGCCTCGGGCGTGACCACGATCGCCCGCGGTCGGCCGCGGTCGTCGGTCGCGGCGAACCGGACCTGCCCGTCGCCGACGTTCCAGGTCAGCGTTCCCTGGCTGCTCCAGCGCGAATTGCGCTGGAAGCGCATGGTGCTGTCGTTCGCCACGATCGGGATGTAGCGGCGGTGCCGGCGGCCGTCGGACTCCCGGATCTGGATCTCGTAGGACTGAAGCCCGTGCCGGTCGACGATCTTCGCCGGCGCGCTGCCGGTGGGGTTCAGCCGGGTCCGCTTGCCGGTGTGGTCGAACACGACCAGGGTCAGCTCGCCGGTGGGGCGGGGGAAGGCGAACTCGACGCCGGGTTCGGGCAGCAGTTCCCGCCTTCGGCGGGGCGAGAGGTTGTGCAGCAGCCGGCTCTCGCGCAGCGCCGGGGGCGTGATGTCCGGTGCCGGTTCGGTGGTGCGGGCGGGCGCGGTGGCCCAGTCGTCGGGTTCGATCCGGAGCCTGTTGAACAGGTCCGCGCCGTACGCGATGTAGTCGGTGGCCGACCCGGCCGCCGACGCGGAATAGTGCGCGCCGTCCTGCGATTCGGATTCCGTGTCGGACTCGGACTCGGAATCCGACTCCGATTCCGCTTCGGACACCGGCTCCGATTCATCCTCGGACTCGGAATCCGTTGCGGGCTCGACGATCTGGACGCGCCTGCGCGGGTAGCCGTGTGATCCGTCGCCCGCCCGCCCGGCCGGGTGTCTCGGCCGGCCGTACTCGTGGCCCGCGCGCGGGTCCATCTCTGGTTTGGGCCAGTCGTTCGGTGCGGTCCGCGTCGACTCGCCGAAGGCGAAGTGCGTGCCCGTGCCGCGGATCGACAGGATCGCGAATTTGGTCAGATGGCCGGCGTCGACGGTGAGGGTGCCGCCCGGGCCGTAGGTGAGGTCGTCGATGGTCCGCGGCACCTCCGGGTTCGACTCCCACGGATTCTCCAGCTCGAGCGAGACGGCGCCGCCGTCACCGGAATGCACGTTCGACACCGAATAGACGTGGTTCCCGACCAGACCCGGATATCTGGTGGTGTTCTCCGAATCCGCGCCGAACTGTTCGGTGGACAGCAGAACCTTGTCGCCGCGGCTGCGCAGGAACCGGATCAGATCCGCGATGTGTTGGCGCGCAACGGAACTGGTTACGGTCTTGGCGGGATCGCCGACGTGGCCGAGATAGCCGAGCAGGGCGTCGATCTCGGCCTGCCACTTCGCCCGGTCCACCGGATCCAGGTGGTAGTTCAGGAAACTCCGGAAGCGTTCGACCGAGTGTTCCCGGTTCCGGTTCCAGGTCGGCTCCAGCTGCCCGAGTCGCTGTGCGAAGGCGAAGGCCGAGGCCGGGTCGGCGTTCGGGCCGAGCTGCTCGACGAGCAGCTGGTGCAGCGCATCGACGCCGAACCGCATCGGATGCAGGAACGTCATCAGGTCGATGCTGCGTACCGGCCGGCGCACGCCCGAGGCGTTCACCTCGTACGGCGGCAGCAACTCGAGCATCGCCCGCGCGGGGAATCCGCCCCGGATCGCCTGGAAGCCGCCGCGCCGGACCGCGTACGCCTTCTCCACGAGCGCGGGCCACAGCGCGCGACTCGGGTCGTGCGCGGCGTAGATCATCCGGCCGTACGCGTCGGTGAACAGATCCCGGTTGACCCGCACCCACCGCGGCGCACCCCGCGGGGTGAAGAACCGCACCGCGACGCTGCCGTCCGGATATTCGACGATCATGTCCCGGATGGCCTGGGGGTCGCTCGCGGAGATGTTCTTCAGCGGCGCGATCAGGTAGCAGTCCCCGGCCCGGCCCTGGGCCGCATCACCCGGCACGGGGCCTTCGTCGCCGAATACCTGGCCGGCCGCCCGTGCGATCGTGCGACCCAGACTCCACAGTTCGTGTTCCGAGATCCGGACGTTCCCGTCCAGCACCGGTTCGCCGCCGATCCCGATGTCCAAGGAGATCGACGTACCGGCCGGGATGTGCTTCGCGGCGTCCGGCGTCATCCGGCGCAACCCCAGGAACTTGTCGGCGGCGGCTCGGGAGGTCCAGGTGGTCGGTGTGGTCCAGCGGTACAGCCCGTCGGCGCCGCGGCCGAAAACGGTCAACTCACCCAACAGGTTTCGGTGTACCGAGTGGACCTGCGAATCCGGGTCGTCACCGAGCCACACCGTCAGCAGGTCCGGGTTCTCGGCGTTGTCGATGCCCTGCAACTCCTGGCCCGGAGAGATGGTCAGCAGGCCGCCATCGTGGTCCACGATGGTCAACCGGTCGTTCGGCGCGGTGATCGTCGAACCGGGCATGGGCTGGATCGGCGGTGGATGCACCGGCTCGCCGAACGGCCGCACCGACACCGTCATATCCGCGTGGATATCGGGCCGCAGCAGCGCATAGGCCTTCTGCGCCAACGCCGCCCACAGCGGCTCGCCATCGGTGTGCCCGGCGTGCGCGGGCGCTGCGGACGAGTCGTGCAGCAGCCGCCGGTCCACCCGCACCCAATGCGGCCGGCCGTCGAGGAAGTACCGCACCCCGACCGTCCCGTCCGGGTATTCGTGGAACATTTCTACCAGGGCCTGCGGATCGTGCTCGGCGATGCGGCCGAGGTTGTTCATCAGGACCCGCTGGTCCGCCCAGGTTCCCGCCCGCGCGTCGGACGCCCTGGGCGCCGGTTTCGAATCGACCGTCGCGAACAGCGGACCGGTGTGCGTGACCAGCGCGGCGGCGGCCGCTGGTCCGCCCAGGCCCAGCGCGTGCACGGCATTCTCCGGGATCACGACGCTGGAACCGAGATTCTCGATCCGCAGGCTGCCGGGTGTGCGCGCCGGGTGGGTCGCCAGCAACTCGCCGACGCCCAGCTCCACCACGCCCTTGTCGTAGAACACCAGCTGGGTGTACGGGTTGCCGGAACTGTCACGTCGCGGCGTACCCGTCTGGGTGCCATCGGGTCCCGCGGCCCAGTCGAAGCGGCGGTCGAGCAGTTCGGTGCGCACCCACTGCGGCCTCGCGGCCGGATCCGAACTCACGCGGATCTGCGCGTTGCCGTTGATGTCCCGGCCGTCCCACACGATGTGGTCCGCGGGGCCGACCACCACAGCTCGCCCGCCCCGGGTGATCAGCACCGTGTTCCCGGTTTCGGCCATCGTATCCGCTTGCTGCACAAGTAGATTCGCAGGCGGTGGCGAGGATTGCGGATCGCGTCCGGTGTGGGGGCCGGTGGTTCCGGCCGGTTCGGGTTCGTCCTCGAACAGCCGGCGCAACTGATTCTCGGCGTCGTCCACGAGGTATCCCGGCCCCGGGCCCGCGTCCTCGGGGAAGTCCTCCGGCTCCGCAGTCGAATGTATCCGCGGGGCAACGGTTTCCGGAGCGTCGGTTGCCGGGATGACCGCTTCGGTCGTATCGATCGGATGTGTGGTCGGCGCAGGTTCGGTCGGCGCGGGCTCGGCCGCGAGCCGCACGCGCCCGAACAACCGCCGCAACCGAGCACGGAACCCGGTGGTGCGCACCACCTGTTGCGAACCGGGCGCATCGCCGGTCGCGGGGTGGCTGCCATCCGATGTCGCGGGAGTCGTTCTGCCCCGCCACGATCGCAGCCCCCGCGGCGTGCCGATCGGCATACGCCCGCTGGTCAGGCCGCTGCTGGGCACGCGCTCGGATCGGCCGTCGATACCGGCCGCGGGGGATCCGGTCCGGTCGGCCGGGGCCGCAACCTGCTCTGCCGAGGTACCGCCCGGTCGGCTGGAGACGGCACCCGGCGCGTCGTTCGCGACCGGCTGATCCCGCTGTGCGTCCAGCGCCGCCTGCTCGTCCGCCGGCAGATCCACCCGGATGGTCGGGGTGCCGGTCGCCGAAGCGATCGCCGACCGCGCTTCGTCGTGCGAGTCGGGTGCCGTCGAAGTCTCGGCAGGTGTTCCGGCGGGCGTGCTGTTCGCCTCGGGTGCGCCGATGCGGGTGCGCCCCGGCAGTTCGGGGATGCTGCCGTCGTCGCGGCGGCGGACGGGGCGGCTCGGCCTGCCGTCGGGGGTGTAGAGGACGGCGTGCACGCCGGCCCAGCCGGCGTTGCCGGGCGGCCTGACTCGGGCGACGTCGTGCACGCGGACGACGCCGTCGTCGTGATGGATCATCCGGTAGGCGTGTGCGCCGATGCCGTTCGCGCCGACGGTGCGGTGTTCGCCCACGACCAGGGCTTGGGCGCCGGGACCGAGCAGGAACAGTTCCCCGGCGATCTCGTTCTCGTCGGGGTATCCGCGCAACCGGCCGCGGCTGTACCACCGCAGGGCGCGTCTGGAGCGGCCGGGCAGCGACGACGGCTTGGTCGGGACGCGGATCTTGCGGCTGCCGGTCTCCCGTTTGATGCTGCCGAGGGTGTCGACGACGCATTGGAACGGTGCGTTCGCGGTGTTCGTGTCCACCGAGGAGTGGGTGCTGTCCGAGTAGACGGAGGAACCGTCGATCGGGGAACCGTCGTCGCGGGCGCTGCTCGTCGTGATCCGGCGGCCGAAAGCCGTTGTGCCGCTGCGCAGTAGGTTCAGCGGCCGCTGGAAGACGGCGCGGAGGCGGCGACCTGGCGCGCTGCCGTCCGTCCGGATCGGCGCGCTCTGCCGCGTCGGACCGATCGGGGTGTTCTCGACTACCGGACGTCCCGGGAGCCGATCGGGCAGGTGCCGCAGCGGCCGTGCCGCGACATGTGTGTTGGGCGTGTGCTGCGCGGTCTGGGGTGTGGTGTCGAACGTCGCGTTCGCGGATATGCGTTGTATCCGTTCGTCGCCTCTGCGGCGCAGGGGTCGTGGCGGGATGTACGTGGGCGGGTCGTCCCGCGTGGTTCGTGTCGTTCGATGCGGCGCCGGGGTGATCGGCGTGTTCTCGGAGACTGGGTGTTCCCGCAGGTTGTTCGTGCGGCGCAGGGGCTGTGGCGGGAGGTAGGTGAACGGGTCGTCCTGCGTGGTTCGGGTGTCCTGGTGTGCTTGCGGTGCCGGGATGATCGGCGTGTTCTCGAATACCGGGCGTACCCGCAGGTTGTCCTTGCGGCGCAGGGGTGGCACGTATGTGCCCCGCCGTGTCGTGCCGGTCGGTGTGCTGCCGGATGCGTGAATCGTCGGCAGCTGGGTGGTGATGGGGCGCAGGCGCGGGGGCCGTGCGGGCCGGAAGGGCGCGGGTGGGAACGAACCGTCGAGTGTGCTCGATCCGGGGACCGTCGTGTCCCGGCGTCCGATGCCGAACAGAGCGCTGCCGGACGGATCGGAATGCGACGGCTGCTGATCGGTCCGTGCCCGAACGGATCTGCCGTCGCGCCCGGTATTGCCGTGCGGGGTCCGGGTCGTCGTCTGTTCGAACGGCGTGTCGCCGAATTCGGGAATCGCCGACAGCAGGCTGCTGGTGGTGCCCAGGCGGCGTGGCGATGTGCGCCCGAAAGACGCGGGCAGGAAAGAGTTTTCGGTGCGGAGCGTATCGGCGGCGTGACCGGGGAGCGAGGTATCCGTGCGTTCTGCGCCGGACGACCCGGCGTCGGACAGTTCGGTGTGCGATGTCGGGGGACCTCGCCGTGTTCGAGGGGCGCCGCGTCTGGTGATGACGCGCGGCGTCCGGGTGAGACCCGCGGGATTCGAGAACGTTTCCGAGCCGAACGCCGCGCGCCGGTCCGGCACCGGGGATCGCGGCCGATCGATCGGCCCAGGCCTCCGCCGGGTAGTCCCTGGCCGCAGCGGAGAGCGCGCGGGAATAGGCGGCTTCCCGGTTCCGGGTGTGGCTTCGTCGTCGGAGTCCGTGTGCAGGGCGTTTCGGAGGGCGGTGACGTCGAGTGGTGTGTGTTCGGTTGCGGCGGAAAGGCTTTGGGTCGGCGGTGTTTGCGAGGGGGTGTGGGCGACGGGTGTGTGTTCGGTTTCCTCGTCGGAGTCGGTGCGCAGGGCGTTCCGGACGGCGGTGACGTCGACTGGTGTGTGTTCGGTTGCGGCGGAAAGGCTTTGGGTCGGCGGTGTTTGCGAGGGGGTGTGGGCGACGGGTGTGTGTTCGGTTTCCTCGTCGGAGTCCGTGCGCAGGGCGTTCCGGAGGGCGGTGACGTCGAGGGAGGTGTTTCCGGTCTCGGCGGCAGGGAGCTGGGGCGACGGCCTTTGCGAGGGGTGGCGGTCGAGGGGCGGGTTGGTGGTGGATTCGTCGACGGGTTCGGTGAACCGCACGCTCTTGCGCGGCGCGTCCGGGTCGCGCGCGCCACCCGGCCGGCGCAATATGCCGGGTTTGGGCAGCGGTGCGTTCACGTGCGGAAGGCCGATCGATGTCGGCGCTTCTCCGCCGGCGGCGGGCGCGGAAGTGGTGGCTCGATGATCTGTTCTGCTTTCCGCGCGCCACGGCGCGGCCGTCGGACGGCCGTTGGGGAACGGATTGTGCGGATCTACTCCGGTGGTCCGGTGCAGCCTGCGGTTCCAGGCGTACGAACCGGTGGCGATGGCGTTGTACAGCTCTTCATCGGACGCTGCCGGGTCGAGGGCCCGGAAGTCGGCGAATGCCCGTTCCAGCGTCAATCTTCGATTGGCCCAGAACGGATCGGCGGGCATCCGGGATATCATCAGGCCGTCGGTCAGCGTGATCAGCTGGTTCCGGAGATCGAGCAGCACCTCCGCGCGCCGCTGGGCGGATACATTGCGCGCGATCAGGTCCTGATCGAGTTGCGCCATGTAGTGCTGGCCGAGGGCGCGCCAACGCACGGTATCGATCCAGCCGAGCGAATGCGCGGGTATGTCCGGAATCCGATCGGGACCGAATACCGCGGCCCGGATCTCGGCCGCGGTCGGCTGTGCGGTCGTGGAATCAGTGGCCGAGGTGCCGGTGGCCGCCGGGCTGGTGGTCTCGGAACGCGTTCGGGCCGTTGCGGTTTCGTCGGGGGCGAGGAAGATGCTGGTGGCCGATGAGCCCATCGCCGGGACGGCGAGGTAGTAGTGCGCGCCGTGGATCAGGGCGTTGACCTGGGGGTGCGTGGAATTCGCATCGCCGAGCGGCGTTCCGGTGCCGTATTGCCTGGGGATATAGACGTTGAGCCGAATCCGGTTGCGGTCGAGGACGGCGATGCTGGCCTGCGGGACCAGATAGCTGGCCGCGTTTCGCCACACACCTTGCCGGGCCAGTGCGCCGACCTGCTGGTAGAACCGGGCCCAGAGCTGATTGTCGCGCCGCGCGGTGAACAGGTCCCGGAACTCGTTGTACTGCAGATAACTCTCCGGATCCTCGCCGATTGTTTCCAGCGCCAAGCGGAATTCACGGGAAGCGTCGGCCGCCGCGAAAATCCGGTCGAAGCGGCGGCGCCGGACCGCGGTGTGCAGCGCGGAACCGGGCACGAGAATGCGGGAGAGGCGCTCCCGATAGAAGCCGGTGGCCGCGGCCAGGACGGATTCGAAATCCGCGAAGTAATCGTCGGGGTTCCGGTGGATCTCCCGGACTATGTCCGCGCGTATTTCGCGGATTCGCTGATTGCGTTCGCGTCTGGTCAGCACCTGGTTCGGGTGCAGGGCGCGAGTCAGCACGTGGATGTAGCAATCGCCGTCCATCGGCATGCTCTGCCACCGGTATCCCGGCGGAGGCGCCACGCCTCCGTGTGCCTCCCCGGTCGGCTCCGGGGTCTCGACCTCGGCCTTGGCCTTACCTTTCGGGCCTTTCGCGCGGTCCGTTGCCGACTTGTCGGAGTCGTCTTTCGTATCCGCCGTTTTCCTCGCCGGATCCGATGTCGATTTCGGATCGTCCTTCTTGTCGTCTGTAGCGTCGTCCTTCTTGTCTGCGGGCTTCAGTACGCTGCCGTCCTTCGGGTCGATGCCCGGTGGGTCGACATGCCCCGTGGGGTTCTCCATCGTGTTGAACTCGACGTTCCCGGAAACCCACAGCACGCCCTGCGGACCACCGACCTCGATCAGCGCGGCGGCGCTGATGCGGTAACTCTTCGTATCGCCCTGTACGCCGAAGCGAGCGTAATTGGTGGACTGCCGGAGCAGACCGCTCGAGTTGACGTATCTGACGAGATCTCCGTCCAGCGGGATGTTCGTCGGAGTGTTCTGGTTGGTGGCGTCCGCGTTGAGGTCGTTCGTCATACCGAAGGTCACCCTGTACTCGTAGGACTCGCGGTCCTCGTGGTGGGTCACGTCCTCGGCGACGGAAATACTCTCGATCGACGTCCTGCGATTGACCCGGACCAGTTGCGGCGAGAAGAGCGTCACCTTGAGGTATCTGTCGCCCGTCGGGTTCTTCGTGTGGATGATCTCCTTACTCGGTGCGGCGTCGTCCAGCGCCGCACTGGTGGCCTCCGGCCCGATATGCGTTTCGACGCCGTACCCGGCCAGCGATTGCAGCAGGCTCGGGACGGCGGGGGAGAAGCCCGGCTGTTCGCTGGGCACGAGCGATGGGTCGACCGCGCGCAACGCGCGGGCCAGCTCGGCCCGGCCGTCGAAGTCGTGGATCAGCAGCGGCAGCGTGGGTTTCCAGGTCGGCCCGGCGAACAGTGTCCGCAGGGCGGCGGGCGGGTTGATCGGGATGGAGATGCTGCCCGGGGGCGCCGGCGCGATCGGCTTGCTGGGGTCGTCGGAATACAGGCCGGGCGCAATGCCCGTCACGGCGTTGCTGCCCTTGGTCTCCGAATTCTCGAAGAGGATGAGTACGTCGGCACGCACTTCCGTGTGGCTGATATCGGTCGTGGGCGGGAGTTCGGACTCGTCGATCGCTTCGAGCTGGGCTTCCAGGTCCGGGGTGAGCACCGTGACCGGGACGAACGACAGGTCCGGGGTGAGCGTCGTGACCGCTGCGGCCGGTGTGAGATCGACCATCGCCACGGACTCGGCCGCGGGCGCCTTGGACCACCCCAGCCAATCGGTGGTTGCCCGTCCCACGTGGGCCACGCCCTGTCCGAGGTAGCTCAGCGCATCGATGCCCTTGGACATCAGGAACGAGGTCACCGGCTGGGTGATCAGATGCGAGCTGACATCGACGTTGATCTTGTAGGGCACCGAGAACCGGGTCAGGCCCACCGACCGGACCCACGTGCGACCCTGGCGGTAGGAAGCCCGGTTGTTGCCGTCACCGCTGTTCCGGCCTTCCGCGACGCTGAAGTTCGGCTGGTAGCCGTTGGCCAGGCCGCCGGGATTGAAGTTCTCCCGGCGGTCCTTGGTGCTGTAGCCGCCGATGCCGGTCGCGCCGGGGATGCTCAGGGAGTTGCCGGTGGTGCCCTGGTAGCCGCGAATGATGTCCAGCAGGGTGGTGTCCGGGAGCTGCTCGCCCTGTTCCTGGAGCTGTTTCAGTTCCTTCGACACCGGCTTGCGGCTGTCGTCCTTGCCGATCCGGGACAGATCGGGTGCCGCCGTGAGCTTGACGGTGACCAGGCGCGGAATCGGGAACCAGGAGCGGTACAGGAAACGAATGGTGTCCTTGGCTTCCGGGCCGCCGTTGACCAGGGCGCGCAGCGAATCGTCGTCGGTCGCCTTGGCGATCCGCGGCAGGACGGCGGGCTGATAGGTGGTCGAGCCGATCTTGGTGATGCCGCCGGCCTTCTTCTCCACCTCCGCGGTCACCTTGTCCCGCAAGGTGTTTCGGGCGCCGTGCACGTCGACGTCGTAGGCGACGGCCAGATCGAGTCTGCCGTTGGTCTTGAAACCGGCGGGCAGGCCGTTACCCGGCTCCAACGGTTCCGGAATGGTCAGGTCGGTACGAGCCTGGACGAGTGCCAGCAGTTCGGGGTGATGCCGCAGTTCGCTTTCCACGAGATAGAACTCCACGGCATCGGGCACCTCGATGTAATAGGACTTCGAGCGGGCCCCGCCGGGGAACATGTTCCGGATGGTGTTGCGCGGAGCGGCGGTGATGTTCATCAGGTATTTGGCGTCCGCGACGAACACGTACGCGCCGATGTAACTGGTGACGGAGACGTCGTTGGTGGCCATGGCACGGGAGGTGACGCGCTTGTCGCGGGTCTTGCCGACCTGGCCACCGCCGGCCAGGATGCCGTGGCCTTCGGAGTTCCTGCCGTAGTAGCCGGTGCCGGAGCCGCCGACGTGATCGCCGAGATGGGAGGGCTGGGCATAAGCGGTGTGCGAGGTGGTCGTCAGCAGCTGTTCGGCCTCGAACTTCGGCTTGTACTGCACTCGGACGTTGTCGATCAGGCCGCGCAGGTCGCCGGTGAAATCGATACCCGCGAGCGTGCCGGGAGCGGTGGTGCTCTCGATCGGGTAGGAGGTCTGGAATATCGAGGCGGTGAGGTTGCTCGGCGCAAGCGCGCTGTGGAAGACCTCGCGAACCGTCGAATCCGGATTCGTGGGCGGTTCGCCGAGCGTGGTCTTGCGGGTCCACTGCCCGACGCCGATGGTCTTGTCCGCCAGCCAGCGCGCCGCGCCCAGCAGCGTACTGCCGACCGCGCCCCAGTTCACCGTCACCTGGTCGCCGTCCGCCTGGTTCGCCTGCCTGGCTGCCAGCGCTTCGTCGGTCGGGAACGCGCCGGGGACCACCGGATCGTCGTCGGTGTCCTGGGTGGTCTCGGTGTCCTTCGGGCCCGCCGGTTTCGTCTCTTCGGCCGGTGCGGTCAACTGCGGCTGCTCGTCCCCCTCGGCGGCCTGCTTCGCCTCGGCCGCATCCTTTTTGATGCCTTCGATCAGCTCGGTGATCGCCTTGTCCGCGGTTTCCCGGAGAATCTTGCTGCCGCCGGGATCCTGCATCTTGGGGTTGCGCGGCAGATCGGCCCGCTGGTCGAAGGCCTGGACCAGCGCCTGGTCCTTCTGCGGGTCGATCGCGCGGGACGTGGGCTCCAGCGCGGCCGGTGCGGTGTCCGGCTTTTCGGCCAGGGTGCGATAGGTGGGCAGAGCCACCCGGATCCGGCCGGTACCGGTACGCAGTATGCGGCCGGTGGTGCCCGGTTCGGCGCCGGCGGCGGGCTGGGTGACCTCGGCGCCGGTGCTGTCCGTGCTGTAGACCGACGCGGAGTAGACGGTCCCGTTGTCGGTCGTGAATTCGCCTGTGTCCGTTGTGGATTCGCCGGCGTCTGCGGTGACCTTGGTGACGGTGCCGGGAGCGGGTTCGTGGGTGTCGAAGATGTGCAGCTCGTACTCGGTCGGTACGCCGAAGACCTCGCTACCGTCGTCGCTCGGGGTGAAGATGTTCCTCTCGTTGATCTTCCAGCCGTAATCGCGGACCTTCGGGGCCGACTGGCTGTGCACGTACGCACCGGTGATACGTGCTGCCGGTTGGATATTGCTCCCCCCGCCGATGAGATTGTCGATCGAGAAGTTTCCGCCGATACTCCACGGGAACGCGTTCGAGTACTGGTCGCTACCGGATGAATTCACACCGTTGTAATTCATCGTCGGAACCTTGGGCAGCGACGTCTCGTGCGTGATGCCCTGGTACGGGTCGGCGGGATTCTCCATCCGGCGTTTGGTCACGATCATGGCGGTCACCCGGCGCATACCGGTCGCGGTGGCCATCTGGAAGGACGGAGGTTTGGCGCCACCCTGGATGCTCTCGTCCAGCATCGCCCGCGGGCCGGCCTTCGCCTGGTCGAGCGTGCGGTTGTTCTCCAGACTGTCGCGCAGGAAACCCTCTTCGGACAGATACTTCTCCAGGTCCTCCAGCAGCGGCTCGATACCTTCGACGCTCAGCGGTGTCGTGGTCAGTCCGAGCTGGCGCAGGTACACGATTTCCGACGGCGGATACAGCGTCTTCTTCGGCGCGGCGCCGAGGGTCTTCAGGTTCGGCACCATCATGTTGACCGGATAGGTCTTCCCGCTGGCCAGCGGCGACCTGGGCGCGGGCCTGATCGGGGGCCCGAAGTTGCGGACCAGTTCGACGTTGATGGTCATCTCGGGCGTGACATGCAGGAAGTCGCCCTTGTGTCGCAGTGTGCGTGCCGTCGTGCCGCCGTGGTTGAGCCCCAGCTGGTAGCTCGCCTGGTAGTTCGCCCCGGCCCTGGGCAGCGTGAACCGGAAACCCGGGGATTCGGGGTAGCCGGTGTCCGGGTTGGTCTTGCCGAACTTGAAGGCCGAGGTGAGTGCGAGCAGGAAGCCGAACGAGTTGGCGACCCGCGTCGCGCCGTGCACCGCGAGTTGCCGCACGGTGTAGAGCTCTGCTCGGGAATTCTTGATGGGTGGACCGGTGAGCTCCGTGCCGCCGTGCAGATCGACGCTGAACCGCAGGTATCCGATCTCGCCACCGATATCCGAATACAGCGTCGGCGTATCCACCGCGCCGTCGCTCCACATGATCGGCAGGGCGCCGAGGAAATTCTCCTCGCGGAAGAATTCCCACAACCATTCGACCGACTTGTCGGACATGTTGTTCAGGGCCGGGAACGATTTGAGCACGTCCCCGTATATCTTGTCGATATTCGGAATGTCGTGCGGCCCGTACAGCGGGAATTCGTACCGCAGCCGTTCGATCGGCGGCGGGCCGGCCGGGTCGTCCTTCGGCAGCGTCGGCAGTTCGCTGTTGTCGGTCAGGTAGTCCGGGAAGTACGCCTGCAGGATGTCCGGCGCGCGTTCGTCGATTCCGTTCCAGCCCTGCGTCATCCGGTCCGGGTTTCGCAGATCGGCCAGACCGTGGCCGACGCGCACCTCCCAGGTCGGCAGGAGGTCGTAGAGATGGTGCATGCCCAGGCTCCGCAGCTTGGCGATCGACTCGATCTCCGAGGAGATGCGCAGGTCGGTAGCCATCTCGTTGAGCTTGCCGTCCACCTGTCCGGTCAGGCTCACCTTGTCGACGGGCCCCTTGTGCAACTGGCCGGAATGCGCATAGGAGGCGGACCGCAGATTGGTATTGCCCAGCAGTCGCCTGATTTCGAAGACGGAGCGCTGGAAATGCTGGACCCGGGAGACTTCCATATCGTCGGTCGGCAGTCCGGTTTTCGGCGTCCGGCCGATGACGTTCAGCGAAAGGCGCAGGAAGACAGGATATTTCGTGTCCTTGTATTCCACCGGCAGGGGCAGTCCGGACTCGCTGAGCAGGCGAGACCACTCGTTGTTCAGCAGATCGGCGGTCAGCATGCGTGCGACGTCCGCGCGGAACTTGTCGTCCCGGCCACGCGTCGCCTCGACCTGCGCAATGACATGCTGCCGCAACCATTCCACGGTCTCCTGCGGAATCGGCTGGTAGTCGATGAGGTTCTTCGCGCCCTGGTGCCCGGTGCCGTATTTCCGCATCGTCGGATTCAGATCGAGCGGCTCGACACCGATCTGCCGTCCGAGGTCGCGGCCGAAATAGGTCTCGTCGTCCTCCGGATCGTCCTGCTGCTTGGGCAGCTGGAACAGCCGCCGCAGACCGTAATCCGCCGGCTCCTCGACGGGCCGGGCCGATTTCTTGCCGGAGTCCGCCGATTTCTCGGTGGCCGTTTTCGCGGTCGCAGCCGGGTCCCGCACGGTCGCCGCGGAGGCGGAAACCTGCTTGCCGTCGGTGACCGTGGTGAGCGCGGAACGGACGGGACCGAGCCTGCGCGTTCCGCCGATCGGGTTCGGTCCGCCGTCGCTGTCCTGGCTGTATGCGGAGGGAGAGTCGCTGTCGTACCCGGCCGGGAACTGTCCGTTGCCGACCGGATTCGCGAGCGCGGGGTTGCCGATGGAGTTGTCTCGCCAGTGCGCGGAGCCGTCGCGGTAGGCGTAAGGGAAGACCGGGCTGTAGGTCGCGGGCGAGTCGTCGCTGTAGACCGATGGTGAGTCGGAGTCGTCGCGGTTCGTGAATTGTTCTTTGCTCGAGGGGATTTCGAGGCCCGGAGTGTGGCCAGTGCCGTCTCGGCTGTATTCGGAAGGGGAGTCGGTGTCGTTCCGGGCCGTGAATTGCCCATCGCCCGAGGGATTTTCGAGACCGGGGCTGTGGATGGTGTCGTCTTGGCTGTATTCGGAAGGGGAGTCGGTGTCGGAGCCGATCGTGAATACTTCGTTGCCCGAAGTGGTTTCGCGGGCCGACCGCGACGATCCGGTCGTGGCCTCGTCCTGGCTGTATTCGGAGGGCGAGTCGGTGTCCGAGCCGATCACGAACATGTCGTTGCTCGCCGGGACCTGGAGGGCCGGGCTGTGCGCGGTCGATTTCCGGGTGCTGCTCGCAGTGGTGCTGTGCGGGACGCTGTCGGACAGGAAATAGCTGTCGTCGCTGGACACGGAGTCGCCGTCGGACCCGATCACGAAAAGCTCGCTGTCCGAAGGGAGTTCGAAGGGCCGGTCGTCCTCGGTGATGTGCGGGGCCGGGCCGGGCAGCACGTCGTCGTCGCCGAAGAGGGAATTCGAGTCGCCGTCGTAGACGGAGTCGAGGTCGGAGCCGTAGTCGGCCTCCACCGTGAACGGGTCGTCCGCCGACTCGGGGTCGGTGATGAGGTTCTGCATCGTCGACGCGTTGCCGGGAGGTGTGATCTGCGGTGTCTGTACGTTCCACAGCGGCATCTGCTGCACGGCGGGTGTGGTGAGGTTGCTGGTGAACCCCCGGAAGAAGTCGACCGCGGGCGGTTCGGCTTCTCCGGTCCGTGCGCTGGGCGCGGACGATTCCGAATCGGCGGATTCCCAGGGCTCGGCGGGCATGACCCTGACGGTTTCGGCCCGCCCGTCCTGGATCACCGCGCGCAGACCGTCCAGGGTCGTCGTTTCGACGCGATCGTCCAGGTGCCGCAGTTCGATCCCGTGCGCGGTGAATTCCGCCCGCAGGTAGTCGCCGCCGGGCGTGCTGAACGACATCAGGGTTCCGGCGAGAGCGCCACCGCGCCGCAGCCATTCGGCCGCGTCCTCTCCGGTGTAGTGGCGTATTACGCCGTTGTCCTCCTCGGTGTAGGGCAGATCGTCGGGGCGCGAGCCGTTCGACTCCGGACGGTCGGCGCCGGCCGAGTCGTTCGTGTCGGCCGGATCCTGGGCGGGTGCCGAATGGTCCGTGTCCTGCGCCGAATTCGATGCGTCCGAGGAGTTCGGTGTCCGCCGGTCGTTCGGCGTGACGGACTGCTGCGCATTGCGCTGCGACGAGCGCGCATCGAGGTTGTGCGGCGACTCGGACAGCGGTGGCGCGCCGGCGCGCTGCGCCCCGGCGCCCCGGGGCGCGAGCAACTGCTTCTCCACCTCACGCTGCACGTGCGGCACGGTCTGCTCGCGCAGCTGCTGTTCGGCCGCGTGCAGTTCGGCTTCGGCGTTGCCGAGCTCGGTGCGGGTGACATCGGTGCGGTGTGCGTGATCCGCGGCGACCGCCTGCTCGTGCGCCGTGGCCGCTTTGTAGTACCGCACCACCTGCGTGACGACACCGTGATCGGCCACCTCGGTGTACATGTCCTCCGGTGACAGGAAGCGCCGGAACGATCCGGGGTAGCCGCCATTCTTCCGGTCCTCACCCGAACCGCCGCGCTGGGCGCGACCGCGAATCTGGACGTGCGCTCGATCGCCCGCATCGGGTCCGACGGTCGTACGGGCGCGGGTGCCACCCAGCTGCAGCGAATCCTTGTCCGGCTTGGGGCTGGCACCGCGCCCATCGGTCTTGTGGCCGAAATGCAGACTGCCCGGCTTACCCCAGGCCTTGGTCTGGTCGTTGGCGAGGTTTTCGGCGTCGTCACTGTTTCCGTGGCGGTCGTACCACTGTGCGTCCCGCACGGTGTAGTCGAGTCCGATGTCGTCCGCGACCTTCAATTCGGGCTCGCCGGTTCGGGCCCGCTCCTCGTTGATCCGCGCGACCTCCGCGCGCAGCCGGTCGTTGGTGATCTTGTCGACCCAGTCGACGACGCCGTATTCCTCCAGCTTCTTGTCCCGCCACGAGTGCAGTTCGGTCGTCTTGACGATGCTGCCGTCGTCGCCGCGCTCGATGCGCACACTGTCGCCGGAGATGTCCCGGTTGCTGTGTACCTGCCAGTGTGGCTGACCGCCCTGCTCCACCCCGGTCACGACGCCGTTCTCGTCGGTGATGAGCTTGATCTCGCCGTCTCGCGCGATCGCTTCCTGCACGATCGCCTCGGCCGAGGCCTCGAGTTTCCCTTCCCGGGTTTTCAGCACGACGTCCGGCAGATCCTCGATCCGGTCCGCGTAGTAGTTCTCGATGCGCGGCACCGGCCCGATGTGGTGCTGGTCGTAGAGCGCGTCCTCCACGTGCGTCAGCGTCCCGGAGACCCCCGACGGCGAATGCAGGAAGCTGCTGCCGACGATCTGACCGAACCCCAGGTACAACGCCTCCGAGGAGTGATTGGCCTGGACCTCCACACCGGCCAGCACGTCGAGGTATTGCCCGATGTCCTGCAGCCGGTTCTCCCGGATGTCGGTGGTGCCCTTGGTCCGGTCCAGCATCAGCTTGTCGGTGTTCTTGTGATCGAGCAGTCCGACCCGCGGGGGCGTCTTACCCTCCGGATCGTGCGAGACGATGTAGTGCTCGTTGCGGATCATGCCCCAGTTCGCCAGTGCCGCGTTCTTGTACATCTGGACGTCGGGGTGGTCGCGGGTCAGCTGCGGCCCGGGCACCTTGTTCAGCTTCTCGATCGCGGCGTCGGTCAGCTCGGCCCGCCACATGCCCTTGGTGCGCTCGGGCCGGGCGAAATCCGCGTCGGTGAGCCCGTGCAGCTTCTGCGCGGCCAGGACGCGATGCGTCACCTCTGTGATGTGTTGCGCCCGCTCGGGCGATTCCGCCTGGGAACCGCCGGGCGTCAGCACCGCCTCCTGGCCGTCGAACATGGCCGCGTCGAACTCGTCGCCGGTATAGATACCCTTCGGGAACGGCTCGAACGTGCGGTCCACGTTGTACTTCGCGGCGGCCTCGTCCAGCGTGGCCTTCATCTCGTCGAGCTTCGGGCGGTCGTTGTTGAGCCAGTTGTGCAGCGCCTCGACTTCCTCCTTCGGCGCCTTGGTCGCGATGCTGTCCAGCATCGACTGCGCTTCCCGCAACGCCCGGAACTGGAAGTCGTTTTTCGTCCCGACGATCACGCCGTTCTCGGGCATCGGCCCGTCGTCGGTCATGCGGCCGACGTTCACCAGCGGAGCGCCGGTCTCCGGATGGGTGAACGCCTTGACCAGGTCGACCATCGATGCGACCAGATTGTCGCTGCTGGTGCTGCCGTACGAGGTGCCGTGCTCGAGGGCGTCGGTGAACAGCCGCATCGCCATCAGCATTTCCTTGCCCTGACCGGTGCCCATGTTGGCGGTACGGAGCAGGAAGCCCAGCATCTGGTTCTCGCGGGGGGCGAAATGTTCGGGATGATTGCGGCGCACGAACTCCGACAGGTAGGTCAGGCGTTGCTCCTTGGTCCCGGTTCGCATCAGCTCGCGCAGCTGTTCGTCGGTCAGGCGCGGCACCGGGCTGTCGTGTTCGCCGGACAGCAGTTCCTCGTTGTGCACGGACAGCGCCGCGAGGATGTCCTTCGCGGCGGCCATGCGCTTGTTGTTCATGGCCTCGAACGTCTTGGCGCGCCCGGCCAATCCGGTGTCGAACGCCTCCTGATCGGCCTTGCCCGCCCTGTCCAGCGACTCGGTCCGTTTGCGGATCACCTCCAGGCCGGTCTCGTCGAGCTCCTCGTGTGCCTTGCGGAAGGCGGCCTCGTTCTCGTCCCGCTCGGATCTGAGCGGCTCGAGGTCCAGTTCCTCCCGCTCGGTCAGTTGTTTGCGCAGCTGCTGCTCGCGGGTGCGGACGTCGCTGTCGAACCGGTCGCGGTCGGTGATCCCGCGAGTGTCACGGCCGCCGCCGGAGCTGATCCGCTCGAAGAACCTGGCGATCCTGCTGCTCTTGTCGTGCGCATCGTCGTGTTCCGCGCTCGCGCGGGATTCCTCGGCCCGGCGCTCGTTCATGGCCTTGTCCAGTGCCGCGCTGTGGTCCCCGGGTGCGGCCCGCAGCAGTGCCTCGCGTTCGACCAGTTCGCGGCGCACCTCGCTCGCGCGCGAGTTGATATTGCCGCGCAGCGCCTTCAGGTGCTTCCTGTCGGGCTCGGATTCCTTGGTCGCCTCCTCGTACTCCTTCCTGGCCGCCGCCAGGTCGTCGCGGGTCTTACGCACGCGTGCGTCGGCATCCTCGATGCTCTTGGTCAGATCGCCGTTGCGGCGCGCCTCGAGGTCGGCGGCCCGCTGGTTGTAGGCATCACGGCTGCCTTGCCAGGCCGCGCGGGCATCGGTCAGCTTCTGTCGCGCGGCGCGGAGTTGCCTGTCGGTTTCGTTGTGCACGGCGGCGGCATGTGCGTCCGCCTCCCGGATGCGCTGCTCGGCCTCGGCCTTCAGGACCGCGTACTGCTGCTCGACCGCGTGCTCGACCGCGGCGTCGTGCTCGGCCCGCGCCTGCTCCACGTTCGCCCGGGCCTCGTCGAGGTGCTTGTGTGCGTCGGCCGGAGCGGCGTTGTCCGAGCGCTCGGCCGCTGCGGTCCGAAGATGTTCGGCCTCAGCGGATTCCAGCGCCCGGCGCCTGCTGTCGTACTCCGCGAGGGCGGCTTCCAGTCGTTGCCGGGTGTCGATCACATGCTGATCCCGGCTCCCGCCGTTGCGAATCTCCTGCGCCAGTTGATCCCGGCGCTCCACCTCCCGGCGATCCGGCTCGGCGGCCGTGGGGCGCACATTCGAACCGGTGCGGGTGGTGTCAGCGAGTTCTCGGGGGGTCTCGTCCTTGTGGGGGATCACGGCCTCGAGATCCTCGGGCCGGGGCTCGATCCGGGCCTGGATCACGGTCGCGCCGTCGTCGTGGCCGACGCCGGTGATCCGGTAGGTGGTGTCGCGAGCCAGCAGTAGATGGTGCGTGTCCAGGTGGTCCGCACCGACGTACACGCCTCGGGTGCCCCGCGGGATCTCCAGTTGCATGCGGTAGGAACCGCTTGTGGCCGAGGCGGTTACATCGCGTAGCGGCAACTGCATGTAACCGGGTTCGCGCTGAACGGTGTCGACCAGATCCTGGATGTCGCGGCCCGTGAACGGCTTGCCGTTCCTGTCGATCAGAACGCGCGGGTCGGTGAGGGGGCGGTCGATGCGAATCGCTTGCGGCAGTGGCAATTCGTGCCCGGTCGCCTGGTCGAGCAGGTCGATGTTGCGCTGAACCTCGCCGGGCTCGAACGACCGGTTCAGGTTCTGCCGGAAGTAATCGGACCATGCGCGATACAGCGCGGCGCGATTGCGGAGCTGATTCCAGCGTTCCTCAGGGTTCTCGTGGGACAGGATGCCGTCCAGCGCCCGGATTTCCCGCTCCTGCTCGGGCGTGCGGTTCCTGGTGTCTCGCAAGGCGTCCCGCCGGTCACGCAATGCGTCGGCGGGTACCTCGCGCAGCGCCGGGATATCCGGGGCGAGAGAATCCTTGCCGGTGAGCAGGTTCGCGGTCTCGTGGTCGGCACCGAATTCGGCGTGGCGCTCCGCGATTTGGCCGGGCGGGAGGTTGTGCAGCAGGTCGTTGACGGTGGGGATGTCTCGGTTGCCGTCCAATGCCGCCCGCTCATCGAGCGGCAGATCGTCCCGGGTGTTCAGCCTGCTGGCAGCGAAATCGTCGGCGCGAGCGAGGGATTCGAAGCTGCGCACCTCATCCGGATGCGCCTCGCTCCGCTGTGGATCGCGCAGCGGGGTGCGCATCTGGTCCGTCGGCGAGGCGAGCGGCGATTCGCTCGAACGGAGGGCGTCGTCCTGGCGCGAGGTCGACGGCGGCAGTTCGGCGCGACGATTCATCGGCACGGAGCGATCCGATTCGGCAGGTATCGATCGAATGCGCGATTGCTCCGAGACAGAGGGTGTCGCAGCGGCTTTCGGTGCCGGTTCGGTCTTGGATCCCGCGGCGATCCGGGTCACCGGACGCGATCCGTCGTCGAGCGAGGACACGCTCGGACGCGAGGGGGCGGCCGTCCGCGTCGTCGTCGAATCGGAGGACATCGATCGGGACAGATCCTGCGGCCGATTCCGAACCGGGATATCGGCCTTGGGAACGCCGGAGGAGCCTCCGGTCGAACCATGCGGCGCGAGAAGAGTGGACCGACTCTCGCCGGGTTGGGTGGGCGTGTTGGTCCGGGTCGAGTCGAACGGGGTGCCGGACTGTTCCCCGACGGTGGTCTGGAATCGCCGGCCGCCCGGATCGTCTGTGGGCGTTACGGTTCGGTTCTCCATGGGCAGGGTGCCCGATTCATCGGAAACGTCTTCCACCGTGGCCTGGTACCGCTTGCGGTCCAGATCCGCCGCGGGCGCGTCCCGCATCGGGGTCGACTCGGAGTCCGACTGCGGCCCGTTGCCTCGACGGAACGGATTCGTGTTCCCGACACGCGCGTTCGAGTCCCCGATGCGTGACTGCGGTCCACTGCCGTTGCGGAACGGGTTCGTGTTCCCGCCACGCGCAGTCGAGTTCTCCACGGCCGGCTGTGCCGCATTGCCCCGCCGGAACGGGTTCGTGTTGCCGCCCCGCACATTCGAGTTCTCGACACGCGACTCGTCACCCTGCCGGAACGGATTGGTACTCGCACCACGCGGGGGCTGTGCCGCGGCCGCCGGATTGGTGTCGGCAGCGGTGCTTCGGGACCGGTCGTTCGGTGAGCTGCCCTCCCGCGCCGGCGTCGGCTGCGGCGAGTTGTCCGGAGTCTGCTCTCGTGCCGCGCTGGTCGTGGAATTCGAGCTGTCGTTCGCGGCGCTCTTGGTGTCGGGACCGCCGGATTTCTTGTCGTACGGTGAGGAC